>NZ_JBSHMI010000009.1:0-243452 GCF_053645235.1 Sphingobacterium sp. NPDC055346
GATGGTATTGCCGTAACAGGTGGGAGAGTAGGTCGGTGCCTAATTTTATACGGGAGCCCGCTGTCAACAGACAGCGGGCTTTCTGTTTTTAGGGGGTATTCTATATGTATATATCCGTGCAGCAGGGAAGGGCATGCCGGTGGGTATGCCCATACGCCAATAAGGTACCGGAGCCGTTCAGGGCGGGATATTGTCCATCACGGTCAAGGTCAGCTTAGGGCGCATTGTGTTGCGAAAATACGGTATTAGGGCCTTCCACGTGGGATATTGTAATCATGATCCTGGAATATCCTCTAATCCCATAAATCCTGGTCCGTTTCCAGTTCTTGGTCCATCCTCTCATCCTTTGCATCCTGGTTCAAAACCATCCCTTCCATCCTGATGCAAACCTATCCTTCCTTCCAAATACCTTCTATCTTTCCGCTACTTTTATATTATTCTATTAGGAAAATGAATCACAGGAACTTTTACTGAATGCTTTTTAGAATTTAATAAATCCTAAGGTTAATATTAGTTATATAATTTTAATTTTCAAGGGTTGTCCAATATTTAACATTTTTCAATAAATGTATGGTTTTGGCCATATACCTCCTTGCTTTTACTGGATATGGATAATAAATCTACGTTTTTGATAGATTATAGCAAGTTTGTGACGTAATTTAATTTTGGATATAAACCTATTTTGTCCATTCGTTTACTTATCTATTCAACTTCCAAAATATCTTTATCTCGACTATTTTATGGATTATTTTTTTTTATATCTTGGATTCAATAATTAGCCGATAAGCCAAAATTTCACTTTGCCGACATTTCAATTTAATTAATCAGATAGGTGTGGAGACCTATTATATAATATTAAGCTTTTTTTGAATTAACCTATTTTATGATGTTTATGGAAAACAAATCATTGCCACCTTAGCTGCTTTTAGTTGCATAATAATTAAAACAATAATTTACTAATAACAATTTATATAAAAACTTAAATTATGAGATGGAATAAACCTAATGACGTTCCAAACATAAATTACCTAAAGCCTATGAAATTCTTAAAACTTGTACTTTGTTCGAGTTCAATATTGTTCATGGCGCAAGCTGAGGCCACGCCTCACTATCTTTGGAAAACAGATAAAATAGAATCGAATCTGGATTATTCTTTTGAATTGGCGCAACAGGTTACCGTTAGGGGACAGTTAGTGGATGAGCAAGGTGCTCCAGTTTCAAATGCTTCTATTTTGGTTAAAGGCACCAATGAAGGTGCAAAGTCTGATGAGGAAGGTAAATTCTCTTTTCAAACGGGGAAAGCAAAAGGGATCTTGGTCATCAGTCATATGAGTTATGAAACGAAGGAAGTGCCAATCAACACAGCTTCACAGATGAAGATTGTATTGATAGAAAATTCATCCACCAATATTGAAGAGGTTGTGGTTACCTCATTTGGTATTAAACGTGATCGTAAGACATTGGGATATGGGGTAGCAGAAGTTAAAGCTGATGAGCTTTCCAAAGCTCCTACTCCAGATGTGACCAATGCACTTGCTGGTAGATTATCAGGTGTACAAGTTAGCGGTGCAGGTGGTGGATTTGGAGGTTCTAATATTACGATTAGAGGTTTCTCTACTTTCACAGGAAGTAACCAACCCTTATATGTGGTAGATGGTATTCCTTTGGATAATTCTGGTGGTGGTAACTCAGGTAACTCCGGTGTTATCAATTCTAGTCGTATTTCGGATATCAACCCTCAGGATATCGAATCCATGAGTGTTCTGAAGGGTGCTGCCGCTACCGTTCTTTATGGTTCGAGAGCTGCTTCCGGAGTAATCTTGATTACTACCAAGAAGGCTAAGAAAGGAGTTAAGAATCAAATTTCTGTTGGTACCAACACAGGTGTTGGGATTGTTTCCAGAATGCCAGCCTTTCAAAATGAATATGCGCAAGGTAGTAACGGAATTTATAATAACTCTGTAACGGGTTCTTGGGGACCAAAAATAGCTGGACAAGAGGTAACCAACTGGTTTGGTGAGAAAGAAAATCTACAGGCCTATCCTGATAATATCAGTGATATCTTACAAAATTCTGTAAGTTCTGTAAACGATTTAAGCTTTACGGGTTCTGGAGAAAAATATGATTATCGCGTATCCTACGGTTATACTGTTGAAACTGGTCTAATACCTAGTAATAAGCTAACCAGAAATAACATTTCTGTCAATGCTTCAACGGATCTTACCGAGAAATTTAAAGTAGGTACTTCATTTTCTTATGTAAATAACGTATCCGATCGAACTCAGGCTGGTAACCAAGGTGCCAATCCGCTTTGGAGAGGTATCTATACACCAAGAAGTTATGATTTGACCAATTTACCATTTAAAAATGCGGAAGGAAACCAATTATGGTTTGCGCCAGAGGATCATCCATACTGGTCGATCGAAAATGTTAGAAATAACAATGAGGTTAATCGTTTCTATGGTAACATCAACCTGAAATATGATTTTCTTGAATGGTTAACAGCCGATTTAAAAGTGGGTGCCGATGTTTTCAGTATGGTATCCAAAGGCTTTGATAATAAAGGTATCCGCAGTAATGGTAATACGAGCTCAGCTGGAGCCGGTGGTGTTCAAGACCGTAATGTGTCAATGAAAAATATCAACTCCTATTTTACCTTAACGGCAAATAAGAAGGTTTTTGATAACTGGAATTTGATCGCTACGGTGGGTAATGAAATGATTGCAAACAATAGAAATACTTTACAGTCTACGGGTTTAGGTATTGTATTGCCAGATTTTGATAACCAAAGTAACTTCTTGACCTATAATACTTCAGGAAACATCAATCAGAACAGACAAGTAGGGGTATTTGCGGATGTGGTGATGGATTATAAATCCTATTTATCCTTGAACGTGAAGGCTAGGAATGACTTTTCATCTACCCTATCAAAAGGAAATCGTTCCATCTTTTATCCAGCAGCAGCAGTGAGTTTAGTGTTGACAGAGGCATTCCCAAGTTTGAAATCGAATGTTCTGACCATGGCTAAAGTACGTGCAAACGTAGGTGAAGTGGGTAAAGGAACAGAACCGTATGCTACCAATACCTATTTTGGTAGAGCAAGTGCTTCTGATGGTTTCGTTTCAACCTTGGTAAGCTTTCCATTTAATGGCTTAGCTGGTTATACCTTGAATAATAGTGCTGGGAATAAAGAATTAAGACCAGAATTTACGAGAGAGTATGAATTGGGATTAGATTTATCATTTTACAACGGTAGGGTTAGTTTTGAGGGGTCAGTATACGAAAGAGATACCCGTAACTTAATCTTTGCCGTACCTGCTCCGTCTTCATCGGGTTATACCTCGATGGTAACCAATGCTGGTAGTTTATCGACCAAAGGTGTAGAATTGATGTTGAACTTAGTGCCTGTGCAAAAGGAGAACTTCACTTGGAGATCAGGTCTAAACTTTACAAAATTCAAATCCATTGTTGAGGAATTGGCACCGGGAGTAAGCAATATCTCCATTGGTGGATTTACCTCTCCAAATATTAGATTGGTAGCAGGACAGGAATATGGACAGATCTGGTCAAATGGCTATCAAAGGGATGACCAAGGTAGAATGATCATCAATGCCAATGGATTGCCTAAGCCAACAACCAATGTTCAAAAAGTAGGAAATCCTAACCCTAAATTCAATTTGGGATGGACCAATGACTTTAATTATAAAGACTTGACCTTATCCTTCTTGGTTGATTTCAAATATAAAGGCGATGTGATGTCAAGAACCATTGGAGATTTAAGAATCCAAGGTGTGGCAGAAGAAACAGCGGAATTTGAACGTATTGATGCTTCCGGTAATGTGAATAAGCCATATCTATTCGAAGGTGTTTATGAAGATGGTTCAGCAAATACCACTCACGTTTCGGCTCAACAATACTATAGCTTACAAGGTAAATATGTAGCCTGGGAAGGGTATGTATTGGATGCAACCTTTGTAAAATTAAGAGAGGCTAATCTTTCCTATAAGTTGCCAACAAAATGGTTGGAAGGACAGAACTTTATTAAAGGAGTAAATATTTCGGTTTATGGTCGGAACTTGTTTACCTATGCTCCAAATTTCCCACACCTAGATCCAGAACAAAACTTGTTAGGTATCAGTAATGCGAGGGGATTGGAGTTTGGATTCAGTCCTACACCTAGAACGATTGGTGGAAGTGTAAGGTTTAGCTTGTAAAATTGAAACAACATGAAAAAGATATTTAGTTTATTAACAGTCGCAACATTATTAGGAGTAAGCTCATGTAGTTCATTTTTAGATGTAAATGACGATCCTAATAACGTAACAAAAGTTGGGATTAATCAACTACTGCCTTCAGTTACCGTAAATGTCGGTTTCTTTGGAGCTAGTGATGTAATGCGCGTTGGAAATTTATTTGTTCAACAGTTTAGTGGTCAAGGACCAGTTCAAGGCCACGTGGCCTTTAAGGAGTCAGAAAGATATAATATTAACGATTCAGATATGAATGGAGAATGGGTAACCATTTTCGGAACGACATTAAGTGATATATCTGTTTTGATCAAACAGGCTACCGAAGAGGGAAGTCCACATTATGCGGGCGTAGCCAAACTTTTGAAAGCTTATGTATATCAAGTAACAGTAGATGCCTGGGGAGATGTTCCTTATTTTAATGCTTCAATGTTTGAAGAGAACTTAAAACCAGAGGTAGACGATGATGAATTGATCTATAAAGATTTGATCCGTTTAATCGACGAAGGAATTGCAGATATCAATGCCGGGACATCTGTTCTTTCTCCAAATTCGTTTACTTCCATTTATGCTTCAAACAGCTGGGCAGCATCCAAGGAAAAATGGGAGAAATTTGGAAACACCTTAAAATTGAGAATTTACCTGCATTATTCAGCAAAAGATCCTAACTTCTCCAAAACCAAGATGAATGAGCTGATCAATTCAGGCGCAAAATTCTTTGCTAGCAATGAGGATGGTTTCATTATGAACTTCTTAAATTCTCCCCAACGTCAGAATCCGATTTACAGTATCGAATCGGGTCAGTTCCGGAATCAGTTCTTGCCTAATCGCTATATCGTCGATCTGATGAACAGCAATCAAGATCCGCGTCGCGAGAAGTATTTTACGCCGTTCCCTTATTTTTCGAATCCAAAAACCTATAAAGGTTCCAGTGTAATGGATGCGAATATTTCCAGTGAGTATTCCAGATTACATGAGTATTTATATGGAAATGTAACCTCCTTCAATTCTAGCATGGTAGATTCCAAAGGTGCATTGCAAACAGGAGCTATTGCATATGGTGGTGAAGCCCCAGCTCGATTGTTGACCTTTGCGGAGTATAATTTTATCCGTGCTGAGGCAGCATTGATGAACGGAGCAGCAGCACAGGCGCAAACCTTTTATGCCGCAGGGATCAAAGCTTCATTTGACGACAGTAAATTACCAGCGGCAAGTTTGGCTACCTATATGGCTAGCAAGGGAACTTTGGCAGGAACCAATCAGCAAAAACTGGAGCAGATCATTACCGAAAAGTACATTGCCAATTTTGGAGTAGTAGGTGAGCCATGGGCAGATTATAGAAGAACTGGATACCCTGCATTGACACCTTTGAAAAAACCAACTGCAATTTATGATGAAGTTCCGAGGTCATTATTGTACGCGCAATCTGAAGCAAACAATAACCCAAATATCAAGCAGAAAGCAAGTATGCTGGAAAGAGTATTTTGGGATACAAGACAATAATTTATAAATTTCGATTGTAATCAATTATCAACAATATAAACACAATGAAAAGATACATTTTAATTTTATCAGCACTAATTATGGCGATTGCTGTGCAGGCTCAACGAATGCCATTAGCAGATAGCACAATTGTTACAAAACACAGTGTTACTGCAAATGGACAGAAATTTGGCTATACAGCAAAGACCGGAACACAACCCGTTTGGGATCAAAAAGGCAATGTTTTAGCGACTGTACACTTCACCTATTACACCCGTGATGATATCAGTAACCGCGCAAAGAGACCTTTGGTAATTTCCTTCAACGGTGGTCCTGGTTCTGGTTCAGTTTGGATGCATTTGGCATACACAGGTCCAAGAATTTTAAACATAGATGATGAAGGTTATCCATTACAGCCATATGGTGTTAAGGAAAACCCATATTCAATCTTGGATGTGGCTGACATCGTGTACATTGATCCAATCAATACCGGTTATTCCCGTATTTTAGATGAAAAAGCTGATCGTTCTCTTTTCTTTGGAGTGAATGCTGATATCAAATATCTAGCGGAATGGATCAATACCTTTGTGACTAGAAACAACCGTTGGGCATCCCCTAAATATTTAATTGGTGAAAGTTATGGTACTACCCGTGTTTCTGGATTAGCCCTAGAATTACAAAATGCACAATGGATGTACTTGAATGGAGTAATCTTGGTTTCTCCTACTGAATTAGGTATTAAGAGAGAAGGTGCTGTTGAAAAAGCTAACTTTTTACCTTATTACTCTGCTACAGCTTGGTATCATAAAAAACTAGGTCCGGAATTGCAAAACAGAGATTTAGAAGAGTTTCTTCCAGAGGTAGAGAAGTTCACTATTGAAAAGCTTTTACCAGCGATAGCGAAAGGATCTAGCATTAGTGCAGCAGAAAAATCCGAAATTATCAAGCAGTATTCCAAATATTCTGGATTGTCTGAAACTGTAATTACACAGAATAATTTGGATATCCCAACTGCATTATACTGGAAAGAGTTATTACGTGATCAAGGTAAAACTGTAGGTCGCTTGGATTCCAGATATATTGGAATTGACTTCCGTGACGGTGGGGAACGCCCAGATTATAACTCGGAAATTACATCATGGTTACATTCATTTACTCCGGCCATTAATTATTATTATACTAATGAGCTGAACTATAAAGCAGATGTTAAATATAATATGTTTGGTCCTGTTCATCCTTGGGATAGTAGCAATGACAAAACAGGTTATAACTTAAGACAAGCGATGGCAGCTAACCCTTACTTGCATTTAATGGTGCAGTCAGGTTACTATGATGCTGCATGTGATTATTTCAATGCTAAATATAATATGTGGCAAATGGATCCTTCCGGTAAATTAAAATCAAGAATGAGTTGGATTGGATACAGAAGCGGTCACATGATGTACTTACGTAAAGAAGATCTAATCAAAGCGAACGAAGATATTCGTCAATTCATTAAAAAATCTTTACCAGCAGCTGATCAACCAGCTAAATACTAGTGTTTTTTTTAAACGGAGCCAGCCTTTCCCTTCGGGCTGGCTTCTATTTATTTCACTCATACTATGCTATTAAAACGGTTAATTCTTATTCTATTTGTCAGTGTAAATTCTGTACATGCCCAAGACTACATCAATGACACGAAAGCGGTCAGGACCTTCCTTGACCAAGAGAAAGCAAGGTACATTAAGGAACTCCATTCAAGTTCTAAAACTAAATATGCTACCTTAAATCAGCTCTTGGATCTCGGAGAATGGAACTTGGTGAATCAAGAATTAATAGTTGGAAAAAATATCAATGCGCAAGAAGCAGCTGTTTTAAAATTTAAATACCATTGGCTTAACAATGATTTCAAGTCTGCAGAAAAGGATCTTTTAAAATTAAGTAAAAAGGATCAGGCGGACCTGAAAGTACAACGTGCCTTTGCCATTCTAAAAATTGAAGCTTGGGAACTGGAAACTGCTGAGCATATGAGTAAAGCGCTATTGCAAAAGCATCCTAATGACATCGAAACAAACCTGGTTTTGGGTAGAGCTTTGATGCTGCAGAAAAAGTACCCTGAAGCTTTAGCGTTAGCCAATAGCCTTATTGAAAAAATGCCTAACCTTGCGGCTGGGTATTTTTTGAAAGCTGATGTTTTCTTCTGGGATCAAAAACCAAAGGATGCGGAAGAGGTTTTGGTAAAAGGCCTCAAGTTAAACCCGCTGAACGCTGATGCCAGATTTTATTATGGATATGCTATTTGGAGGAGAATTGATGCCACTCAATTAGGAGATATGGTTGCCCAATGGGAAATTGCATTAGCGCTCAATCCATTGCATTTTCAGTCGCATTGGCATCTGGGAAATGGTCATACCAATTTGACCTATGCCGATTATGTAGATGAAAATGAAAAAACAATCAGACAAGAGCTGGAAACTGCTGATGAATTGTTTACTGCTAATAAAATTGAGGCGGCACTTGAAAAGGTGGATCAAATAGTAAAAGCGCATCCAAATTCTGTATTACCGGAGATGCATAAAGCATCCCTGCTGTATGGTGATTTTGATGCTACTGATCGAGAACAGAGGTTAGATAAAGCGGAGCAGATTTTCTTAAATATCTTAAAAGAAAAGCATCATTATGGACCGGCGCACAATGGTTTGGCAGCAGTAATCAAATCAAAGAGAATTCCTTACCTAAATACTTATCCAAGTATAAGTGCGGCAATAAAGAATCCTAAGATTAGCAACATGGACGATTTCCTGGAAGTATTTCCTGATCTCGCCTATTACCCTGGTCATGTTGCGAAAGGTATGGCTTGGAATCAATTATATACCTCTACGGTATATTTTCCTTTTCTGGTAAAACAGCATCGTGTATTTGTTGTACCGCCCTTGCACATCGACTTGGCCTTAGCTATGAAAGCCCCTTATTTCAGGTTTAATTCAACCTTTGACAACCGTCAGTGGATGGATATCCGTGGGGTAGGTTCTGGAGCAGCAGCCATTGAATACGTGGAACGTGGTGCCTTTCAGGAAAGAAACGTAATCCTACATGAATATGTACATCTTTTCCATGGACAGGTATTGACGGATAAACAGAACAGAAAGATCCGTGAGCTTTATTATAATGCCATGGAAAATGGCCTTACCCTTGATTATTATTCGCAGAACAATGAATCTGAATATTTAGCTCAGACCTATCCAGCCTATTTTGAAAAGGTTAAAGTTCATCCCTTGGATTTTAAATCGATGAATACCTTGAACGACCTGAAAACCAAGGATCCCAAGATGTATGCTTTTTTGGATGATATGATCAGCAAGGAAAAAGCATATTTGGCAGGTGATAAACAGGCCATGGCATCAAATTGGTCAGAAGTTTATGTGAATCTGGCAAGAAATTCTGCGAAGAATGACTTGAAGGAGGCTTATGCTTACTTGGATACGGCTCTACAATATGATCAGCAATATTTACCCGCTTTTGTTGATTATGCAGATTATTTGTTGTCGGAAGGTAAATATGATGAAGCTTCAAATCGATTGAAAGCGGCAAAGGCGATCGATGCCAATTATGCTCCTATTTATTCGGTAGAGGGAAATATCCTTATGGCCACTCAACCTAATAACTTAGCTGCCCAAGCAGCCTTGCTCAAAAAGGCCTATGATATCGAGGTTGATTATATGGAGAAAGCTAAAAACTCCGGAATCTTGAGGAATTTCTATTTCCAACGCGGAATGTTGAAGCAAGCCATGGATGTAGCGGATGAATATGTGAAAAATGGTTCGGAAATATCCACCTATTTAAGAGATAGAAAAGATGATTCCAAGACTTTCAAAGCCTGGCAGAAATCATTGCTGGGATATGAGGAGGAGATTGCTGTCCTATCACATTTGGCGGCCCAGAAACCACAGAATTATTTGATCCGTACGCAACATATTGAGGCTTTGACTGCGAATGGAAAATATGATGAAGCCTTGAAAAACCTACAACAGATCTATCGTACCTTGCAAGCTTCTCAAGTAAACAGACCAGAGTTTGAATTGCTTTTTGCTGAGGTTTATGCCAAACAGGGAAAAACTAAGGAATTGAATGAGTTCTTGGACAAATTGATGGTCAGAGGTGGTGACCCGATCAGATTGGAGCCTCTATATAACCAAAGGTTAGTCAGGTTATTGGCTGATAACAATAGATTGGAGGACGCTAAGGTATTTCATCAGAAATTAAAAGCGAATACCACTTTGTTTTATAAATCATCCGATTTAGTTAGCCGGGCCTTGATCAATTTAAAAGAAAACAAATCGGACGAAGCATTAAGTCTTCTGGACGAAGCACTTGGAATATATCCTTACGAGGTTGACGGCATCAAATTGTTGAAGGAGTTAGGGAAATCTAATGCTAAAGCGGATAATATTTTAACTAATCGTTTAAAAGGAATGGAAATTCCAGCAATTTTATAGCATCTTTACAAATTAAAATTATTACATGAATACATACGAATTAATTTCCATTGGCCTTTATATGCTATTAATGGTTCTGATAGGGCTTTATTCCTGGAAGAAATCAACGAGTAACTCAGAAGAGTTTTTAATTGGAGGTCGTAAAATGGGCGCTGCAGTAACAGCATTGTCAGCTGGTGCTGCGGATATGAGTGGTTGGTTATTGATGGGATTGCCCGGCGCCATGTATGCCGCTGGATTATCCAGTTCTTGGATAGCCATTGGATTGACAACGGGAGCATTTCTAAATTATGTTTTAGTAGCGCCAAGGTTGAGGGTTTACACGGAGGTTGCCAAGAATTCCATTACCATCCCTGTCTTCTTTGAAAACAGGTTTCATGATAAGACCCAATTGCTAAAAATCGCATCTTCTGTATTTATTCTAGTGTTCTTTACACTTTATACCTCTGCAGGTATGGTTTCAGGAGGACGTTTATTTGAATCGGCCTTTAATATGGATTATTATACTGGTTTGTATGTAACGACCTTTGTCGTGGTTCTATATACCTTCTTGGGCGGTTTCTTAGCTGTGAGCTTAACAGACTTCGTGCAAGGTACCATTATGGTTACGGCTCTTGTGATATTGCCTATCGTGATGGTTACCCAGATCGGTGGATTGGGTGAAACCTTTAATATTATCGATACTAAAAATTCAGATTACCTTGATTTGTTTAAAGGGACAACCACAATTTCCATAGTTTCCTTACTTGCTTGGGGCTTAGGCTATTTTGGTCAACCGCATATCTTGGTTCGTTTTATGGCTATTGATAACGTTAAGGACATTCCAAAAGCAAGAAATATCGGGATTACCTGGATGATCTTTACCGTGGGAGGAGCTATGTTGGTAGGTCTATTTGGTATTGCCTATTTAGCCAAATTTGATACGGCTACCATGACTAAATTTGATGGTTCAAAAGAGATGGCTGAAACCATCTTTATCTATACCTCCAGAGTGTTGTTCCATCCATTGATCGGTGGATTCTTGCTGTCTGCTATCTTGGCTGCAGTTATGAGTACCATTTCTTCTCAATTATTGGTGACTTCAAGTTCCATGACGGAAGATATCTATAGGACCTTTTTCAATAAGCAAGCATCCGCAAAGACCATGTTGCAAGTCAGCAGGCTGTCTGTTTTGATCGTTGCAGTAATTGCTCTTTTATTATCCCTAAATCCGAAAGATAGTATTTTGAATTTGGTTGGAAATGCATGGGCAGGATTCGGAGCAGCTTTTGGACCGATAGTATTATTATCCCTGTTGTGGAAAAGGACCACAGCTATGGCAGGATTGCTTGGAATGTTAGTTGGAGGTGCCGTAGTTTTATTGTGGGTATATGTTCCGCACAACTATAAGGAGGTTTATGAAATGATCCCTGGCTTTATTTTGAGCTTTTTGACCATTGTCATTGTTTCCTTATTATCAAAACCTGTGAGTCAGGAAATTCAGGATGAGTTCGATGAAGTAAAACGCATCGTCAAATCATAGATAAACAACAGATTGATTATTAAGCGCTGATCGAATTCGATCAGCGCTTTGCTTTTTTAGGGTTATTTCGTTGGATTAAAGAACAGGGGTCACTTTATATCCTTTGTCCTTCAATAATTGAATGACACCATTTTTGCCTAATAAATGACCTGCACCAACTGCAAAGAAAGTTGAGTTGTTGTTCATCATTTCAGGCATTTTGTTTATCCATTCTTGGTTTCTTTTGGTCAACATCATTTCCTCTTTTTCAGGGCTCATTGAAGATGTCTTAAATAACAACTCTTCCACTTGCCCAACTTCATTATTGAAGTATTTTGAAACCAATTGTTTAGTTTGTTCCTTCATTTTATCTAAATCCCTCAAATAGGTATAAAGGTCTTCCGCCTTGAAGAATTCGTTCATGAGATTGATCTGAAATTCTGCTGTTTCCAATTCGTCAACTGGTTTGCCAGCAGCTCCATCCAATTTCAACAATTCCAATTCCATGGATTTTATATCCCTAGGATCTTGACAATCGAATGCCTGCATGGATAAAAGTGAAATAAGGACCGCTGGGCCTACCTGATCCAACATCGCTGGAGATAGGTTCTTGGCGGTTAGTACGCTATCGATCAGTTGTTTCTTTTCTGGAGCCAAGCCGTCAAAGAAACCTGGTACTGGTCCGATATGGGCCTGTAATGATTTTACAGTTTCTGGATTGCTAGCATTTAGTTCTAGGGCAATACGGTCAGTTGTTTTTACGGCTTCTTTTATTTTGTCTTCCATTTTGAAATCAGGACCACATGCCATGTGAATGGTTCCAAGGACATACGAATCCTTTTTTAACCCGTTTCCGGAAATTTTCCAAAGGAATGTCTCTTTGTTCTGGGCAAATAAGGCAATAGTCATCATAAATGCCATTGCAGTAAGAATGAGTTTTTTCATATTGTTTTAGTGTAAATTCAAATAGTAAGTATATGACCAAGATTAATCGTTACAATAAATGTGCAAATAATTGTGAATGGTATTTCAAAGACATAAAAAAAAGGACGAAATTAAATCGTCCCTTTCTATTGTTTTCCAGTTTACAACTTGAAATCTCCAAGAGTTTCAAATTTGATTTTACTTGGATGGTTTTTGTCAAAGTATAACTTATGGGTGTTCTTGATATAATCTTCAGCCTTAGCCTTGTAGATATCCATAAATTGGTTGGGATTTCTGTCCGCTAATGGGAACCAGGTATGTTGGATCTGCACCATGATTTTGTGGCCTGGTTTGAAAGTGTGGGCTACATCTGGAAGCACAACACGCACAGGCGTGATTTCATTAGGTTTGAATGCCTCTGGATTACTGAAGCTATTACGGAACTTGCCGCGTAAGATTTCTCCTCTTACCAACATTTGGTAATTAGGCATTACGACCTTTTCGTTCACTGCAGATGTTGCAGAAGTAGTGTCTGGATATACATCGATGATCTTAACGATAAAGTCTGCATCGGTACCCGTCATGGATACATTGAGGTCTGCAACAACCGGACCTGCCATGGTGATAGCTGATGTTAATGTTTCAGTCTCAAATACAATTACATCTGGGCGATTTGCCACGAAACGTTGATCTGCGATCATATATTCCCTGGTTCTGTTTTCAATCAGTCCTTCTTGAAATGGAACAGGTTTTTTTGGATCACTCACATATTCCACGAAGGATTCAGCTTGATCGTCTGCTGCCTTTGAAATCTTTCCGTTTGCATTCAGGAAAAGTTCACTTGTATGAGCATCCTTTGGTGGCCATTGGTCAAAATTCTTCCATTCATTGGCTCCTGTGAAAAAGATATTGGCTTCCGCAGGATTGAAGGAACCTTCACCTTTTAGATAGTATTCGAAGAAAGGTGCTTCAAATTTCTTTTGGTAGTCCAAGCTTGTTTTTTGTCCAAAGCGGATGTCACCAAAATGATCACCTTCTCCACGAACCCATCCGCCATGGAACCAAGGTCCCATGACCAAAATGGAATTGTTCTTTTTGTTGCGTTTTTCGATTTGCTTATAGGTTTCAAAGGCGCCATAGGTATCCTCTGCATCATAAAGCCCGCCAACCACCATTACAGCAGGTTTAACGTCGTTTAGGTGATTGGTGATAGTTCTTGCTACCCAGAATGTGTCTAGGGTGCTGTGCTTAGCCAAATTGTCCCAGAACTTAACGGTATGGCTTAAATATTCATTCTTTAATCCAGATAGGGTTGGGTTGTCCAAGAAGAATTTGTAAAGGTCTTTTGATGGTAATTGGAATCCTTTTGGTCCATTTTCATTGGTAATAGGTTTTGGTCTTGGGGCATCAAAGGAATACATGAATCGGAATGCATCAGCCAAGAACAGGGCTCCTCCATGATGAAAATCGTCGCCTATGAACCAGTCTGTAACTGGAGCTTGTGGAGAAACCGCCTTTAAGGCAGGGTGACTGCCGACCAAACTAACCGTAGAATAAAAGCCAGGGTAGGAGATACCATATATCCCAACTTTACCATTGTTGCCTTTTAAATTCTTGACCAACCAATCTATGGTGTCATAAGTATCCGTACTTTCATCAATTGTATGTTTGTTTTCTTTGGTTTTAGTTGGGCGAATGTCTTCAAAAGTACCTTCACTCATCCATTTACCACGTACATCTTGATAGACGAAGATATAGCCATTCTTCATCATCTCTGGAAAATTCCCTAAACTGGCCTTGAATTTCCCTTCGCCATAGGGGGCAACGGTATAAGGAGTTCGGTTCAGCATGATAGGATATTTCTTCGACTTGTCTTTAGGGCTGTAGATTGAGGTGAACAGCCGTGTACCATCTCTCATGGTGATGTACTGTTCGGTTTTGTCATAATGCGTTTTTACATAATCGGCATTGGCATCCTGACCTTTGCTTTGTATACCCAATAGGAGGAAAAGGATACAAAGAATTAATAATTTCTTCATTTGGATAGGTTTTTTAATTTAGTTTAATAAGGTTAAAGTTATACTTTTTTTGATAACTTAGGTTAACATTAATACATTATTTATATGAGCATTAAAGAAGGATTTTTGGTAGAATTGGAGCGCGAAACCAATAACACAAGAAGGATCTTAGATCGATTGAAAGATGAGGACTTGTCTTTTAAACCTCATGAAAAATCCATGTCATTAGGCAATTTAGCAGGGCATATTGTTGAGCTCCATAACTGGGTTTCTGATGCTTTGACGAAGAACGATTTTAACCTAGCAACAGACTATAAACCATTTCACCCGAGCAGTGTGGAGGAACTTAAGAAATCATTGGATGAAGGCTATAAAAGGAATGAAAAAACTTTAGATGAATTTCCTGAGGAGGATTGGTTCAGCAAATGGACGATGAGGGTGGATACCTATGTGGTAGGCGAAATGCCAAAACTAGGCGCTCTTCGCTTTGTCATCAATAATCATTTGATCCATCATAGAGGTCAGTTAAGTGTTTACCTAAGGTTGTTAGATATTCCTGTACCAGGTTTGTATGGACCTTCGGCAGATGAAAAGAAATAGGTAGATTTCAAAAGAATTAAATGCCAGGAGAATTTCTTCTGGCATTTTTTGTTGCTGAAAATAAGTGATTTATGGTTATTTTTCAGTTTTTTTATTTTTTGATGTAATAGAAGGGCAGCGTAGTCTGTCTTGTTAATAAATAAGCAATAATAATGATGAACCAAGAGACCTTTAAAAATACGGTATTTGTCCTGAAGGATAAGCTTTACCGGTTTGCAAATAGGTTTCTGGAACATCAGGAAGACGCTTATGATCTGGTACAAGAGGTGATGCTGAAACTGTGGGAGCAGAGGGGTCAATTGACACAGTTGAAAAGTATTGAAGCTTTTGCCATGCAAATGGTCAGGAATATGGCTTACAACAAAATTGATAAACTGGGAAGGCATGCGAAATATCTAAATCAATTGTCCGCAGATGTTCAAAAAGAAAAGTATCCAGCGATGACCAAAGAGCTAATCTTGAAAATGATCGATGAATTGCCGGAAAAGCAAAGGTTGGTGATGTACTTAAGGGATATTGAAGAGTATGAAATCGTAGACATCGCCGAGATGGCAGGACTTGAAGAAAATGCAGTCAGGGTGAATTTATCAAGAGCTAGAAACAGCATAAGAATAAACTTAACTAAGGTTTTTGAATATGAAAAGAGAAGAATTGGATAAGCTGAGAGCTAAATACTGGGAAGGAAAATCTTCCCTGGAGGAAGAACGTAGGCTGAAAGAGTTGGAAGATGAAGAATTCTTTTCCATGCTCAGAAAACCCGAGGAAAAGATGGACTGGGATTTTGAGAGCTTTATGGATCTGGCCGAAAAAGAAATGCCAGCTGAGAAGAAAATTATTCCATTGTCTCGAAGGATCATCATGCTGACTAGCATCGCGGCTTCATTGCTGTTGGGTTTTTTCTTGATCCGTCAATTCAATGATCAAAAGGATAATCAGGCAATCAATAAAGTTGCTGTATCACATGAAAGTCCTAAGGCTCTGGACGTGGAGTCGCCAAAGAGCACTCCTGCAGAGCTAGTTGAGTTGAAGGGGCCGAGTGTCCAGGTTGAAAGCAAGGAGCCTGTAAAAAGCGTGCAATTGGCCTCTACACGGAAGTCAAAAGAGCAGGTTCCAGAAACTATGCAAACAAACCCCGGTCCGGATGAGGATTTGTATGTGGAGGTCAATGGTGTCAGGATCTATGACGAAGAGAAAGCCCTTGAAGTAACTGAGACAGCTCTACATTTCGCGGCATCGAATCTGAAAAAAGGGATGGAGGGTGTTGAAAACATTAAGTATCTAAAAATTGAAATCTAAAAAAATGAAAACTATGAAAACGTTCATGTTAATAATCAGCCTATTTGTGGCAAGCATGGCACAGGCTCAGATCTCTAAGCTAGATCAAATCTTTGAGCAATATAAGGAACAAAAAGGGGTTACTTCGATCAAGATTGGAAAACCTATGTTCAAGATGTTGAACAAAATGAAAATCAATGATGCCGATGTGGAAACCATCAAACCCTTATTGAGCAAGATCAATTCCATCAAGATGTTGGTTTTTGAAAACGCAGGTTCTGCCATCCAAAAGGAAGTTAGTTCTGCCATTGGAAACCTTAAATATGAAGAATTATTGGTGATCAATTCTGATGGAGACAAAATCCGGTTCTTGGCTGAAAATGTTGAAGGTGATTTCCTGAACAACCTTTTGCTAAGTATCAACTCCGACGAAGAAACAGTCTTTATGATCCTTGACGGTTCCTTAAAATACGATGATATCAATGCCCTTGTAAACAATAACGATAACTAACCTTAATAACACTAACATTATGAAACGCTACATTGGAATTATTTGTGCCGCTATTATTTTCTTCAGCATGCAGAGCTGCATGATCAAAAGGGGTGCTAACATGGATTTCGCAAAAGGTACTAAACTCTCAGCTGATGCTGAAATTGTATCAATCAATGTTCCAGGTATCCTGATGAAAACATTTATCCGTGGAAAGATCAGGGAATTGCGTGAAGATGATCCTGCACTAGCCCTGGCATTGAAAAAGATCAAGAAAATTAAATTGATGGCAGTTTCAGGCGGTGGAAGGAATTCCAACCTTTACGATAAATTCAACAGTTATCTGGTGAAAAATGATTTCGAGGAGCTGATGAGTATCTATAGTGACGGCTCAAAAATCTCCATCAACACAAAAACAAAAGGGGATAGGATAAAAAGTGTAATGCTTGGCATCACTGACGATGAGGATCAAGTGTTTGTTGATCTGAAATCGGATATCAATCTCAATGAACTCAATCAATTGATTGAGCATTATGAAAGTACACAGCAAGATAAAAAGGAAAAGGAAGAAGATCCTTCAGAACAATCTTAAGTTTCGTTGTTTAGTTAATAAAAAAGCCTGGCTCATTTGAGTCAGGCTTTCTTTATGATTTTCGCTGTTAGAATTATTTAGCTAATTCTTCAGCAATTGCTTTTCCAATTTCAGCAGGTGATTCAACCACACGGATACCGCACTCTTCCATGATTTTCATCTTAGCAGCAGCAGTATCATCTGCACCACCAACGATAGCACCAGCGTGACCCATACGGCGTCCTGGAGGCGCTGTTTGTCCAGCGATGAAACCAACAACAGGTTTAGTTCCGTTTTCCTTGATCCAACGAGCAGCTTCAGCTTCCATACCACCACCGATCTCACCGATCATGATGATACCTTTAGTTTCAGGGTCGTTCATCAACAATTCAACAGCTTCTTTCGTAGTAGTTCCAATGATAGGGTCACCACCGATACCGATTGCTGTAGTGATACCTAATCCTGCTTTCACAGTTTGGTCTACTGCTTCGTAAGTTAAAGTACCTGATTTAGATACAACACCTACAGAACCTTTTTTGAAGATGAAACCTGGCATGATACCGATCTTAGCTTCTTCAGCAGTGATGATACCAGGACAGTTAGGACCGATTAAACGTGAGTTTTTGTCGCTCAAGTAAGATTTTACTTGAATCATGTCTTTTGTTGGAATACCTTCGGTAATACAAACAATTAAAGCAATACCAGCAGCAGCAGCTTCCATGATAGCGTCAGCAGCAAATGCAGGTGGAACAAAAATAATAGAAACATTTGCACCTGTAGCATCAACAGCATCTTGAACTGTGTTGAATACTGGGCGGTCTAAGTGTGTTTGGCCACCTTTACCAGGAGTAACACCACCTACTACGTTTGTACCGTACTCAATCATTTGAGACGCATGATAAGTACCTTCGTTTCCGGTAAAACCTTGAACGATTACTTTGGAATCTTTATTTACTAATACACTCATTTTGTCTTATTTTTTGCAACGCAAATCTACTATTTTGATATGACTTCTAAAAATCAGATAGGTAGGTATTTTGTTATTTTTTAATAAACTTGGTTTTATTGATTAAATCCCACAGTACTATACCTATGGTAACAGAAACATTGAAGGAATGTTTTGTTCCGAATTGAGGAATTTCTAAGGTGCCATTGGCTAATGAAATGATATCCTCTTCCACGCCATGCACCTCATTGCCAAATACTACCGCATACTTCTTGCTTGTTACAGGCTCAAAGGTCTCTAAAGAGACACTATTGTTGGTTTGTTCGATCGCATAAACTTCAAAACCTTCTGCTTTTAGTTTTTTGATGGCTTCGACACTATCCTTTTCGTACTCCCAAGTAACGGACTGGGTTGCTCCCAAGGCTGTTTTCTCAATTTCACGATGCGGTGGAGTAGCAGTAATACCACATAAAACGATCTTATCGATAGCAAAGGCATCTGCAGTACGAAAGGCCGAGCCAACATTGTGCATGCTCCTCACATTGTCCAAAACAATGACCAAGGGAGTTTTCTCTTGAGATTTAAAGGTTTCAACATCAACTCGATTGAGCTGATCCATGGATAATTTTTGCATCTTGCAAAGATAATGATTTCGAAAAATTAAAAATGATTTTGAATATTAGATTTTCTGTGCTATTTTTGCAGTCCGAAATAAAGTATAAAAGATTTAAAATATTATATAGCTAAGAGAAATGGCAAATCATAAATCGTCAATCAAAAGAATTAGAGCTAACGCTGCGAAGCGTTTAAGAAACCGTTACCAAGCGAAAACTACTCGTAACGCAATCAAGAAATTACGTAACACTACTTCAGCAGAAGAAGCTAAAGAATTATTGCCACGCGTGGTATCTATGCTTGATCGTCTTGCAAAGAAGAATGTTATCCACAAGAAAAAAGCTTCTAACAACAAGTCTAAGTTGACTAAATTCGTTAACAAATTAGCGTAATCTAAGCTTTTTTTATAAAATATTTTAGGGGTGTTTTAAAACATCCCTTTTCTTGTTTGTATACTTTTCTGATTCTGTGTTCCGTATTCCTAGGTGGAATATCATGAGCACCATAAAAAAAGCTGCGCTGACCTTTTGGTCAGCGCAGCTTTTTTTATGGGCATATTTCTTATTTGCTCAGGATCGATTTTACAACCTGATCTAATTTCTGTTTGTCACCCTTGTAGGATTCTAGGTCATAAAGTTCAACTTTACGGAAATCAATGGGATGGCTTTCACTTTGTAAATAGATATAGCCTTTGTCCAATAATTTACCATCTTGTTTCACCTTAGGATCCACTGGTGATGCACTTCCACCTCCAATTTGCGGTTTGTTGTATTCCAAAACTACCTGTCCATCCAGAACGTGCTGGATCAATGAATCTCCAAGTACGACAAACTCAGCGGTTACCCATTGGTCACCATGGTAAGTTTTCGATTTGGAGCTCAAACAATGTGGGGTGAATAAATTATCGTCAATTACGACATTGGTTCCGGGGGTACATAGGTTGGAAGTCGTGCGTTCGTCCTTACCGTTTCCGCCCAAGAGCTGTCCTTCGATAGAGATCGGGAAGTCTTGGTCTTTCAACATGGTTTTAGGATCTTGTCCATGCAACATGGCGCCGCTATTGGCCCATGCCCAGCCTTCGCCACCTTTGGTCTGTTCGCCTACAAACCTGTATTCTAGCCTTAGCACATAATAACCATATGGTTTATTGAAGGCTAAGTGTCCATACTGTTGGTTAAAATCATCATATCCATCATAACGGACTTTCAAAAGCCCATCTTCAACTCGGAAGGTATTCGCATAGTTGTCGCCTACTTCATGCAATCTAATCTTAGGAGTCCAATCTTTGATATCCTTGCCATTAAATAACTGAATAGGTTTAGGGGTTTTTACGGTTGTTTTTTGGTTGACTTGTGAGGTTGCTGAGCAAGAAAACATAGTTCCCAGCAGCAAACCGGCGATAATGGTCTTGAAATTCATTTATTAAGGATTATAAAAGTAAATTACGGTTTTTTACATATTCACTAGGACGCACGCCAATAACCTTGTTAAAGGTATTGCTAAAGGTAGGCAGGCTATTGTATCCTACTCGCAATGCCACTTCATTCACGCTAAGTTTGTCGTCCAGTAGGAGCTTCAAGGAGGTCAGCATCCTTAAGATCGTGAAGTATTGAATATACGACATGGCCAGTTCTTTCTGGAACAATCTTGCCAATGTCCTCTCGGAGATATCAAAATGCTCTGCCAGGCTCTTAAAACTGATGTTCTCGGCAATATTCTGTTCCAGATAATTAATGATCTGCTTTAGCTTGTCATTTTTAGGATAGGGAAGGGCCAAAGGCAACTCCGTTTGGGAAAGCTCAGGCAGGATAAGCTTGAAGGCTTTCGCAATAGAATAGCGAGGTTCTTCCTCAGGAAAGATGTTTCCGTTCCAGCGGTTTGTAAACATGATCAATTCGATCAATAGATCGTTGACCGGATAGATATTGACCTTATCAAAAAATTCTGTGTCGGTCTCGTACTTAGGAAAGTACAGGTTTCTCATCACCACCTCGGAGCTACTCGGGTGAATGCTATGTTTTACATGTGGGGGAATCCAGATATAGTGGCGCGCAGGGAGAAAGTAAGATTTCTCTGCTGTCTTCAAAAAGACAACCCCACCTTCCGTATAAAGGAATTGACCTTTTTTGTGTGAGTGCTCAGTAACCGAGTCACCCATTACTGCATGATGACAATAGATACTGTTGTCATAAGTATCTACTTCTGTCATATAATATTTATCAATATATTCCTTTTGCATCCAGATGAGGCGTTAATGTGGCATAAATTTCCTGTTTTTATTTGAGAAAAGCAAAACAAGGGCGTTTTGAGGACCACATGCCACAAGTGTTTGCCTTACATTTTTGAAATATTTTAAAAAAAAGATATCCACATCTTTTGAATATTATCGCATTTGCTCTAAATTAACAGCATCTAACATCAATCTATGGCGATTTCTTATCCTATCCACAAGGAATCTATAGTAAATGTGTCTAGTAAGTAATCAGTTACTTTTTATTTGTACAAAAAAAGTAACTGGCTATTATGAATAATTTAATAAATAAAATATTGACTAATATTGCCTCACTCTTTTAGAGGGAACACAAATGTATTGATATGTTGGACAGAATACGTCTTGAAAGACTTAAAGAAAAAGTTACTACTGCCGAAGAAGCTGTCAAATTAATCGAAGACGGTATGGTTGTAGGCTCCAGTGGATTCACCAAGGCTGGAGACAGTAAGGTCATCTTACCCGCATTAGCAGAACGCGCCAAAAAAGAAAATATTAAGATCACTTTAATGACAGGAGCATCCCTAGGTCATGGTACCGACGGGAAACTTGCTGAAGCTGGTGCCTTGAAAAAGCGTATGCCCTTTCAGGTAGACCCTGTCCTGAGAAGCAAAATCAATAATGGTGAAGTGCTTTTCATCGATCAGCACTTGAGCGAAAGCGCCGAACTCTTACATAATAAAAACCTTCCAGATGTAGATATCGCCGTTTTGGAAGTAGCCTATATTGACAGAGATGGAAGCGTAGTACCAACGACTTCCGTAGGAAATTCAGTTACATTCGCTGCCTTGGCCAAGAAAGTAATCCTGGAAATCAATACCTCGGTCCATGAGAATGTTTATGGAATCCACGATATCTACCAAGCGGAAGATTACCCACATAGAAATGTAATCCCGATTGTCGCACCATGGAATAAGATCGGAAGGAAAACCATTCCCTTAAATCCGGATAAAGTAGCGGCCATTGTCTTTACCAGTCAACATGATAGCCCTGCGGACATCGCTCCACCTGATGAGAAAACCACCAAGATCGCTGAGCATATCCTGGAGTTTTTCGAAGAGGAGGTAAACCTAGGACACTTATCAGATCGTTTGCTTCCAATCCAGGCTGGAATCGGAAAAGTAGCCAATGCCGTTTTGACCGGTTTCTTACATAGTAATTTCTATGATCTGACCATGTTCTCTGAAGTATTGCAGGATTCCGCATTTGACTTAATGGATGCTGGAAAATTGAGCTTTGCTTCGGCATCATCGGTTACCGTTTCCAAAGAATGCTATGACAGGGTATTTGATAACCTTCAGAAATACCGCGACAAGTTTGTGCTTCGTCCACAGAACATTTCCAATACGCCAGGTTTGATCCGTCGTTTGGGAATCATAGCCATCAATACCGCTATTGAATTTGATATTTATGGAAATGTGAACTCTACCCATATCGGTGGGACCAAGATCATGAATGGAATCGGAGGTTCGGGAGATTTCGCGAGAAATGCCTATCTAAGTATTTTCGTGACCCAAGCCGCTTCCAAGGACAACAAGATTTCGCATATCTTGCCTATGGTGTCCCATACGGACCATACAGAGCACGATGTTGACATCTTGGTAACAGATATCGGTTTGGCAGATTTACGCGGTCTCGCACCAAGGGAGAGGGCGCAGAAGATCATTGACAACTGTGTACATCCAGACTATAGAGAAGAATTACAATCTTACTTCGACCGTGCTTGTCAGCGCGGTGGACATACTCCACATCTATTGGAAGAAGCCTTCAGTTGGCACATTCGCTTCAACGAAACAGGAAGTATGAAAAAATAATAATAGACTATTGTTTTATTTATTGCAAAAAAAGCTTAGCGAAATTTCGCTAAGCTTTTTTTTGGAATTTAATTTTTGATTGAAATCTTATCTGGTCAAACCAGAAAAGGTATTAATTCTACTATCTGTTTCTTCCTGGCAAATAAATCTGGAAACCAACTGATAATCCAAGGCCATTCTGAGTTCCAGAAGCATTAATATTGGCTTTTGAATAATTGTAACCAGCCATAACTTCCAATGCCACAGTTTGTGTTATGAAATGGGCATAACCTACATTTGCTCCCAGGTTAAGCGATACATCATCACCTGCAGAGCTTCCGCCGATTCCGACATCACCCTGTCCAAAGAAACGACCTGTTGCGCTAGCGCCTCCAGGGAAGTAATAACGGACAAATGGTGAAATACCATATCCCCAATTATTAGGGTTGTCATCTTTTCCCGAAGTAAAACCCAGATTTGCCTGTGCACCTATTGCAATACCATCTGAAATAAAGTATCCAGCACGTGGATTCAACTGGATATTGAAGGATTCTCCTTCAAAGCTATATCCTAAACTTCCTACAGATCCACCAATCATCCAATTTCCTTGTCTGATCGGAGCCATACCAACATCCGCTGAAGATTGAGGTACGGTTTTTACTTCTACCTGTGCTGTGCTATAGGATAAGCAGCCTACTGATAAGGCTAATGTTAGTAGTAAATTTTTCATAATAATCTTGTTTTCTTTTAACTAATCAACAAGATGCAATTAATAATGTTTTCGTATTGATAAAATTTTATCTTTTGTAGGATATGGGTTACAACATATAAAAAGCCTTGTTAATCTATATTAACAAGGCTTACGCTATATTTTCTCTGAAAAATAGATTAATTAATGAAAGGCGATTCTATGTTTCTTTTTTTGATATAGAAATCCAATGCTTTCCAAGCTTCAAAGGGTCTGTCAGTCGATAGCACATCTGCTCCTCTAACGATAAAATCAGCATATAGCTGGTATCCCGCTTTTTCAGCCGATCGGTCTAAGTTGCCGATTGTCCCTAAAATGGATTTAATCCCATGCTGTCTCAACATCGTATATAGAGCAGTATCTGGCTCGCGAGTGCCCACAAAAGCGATTAATCGGGTGTCTGGAATACTCAGTTCACTTAGGCGGTTCAGATCATCCCTGTTTTTGATCGTAGCCGAGATCATGAGATCTGGAGCCAACCTGTTCACAACCTCGGCTTGGTTAGCCGAGTAGGTGATGATAATGCTGTTCGCTTCTGCTTTTGTCTTTCGGATCAATTCAATAACCTTCTCATAAGGAACCGATCTCTTGACATCCAATGTATAGATAACCCTTCCGATACCCCATTGCAAGGCATCTTCTAAGGTAGGGATCCTGTAGTTTGTCAGCTCGCCATTGTTATCCTTTAGCTTGAGGTCTTTCAGTTCCTCATATGTTTTATTGGAAACCCGTCCTTTTCCAGTTGTGGTACGGTCTAAAGTTTCATCGTGCATCAGGACCAGAACAGAATCCTTGGTCATGGCAATGTCGCATTCAATGATGGCTGGCATCTTGCTGGCCACCTCTGCAAATGTCGGAATTGCATTCTCAGGAAAACCATCACTTGGACCACCACGATGGGCACTGACCAAAGGGTAGGAGTTCTCATTGTAAGTCAGGAAATGGTAAAGGTCATCCACTGTCTTCAGGTTGAAAACCTGATCCACCTGTGGCATATTGCTTATACTGCTCGAGCTATTTGTCCTAAAACAAGATGAGGACAGCAGTGCAAGCATTCCAGCGATAAAAATAGATGAGTAGAATCTATTGCTCATGTAATTCAATGTTTGCTTTTACCAAGGAGACTAGGTCCTCCAAAGGTGTATTGATTTGATCGACCAAGATATGTGCGCGATCATAGAATGGGTTTCTTTCTTCCAGTTTGCTCTCTATAAAGTTCAAGAGTTCATCCCCAGTAAAGCCTTTCAAGGCCGGTCTCTTTTTGACATCAGATTGGCTTAACCTGCTCCATAAGGATTTTGGGCTGTGCTTCAGATAGAGGACGGTTCCATTTTCCAATAACCAATCCATATTGTCGAAGTAACATGGCGTACCACCGCCCGTAGAAATAATGCCAGATTTGTCCTTTTGCGCATGCAATATTTCTCTTTCGATTTCCCTGAACTTATTTTCGCCATGTAAAGCAAAATATTCAGGGATGCTCATGCCGATATGCTCAACAATTTCATGGTCCAGGTCCACGAAAGGAGCCTCTAAGGCATTTGCCAATTTCTTTCCCCATGTGGTCTTCCCACTTCCCATAAAGCCAATCAGGAAAACTGGTCGCTGAATCATTCTACTTTGTCTAGATATTTAGTTATTAACTCATGTTTGCTAGGAAAATTGTACTGCGACCATTTTTTTACAACGGTACCATTCAGCATCAGCATAACCCCAGGGTTTGCGCGGACCATACTTTTCAATGGAACGGCATCCACATAGAATGTCTCCAGCACAAGGTCCATTTGGTCATTCAGGTAGTTTACTTCATCAGAAGATGAAGCAGTCGCCAAAACGGCCCTGATATTATAGTCTTCAGAAAGGTCCCTGATCGTCGTGTTGATGCGGTCTAATGCAGCTAAGTCAAAAGGAGACATCTTCTTAAGGTCTGTACTTACCACAATAAAATTGTAATATGGGTTTTGGATCACTTCCTCTGTACGATCCGTACCGTCCATATCCGTAATGATCAAATCAGGGATTTTTACTTCATATCCTTTTTTGATCAACCTAGTCTGCGGATCACCCACAACTTCCCAGTTTTCATCCTCCCACAGCTTCTGACCCATGTATTCTTTGTCAGTTACCTTTTTCGTCTCATTCGTGGTTTTATTCTTCAACTCGTAGATATGTTCAAATACATCAGGCTCAGCACCTTCTGGCGCTTTCATCAGTTCTGGGACATTGTTTCCTTCTTTGTATGGAAGGAAATCTATAAATGGAAGGAAATAATAGGTATAGATCCCAATACCAAATGAACCCAATATGATGAGTGCAGTCAACAGGTTTCTGGTAAATAGACTTCTAATGAAAGGTTTGATCTGATCTCTTTTAATAAAGATAAAAACGATCAGGATCAATAAAATGAGGTCCTTAAAGAAAGATTGCCAAGGGGTCAATGGAATGGCATCACCAAAACAGCCGCAAGATTTGACTACCTCAAAAAATGCAGAGTAAAAGGTCAAAAAGGTAAAAAATATAATCAAGAGCAATAAGCCCCACGCGACCTTCTTGCCAGCTACACCCAGGATCAACAGACCACCGAGGATGATCTCGACAGCGCAAAGGAAAATAGCGATCCAAGTGGCATAATCACTTAGGAATCCAAGGTTGAGGACATGGAAGTATTCTTGCAGCTTATAGCCAAATCCCATCGGATCATTGGCCTTTATCAATCCGGAGAAGATAAATAATAATCCAACCAGAATTCTAGCAATCCATAATAAAACATTAGGTTTGGGTTGTTTTGTTTGGGAATAGCTCTGTGTATAAGTCATGTTGTTCGTTATTTTGCCAAACCTAATTTGATCAGTGCAAAGACTGCATAGTTCAGCATATCTTGATAGTTTGCTTGTAATCCTTCCGATACCAAAGTTTGGCCATCATTGTCCTCAATCTGTTTTACACGATGCAATTTCATCAAGATCAGATCGGTCATCGATGAAACACGCATGTCCCGCCAAGCCTCGCCATAATCATGGTTTTTGGCAAACATCAGGTCGCGGGTCTCATTCACCTTTTCGGTATATTTCTCCGCTACGATTTTGGGGTCCAAGTTCTCGTTTTCCGTATTGCCAATTTCCAGTTGAATCAAAGCAATCACACAATAATTGATGATTCCAATGAATTCATCGACTACTCCTTCGCCAACTTTCGATTCCTTTTTTTCTTCCAATGAACGGATACGGGCGGCCTTGATATAAATCTGATCAGTCAAAGAACTTAATCGTAAAATTCGCCAAGCTGTACCATAGTCTTTGGTCTTTTTAATAAATAGCTCTTGGCATATGTTGATAATACGATTGTATTCTGTATTTGTATCCATAAATTGATTTTGCATTATAGTATGAGTCTCACAAATATAGCTAGAATATCCTTAACCTTTAAGTCACTTTACAGTACAATTTCCTCGATTTTCAATATTTATGAGCACTTTAGATTAACTTTGAAGGATGGAATCTGCTAGGTTTTATGATCTTTCCTATCTCAAAATGGGCACTGCACTGCAAAGGAAATCTTATGATTTGATCCGGAATCATAGGATAATGGAAGCTTTGCAGGATTTCAAACCCGTCCTTATTGGAACCATTCCCATTGACATAGCCGTGTGGAACAGCGATTTGGATATCGCCTGTGAGGTCTATGACCTCGACATATTTAAAAGAAAATGTCATGAAAATTTCGAAAAACACAATGGATACAGCTTTAAAGTAGAAACTGTGCGTGGAATAGAAGTTGGAATTGCTAACTTTAAAATTGACGATATGTTGCTGGAAGTCTATGGAGAGGGGAGACCGGTGGCTGAACAGTATGGTTTTCGACATCTGTTGATTGAAGCCAAACTTTTGGAGACCTTCGGCGAGGAATTTAAACAACAGATCATCAAGCTGAAGTCGCAAGGAATAAAGACTGAACCGGCTTTTGCCAAATTATTGAAAATCCAAGGAGATCCTTATGAGGGTCTCCTAAACTATAACATAGAATAGATGCTGGAAATAAAGAGTCCTGAAATTAGAGAGGTGAATATCATCCGATATGTCCAACCTTTTCGCGAAGGTGGTTCGCTGCCCGGATTGGTTGATGCGGATGATGGATTTAGCTATGTGATCAAGTTCCGAGGAGCTGGACAGGGGAAAAAAGCCTTGGTCGCTGAATTTATCGGTGGCGAACTGGCAAGGTTCTTAGGACTTCGGGTTCCTGAAATGGTGTATGCCGATCTGGATGTAGGCTTCGGCAGGACCGAACCGGATGAAGAGATCCAAGACCTGCTCAAGTTTTCTGTAGGCAAGAACCTCGGTGTAAGTTATCTGAATGGAGCTATCACCTTTGATGCCAATGTCGATGAAATTTCCTCCGAGGAAGCTTCCAAGATCGTTTGGCTGGATGCCCTTTTGATGAATGTAGATCGGACCGTGAAAAACACCAATATGCTGATCTGGCATAAGGAATTATGGCTTATAGACCATGGGGCAGCACTGTATTTCCACCATAACTGGGACAATTGGGAAGAAACCGTTGATAAACCTTTCGTTCAGATCAAGGACCATGTCCTCTTATCCAAGGCCAAGGATGTTCCCCTTATCGATTCAACCTATAAAGAGCTGTTCAACAAAGAAAATATCAGGAAAATCCTCGATGTAATACCCGATGAATGGTTAATTGATGAGGTTCGCGATCTTAGTGCGGATGAAGTGCGTGAAGTGTATGTGGAGTTTATTTCCAGAAGAGCGAGCCATTCTGAAGTTTTTGTAAATCAAATTCAACATGCAGGATAGGACTTTATACGAATATGCTGTGGTAAGACTGGTTCCGCGTGTTGAAAGAGAGGAATTTGTCAATGTAGGCGTGCTGTTATATTGCAGGAAGCAACGATATGCCAATATCCTGTACCATGTGGATGAAGGCCGCTGCGAATTGTTATATAAGGATATCGACTTTGACCAGATCCGGGCTCATTTGGAATCCATGAAGCAAGTCTGTTTAGGGAGCAAAGAGGGTGGAGCACTTGCCCAATTGGATCAAACCGAACGTTTTCGTTGGCTAACCGCTAAACGGAGCACCTTGATCCAATGCTCTGCCGTACATCCAGGCTTATGCTTAGATGCAGAAAAAACACATCAAGAACTCTTTGAAAAACTAGTGCTTTAAAATTTTTAAAATAATTCAACCTACCCATGATAATGGAGGATTTTTATCAACATATATACGAAAAACAACAGGCTGTCCAAGATATGCCCAGCAATAAAGCCATTGCTCATTGGGCAGTTGAATTGCTGCATCTGTTGTTCCCTGAACGGAATTCAAGAACCTTCAATACGGTTCAGGAAATTGAAGCTGCATTCAAGCAGGCTGAGGCAGATCTCTATCTTTTGCTTTTCAAAACAAAAGCATGCTCCAGCTGCAATATCAAGAAAGTATCCGAAAAGTTCTTTGCTAACCTGCCTTCCATCTATCAGCGCATGCTGACCGATGCAGAAGCCATCATGGAAGGCGATCCGGCAGCACAGAGTCTGAATGAAGTGATACGGACCTATCCCGGTTTTTTGGCTATCAGTATCTATCGATTGGCCAATGAACTGTGGATCCAAGGAATCCCTTTGATTCCACGGATACTGACGGAGCATGCACATTCAAAAACAGGCATTGACATCCATCCAGGAGCTTTCATCGATGAGTACCTACTTATTGACCATGGTACTGGTATCGTGATTGGAGAAACCTGTAGGATCGGCAAGCATGTCAAGCTGTACCAAGGGGTAACCTTGGGTGCCTTGAGCGTGGAAAAGAACATGGCCAATACCCAGCGGCATCCCATTATTGAAGACCATGTCATTATCTATGCTGGAGCGACCATCTTGGGAGGTGAAACCGTAGTGGGCCATCATTCTGTGATAGGAGGAAATGTGTGGTTGACCAGCAGCGTTGACCCTTATACGACCGTATATCATCAACCCAATTCAAAATTTATTGACTCTAAACCTTTAGCATAATGGCGAATATCATAGACTTAATTGGAAATACACCGATGGTGGAAATCAAAGGATTTCATGACAACCCTAAGGTTAAAATATATGCAAAACTTGAAGGGAATAATCCCGGAGGTTCGGTAAAGGACCGTGCCGCTTTAAATATGATCCGTTCTGCCATGGAACGTGGCGAGATCAATAAGGATAGCAAGTTGATTGAAGCCACAAGTGGCAATACCGGTATTGCCTTGGCCATGATCGCGAGTATGTATGGCTTAGAGATTGAACTGGTGATGCCATCTACTTCAACAAGGGAGAGGACCTTGACCATGGAAGCTTTCGGGGGTAAGGTGACGTTGTTGGACAATATGGAGGTGAGCCGGGACTATGCCGAAGAAAAAGCCGCAAGCGGTGAATACTTTATTCTCAATCAATTCTCCAATCCTGATAATTACGAAGCCCATGTAAAAACTACGGGGCCCGAGATCTGGCATGATACCGATGGAAAGATTACCCACTTTGTCAGTGCAATGGGAACTACAGGAACCATTATGGGCTGTTCAATCTATTTGAAAGGCCAGAATCCAGAGGTACAGATCGTAGGTTGTCAACCTACTGAAGAGTCCTCTATTCCCGGCATCAGAAGATGGCCAGAGGAATACCTTCCAAAGATTTTTGATCCAAGTAGAGTGGATAGAGTTATAGACATCGACCAAAAAGATGCAACCCAGAGAGCTAGGGAATTAGCCAGAAAAGAAGGGGTATTTGCAGGGATGAGCTCTGGTGGAGCTTTTCAAGCAGCCTTGACCGTGGCTAATGAAATCGAAGAGGGCGTTATTGTATTTATCGTTTGTGATAGAGGCGATCGATACCTCAGTTCAGACCTCTTTGGTTAAGAGATTATCATAAAAAGAATCGGGGCCTTCATTTGAATGCCCCGATTCTTTTTATGATAAATTTCTATTTATTGTCCCTAGACCAGATCTCAAAGATAGGGTCACCTTTTGAGCTCAAGCCACTGTGGTTCCAAGCGCCATCTTTGATTTCGCCATCAAAGGACAAGGAAGCACCGACACGGCTATTGTCTCTGGAGAAGAATAGGATGTTTTCGGTATATTTCTTATCCTTAAAACTGTATTTTCCTCCGCCGGTACCATAAAATCCCTTTTCAGCAGGATTGATGGCAATCCATTGGAAATAGCCATCAACCAATATTTTGATAGTCTTTCTATCACCACGCGGGATGTTGGACATTTTATCTTTTTCTTTTCGACCGGTTATCCGCCACAGACCATCCAATTCCTGTTTATTGGCAGTTTGTTTCGCGAAGTTCAGGGTTCCCATTTTGATGCCTTTACCATCCAATTGGGCATTCTTGGCCTTTTCAGTGCCTATCTCTGCTGGATTGGCATCATTATATTCCACGTGTACCTGTATACCATTGTTTGATGTGCTAAATGGACCTCCCCAGGTAGAAATATACTTGTTGTCTTCATATTGGATATATGAACTGTAGCCATCTACAAATAGCCATAGGTGATTGACATTTCCATCTTTTGCGAGGTAAGCTCCATGTAGGGGCTGCTTGGATTGAGCAATGACTGCAAAGCCCATCAGCAGAATGGCCAAACTTAAAAATAGTCTTTTCATGTTGTGATTCTGTTGGTTATCCCTTAAATATAATTAAAACCATTTAAAGCGCAAACTGTTTTGAACCTGACAAAAACGCTTTGTCACGAATGGGTAGGAATCGAAATTTGAGTTTTCGCTTTCAGGCTAATACATTAATTTTACGCCAAATTTAACTTCTATAGCATTGCAACTAAATCACAGGACACTATTTCTTTTCACGTGGATCTTAATTTTATCCACTTTAAAGTCACTAGGTCAGATAGAGACCAAATCTGTTACTGACACGATAAAATTTAGAAAAGACAGCTTAGCTGTCCTTCCCGATGAACCTGCGTTTATCAAGGATACCTTAGAATGGAACCTGAATCCCAAGAGGAAAAAGAAATTTTGGCGTGCAGGAGCTCAATGGTTTTTGGCTCAAGCTTTACCGGCTTCCTTCAATCGCTTTATCACGAAAGATCCTTATTCATATATCAGTTTCCAGAACTTTTTGGACCATCAGCGATTTAGTGCCTGGGATTGGGATGACAACCAATTTACCACCAATCAGATTGACCATCCTTTCCATGGACAGATTTATTTCAATGCCTTTCGTAGTAATGGTTACAATTTTTACCAATCCTCCCTGGCCACGGTAGCCGGAAGTTATATATGGGAGACAGCTGGCGAAACTCAGCACCCTTCCATCAACGATTTAGTCAATACCACCTTTGGAGGGATATTGATGGGGGAGATGATGCATCGGGTTTCCCGCAACATCCTTGCGAGAAACCGTACGGACCATAATAGGATCGGAAACGAGATCGTAGCGACTTTGGTTAATCCTATCAACGGATTGAATCGCTTTTTAGATGGTAAATGGGGTAAACCGATCGATGATTATTATGGAGCCGACTCTTCTGTCATCAAGGCGGAACTGGATTTAGGAGTGCGACGCTTTGATGCCAAGGAAGGTGATTTCCTGAATGAAGGAAAGAATGCTTTTTACGGTCGATTGCGATTTATCTATAGCAATGGTGACCATAACTATAAAAGACCTTTTGATCAGTTCTCTGTAAACCTAGAATTGGGAAATGGGGACAGTTCATTTATTAATGGGGTCAATGTACATGCCCTACTTTATGGTGCAAAATTCTTTAAGTCTAAAAAGGGGGATCATTATGGTACCCTGAATGCCCATTATGACTTCTATAACAACGATGCCTTTTTTTACGGAGGACAAAGTTTGAACTATAATTGGCTGTCTGAATTCAGATATAAAAAAGGCAATCGCTTGAACCTGTCTGTGGGAGCGGGAGCGGTGATATTGGCAGCAGTGCCTGATCCATATTTGCTATATGGAGCCAGTAGAAACTACAATTATGGGCCAGGTGCATCATATAGGTTCCGTGGAGATTTGATGCTCTTAGATCGCTTTATTTTAAGTGCTGACTATAATGGTGGGGTGTTTTTTACCATTTCGGGTACGGATTCATACTATGTCCTTCACGGACTGAACGTCGAAGCCAGCCTGAGATTATATAAACGTTGGTCCATCAACTTGAGTTCTGGTTATTTCAATCTCCAAGGTCATTTCTATGATCAGCAATATCCAGACTTTAATCGTGAATATCCTTATGGTAGGTTGTCCGTAGGGTATAATATATTCTTCTAGAAGTTAACGTAAAAGACATTTATTTTTAATAAAGTATAATTTTGTTCTATATTTTTAATTTTGTTGCCCTTATTTTTGCTGCAAATTAAAAATAGACAATGACTAAATCTTTACTAAGCAGCTGGAATAGGGGAATTCTTCTTTTATTTATCTTAACTGTATTTTCTTCTTCATCTTATTCCCAAGAACAGGACTCTAACAAACATAAAACAGTTGATCCTGTCGATTTTGTAAAAACAACCTCTAGTATTCGAGTTTCCTTAATTGCTCCAACCTTAACTTTTCAATACGAAAAACCAATAGGTCCAAAAACTGTATTTGATGTCAATGCAGGGCTTCTAGTTAGCTTTTGGGTAAGTAAACTTTCGGTTGATATAGATCAATATAGAGATTTGGATGTTAATGCTAGGTATTTTGCTTTAATGCCACTAATGTCTGTCGGGGTAAAACATTTTTATAATATTGAAAATAGGCTCCGAAAAAATAAAACCATTGAGAATAATAGTGCAAATTATTTTGGAGGAAGGTTGCACGGTCCTATAATTGGATGGATTAGGGATACTAAAAATATTAATGCAGAGAAGTCCAAAAGAATGCAGTTCAGCAGCCGGAATGCAGTAGGATTGGTAGCCTTTTGGGGGATGAATAGAGACCTCGGTAGTAATTTCAATTTCAATCTGGAGGTGGGACCAAGTTTAGTCTATAATTTGGATTCTGAAATAGTGCCTTCTTTTTGGCTTCATGTAGGTTTTTCAAAGACCTTTTAAAAAATCGGTTTATTATTTAATCCTAAAGTATTTTTATAACCCATGAGATCTGTTTTAATATTTATTCTGCTATTCCTGTTTATTTTACCATTTACCCATGCTCAAGAAATCAATGCACTTGATAATGATTCAATCCGTTCATATGTTGTAGAGAATCATAGTATCCGTACGAATATCGTAAAACCCATGTTAGCATATCAGTTTGAAAAGCCAGTTTTTCAAGATGCTGTCCTCGAGATGAATGCAGGACTTACATTAGGAGGTTTAACACGCTTTCATGCTTTACCAATAGGAGATAAGGAGCGTTGGAATCATTATAATAGAACAATTGTGTTGATGCCGACCTGGTCCTTATCGGTCAAGAAATATTATGGTTTTTCAAATCGATTACAAAATGGCAAATCCATTAAAAATAATTCATCAAATTTCCTCGCTCTTCGTTATTTAGGCCTAATGGCAGGCTGGACATTTGATACAACGGTGGGAGAGAAAGAAGCAAAAGAAAAACCTAGTTTTGATAAAGGTGTAGCCTCAGGTTTCGCTGCAACTTGGGGAATCAATAGAGATATTGGCAAAGACTTTAGTTTCAATTATGAAATGGGACCTATTTGTATGAAAGCCCCCCAAGGAATCTGGGGTTTAGGACTATACCTGAAAGTAGGCTTTCAGTGGAATATATTGTTATCTGCTAAACATTGATATTAATAAATTGATCCAAATCTTGGCCCATCCTCCCATCCTCGTTGGGAGAGCGAGGCAAATCCCAATCCTGGTTCAACATAGAGAACAGTTTCTTAACTTTCGGTTACCCACCATACTGTCGTCCTGACGAAGGAAGGATCTCGGAGCAATGCGAACTTGCTTGTATTGGCGTACAGTTCCTTTACCTGCGGTAAAGGATGACAGGACTTGGGAAAGGAGAAGCGTACAGATTCTTCACTAATCGTTCAGAATAGCACATGGGCAATGTTCTTTTTTTACTGTCAACCTGAGAATAAAAAATTTGGACTAAATTTATCGGAAGGTGATGACAGCTTTTTGGCAACGAAAATAAATTAGCTCTTTTATTTTTTTAATATAGAACCCTTTTGGGGTTCCATTATTTTAGCTGGCATGGCACGTTAGCCTGTAAGTAGCAAAAACTGATGTTCGATTAATCGAACATCAGTTTTTGCTACTCCTGTTTTGTTCAATACCATTGCTAAAATAATTCATCCCCGCAGGGGATGTATGGCGGATAAAAGGTTTCCCGTTCCGGTGTCAACCTGAGGTACGAAGGTTCTCGGAGGTATGCAAATATTGATTGTATAGGTGTACAATTCCTGCACCGAAGGTTAAGGAAGACAGGGGCATAGGGGGCGGGCGTATGCAATTCAGTCCTACCGTATGTTGGACTTTCCAGCGAATTGTTGATCATCATCATGGTCTATCCTCGAATCTGTTAAATCCTGGTTCAAATCCAAATCATGGTCTATCCTCCCATCCCGCTAATCCGGGTTCAAAATAGCCTACAGTCCCATTCCCTTCGCTTAAAGACACCCCCGAGTCTAATTACTTACTACTAAATACTCCATAAAAAAAGGTTAACGAAATTGCTCCGTTAACCTTTTTTTATTTTATAACTAATTCTTGTAATGCTTATTTGTCAAGCTTTTCGAATTTGTCGAAATCGATCTTTTTAGATTTGATTTTCACTGTATCTTTCAATTGATCGAACACTTTTAAAGCTTTTACTTCTTCGAACAAACGGTTAGCTTGTTCTCTGTCGCCTAATAATTGCATTGCGAATTGTTGCAATTGCTCATCTGTTGGCTCTTCGTTGATGTTGTACATTTTGATTTGCGCGTAGATACGTTCTTTAGCCAAATCAACCACCTCATCATATTTAACTTCTAAGTTGTTTGCTGTAACGATGCGGTTTTCGATGATCGTCCATTTCAAGTTGTTCAAGAAATCTTCGAAACCTTCTTCGATTTCAGTAGCATCCAAGTTAGGGTTAGTTGCTTTTAACCATTTTTTCAAGAAATCCTCAGGGAATTTAGCGTCAACTTTATCCATACCGAAAGTATACATATCGTTGCGTAATTTTTGAGCTGAGTTTTGTTTGAATAGGTTTTCAACTTCTTCTTTTACTTTTTCGTTGAATTGCTCTTCGGTAGTTACTTCACCAGGAGGGAACAATTTGTCGAAGAACTCTTGGTTCAAGTCAGACTCTTCTAATCTATTGATGTTTTTTACCGTCAATTCGAATTTAGTAACGTCTAGGTTTTCAGCCTCATCTTCAGTGATACCTAAGATACGAGCAAGGTCAGCAACTTTGAATGCTTTCTTTACGTCAAGCTTTGCAGTATCATCTTTTTTCAAGCCAACCAATGATTTTTTGATTTTGGCATCTTCAATGATGTCCGTACGGATTGAAGTTGTTTTTTCGATACCGTCTTCTTTATCTTGTTTCAATTCAGCGTAAAGAACGTCACCTTCCTCAGAAACTTCAGGGTTGGTCATTTTACCATAGCTACGACGTAAGTTTTTGATACGCTCAGTAAGCGTTGCTTCATCAGCTTTAATGTCGTATTCAGTGAATTCCGTCTCTGCTGAGAAAGGAATGTCAAACTGAGGAGCTAAACCGATCTCGTAATCGAATTTAAAAGTATCTTTGAAATCCCAGTTGTATTGACCATCAGTATCTTCTTCTTTAGGAAGAGGTTGGCCTAATACTTCCAGTTTTTGCTCACCGATGTATTCAGCAATTTTATCATTGATAATTTTATTGATCTCATCAAATAAGATCGCTTTACCGTACATACGTTTGATATGTCCAGTAGGAACCATTCCTGGGCGGAATCCTGGTAATTTAGCTTGTTTTGCTTGGTCTTTAATTGCTTTATCAACCTGTGGGTTATAGTCCTCAGGCGCTATTTCCACTTGGATACTAGCGTTGATGTCATCAATGTTCTGGTGTGAAATATTCATACTCTTGTTTTAGCTTTTCGCAATTAATAAAAAAAAGTCCTCCTGATATTTTGTTTTCAGGAGGACATCAAGTGCGGAAGAAGGGACTCGAACCCCCACGCCTCGCGGCGCCAGATCCTAAGTCTGGTGCGGCTACCAATTACGCCACTTCCGCAGTTAGGATTTTATTGAGCCACAAAGATAGAAACCAAACCTATATATGTCAAGCTTTTTCTTCTCTTTTTTCTATGTTTTTTTGTAACTCTTTGTTTCTTAAAGCCTAATTTTTCAAAAAATATTGAAAATAGCCTAGGCTAAGCTCAAAATACGGGAAGATCATGCTGCTTTTGGAGCGGATTCGACAGGTAAACATCCTCTTTTGGTCTTTATAATTATGGAAAACAAAAAGTACATCCTCCAAAAAAACTCGAAGGTGGGGAGGCTCATGTTCCTTTTATATAATAAATCAATAAACACTATTCAATAGAAATAAGGATTCCTTCAAGAATCCTGACCAGGAATATGGAGCATATTTTGACCTCATTCGAGACACATTCCGAATTTTCCGAAAATGTCTCGAACAAGGGTAAAGTGATGGTCGAAGGCCTATGATCAATAATTGGATAAAAAAACGACTTTCCAGAACTTGGTTTTATTGTTGGAATGGGGGAGGCTTTATAAAAAAATTGAAAAAATATTTGCGCAAGTACTTTTTTCTCCTTTACTTTGAAACACAAAGTACTTTTATGGACCAGAAAGATATCTTAAAAGAAATAGGCCAGATCCGCTCCATGATGGAGAAATCATCGAAATTTATGTCCATCAGTGGGCTTTCGGGCGTATTGATCGGTTGTTTAGCTTTATTGGGGGCAGCAGCTGCATATTTTGTGGTTTATGGAACCAAGAGTGTGTTTGGTTACCGTGACTATTATGTGTTGGATGAACAGGTGCTATATAAATTGATCATCATTGCCATTTTGGTCCTGGTCATTTCCGTAACGGTAGGGGTGATCATGGCAAGGGCAAAAGCCAAGAAAGCGGGACAGAGCATCTGGAACCCGACCAGTAAAGCGTTATTGAAAGCGATGGCTATCCCATTGGTGACTGGCGGTCTGTTTTCGATCATCCTGATCAGTAAGGGTGTGGTCGGTTTGGTAGCTTCCACCTTGCTGATTTTTTATGGACTATCACTAGCGGCAGCTAGTGTATTCACTTTTCGGGAAGTCAGGGTACTTGGAATTTTGGAGATTGTATTAGGCTTGTTAGCTTTGGCCTTCCCTGGATATGGCGTCGTGTTTTGGGCCTTAGGATTTGGTGTTCTACATATCGTTTACGGGTTAATTGTCCATAAAAAGTACGAAAGAAAGTGAGCTTGGATTTAACATTATATGACAAGGTTTTTGAAAATAGGGTCAGGCTGCAAATCATGAGTATCCTGATGGCCAATGATTCCTATGATTTCAATTCGTTAAAGGAATTGTTGGAGGTAACCGATGGTAACCTGGCATCAAACCTGAAGAACCTTGAAAAAGAAGGCTATATTTTGGTGACCAAAACATTCATCGATCGTAAGCCGAATACAAGTTATAGTAAGACGGATCAAGGCGCTAAAGCATTTGAAAATCATATCATTGCCTTGGAGAGCCTCATCAAACAGCAGTACAAATAGAATTTTTTTTGTTCATCTACTTTGAAAGACAAAGTGCTTTATAGATAAAAATATGAGAGGATTAAGATTGAAATTTATGCTATTCCTGTACAATTGGTCATCCAAATTGTATGCAGAGCTGTTTAAGGGATATAAGGCAGCTTGGGGAATCAGGAAAGAAGAGTTTTTGGAATATCAAGAGGGGAGTTTAGGCTATGCCTTAGGAATGTTCTACAAAGAAAAAGGTTTTGACGTCATGCCGAAATTGGAGAATCACGATGTCTTTCACCTGATTACAGAAACTGGAACAGAGATTAACGATGAAATTGCCATGCAATATCTGCTGTTCGGAAATGGCAAGCTGAGTTTGTACCTGCTGGCCATGATCTTTATCGGGACCTTTATATTTCCGGAGCATAGCGCACATTATTGGTCAGCTTACAGAAAAGGGAAGGCCATGCATAAATTTCACCATATAGAATTTAAGGGCTTCCTCACAGAATCACTGAGCACATTACAACAATCACTAGATAAAAAACACTTAAAACTACAACTACAAGTAAATCCTATTCAACATGGAAAATAATTCAACTAACGAGGGATTGGAGAACAGTTCTCAGAAATCCCTGATCGAAAAAATCACCTCTTCATTGATCGTTAAGATTTTTGTCATTTTCTTCCTGATGTTAATCTTGCTCATTCCATTGGGCTTGATCGGAGACCTGATTTCAGAACGCAACAATAGGGAGACGAATGTATCTACGGAGATCGCTCGGAAATGGGGGATGGACCAAGTGATCACAAGCCCTATCTTAGCTGTTCCTTACGAGGTGGTCAGAGAAAGGATGAAAAGTGATGGGGAAGGTACGGGAACCAGTACGTTGGTGACAACGGTAGTTACAGAATATGCCTTTATGATGGCAGATCAGACCCAGATTACAGCTACTGTAGAACCTGAACCTTTAAAGCGTGGTATCTATCAAGCCATCGTCTATACCTCAAAGATCAATATTAAGGGGAATTTCGAAGCCTTTGATTTCAGTAAATTAAAGGTACTGCCTGCTGATCTGAAATGGCAGGACGCCAAACTGATTTTCGGTATACAGGATGTGAAAGGACTATCAGAAAATCCAACGTTTAAATGGGATGGTAAAGCCATGGAAATGGGGAAATATGATCTGGATATCGATCTGTTCAAGCAGAATTTAACGGTTGACCTTCCATTAGAAAACAATGAGTCCTTGAATAAACCTTTCGAGATCAATTTTGACCTGAAAGGATCCAAGTCCTTGAATTTCTTGCCGCTGGCAAAAAACACGAAGATCAATGTAAATGGTAATTGGGCAAATCCTAGTTTCAATGGTAACTTTTTACCGGATGACCGTGAAGTTGGAGAAAGCTTTAAAGCTAACTGGACCATTCCGGATTTCAGCAGAAAACAGGCCCAACAATGGACCGGAGAGCCTTATAAGGTCTATAACTTCCAAGGTATCGATCTTTCTGACGAAGACGCACATCCCAATGAATATGCTGCACGCACCTTTCCAGAACCACAGAGCGCTAGCACAGACAATCAGTTGACTGCAAATGATTATGACATGGTTCAGGTCAACTTCTTGCCACAGGTCGATAACTATCAAAAAGCAACCCGCGTAACCAAGTATGGTGCTTTGGTGATCGCATTGACTTTTGTTTCCTTGGTCTTCATGGAAATCATCAAGAAACAGCGCGTGCATATCATTCAGTATGTATTGATCGGTTTTGCCATGGTGTTGTTCTATGCTTTATTACTGGCGATTTCGGAACATATTGGATTTAATTTCGCATATTTAATTGCAGCAATTGCAACAATTATCCTGATTTCATCGTTTATCAAAGCAATAACCAAGGACATGAAATCGGCCATGAATTTCGCCGCCATATTAGCTCTATTCTATAGTTTCATCTTCGTACTTCTTCAATTACGTGACTACTCATTAATCGTTGGAACCATTGGACTATTCATCATCTTGGCGGTATTAATGCGTATTTCAACAAAAATTAACTGGTATCAATTTGAAAAGCAATGATAAGGTTAAGTAGAACATCCATACGAATGTACCTCACGAGCATTTGGCTCTTATTTTGGAAAGCCAGTCGTGTAAATTAGGTAATGATTTCGGTTTGCCTGTCAACTTTAGTAAATTGGCAGGCAAATCGTTTTTTATATGCATAAGATATCATGGATTGGAGCACTCTTATTGATCAATAATATGGTTATTGCACAAGAAGGAAAAGAAGTTCCCCAAAAGGTGGAGCGACCAAAAGTAGAAGATCACGTCAGACGTTCAGGCAATGTGGAACCCCTTAGTCCCCAAAAGCTATGGGAATTGGGCCGGGTTTCCGGAGAAGGACTTTCAGCAGATGGCACCCAATTGATTTACGGTGTATCGAATTATCAGTTTGATGAAAACAAATCCGAGAAGGATCTTTTTGTTATTCCGGTAAAAGGAGGAGTTGCCAAGCAATTCACCTCCGAGGCAGGTGGTGAGTCTGTACTCAAAGTGGAAGGTGACGATGTCCTTTATATGTTCAAAGGACAGATCTGGAAAAAAAGCCTGAAAGACGGAAATGCCGTTCAAGTGACCAATCATGAAGGTGGCTTGGAAAATGTGAAGATTTCACCTGATGGGAAGCATATCTTGTTCAGCAAACAGGTTCTCTTAAAAGATTACCATAGCACCGATAAGTATAAGGACCTACCAAAATCCAATGTGTATATCTATGATAATCTAGATTACAGACACTGGGATACTTGGAACGATGGGAAATTCAACCATCCATTTATCGCTAGTTATGATAACGGAAAAATTGGGGAGGCTAAGGATATCTTAGCTGATGAGCCTTTCTATTCGCCTACCATGCCATTTGGGGGAGCGGAAGATTTTGCATGGACTCCAGATAGTAAATCCGTACTTTATGTCTGTAAGAAGAAATTTGGAACGGAGTACGCACAGAGTACCAATACAGATATCTACAAATATGACCTGGCTTCAGGACAGACCAGTAATCTGACCGAAGGGATGAATGGATATGATAACAATCCAAATTTCAGCCCGGATGGAAAACTGATGAGCTGGATGAGCATGAAAACAGATGGCTATGAATCGGATAAAAATGATATCTACATTAGCGAGCCTGCCAGCGGAATCAAACTGAACATGACGGCTCATTGGGATGGAACAATCAATTCCTATACTTGGAGCAAGGACAATAAAAAAATCTATTTCTTGGCACCAACCGAAGGGACTGTTCAGATCTTTGAACTATTGATTCCGGGCAACCTGAAGAATAGGGCATTGCCAATTATCAATAAGATTTCAGATGGAGAATTTGACATCAACGGTATCGTGGGAGAAACCAAGGAGGGTCTGGTAGTTACCCTGTCAAAAATGACACGGGCCAATGAAGTATACCATTATGCTTTCAAATCCAAAAAACTAAATCCAATAACGACCGTCAATGATCAATTGTACAGTAAGGTTGCAGATACCAAGGTGGAAGCAAGGGTGACAAAGGCATCGGATGGTTTAGACCTATTTTCATGGGTGATCTATCCGCCGAACTTTGACCCAAGCAAAAAATACCCGACCTTATTATTCTGCCAGGGAGGTCCCCAAGGTGCGGTTACCCAATCGTATTCCTTCCGTTGGAACTTCCAATTACTGGCCAGTCAGGGATATATTGTCATCGCACCTAACCGTCGTGGCATGCCAGGATGGGGAGTGAAATGGAATGAACAGATTTCGAAGGATTGGGGTGGTCAAGCGATAGCAGATTACCTATCAGCAATCGATGACCTTTCCAAGGAAGTCTATGTAGATAAAGATAGGATAGGTGCAGTAGGTGCTAGTTATGGTGGTTATTCTGTATTTCAATTGGCAGGTGTGCATGAAGGTCGATTCAAATCCTTTATTTCACATTGTGGATTGTTTGATATGAAATCATGGTATGGTACAACGGAAGAACTTTTTTTTGCAAACTATGAATTAGGCGGACCTTATTGGGAACAAGGTAATGATAAAACCTATACCGAATTCAACCCAAGCACATTGGTTTCGAAATGGACTACTCCGATCTTGATTTTCCAAGGCGGTAAAGATTACAGGGTTCCAATCGGACAAGGTCTGGAAGCTTTCCAAGCAGCTCAACTTAGAGGGGTTAAAAGTAGATTGGTCTATTTACCAGATGAAAACCACTGGGTGCTTTCAGGTCATAACGCACAGGTATGGCAACGTGAGTTTTTCGGATGGTTGGATGAAACCTTGAAAAAATAATAACTAAATAAAGAAGCCGATTCAATTTGAATCGGCTTTTTGAATGCACAGAAACAAGAGACAGTATAGGATCTATAACTTGCTTTTTCATTCATTACTTAATAAACAACATTTAAAGAATATTTTCACCTTTCTTCATCAGGTCTAAATTTTCATTCAAATCATAGAGTTGATTTTCTTCAGCCCTTGTGATTGCCTTTTCCATCAAGGAGATCCCTTTTTCTTTTTCTCCCACTTTATAGTTCAACAAAGCGTAGTTGGAAAGATTTTCGACATCTTCAGACTTTTCAAAGGCATCTCTCGACCAGGTCAACAGTTCTTTGATGAGTTCAGTCTCCTTGGATTTTTTCGCAAAAACACCCACATATTCCATTTTCATTCTATCACTGATGCTATGGTCATATTTTTGGATATAGGCTTTCAGGGCAGGGACATAATCCTGCATTAGGAGGCCATTTTTATAGAAGTTTAATTTTATGAAATCCAGTAGTTCCGTGCTATGGTTAGGGTATTTTGCAACTAGGGTATCTTGGAAAACAGACCAATCTGGATTGTTTGTCAAGATATAATAGCCCATAGGAGATTTACGGCCGAGCTTGTTGGCGGCATCTTCAAAATTTATTATTCCTCGGTATAGATCCTCGGCCGCTGTTTCTCCTAACAAAGAGTCAATTTTTTTGGCTTGATTCAAAAGTATGGGGAAGCCGATGTCATGGGATGAGCGGGTTACATCCATGATGACCTGTGCTTCGGCTTTTGTTTCAATAGCTGGTTTCTGGGAAAGATAAGCCTTGATCAAATCTTGTTTGTCCTCGGGCTCAGCTTCCATGGAAGCATTTAAAAGCTTTTTTAATATGGTTTTGTCCTGCTTGTTTTCCTCATACTTCTCTCTTAAGGTATAGTATTGGAAATCTGGATTCGGGACGTTTTGCAATAGGTTTAGGAAGTTGCTGATCTCTCTCTTGCCATAGGCTTTATGTACTATTTCGCCATTGGGATTAAAGAAGAGGTAGCAAGGGTAACCATCCACCTGATAATTCTTGTCAAATTCCTTGCTTAATTTCATCCATTCTTTTTTGATTGCATTGGCCTTGGGATCATCATCAAATTGAACCTGGACAGACACATAGTTTTGGTTGCTGTACTCTCCAATTTTACTGTCTGTAAAAACCTGTTGTTCCATGATCTTGCATGGAACACACCAAGAGGTATAGCAATCCATCATGATGTATTTGTTCTCTGCCTTGGCTTTTTCTTTAACCTCTGCCCAATTCAGGTTATTACTGAATTTTATTCCTTTTTCCTGAGCAAAGAGAACGGTTGGTAGCAAGAATAGTATAAGGATGAATCTTTTCATGATTTATTGGATTAATAGCTTTAGAGCACGTACGGAAATAGCATTTTTCATGACCATCTGTTGTTTGTTGCCTTCAGCGGCTGCCGAGGGGATGGTCTGGGTAGAAGAAACCACACCAGCCAGGTTGCCAGCCTCTGATAGGATAGGAGCACCGCTTGAACCGACCGCATAGTCTGCACTGATGGTCATTCTATATTGACGGATTCCAGGGGTCCTAGGGTTCAACATCAAGCTGTTCTTGTTGACGATGCCTTCACTCAGATAGTAATAGATATGATCAGGATGGGAAATGATATAAACGGGTTCACCAGGTAATAGGACAGGTCCTAATGGAATAAAAGGTAATTTCTTTCCATTTGTTTTTACTTTAAAAATCGCCACATCATTACTGGAAGAAAAAGCCAATAGCTTATCCATCACATAAATCTCGCCGTCTATTGTTTCGATAAAATAGGTGCTGAGATCTGAGCTCAATTGCAAAGAGTCAGTTGGCTTATCTGTATGGATCAATTCGGCGAGCACATGATAATTCGTTACGCAGATTCCATCTGAACTGATAGCAAAAGCGGATGCAAATAGATCTGCATATGGATAATCGTTTCTATCCTTTTGGTTCAAACGCCCCATCAAAAAGACTGTTGATTTTTTTGCTTGAAAAAGATCTTTGGGTTTCAAGGGTTCTGTTGAAGGATTACCTTCTATTTTCCATGAAAAAGCTTGTTCATTTTTTAAAGATCTGGCTTCTAACTGAAGTTGAGGAACAGTTTTACCTTGCTGTGCGTTAAATGCAGCCAGTACTTTTTCCTCCAAGTCCTTGTGGTAAAGAGCATCATTCGTGAAAATGCTATCTGATTGGTCTTGCGCATTGACTTCCGATTGAAAAAAGGAGAGTGCGAGAGCCAAGGTCAAAGCCAAAAAAAGAGGTTTTTGAAACAATTTCATGGTTAAAGCAGTTCTTCGAGTTTTTTGATTAAAGCTTCGCCTCTTAAGTTTTTGGCGATGATTTGGCCATCCGCATCAACCAAGAAATTGGTCGGGATCTGTACCACATGGTACATTTTAGCCACATCACTATCCACCCCTGTAAGGTCGGAAGTTTGTTTCCAGGTCAGTTTATCCGCAACGATTGCTTGTCGCCACATTTTTTCCGCTTCTTTTTTGTCTAGGGAAATACCTAAGATTTCGAAACCCTTTTTGTTGAACTGATTATAGGCAGCAACTAAATTCGGGTTCTCGGCGCGGCATGGTGCACACCAACTTGCCCAGAAATCGATCAGTACATATTTGCCTTTGTAATCTGAAAGGTTGACCGTTTTACCTTCTGTATCTGGAATGGAGAAATCGGGTGCCGGCATGCCAATATCAACGATAGCAGATTGCATGATCAGTGAATTGATCATTTCACCACCTGGAGATTGCTTTAGCTCGTCGGACAGTCCTTGGAAAAGCTCTTTCATTTGACTGTTTTCCAAGCTTCCCACAAGATTGTATAATTCGGTTATCGAAACGGCACTGCTGCCATGGTTTTTGATAAAGGAAACTGCAAATTCATTACGGCTGACATATAATTCGTCCATCAGCTTGTCATATTCTTCTTGAGAAATGTTGGGCTGAGGATTATTATATTGATCATCCAATTCCTTGATCTTCGCAGCTAATTTAGTTTCAAAGTCTTTGATTTCTAGGTAATCTGAATAGGTCTTAGAACCTGTAATTTGTACTTCATTAATCTTGTTGAAGTCTCCATTGACTTGAATATTGCCGGGTTCCACGAATAAAAAGAAAGCGGTGCTTTTATCATTGGACTTATTGACCAAGAATGAATTGGTTGGTCCTGGAATGGTTCCTTTAAATTCAAACTTTCCGTCGACCACCTCTGCGGAATCTTGGCCAGGATAGTCGCCGCGCTGTTCAAGGTGGATATATTTGCTAGGCCAATTCTTGATCTCGCCCTTGATGCTAAAGGGCTCTTGCGCAAAAAGAGGAGAGCTGACTGCTGCAGTTAAAAATAAAGCTGTTATCGTCTGGATGTATATTTTCATGATTGTGTTGTTCTGTTTTTTGTCTTTTTATCATTGTCCTTCTATCTCTTCTTCTTGTTTATCCTTGCCCATCAATGGAAGGTTTTCGGATAGTAAAACGCCCTCTGGACTTTCCTTGATATAAAGGCTTAGGGAATTGAATAGAGCAACCAATTCGCTGTTCAGCAGGCTGTTGTTTAGGGTCTGGATTTCCGATAAGCTAACGATGCTGTTTGGGTGTTTTTTGATGAATGCCTTAGAGTATTCGATGTCCAGTAGACTTAGGCTATCTAGGCTTTTATAGTATTGTTTTAATACCGTGCTATCTTCCGTAGTGAACTGAAGTTGGACATATTTGCTCATTTCTTGGTCGTATTTTTCATGACCTTCCCTGAGCTCAATAAAGTCATTGTAGGTAGCTGATCCTTTTACTTCAACATTTTTAAAATCCTCGAAATTGCCATTGACAGTGATGTTGCCAGGCTCCACGTATAGAAGTTTAGCGACTCCGCTTTTTTTCTGTGTAATCAGATATGCTGCAGTTGCACCAGGTATGCTTCCGCTGAATTGGAAGCTGCCATCTGTGGTGCTTACCGAGTCCACTCCAGGGTAATTACCTTGACGAACCAAATAAACTGTTTCTGTTGGCCATCCCTCAATTTTACCTTTTACGGTAAAATTATCTTGGGAAAAACCAAGTTGGGGAATGGCTAATAATGGAATGAATAGTGCAAATAGAATTGTTTGAATTTTCATGTAATTAAGCTTATAGTGTATGGTTATTTAAATATTTCTTTCAGTTTTTCCTGTAGTTTTTCTCCAACAAGGTTTTTGGCAATGATCTTTCCGTCAGGTCCAATCAGAAAGTTGGATGGGATAACTTGAACTGCATAGGTTACTGCGGCTTCGTTTTTATTGCCTTGAAGATCAGAAATCTGAGGCCAGATGACCCCGTCGTTTTCGATGGCGCGTTTCCAACGCCACTCCTCAGCTTTGGAGTCAATGGAAACCCCTAGGATTTCGAAACCTTTATCCTTATAGGATTTATAGGCAGCAAGTAGATTTGGGTTCTCTCTACGACAAGGGATGCACCAGCTTGCCCAAAAGTCAACGAGTACATACTTTCCGCGGAAATCTTGGAGTTTGATGGTGTTTCCGGCTGTATCTTTTTGTGCAATATCTGGGGCGATCTTTCCAATTTCAATATTCGACAAGTTTTTCATGTAGGCATTGATATCTTCAGCCTGTACACTTGCGATTAATTTAGGGTCTAATAGATCATAAAGTTTCTTGAGTTCGGTATAGCTCAGATCTTGGCTTAAGCCTGCAAGTTCATAGACGGTTGCTGGGCTTGATGGATGTTCCTTTATGAAGGTTTTCGAAATCTCAATGTTTTTTGCGGTCAAGCTTTTTATTTCTTTACTAATGTTTGCCTGTTTGGTTTCATCCTTTTCATTACCTAAGACTTGGTATAGGCTGTCGATTTGGTCGCCAAGAGTTTTATGGATGTTCTTGATTTCATAATACTCATCAGTGGATTTGGAACCAGTTACTTTGGCTTCTTCCAGATTAGCGTATTGGCCATGGATCTCGATATTTCCAGGTTCTAAGAATAGAAATTTATATTTAGGTTCCTCTCCATCTAAGGAAACCAAGAATGCATTGGTTGGGCCTTCGATCTTTCCACGGAACTCAAAAGAACCATCCTTGTTTTCTACGGAGTCCTTACCCGGGAAATTGCCTTTGCGTTCAAAACGGATATACTTAGATGGCCAGCCATCAATTTTTCCTTTGACCACAAATTCACTTTGGCTAAATGCTTCTTGGCTAAACAATGAACCAACTAATAGAAGCAGGGGGGTGATTTTTCTAATATTTAATAAAACTGTCATATACGTAATTTTTAATTTATACCTTCTATTTCTGAAATATATGGGGTGCCAAAAGAGCTTTCGATAATGGTAAACTTCATGTACTTCGCAGTAACTGGATTGATGAATTTTAAGTGTTTCTTATCAGGGTTATCTGCTGAACTTTGATAATTCACATCACCTGCTATAAAGACACCTTCTTTTTTCCAAGTCTTGCCATCATTGCTGGAATAGGCTTCCACTTTGGAGAAGTTGTAATAGATATCGTATGAACTTTGGTATGAAGGGGTGAAGACAAAACCTTTAAGTGTTTCGGTTTTACCTAAGTCGATTGTCAAATCCTGTGGGGTGTATCCTGCGGCTTTCCAGATTGTGGATGTTTTTCCGTCAAAGAGATTGCTCGCTGGGAAATCCTTATTGCTGTCATTTACTTCAGCCTGGACTTTCCATAAGCTGCGGTCCATTTTATTACCCTTCACTGTTTGAAGCGGGTAAGCAATATTTTCGGTCTGAAAATCCTGAATGTTTATGGTGATGAATGCATACATGGACCCTAGGTCATTTTCTGGTTGTACCATATTTTTATCGGATGTGTTTTCCAATTCAATGATAGCCACTTGGGTCTGGGTGGATGGTTTGATTTGTTGGAAATCAATATGCACCTGAAAACTATCCCGCGAGTCTGTTTCACCTACGACAAACTTGACCGTAGGTTTTAAGATCTTAATGGCACTTTCAGGAATTCGAATATATTTTTCCCTTTTTATTGCCTCAAACCAGGTTTGTAAGGTATCGGAGGTATTGACACGAATCTTTGCTTGCGATTCAATGTCAAGAGGATGGTTGATTCTTGCTGAAAACATATATTTTTCATTTCCATTATCCTTGCCATTGATTCGAGTGATGGATTGATTTCCATTTAAGAAGTAATAGCCTCTTGGTTTACTGTCTTGGAATCCATTTTCAAATTTAAATACACCTAACCTTACTAGTGATGGAGTGATCGTTACTTTCATCTTGACAAACATGTAACTGCTTTTCAATTTGCTGTTTCCTGAAAGCACCTTTAGCTTGATGGGAATCAAGTAGATTTCATTATGCTTTAAGTGAGTCGCGTTATTCAATTCAACCTTGAGGGTATCGGTTGACTCAGAAAGACCTGATTCTACCGTTATCTTCCCTTCATCAGCCAACTTAAAGGCATCGCCTGGGAAAGTCGGAGATTTGGTATGCTGCAGACTGTCATAAATGCTTAATAGAGAAAGATCTATTTTTCCTTGAACATGGATGTCTTCTGATGCTGCGCTTTCCAATAACACGGGTAAACCAGCAGGAGCAAGGGTTCGGTTATTTACTGCAGAGTCGCCAAGTTTCATGGCCGTTGCATTTCCGATATTGCTGCTCAGGTAATTGCTGAACTCATTAGCCACCTCTTGGTATAAATCGAGATTATCCTTTTTACAACCCACGATGTTGTTCAGCACAACGAGGATGATCAGGGCAGAAAGGCCATATCGAAAAAGTATATTTATTAATCTATTCATGATATTAATGCGTTGTATTCCTTGATCTGAATCACTCCTTATCTAGGATTTGGTTTGATATCTTTATTGTTATTGCTGATCAGTGGAGCTATCTCCATTAAATAGCGTGGTGAATTGGGCTTGATAATGGCAACGATTGTATCTTGATAGTTTTCAGAATCATAAAAGCTCCGAACAATATTCTTTAAGAACTTTTCCTCCCGATTGAGTCTTTTTAAGTCGAACAATCTTAAACCGCCATGACAGAAGAGTTCTCTTCTTCTCTCCTCCAATACCGTCTTTAGGATATCGTTATCACTTACCTGCAGATCAGTTGAATTTTCAATTCGGTTTTTTCGCAGAAGATTTAGAATAGGTAAAGCTTCCCTAGGTTTGCCTGTTCTAGCTAAACTTTCGGCTTTGATCAGCATAACTTCTGGTACAGCAATGCTATAGTTGAAATGGTATTTGCCATCTTCATTAGCAAAAATATCATAGTAGTCGAAGTTGATTTTCTTTCGGAAATCTGAGGATGTGAAAAGCGAATCCAAACTTTTGCTGATTTGAATTTTAAAGGCATAGGTTAGGTTTAAATCATAGTCTACACCAGTTTTTCCTAGTAATACTTCTGGATTTCGGCTTTGGTCCAACAGTTTTAATGGGGCTGCGGTAAGGGTTTTATAATCCAATAAAGAAGATTTTAGAGCCAAGCATTCATCAGCTGATTTCAAAGCTTCAGCATAATTTCCCATAAGCAAATGTGTCCTGCTCAGTAAGGCCAAGGCCGATGCTTTACCAGGATGAATGATCGTATTCCCCATAACTGGAAAGTCTGGGGTAGCGATGGCATCGGTTAACTCCGTTATGATTAATTTGTATACTTCTTGAACCGTTGCTCTTTTTGGTTTAACGCTAGCATCTGGGATAAGTGAAATTGGGATGGCCAATTCGGTAGCAGCTTTGCCATTGGTAAAGTCTTGACCATAAATATTGGCCAATTGTAAAAAATACCAAGCTCGGTTTACCTTTGCCTGTGCAATTGCAATGGCAAGGCCTTTTTTCTCTTCTTCACTTTTTGTTTTTACTTCCGAGGCTTTTAGGATCAGGATATTCATTTGTAGGATACGCTCATAGGCGCTTTTGTACATGAAGTCCATTTCGCCAGGTCCCCAAATGTGTTGGGTATACATATAACTGTTGCCGTAAAATTCATTTCGGGCGAAGGCTGGAAAGCTGATGTCATCCGCCATGAGGTCTGCTAAAATAAAATTACAACGTGCTATAGAGTCGCTGTTAAGCATTTCCTGAAAGTCCTTGAGGGTAGAGGGGTTTACATTTCCGGTGCTTGGCGTAATGTCCAAGAATTTCTGACATGAGGAAATTGTATATAAAATCACAAGACTCAGAATGAAAAAATAATGTTTTGTCTTCATGTTTTTATGATTAGAAAATAACGTTTAGTGTTGCCCCATACTGGATAGGAGTAGGTAAACCAAGTCTACCGCCCGTGTCCACATTATTAGGGTCGTATTTATATCTGTTTTTCGCCCAAACGGCTACATTTTGCATGTGAGCTGAGATGCGAAGGCTTTTTACATATTTTTCGTTTAGATAGCTCTTCGGAATTTCCCATCCGACCATCACTTCTTGGAGTCGGATAAAATTGGCTGACATAAAGCTATTGCTGGAGTTCTGAGCTAAGAAACTACGGATGGATAAACCTGTATCATTAGTCAGCGCAGGGACATCGGTGAATGCTTCATCGCCTGGTTTTTTCCAGCGCTGGCTAATCAAATTGGAGTTTTCGTATTGAGCCCCTGAATTGGAAGGAATAAACCTGCGCATAATACCACCGAAGCTACCCATAAAGGATACACGGGCGAAGAATTTGCCGTAGGTAATATCATGCATGAAACCACCTGTCCATGGTGCTCGCGTAGCTCCCATATAGATGATGTCATTTGCCAAAACGGTAGAATCTGGGTTAGCAGTGATATTGCCTTTAGCATCATAGATTTGTGGTGCACCTTCTGCGTTTAGCCCTGCCCAGCGGTATCCCCAAACATTGGTTGTGCTATAGCCCTCTCGGAAGGCCGTAAGATATTGCCTGCTGGCAGAATATGGAGTTTTTGGAATTGACTTTGCCATATTCACGTTATAAGCTCCGTTGATAGCGAAACTATAGCTGAATTTTGGTTTTCTGACAATATCTGATTTATAGAAAAACTCAACCCCTTTGTTTACAATATTGCTAAAGGTAATCTGATTGTCCAACCCTGTTGAGGGATCGGTAGGGATCGGGATGTTATTGGTAATCCCTTGGTCAGAACGATTATAATACCTTAAATCGATTCGGTGTCGGTCGTTGTTCAGACCAAATTGGAAATAAATCTCAATGTTTTTGTTCCTTGGTGGCAAAACTGAGAATGAGCTATTGGTCGCCAATCCAAAACCACCGCCCGCACTGCTATTGGTTCCCATCATCAATCCCAAACCTTGAATGGAAGAAAGGTCTTGATAAGTTGCTCCAATCATTAAGGTACTGATCCCCTCAGAAGTGAAATAGGATTCCTTCTTGATATCATAGGAAATATTTCCATTGAATTGTTTCTGACCTTCTGGGGAACGGTCAAAGGTACCGTTGAACATCAGGGTTCCATCTCTTAAAGACCCTTCCAATCCCGCACTAAAATACTTGAGTGTCCTACGTTGGTTAAAAGAAGCGGAGTCAGTCAAGCTTCCGCTAGGGGATATACCAGTCAATTTCATGGTATTGTAGCGGCCATAAACGGATAGTGCATCGCCGAATAGGTTAAACCTTAATTCTTCAAAAATATTGAAGGAGGATTGGCCTGCCTGTGGTACTGGAATAAAATTATTTACCCAGATGGCATAATTATTCCATTCTGTTTGCCTATAGCGGTTACTTCCAATCGTAGTAGGGAGGTCAGGCATTTTATTTCCCGTCAAACCAGCAGATGCCATAACCCCAGTAAGCCAATCTGGAAGGTTTTTATGTTTGAACTGGTAACCTACGATGGAATTAAATGTCCTAGTTGTTGCATATTTCTCCATACCATAATTAGGACTGAAAGCCTCGCTATAGTTGGCATTGAAATTTATGGTCTTCTCTTTATAATCGTAATTGATTCCAGCATTCCAGTTTAGGTTCCTAAAGATCGAAGTGTCACCGGAGGAAGGAGTCAATAGGGCAAAAGGATAAATCAAAGCTGCCGTATTGCTATATAGCCTTCTGAAGTTTTCAACACCGCCAGTGGGATCACCGCCAGGCAGGAAGATTGCAGAACCTTTACCAGTGTTTTTATTGTACCCATATCGAGTTACATTTCCCGGTCTTTCCCTGGTCTCGTTTGCTCCACCTCCACCTATATTTGCTGTAACGGTATGCTCATCAATCTTTAAGGAGTAACTTAGACCAGAACGGATGTTCCATTGTAGATACTTATCACGGCTATTGTTTAAGATGTCTCCCGGTGGTACATAGAAATCTACCGAACCGTCATTTGGAGACCCATAATTATTAAAGAGTTGTCTGCCTTCGCTGCTTTGGCGATCTGTAATTCGGTCATTATTGTTGCGAGTCATGCGATAGAACACTGAGTTGTCCCAACGCAATCCTTTAAACAGATCCCATTTCATTTCCAGACGACTTTGAACTAAGGTGTTCTTGGATAGGCTATTCATCAAGCGGTTGTCTTCCAAAATATTGCTACCATGGTTGAAATAACCATTTTTCATGATAAGGTTATTGTAGACATCACCAAGTACCTTTTGGTCATAGATATAATTTCCTTGGCGATCCAAGAACATCTGATAGGCTGGGGGAAGGTTGTATATAGATAGTTCAGAGGCTCCGCCCTGAGCATTTGTTCTGTTGGCATTGATTTGCCAGTTTGCTATTAATTTTCCTTTCAGGAGGTTGAAATTATTTTTCAAGTCAACACCGAAGGTGTTGGAATTATTGTTGAGTCCATGGGATTTGAAATTGTTATAGGTCCCGGTCAAGGTGAACATATATTGCCTTGTACCACCTGAGAATGTCAACAAATGGTTTTGGGAGATGACATCCTGTTGGAGATGTGCCACTTGGGCTTCATTGGATAAAACCGATAGCGAGTCAATCTTACGATTGAAATCTGCTTCGGTAATTTTGTTGTCCCTACGCCAAGCGAAAAGTCTTTCGGCTAAATTTAGGTTTTCAAAATCCCCATCTCCAGGTACAAGATTCATTTCTGCAGCACTTTTTAGATAGTCGATAATATCTTCAGAGTTCGCTAATCCCAATTGAGCCATATCGTACTTCGGAGCAGGCTTAAAGTACATATTGGCGTTATATGTAATGTTGACCTGGTTCTTTCTGCCGGTCTTGGTCTTGATCAAGATAATACCAGCAGTAGCGCGTGGTCCCCATTTGATGAGTTCCTTAGGGTCTTTGATAACTTCTACGGATTCCACATTGGCCATTGGATAATCTGCCGGGAATTCCTCAACAGGGAATCCGTCAATAATTACCATCATCCCTTCGGTATTACCAAAACTGGCAGAACCTCGGAGTTCGGGAACTAGCGTTACACTGGCTTGATTGGAGTACTCAATAAAAAACCTACCAGCATCACCTCCGCCTGGAAGGCTGGTTTTATTTTCAATAGCATCGATCATCCTTTGCCCATTCGGGTAGAATCTCTGGAGGAATTGATCCAATGTATAATATGTTTTTCTAAGACCACCGCCTTGACCCGTTTGGATGGTTCCAACTTCGGTGATCCCGACAATCTTTCTTTTGTTCGATGGAAGGATCTGTAAGGTCAAGCCTGGAACAGTTCCTTGCAATAATTGCCCAAGGTTCATGTATGACCTGTTGGTCATATCGATCTGGGTATTTAAATTCAAATTTTTCTTTACTCTAGCCTCGACCGTTACTTCGTTTACTGCCAATACTTGGTTATAGAGCGTAACGAGCATATTTCTTTCCCCACGAAATAAGATTGTACTCTCTTTATAGCCTTGACAGGTAAAAGTAACCAAGTCACCCCTTGAAGTTTCTATGTTAAATCGCCCATTGATGTCGGATATGGTCCTGGAGTTTTTGGGGTCTTTGCTATTCACAATGGTCACTCCTCGAATGGGTTTTCCGGCTTGATCTCGAATTTCTCCCTCGACCATTCGGGGCAAGTTAGGGCGGGTCAGTTGATCGATGTTGACCTCAATGACCGTTTCCACGATCCTAGGTCTCTTAGGGACCAAGACAATGGTATTGTTCGCAATGGAATAAGATATGGTCTGGTGATGGAAGATCTCATCCAATACGGTTCTAAGATCTTGGTCCGTAACTTTTATCCGTACTCTTTTTGATTTCTTGAGTATTTCAGTGGAATAAAAGAGATCATAATTCGTCTGTTCGACAATCTTTTCCAGTACGTCCTTTAATCTGCTGTTTTTTTCATTCAGGGTGACCTTTTGAGCAAACAAGGGTAAGGAAAGCATCATCAAACAAGTGATAATAGCTAATTTGATTCTATTCATTTTAAGGTTATGGTAATTAGGGTTATTGGTACTTTTCTTTAGATCATGGGATTACGGTAAGTTTGTTGTTCTGGAGCTGTGTTTTGATTCCACTTAATTCTAAAACTTTCAGCACTTCTGAGAGATTTTGGTTCATGCTCGTGCGGCCGGAGAAGGTTTGATTTTGATCTACCCCTGCTAGGAATTCGACTTCAATGTTGTACCAGCGTTCTATTTGTTTCATAATTCCTGCTAAGTCTGAATCTTGAAAGTTGAAATATCCTTGGACCCAGCTAATGGATTGTTTGGCATTCACCTTCGATTTGGCAAGTTTTTCCTCGCGACGGTCATAAGTAATTTGTTCGTTAGGTGTTAAGAAATGGTCTTCACCTTGACAGGAGATCTTTACCCTTCCTTCCAAGAGGGTGGTTCTGCTAGAATTTTCGTTTGAATAACTATTTATGTTGAATTGAGTTCCCAAAACCTGAATGGTCTGGTCTTCGGTTTCAACGATGAATGGTGCATTTTCATTTCTTGTGACCTCAAAATAGGCTTCTCCAGTCACATGGACCTTGCGTTGGTTTTCTGCAAATTCAATTGGGTATTTAATGGTAGACTCGGCATTCAACCAGACATTGGAACCGTCTGGCAGTTGGATCTCGAACTTCCTTCCTTTGGGCGTGTGGGCGGTGTTGAAAGAGGTCTTTCCGGCCTCGCCTTTATAATAAATGGCCCCATCTTTTTTATAGATCTCAACGCCATCCTGACTCGCTATGAGTCCGTCTGCTAATGAGTCGATTTCAACGGTTTCACCATTTTCTAGAGAAAGGACCAATCCTTCTGTACCGGCTTTTTTATCTTGAGATGTTATAGTGTTTTCTGGGGTTTTATTATCTGTAACAAACCAATAAGACGCGATGCCTAGGATCATCAGAAGGCTTGCTGCAATACCTAGGTAGGTTTTATTTCTGTACCACATTGGTTTCGGCTCTAGAATTTTGCCATTAGAAACCTCAAGTTTTGCCAATAGACCTTCTAGGATTCTGGTTTTATGTTCTTCTTTGCTACTTGCAATATGCTCAGGGATATTAATAGGGTCATTCTGGGCACTATTGTACCAAGCAGCATATTCCTTTGCCTCATCGTCAGAAATCGAACCATTGAGCCATTTCTGCTCCAGTTCGGCTAAGCGATTTTGTTCCGTCATCGTAATTTAATTATAGGTCTATATAACTATAATCAAGGTGAGGGCCCATATCCCTATATAGAAAATGAAAAAAAGTAATATTTTTTTAATGATGTCTTAATAAAACAAGCAGATGATATAATTGAGGCCTGATTTTATTTTCTTGAGAGCCCGGGTTAAATGGGCTTCCACGGTCTTTTCCGCAATTAATAGCCGTTTTGCAATTTCTTTTTGGGATAGCCCTTCTTCACGGCTCAGCTTGTAGACCAGTTGGCATTTTTCGGGAAGCTGGGTAACCAATTTTTCCAATTTGGTCTTGAGTTCTTCAAATTGGAGGTAGTTTTCCATAGAATAGAACTTCTCATCCTCAGATCTTTTGCTGTAGTCAACAAACTTTTGTTCTACTGCCAGTCTATGTCTATAATTAATGATCTTATATTTTAGAGCTGCTGCAAGGTATCTTTCTATTTGGTCACTGAGTCTGATGCTCTGCCTGCGTTTCCAGATATCCAAGAATATATCCTGGACTATCTCTTCAGCTACTAGGATGTCGGAAAGTTTATTGCTGGCTATAACCAAAAGCTTGTCCCAATACCTTTTATATATCTCTGTAAATGCTTTAGGGTCGCTGTCTTTCAATAGGACCAATAACTTTTCATCAGAATATTTATCAAAATGGGACATTTTAGTGCTTAAATATCAATCCTCAGTGTTAAAATAACTTCAATATGATTTAAACGGATAGTAATATTTATCGCTACATCAAATAGAATTAATTAAACTTTGATTATTTTAAGTATAAAATTATTAAAATAATATTTTATTGTTTTAATGTATTATTGGTTATAATTAGTAGTCGATTAGGTAAGTAGTTAATTGATAGTTGTTTAAGCAATTTAAGTGGTTTGAAATAATTCAATAAAAAAGCTCTAATCGGTTAAAATTAGAGCTCTTTGTAAAATTGATTCGTTGAATCTATTTTGTGTCTTTCTTTCCGAAGATTGAAATCTTCAGGTATTTACCTGGATTTTCTTTCAGGTCTTTCACCAATTGGTCCAGATTTTCGGAAGCATTTGTTAAGTTATTGTATAGCTTTTCATCATGGATCAATTGACTTAGTGATCCATCTCCAGTATTGATCTTATTGGTTATTTCCATCACGTCCTTCATGGCTTGGTTGGCATTGTCAACGGTCGCCTTGATTTCCGTTTTTGATAGATCATCTGAAAGGTTATCCAGATTCGCTAAAATGGAATTGATCTTTTCGTTGTTGTTTTTGAAGTTCATCGTAATGGACTCCATATTGGCAAGGATCTTACTCAAGCGGTTTTTCTCTGCACCCATCAATCCATCTACATCACCTGTAATCTTTTCAAGGTTCTTCAAGGAAACAGAGATACTATGTACACTGCTCTTGAAATCTCTTTGGAAGTTTTCATCCAATACCGAGTTTACACCCGATAGTACGGAATCCAGTTTTACGACCAAGTTTTCGATTTTCTTTTGCAAAGGTTCAACTTTTTCCATCAGGTTAGCCTGGACATCCGATAGCAATGGATCTCCGTTTCTGGCCATGGTGGTGCTGTTTCCTAATTCAAAGACGATGGCCTTACTACCCAATAGGTCGGCACTTACAATTCTTGCCACTGTATTGGATGGGATATCATAGTCATTGTTGATCTTGAATTCAGTCCTAATTTTTCCGTTCGGTTGGAGGGTAAGTTTAGAAACGCGGCCAATTTGGAAACCACTGACCAATACAGGTTTAGAAACCGCTAGGCCGTCCACGTTATCATATTCTGTGTAAAAAGTATTTTCGCTGCTAAAAACATTGTTCCCTTTGAGGAAACTGTAACCGATAAATAAGATTGCAATAGCAATACTAGTTAATGCCCCGACTTTAGTTTCGTTAGATATTTTCAAAATTACCCTATTTAAGTACTACCACTCTGTTCTAACCGCCAATTTAAGAAAAAGTTTATTTTTCTATGCTTTTTCTGTAGGTATTTATGGCATTGAACAAATCGGTGACAATTGATTCTTGTCCAGCGGATGACATCATGAAGCGTTCCTCATCTGGATTGGAAATAAATCCGATTTCGGTCAATACTGCCGGCATACCTGCTGTTGCCAAAACCGCTAAAGATTGTTCCTTTACACCTCTGTCCGTACGGCTAGATCCCGCAAATTGATCTTGCATATAGGATGCAAGACGGATACTTTGCTCTCTAAATTTTCTTTTCATCAATGAAAATACGATGTAGGTAGAGGGGTCTTTAGGGTCAAAACCACCATAGTTTTCTTTGTAGTTTTCCTCCATTAGGATGGATGCGTTCTCACGGATCGCTACATCTTGGTCACCGGTACGGCTAAAACCCAGAACCAATGTTTCGGTTCCTTTCGCGGAGGTGTTCAGCACACGTTGCGTGACATAACGACCTCGGCTGTTTTTTACCCTACGGCTACTGGCACCACCTGAGTTACAGTGTATGGAAATAAAAAGGTCCGCATGATGCTTATTTGCCAATGCAGGACGTTCATAGAGTTTAGGATATACATCCGTGGTACGTGTATAGATCACTTTGATGCCTGGGAACTCCTTCTGGATCTTCTTTCCCAGTTTCAAGGCCACCTGTAGGGCAATGTCTTTTTCCTTAGATTGCCTACCTACTGCCCCAGAATCATGTCCACCATGCCCAGGATCTAATACTATTGTTTTAATTTTTCTAGGACTTCCACTTTGGTCGCTTTGTAAATCTTTTGGTTTAAAACTCGCTAATACAACCACTGAGATACAAGTCAACAATAACCCAATTTTCCGAATCACGTTTGTCTTTTTTGTTGTCAATTTCTCCAATTTCTCTTAATCGTTTCTGTTTCCTATCAAATTCTATTCCTAATGTGCAATTGAATTTGATTTATATTGCTTGATGGCGTCCACTAAATTACCTACGATTTCATTCTGTCCAGCTTCAGAAGCCATGTACTGTTCTTCATCTGGGTTAGAAATAAAGCCGATTTCCGTCAGTACAGCGGGCATAGCTGCCGAAGCTAAAACTGCCAGGGATAATTCTTGTACCCCGCGGTTTGGACGGCCTTTTTTAACATATTCATTTTGGATATGAGTTGCAAACCGAATGCTCTTATCGCGATATGTCCTCTTCATTAAAGAGAAGATAATATAGGTAGAAGGGTCATTTGGGTCAAATCCGCCATAGTTCTCCTGATAGTTCTCTTCAAAAAGAATATCGGCATTCTCCCTAACGGCTACTTCCGATTCTCCTCGCTGCAACCTGTTAAAACCACAAACAAAAGTTTCGGTACCACTTACTCCAGGGTTCCTGATGGTCCTGGTGGTATAGCGCCCGTTCTTACCTTTCACTCGGCGGTCGACATCGGCCGAGTTGCAGTGGATAGAGATAAAAAGGTCAGCATGGTTTTTATTTGCCAAGGCTGTCCTTTCGTGAAAAGGAACATCCACATCAGTTTCACGGGTCAACATAGCCTTTACGCCAGGCATTTCTTTTTCAATCGCTTCTTTCAATCGTTTTCCCACTTGCAGCGTAATATCCTTTTCCACGGTGGTCCTTCCTCGAGCACCGGGTAGATTACCACCATGTCCTGGGTCAATAACGACCAATTTGAATGTTTTATTGGATTGCGAAGTTTGAGGAGGATTATTCTCAGGATTTTTCTTTTCAGTGGAATGAACAATACCGCTCAAGAAAATCAAGGGAAGAAGTACTGCTGCAAACGTAATCGATATTTTTGTTGATTTATTGAAATTCATAGTTAACGTTATTATTTTAGTCCTATCAATAACATTGCAAATGTAAACTGTTAAATATGATTAACTTTTGAAAAACCTAATCGTTGTTATTGATTTTTGACTATTTTTGCCAACAAGAGTTTAAAATTAGCACAAAAATAACATTCATATTTCATTTTGAAGGCCTTAAGTTGTTTTTTCCTTTCCATTCTGTTTTTTTTTATTGGGATGTCTGTGCTACAGGCTCAGGTGGAGACCAATTCTCGCACTCAAAATGTTACAATAGACACACTTCAAAGAGATACAATTCCGACCGATACCAGCAGAAATAACTTCAAGGAAGTAAATGGTCAGGATACAGTCCACATGAAAGATCAAGGTGGTTTGGAAACCGTTGTGACCATTTCCGCAAATGATTCCTCATGGAACCAGGTCAGTAAAAACGTTCTTCACTTATACAAAGGCGCCAAAGTTAAATACCAAGGCTTTGAATTGGCAGCGGATTATATCCGTTTGGATAGAAATACCAATGTCCTGTTTGCCTCCGGGGTAATGGACCATAACGGCAAATATGTAGGTCGTCCCGTCGTGATCATGCCCGGTGAATCGCCCATTGCGGTCGACTCCCTTCTCTACAACTATAAGACTCAAGTGCCCAAAACCTTCGGTGTAATGACCGAGGTTGACGGGGGATACATTCAGGCCAGAGAGGTCAGGAAAAACATCTATGATGAAATGTCCCTTTACAAAGGGCTTTACTCCACCTGTAACCTACCTTATCCACATACTCACTTTGGTATTCAGATTACCAAAGGGGTCATCACCCAGAAACAGATTATTGCCGGACCTTCCTATTTGGTCGTAGCAAATATTCCGATTAAGTTCTTGGCCATCCCATTTGGTTTTTTTCCTAAACAGGACAAGAAAAGTTCCGGATTCCTATTTCCATCTTTCGGTGAAGATGCCGCTAGAGGTTTCGCGATGCGTGATCTAGGATGGTACCTGACATTCAATGATTATTGGGACTCGGAAATCAGGGGTACCTTATATTCCAAAGGAACCTGGGAAGCCAATGTGAGGACCCAATACTTAGTGAATTATAAGTTCAATGGTAACTTCGCCCTTCAATATGGCTCATATGTGCAAGGGGTGGAAGGAACAGATAATTATGGTCGCGAGAAAAACTTCCGATTTACTTGGAACCACTCTCAACGTCAAGAAGCAAATCCAGGTACATCATTCTCCGCATCGGTAAACTTCGGTTCTCGAAATGCTTACCGTAATGCTGCCACAACAGGTGGCTATAACCCTCAGCAAGCGATCAACAACAGTATGCGTTCATCGGTTGCTTACGGAAAAGTGTTTGCTGATGGCAAGGTGAATTTCACGGCAAATATGTCCCATGAACAGAACCTATCAACAGGAGCCTTGTCCATGGACCTACCAACCATCAGTTTAAACGTTGCAACCTTCAACCCATTCGATTCCAAAGACCGCATCGGTGAACAGAAATGGTATCAGCGTATCACGGTAGGATATAGCTTGCAAGGTCAAAACCGAATCGTAACGACAGATTCCCTGTTGTTCAGAAAAGAATCACTGAATAAATTCACCAATGGTGTACAGCACAATATCCCAGTAAGTTTAAGTTTAAACGTGATGAAGTACTTCCAATTCAATACTTCATTCAACTATACCGAGCGCTGGTACCTTCAATATGTAAGGAACAGACTGGTGAACCAACCTTATGGATTTCAAAACGTAAGAGATACCCTTCAGGGCTTTAAGCGTGCTTACGACTATTCAGTATCTTCAGGATTATCGACCAAGATCTATGGTCAGATGAACAAGAAGATCGGGAAGATCGAAGCCATGCGACACACCATTACCCCATCGGTGAATGTGAACTATAGACCCGATTTCTCGGATGCCCGTTATGGTTTCTATCGGGACTTTACGGATGAAAATGGGGTGTACAGCAGATACTCCATCTTCGAGAACGGTATTTATGGAACACCGAGCGCAGGTAAATCCTTTGGTATTGGATTCTCCGTGGATAATACCCTCGAGGCCAAGATCCGGAACGATAAGGACACCACCGGTACCGGGATCAAAAAGGTGCCCATAATCCAAGGTCTGACCTTCAGTGGTAACTACAACGTGGCGGCCGATTCCCTGAAACTTTCCCAGATTACTTTCTCTGGTCGTACAGCCCTGTTCGACAAAAAAGTAAATGTGAACTTCAACGGGGTATTCGATCCATATACCTACGATAAATATACCGGTAACCGTATTGACCGTTTTGCAATCAAAGATGGTACGCTAGCACGCTTGACCAACTTTGGTTTATCCTTCGACTATAGTCTAAACCCGAAAGCAAACCAAAACAGAAGCGATAATATTGACTCCCTGAGAAGCTCTATGCCTAACCTAACGCCTGAACAGGCGCAAGCCTTGGCAAGGATCAGTACCGACCCGAATGCATTTGTGGATTTCAATATTCCATGGAACTTGGCCGGTTCATTCAGTATGAACTATGCCCGTGTATTCAGTCGTGAAAAGCAAAGAATGGAGACCAGATTGACCAGTACGGTAAACGTGCATGGTGATTTTAATGTGACTCCTAAGTGGAAGGTACAATTCAACACCGGTTACGACTTTGTGCAGAAAGAAGCATCCATGACCCAGGTCAGCATCTATAGAGATCTGCACTGTTGGGATATGTCGGTGGGCTGGGTGCCATTCGGAACCTATAAGAGTTATAATATTACCATACGTGCGAAAGCATCCATATTACAGGATTTAAAATTGACCAAGAGACAGAGTCACTATTCGTACTAATAGACATTCTGTATAAAACTATATCTATGAAAGCTGAAATTATTACCATTGGTGATGAAATCTTGCTCGGACAGATAGTAGATACCAATTCTGCTTGGATAGCCCAAGAGCTATTCGCCCAGCAAATCCAAATACAACAGATCACTTCTATCACAGACCAGGAAAGCCATATCCTGGAAGCATTGCATGATGCTGCCAGCCGTGCCGAAATCATCATCTGTACCGGTGGTCTAGGGCCTACCAAAGATGATGTGACCAAGTTTACAGCTGCAAAATTCTTTAACACTACTTTGGTCCATAATCCAGAGGTGATGGAACATGTCAAACAGATCTTCCATCGTTTCGGACGTACCATGCCTGAAATCAATAAGGGACAAGCTGAAGTATTGGCCAATGCCGATGTGCTGTTCAATGATTGGGGTACTGCTCCCGGTATGTGGGTAGAGCATGATGGCAAGGTCTATGTGTTCCTTCCTGGGGTTCCATTTGAAATGAAGAACCTGATGACTTACCGAGTCCTTCCTAAATTGAAGGACTTTAAGACGGAAGAAAAGGTGGTCAACAAATATATCCTGACGGTCGGAATAGGAGAGTCCCATCTAGCTGAACATATTGCAGCGATTGAGGATCAATTTCCTCCGCATATCCATTTAGCATACTTGCCTAAGATCGGCTTGGTTCGATTAAGGTTGACTGCATCCGGATCAGATCTTGAAAAGCTTGAAGTCGAAGCAGAGGACTGGAAAAATAAATTGGTCGATCGAATTGGCAATGCGGTGGTAGCTACGGAGGATATCAGTTTTGAAGAGGTCATCGTCCATGCTTTTTCTGAAAAGGGAAAGACCTTAGCGACAGCAGAAAGCTGTACTGGAGGCAATATCTCCAGGTTGATAACCGAAATTCCGGGCTCCAGTAAAATGTTCAATGGAGCGGTTGTTGCCTATGCCAATGAAGTTAAGGAGCATGTGTTAGGGGTAGATAGGGAAACCTTGATCGCCCATGGAGCCGTAAGTGAGGAGACCGTCATTCAAATGGCAAAGGGCGTTCAGCAAAGGTTAGAGGTGGATTATGCCATTGCTACCAGTGGAATTGCCGGCCCAGATGGGGGTACGGCCGAGAAACCTGTAGGGACGGTCTGGGTGGCCATTGCGGGTAAGAATGAGGTGAAAACAAAGCTGTTTCACTTCCATCATGACCGTTTAATTAACATAGAACGCACTACTGCTCAGGCATTACTGATGCTCTGGAACTTATTTCAACAAGAATCAGAGTTTTAACAAAACGATATTTTGTTAATTATATATGATAAAATATTTAATTTTGTTCACTTGTCAAGTAAGTATTAATAATTAACTTAGTAATCTAACAATCCAAATAATAATAGATGGCAATATATAAACTTTTGTTACCTAAGATGGGGGAGAGCGTCTCTGAAGCGACCCTGACCAAATGGGTAAAGCAGGTTGGGGATCATATTGAAGAGGATGATGCAGTTGTAGAACTTGCTACCGATAAGGTCGATTCTGAAGTTCCATCGCCAGTATCTGGAATTCTTAAAGAAAGATTGTTCGAAGAAAATCAGGTAGTTCAGGTCGGTGAGGTCATTGCCCTGATTGAAATTGAAGGACCTGAGGAGGAAAGCCAAGAGCCTCAGTCTACCCAACAGGAAGAACCTACTGAAAGCTCAGATACGCCTGTAGATACTGCAAACGAATCCGAATCCATTCATAAGGACCTTGCTGATGTCGAATCACCGGCATTGGAAATACCAGACTATGATATCCCTGGTCTTGATCAGGTTCAGGAAAAAAATATTCAAATCGAATCCAACCATCAGGAGATCCACTCCGGCATCCGCTTCTATTCTCCTTTAGTAAGGAATATCGCTCAGCAAGAGGGTATTTCCCAAAAAGAGCTTGACGGTATCCCAGGTACTGGCGGTGAAGGAAGGGTGACCAAACAAGATATCTTGAATTACCTTGAACAGAACAAAGGCGTTCAATTGCCAAAGCCTGTTCAACCCGCTACTGAAGAAAGACCTCAGCCTAAAGTAGAGGAACCTCAAACCCCAGCAGCTCAGGTCGTGAAAAGTAGTAATGCTGATTCAGAGATCATTGAAATGGACCGTATGCGTAGGCTGATTGCAGACCATATGGTGAACAGTGTCAAGACTTCTCCGCATGTTTTCTCTGTTGTCGAAGCCGATGTAACCAATTTGGTGAATTGGAGAAACAAAGTAAAAGATGGCTATAAGAAATCTGAAGGTGAGAATATTACCTTCACACCATTGTTCATTGAAGCTATTGCAAAAGCCATCAAAGATTTTCCAATGGTGAATGTTTCAGTAGATGGTTATAATATTATCCGTAAAAAGAACATCAATATAGGAATGGCAACGGCACTGCCTACAGGCAACCTTATCGTTCCGGTAATCAAGAATGTCGATCAACTGAGCCTAACCGGAATCTCCAGGTCTGTGAATGACTTGGCGAACCGCTCTCGAGGCAACAAGCTTAAGCCAGACGATACCCAAGGTGGTACTTTCACTTTCACCAACATCGGTGCATTTGGCAATATCTTTGGGATGCCGATCATTAACCAACCTCAGGCAGCTATCCTAGCCGTCGGAACGATCAAAAAGAAACCGGCAGTTCTGGAAACTGAATTTGGTGATGTCATTGCTGTACGCCATATGATGTATATCTCCATGTCCTATGACCATCGCGTTATTGACGGTGCATTGGGTGGGCAGTTTATCCGACGTGTGGCTGATTACTTAGAAAATTGGGACTCTGAAAGAGTTATCTAATCCATAATAAAACAAAAACGCTCATCATCCGATGAGCGTTTTTGTTTTATCCATTTACCATAAGCTGATGCCTCGGTAATTTCATCATCACCATATAGCGGTATCTGAAATATAGTAATATCGAAGAGGTCAATAAGCCCAAGGTCAAACCGTACCATATTCCCTTAACGCCAAAGTTCAGTTGAATTCCCAAGAAATAGGCTGTTGGTAAACCGATCACCCAATAGGCAAAGAATGTAATAAAAGTAGGGGAATTCACATCACCCATACCCCGTAATGTACCTAGACCTACCACCTGCGTACCATCAAATATTTGGAACATTCCTGCAATGATCAATAACTGTGATGCCATAACCACGACCTCATGATCCTTGCTGATGATGTATGGCAGGTATTGATTGAACACAGCAAAAATAATCGCACAGATAACCATGAAAATCAATACCAAATGGTAGGACACCGTTGCGAACTTCTGTAGGCGGAAGAAGTTTTTGTTTCCATAGGCATTGCCCACCTTGATGGTAGCCGCAGAAGCAATTCCACTTGCCATCATATAGGTCATTGCCGCCAGTGTTATGGCCGTTTGGTGAGCTGCCTGCTCTACCGCACCGATCTTACCTGCAATTAGCGCCGCTCCTGCAAATGCTCCGATTTCAAATACATATTGCATCGCCACAGGACCGCCTATCTTAAAGATCTGTTTTACTCTATTGAAGTCAATAAACTTGGCCGAGAAATGGTCGATATAGCGCTTGAAGTTTTTCGATTTCAACACATACCAAGCCATCACGATCATCATCAAGATGCGGTCAACCAAGGTTGCAATACCCACACCACGCACGCCCATCGGTTCGATTCCGAACATCCCTTTCACAAGGATTACGGCAATGATGACGTTCAGCACATTCCCCCAGATGGTAATGTTCATCGCCTGTTTGGTGAATCCCAAACCTTCCGCAAACTGTTTGAAGGTATTGAAGACCATTAAGGGCATGATAGAAAGACTCAAGATCAATAGATATGGCTTCGCAGTCTTAACTACCTCAGGATCCTGATCGGCATGTTCCATGGCAAACATAGAACCATAAAAAACGAATAGGAAGAGCAGGATAGCTGATACAATGTTCAACCAAAAACTATTGGATAATAATTTTGCACATTCCTTATAATTCTGACGACCGTTTTCTTGGGCGATCAAAGGTGTCAAGCCGTAAGCTATCCCCAAGCCTATCACCAAAACTACCATGAAAACAGAGTGCACCAAGGAAACTGCTGCCAATGGGATGGTCCCTGCAAAGTGACCGACAATAATGGTATCTGCTGTTTGGACCAAGGTATGCCCCAATTGTGAAATCACAACCGGACCCGCCAAAGCCATCGTACTTAAGTAATAAATTTTATTGGATTTGATTTTCTGCAGCATATACGAAAAAAGTAAAGAGCACAAAGGTACGAGTTAAAACTTGCTTAGCGAATCATGTTTGGGTTAACTTTTTGTTTCTAAATATTTACATCAAAAAATTGCTGAAAAAAAATAATAGACTTACCTTAGCTTATTAACAATTAATAAAGTAGAGATGAATTTAGCGTTTTTGAACATTGGTACCCAAGAGATGATGCTTATTATTTTAGTTGCATTATTGCTTTTTGGTGGCAAGAAATTACCAGAATTGGCTAGAGGACTGGGACGTGGTATCCGGGAATTTAAAGATGCTTCTGAGGGGATTAAGAGAGAGATTTCAGATCAGATCAATAACTTCGAAAAAGAAATTGACGATATAAAAACAGATATTGATAAAGAGCCTGAAACCAATAAACCTGCTGCAACACCTATCCAAGATTTTGAACAGGTAAATGCAGCCACCGAAACAGAGGAAGTGTCCGAAGAGGGTGTAGTGGAGAAGAAAGTTCCTCAATTTACGGCTCCTGCTGGAACCTATGAGCATAAGCCATACAGCACGCCAACACAGGACGATTACTATAGCTATGGTTATAATGATCACTTTGGAAGCAATGACAGCCCAGCTGCTGATGACACCCAAGCAGTAGCTAACTCAACGGAAACCCCTGAACCCGAAGTTGAGCAAAATCCATTAGAAGATAATAATTCTAAAAAAGCCTAAAACAATTAAGAATTCTATATCGATAAGCTGTTGGAATCCATTCAACAGCTTTGTTTTTTCATTTTAAAATATTTTATGAGTACATCCCACGAGATTATCGTATCGAAAGAATTGTCGATTAGCGAGAAACAAGTGCATACCACCATCAACCTATTGGATGAAGGTGCAACGGTTCCTTTTATCGCGAGATACCGTAAGGAATTGACCGGAAGCTTGGATGAAGTGCAGATAACAGCCATCCGTGATCGCATGCAGCAATTGAGAGACTTGGACAAACGTAAGGAAGCCGTCCTGAAGTCGATCGCTGATCAAGGTAAGCTTACTCCGGAACTAGAGATCCAAGTGAAATCAGCCGAAACCATGGCTGCCTTGGAAGATATCTACTTGCCTTACAAACCTAAGCGCAAGACCAGAGCTTCTGCAGCGCGCGAAAAAGGCCTGCAGCCTTTAGCTGATCTCTTGCTTACGCAAGATAAATTGGATGTGGAATCCAATGCTGCCAATTTCATCGATGATGAAAAAGGTGTAGCAACCTTGGAAGAAGCACTCGCTGGTGCTCGTGATATCATAGCCGAGCAAATCGCTGAAGATGCAGAAGTGCGCGCTCATGCCCGAAAAACATTGTTGAACAAAGGACAGTTCGTTTCGCGTGTTGTTCCAGGCAAAGAAGAAGCTGCACTGAAATACAAAGATTATTTCGAATGGGCTGAATCCCTGAAAGATGCCCCTTCGCACCGTGTCTTGGCCATGCGAAGAGGTGAAAAGGAGGAATTATTGTACCTCGATATTGATATCGCTGAAACAGATGTCGTTCCAGGCATTGAGAAGCTATATATCAAAGGAAACAATGAAGCGAGCAAACAAGTGTCATTGGCACTGTCCGATAGCTATAAACGTCTCCTAAAGCCTTCTATGGAAACGGAAATCCGCGTATTGACGAGACAGAAAGCTGATGAGGAAGCCATTAAGGTATTTGCGGACAATGTTCGTCAATTGTTATTGGCGGCACCACTTGGTCAAAAAAGACTGTTGGCCATTGACCCAGGGTTCAGGACTGGTTGTAAGACGGTCGTTTTAGATGCGCAAGGGAACCTTTTGGAAAATACGGCTATCTTCCCGCACAATGGCGCGGCCGGACAGGCGGAAGCTGAGCGTATCATCAAAAAATTGATCTCAGCACATGATATCGAAGCCATTGCTATCGGTAATGGTACTGCCGGTAGGGAAACGGAAGATTTTATCCGTAAAATGAATATGCCGGGAGCAACAATCGTAATGGTCAATGAAAGTGGAGCATCTATTTATTCTGCTTCAGAAGTGGCAAGGGAAGAATTCCCCGACCATGATGTAACCGTGAGAGGTGCAGTCTCCATCGGTAGAAGATTAATGGACCCTTTGGCCGAGTTAGTGAAGATCGATCCTAAATCAATCGGGGTTGGACAGTACCAACATGATGTGGATCAAAATAAATTGCAGTCAGCGCTGGATGATACCGTGATGTCCTGTGTGAACTCGGTTGGGGTGGAGTTGAATACAGCTTCGAAACAGATCCTATCCTATATATCTGGGTTAGGGCCTGCTTTGGCGCAACAGATCATTAACTATAGGAAAGAAAATGGCCCATTCAGTTCTCGCAGGGAATTGAAAAAGGTGCCTAGGCTAGGGGACAAGGCTTTTGAACAGGCCGCGGGTTTCTTGCGTATCCGCAATGCGGATCATCCTTTGGATGCCTCTGCAGTTCACCCCGAGCGTTATGCTTTGGTGGAACAGATGGCGAAAGATATACATGTTTCCATCCAGGACCTGATGAAAGATGAAAAGGTCAGAAAGAGTGTTGACCTGAAGAAATACATATCGGATGAAGTAGGGTTGCCTACCTTGAATGATATCATGGCTGAATTGGCTAAACCAGGGTTGGACCCTCGTGATAAGTTTGAAGCCTTCTCATTTACCGAGGGAGTGAATAAGATTTCAGACCTGAAAATCGGTATGAAACTGCCAGGTATCGTTACGAATATTACCAATTTTGGAGCATTCGTGGATATCGGTGTTCATCAGGATGGATTGGTTCACCTCAGCCAACTGGCTAACCATTTTGTTTCTGACCCCCATGAGGTCGTAAAAGTTCAACAACAGGTGACCGTTACAGTGACTGAAGTTGATGAAAAAAGAAACAGAATCAGTCTGACCATGAAAACGGAGGAAAAAGCCCCAAGGAAACATTCGGAGAAACGTTCAGATAAACGTTCCGACAAACGTCAGGAGCGAGCACCTGAAACCGATATGGCAGCTAAACTGGCAGCCTTGGCAAGCAAGTTTAAATAATAAAAACAAAAGGGCGATTATCGCCCTTTTGTTTTTAACCATCTCTTGAAATCTATCGCCTCGAAAGCCGCACGATTTCCTTTATCTTAAAAAAATGAATATCTTAATTCCATGACTTTAGAAGAATTTAAATCAACCTTGAAAGACGCTCAGCCAAATCCAAACTGGAATGTACAGGTTCAAGCACTATGGTATGATGCGAAAGGGGACTGGAAAAATGCGCATGACCTGATCGATCACCTTAATGATAGAGGGTCTGCCCATGTGCATGCTTACCTACATCGTGTGGAAGGGGATCTATGGAATGCTAGGTACTGGTACAACCGTGCCAAGCAGCCTGAGTTTAGTGGAAGCCTGGAGGCGGAACATAACCAGCTTTTGGAGCTTTACCTGGATTAACGTTCGTACTGCTGTCAGACGAGCTCTTGATGCTGTCCTGCGGGATGTTAGGGATAGATGGGAAGCTGTCGCGCTTAGGCTTCCATGTCCACATCTTACGCCAAAACTCACCAAGGGTATTGAATTCCTGACGGTATACCAAACCTACAGCATTGATATAATCGTCCGTAGGGGTAAAGAGAATATTTCTTGTATTCAATCGGTTATATGCCCTAAACATTAAGCTACCATCTCTCCTGATCTTATAGGTCAGTTCGGCATCGGTCGCCACCTGGTTAGAGAAAAAGGTCAGGTCGGTCGTCTGTATGTTCCTACGGTCCACAATTCCTCCTGTCAATACCAATCGGTCATCAAAGAATCGGAAGGATGCAGAGGCATCGTTTAGCGATCGGATGTTGAAATCCAAGAAGTTGATCTTTAGGGATTGCGCCAGAATATTGTTTAATTGGTTAAAGGCGATTTCCGTTCCAGCAGATAATAAGGTGTTGTTTACCTCCCTGCCAATTTCTCCCGAGTTTCCAGCGGTAAAGCTTCTCCGGATAATTAAACTCAATGCCTGTTGATTGACATTATTGGCATCGCTGAAATAGGCTTGCAGTTCATCCTTGACATATGGTGTCTGTGGGAAGTTCAGGTCAAAGGAGACATCGGGCTGGCTCAAGGTTCCCTTGATGATCATGTCAGCCTGCGCCAATACTCTTTCGTCCGTGCCGGCACGCCCAGCTGCATTATACAGATCACCAATGGAGGTGCGCTGTTGATAAACTGCCGTGATATTGACGGTTGCTCCAGAAGGAGATCCCGTCCAGCGAATCGTTCCACCTTGCTTGATGTCGAAATATTTGTTGATAAAATCCTGCGCCGTAAAGTGGAATTTTCCCGAATTGATGGCGTAATCCCCGAACATCTCAAAATCGCCCAAACTGGAAATCTTCAAACTGATTTCTCCGGTTCCAGTACCTTTCAGCGAACCAATGTCGGTCTGTAGGTTGACCTCTGCACTCGGAGTCAACTCCAGGTCCATATTCATCGTCATGCCCTTTAGGAAATATCGGTTTGCATTTTCCTTGTTTACGCTGGAGTCTTTACTGACAAAGTAGATAAAGTCACTTTCTGAGATCGTCATGGCCGTATTGAATGGAATACTGATTACCGTATTGTCCTCTGACCTGGCCTTGATATTAATGTCGATCGCCGAGGTATATCCTTTAAATTGATAGGTTCCTGTGGCATATGCAGTACCATAATATAGGTTATTGTCCTTATAGGTTGTATTCAGGATCATCACATTATTGGTCGCTACATTCACATCGATATATGGATTGCTCAATGTTGAAAGATTGACTACTCCACCCGCTACGGCCTGATGCCCTTTAGAGTCGGTAAAGGTCAGGTTATTCATCATGACCGCGTTATTATCGATCATCACAGACTGATTGTTCAGGTTATAGGTGGTCTTTAGGTAATTAACCTTGAAGGATGCACTTTCAATCTTCGCTGAACCATTGATTTGCGGATTTTGAAGTGTTCCTGTGATTTGAAGGTCCGCATCCATTTTTCCTTCCAGGTCGGATGCCAAGCTACGGATAAAAGGTTGGAACAAGATCAATTCGGTCTGGTTCAGGTTTCCCTTTAAATTTATGGCTTGTTCACCGGATACCACTTGGTAGGTACCGTTCAGGGTCAATCCTCTTTTTCGGTCGTCCAATAACTGGAAATCCAAATTGGCCACCTTCGATTCCGGATCGAAATCTGCTAACAGGACCAATTGCCCAATTGGTATTTGGTTCCACACCAAAGGTGTGGTGGTTACGTTTGCAGATAGGTAAGGCTTTTTGAAAATGGAATGCAATTCGATGTTTCCGTTCAATTCACCATCTAAATGAACCCCTATTGGCTTTGTTACCGTTTCCAAAGAATGCAGGTTGAACCTTTCAAATTTGATGTCCAGTTTATCGTCTTCATTGGATAATACGCCATTGAATTCCACCCTTTGGTTTCCTTGGGATGCAATTAAGTTGTTTAAATAGAATTTCCCCTTGGACACCCGCATTTCAGCATCTTTGTTGAAAGCCCAAGGTTCATAATTCACAACGATGGTGGACTCCTCAAAACGGATATATGCAGGTTTATTGTGTGCGAAGTGAATGTTACCATTCAAACGCATGTAATTCTTTTCGGTTTCTTCTGCCCCTTTGATATTAAACAATAGGCTGTCCTTGGAAAGGATATTGTTGATTTCAACATTATTGACAAAAACGGAGTCTGTCAGAAATACCTTGTCCGCTTTCAGGTTTAGGGAGAAAGCATGTTCATCAGCAATCTCATCGATGCTCAGGTTTTGCAGGTTAATGCCCTGATACTTGACAAAAGGACTAAAGGCATTGAATTCGGCCGTAAAATCTTCTGAATTAAAGTGGGCCTCTAAGGTTGCTCCATCCTCCAAGGTTAAGGTTGGGTCCAAAAATGCGGATACAGGTTCAAAGGATTTGACCTTGAGTTCAAGGTCGAAAATTTGAGGATTGTACGGTTCTGTTTCCAAGCCAATTGCCGGTGCATATTTCATGGCCAATGCCTTGAAATAAGGTACAAGTGTGTTCAGGTCTATCACACCTTTCATCTCTCCATCCATCACATTGGATTTCAGGGTCAAGAGCCTATCCGTTTCATTGCCTTCAGCGGCAAAGAACACATCATCAATGCTGAATTTCCCCTTACTGGTCTGCATATTGATCTGATTGGCCCGAAGGTCTCCGTTCAAGTTGTTGAGGTTGTTGCCGGTCAGGTGCGTGCTGATATTGGAATCATAGATGATGATGCTATCCTTATTGACCAAGCCTAATTTCTTTAGGTTGATTTGATCGATCTGGGCATCAACATTATAGATGTTGAATTCACCGGATAGGTTAATTTTCGAATCATAAGCCAAGGCAATGTTCGGGTCACTGATGTGGCCATTCATTTCAATCTGCTCCTCAAATAGGAAGGCATCCACGGATACGCTGTCGTATTGGTAATTATTAAGTTGTAGTCTTCTCAGGTCTCCTATGATGTTCAATTGAATTTCTTTGAAATCCAAGTTTTGCCCATCAAAGTCCAGATTAAGCCCCGTGTTCTTGATGCTATTGCTGTTGATCAAATTTCCAATCTGAAACTCTTCAGATTTCATGTTTCCAGCGTACTGAATATTCTTTTGGATGTCTATTTTAGCGTTGGTCTCTAATTTTCCCAATTCCGTGTCGAAGGCCCCCACGACATCAAATAAGTTATACAGCCCTTTAAAAGTCCCCCTAAAATTAATCTGTCCCAATCTATGAAGCTGCTCAGGTAAGTCAAAAGAACCTCTGTTAGAAAGTTCAGGTACCAGTTTTTCCACGTCAGAAGCGCTGGTCTGCAACTGATTGGCATTGAAATCAAAAATTGTCCTGTTGATATCGGGTAGCCCCTTGATGCTGAAATCCCCCGTCAATCGGGTTTCCTCTCCGGTCTGTATATCGGCATCCTTCACGAACATATTGGCTACCGTACCCTTGACACTACCTTGGTTTACTTTGGCTTTAAACTTGACAAATTTCATGTCTGGCGCAAAGTATTCGATGTCCTTGGAATCAACAAATACATTGCTCATGCTTGACTCAATCTGTACTTTCTTCACGAAATCACTAAAGTCGCCAAAATCTTTATAACTGAATTTCAAGTGTCTTCCCAAAGAGGAATTGTTGGTGATCAGCTTTAATTGGTCAAATTCCATGGATTGGTCCGTAACGAAGGCATCTGCACTCAGTTCTCTTACGATAAAACCAGATTTCTCCTGGAATGTCAATTTCTTGATCTTGGCTTTTATCGAACTGCTATCCTGTTCTATCTTGCTGAAATTGCCTGTGAGATGGGTCAGTTCGATGTCCGAAAAATCCACTCCACGGTTATAGTGTTTCTGGGTATGGTTAATGATCTTGACGTGGTTGTCAACCAAATTGACTTCGTACAATTTCAGTTCCATTTGCTTCTTAGGGCCAGTTTTTTTCTTCTTTTTTGGGCTGAAATAGTCGATTAGGAATTTGATGTTTGAACTGTCTTTGTAGACCTGAAAATCCACATAGGCCTGCTCAATATTTAATTTTTCAATGATGACCTTGTTCCGGAAAAAATCCGTCAGGATAAGGTCTGCATTTAATTTCTTTGCAGAAAGAATTAGGTTTCCATTTTGGTCTGCCAGGTTGAAATTATAGAGATTAAGTTCGGAGAAAGGCTTGAAGTAAATGCTTCCGATTTCTACTTTGGCATTAAGCTCTTTGGAAAGGTATTTTGCCACTTTTTTGGTGACAAATGTTTGAACAGATGAAAATTGTAAAGAGAATAAAATTACCGACAGCAGTGCGAGTATGCTGAGCAGGCTAATAAGCGTTATTTTAAGTATTTTTTTGATACTTTTGTAAATTAAATTTTATACTTCTCTCAAAATGGCCATTATTCTAGGAATAGAATCTTCATGTGATGAAACTTCGGCCTCTATATGTATAGACGGCGAAATTAAGTCAAATATTATTGCAAGTCAAGCAATTCATGCTAAATATGGGGGTGTGGTTCCTGAGTTAGCTTCTCGCGCACATCAACAAAACATCATTCCAACAGTAGACCAAGCTATCGCTGCTGCTAAAATACGGAAAAATGACATAGATGCAGTAGCTTTTACACGCGGACCTGGACTTTTAGGTGCTTTATTGGTGGGAACCTCCTTCGCAAAATCATTTGCCTTTGCCATGGATATCCCATTGATCGATGTCAATCATATGCAAGCACATATCTTAGCGCACTTCATTGATGATCCAAAGCCTAATTTCCCTTTCCTATGCCTTACCGTTTCGGGTGGTCATACGCAAATCGTATTGGTCAAGGATTATTTTGAAATGGAACTGTTGGGCGAAACTTTAGACGATGCAGCAGGGGAGGCTTTTGATAAGACCGCAAAGATTTTAGATCTTCCTTACCCTGGCGGACCTTTGATTGACAAGCTTGCCCAAAACGGAAACCCCGATGCCTTTAAGTTGCCCGAACCTCAAATACCAGATCTGAACTTTAGCTTCTCAGGATTGAAAACAGCAATTTTATATTTGGTACAGGCTGAAATAAAACAGAACCCTAATTTCTTGAATGAAAAAATGGATGACCTATGTGCATCTGTTCAGAGCCGTATCGTTTCCATCCTGTTGAATAAATTAAAGAAAGCAGCCAAGCAGACCGGAGTGAAGGATATTGCCATCGCCGGTGGGGTATCTGCCAATTCTGGTTTAAGGAATGGTCTGATTGAAATGGGGAAAAAATATAATTGGAATGTATTTATCCCTAAATTTGAATACTGTACAGATAATGCAGCCATGATTTCCATTGCAGGCTACCAAAAGTTCTTGAAAGAAGACTTTATTGGACAAGAGGTTGGACCTGTAGCTCGAATGGGAGTATAATCAAGCTCAAATAAAGTTTTTTTCAATATTATCGGTCAGAAAAATTTTAGTATTAATATTTCAGCTCATACTTTGACCTTATTCGAGACATATTCGGAAATCTGGCAATATGTCTCGAATATGTCTCGAAGCATTCTCGAAGAATTTTCAGAGCAATAGATAGGATGAATTCATGATTTATCCTTTTTTATTTTAGCAAGATTAAACTTTAAAGGGGATGTATTTTATCTGAAATTGATCTTGACTTCAATCTTTTTGCCATCATTACCTTTTTTCCAATCTGGTCCATTGTGGATAATCTGAATGGCTTTCTGACTTAGGTCAGGATTGCTTGATTTCTTGATGCTGATATCAATCGGCCTACCGAATGTTGAAATATCGAAGATCAAGGTAACGGAGCCTTTGCCCAACAGGGTTTGGTAAGAATTATCGTTGATGTATTTCTTGTAGGCAACCCAACCTACTAGAGGTTCTGATTTTACCTTTTCCGTTTTATTTCCATAGCCAACGACAACTACTTCATCAAGTGCTCCAAAGCTTGGTTTGAGTTGCACGATCTTATTGTTGCTGGCAGTGATCAATTCTTTCTCGTAACCTAGGGAAAGGATTTCCAGTTTTTGATTGTCTGAAGTCAAGGGCAGTATATATTGGCCAGAAGAATCGGTCATGACCACATCGTTGGTCTTGACATCGCGCACCGATGCACTAACGATCGGCCTTCCAGATTGCTGATCTAGGACACGGCCGGTCGCTAACTTTTTAACGTCTTGGAGGGAGCTTACGCGGTCGGCCGAAGCAACTGCAGCTTGGCTAGTTTGTTTTGACTTCGCTGGCGTCTTTCCATTCATCAGGATGACATTGGTTTTGTCTATCTTTTTGAAGGATCCCATTTCGTTTGAAGCTATTCGATTGTCAATTTTATCATGGAAAGTACTTGTGTCCGATCGAGGAACTTCCCTTAAGAAAACATCGGAATTATCAGCAAGCACTTCTTCTACCGTAGGTTTTGCAGTATTCGCGTTTTTTTTCCTTTGGGCTGAAGCTTCCGCTCCAGCTGGAGCAGGTTCGGCTGGTGTAGCAAGGGCAATCAGGTTGTCCTCTTCGGAGAGGCCATCTAAACTGTCCAAATGTATACTGTTCAGCGTGGTATCCGTCGGCACATCGGCTTTGTTGTCCATGGCCACGGTTTCCATTGTCTCAGCGACCTTGTTCTGGTCCCTGTTTAAGTACCAAATCGTACCGATACCTAATGCCAGTAATACCGAGGCTGCGATCGATAGGTTTCTATAGAAGCCGAATGGTCTAACCTTCGCAGGATGCGTCCTTTCGAAAATTGCGGAATGAAGATCTGCGACCTCAAGAGGGTTGTTCAGTTTTTTCTCTTCCTCCAATCCCATCAATACATCCATTAAAAGTTCATCTTCATGGGATGCCTTTTCAATAGCATACATTTCGGAGTCGCTCAGTTCTCCGTTCACGTATTTGCGTAGATATGCTATGTCAAAGTTCTTATTCATGAGAATTCCTTTCCATACAGTTCTTCAAATTCCTTTTGCCATTTTGGATATAGCTTTTTACATCGTTCATGCTGTAGCCGGTTATATCAACCACTTCTTTGTAGCATTTCTGTTCGATGAAAAAGAGCTGAATACTTTTCTTTTGCTTTTCTATTAAGGTATCCAAGCAGCTTTCCAGTCTCAATAACTGTTCCTCCCTTTCTTGATAGTTTTCCTCCTGATGCAGGTTCATTGAAAATTCCACAAAATTATCTGTAACAATTTCTTGTTTGTTTTTTGCAGATCGCAGTGCCATCAGGCAATGGTTCTTACTGACCACGTAGAGCCAGCGGGGGAAATCCTGTATATCTTGTTTTTTGACTTTGTCGATGAGTTCCTCAAAGATTTGCATGACCGCATCCTTGCTGCGTTCAGGCTCTTTAAAGTATCGTAAACACACATAATAGACCATTTCACTATGCTTTTGATAGAGGTCGCCCAGATGGTTGAGGTCGCCATCCAGCAGATAGAGTTTTAGCAGATCTTCATCCGATAGATTTTTCTGTTTTGACAAGGTCCTAGTGCTCATTTACTGCTGAAAATTAATTTTTTTTTCTCGTTTATGGAAATTTGATTTTTTCTGCATCCTTTGGCAAAACTTACTAGTCATGAATAAAATATTTGCATTATTAGTCTTTTTGCTTACTCTAGGTGGTAGCGGACTAGCCCAAGAAAGAATGATCAAAGGTATTGTAACTGAGGCGGGAACACAGCTGGCACTCGCCGGTGTGGAGGTTCGCGTGGAAGGAAAGCAGCAAGCAACGCTGACCGATCAGCAAGGAGCATTTTCCATAAAAGCTGCTGAAAAAGATATTTTGCTGTTTAAATTTTTAGGGTACGAAACTAAAAAAGTAAAGGTAGGAAAGAAGAATAGCATAAAGGTAGTACTGCAAGCAAGGGAAGCCTTATTAGATGAAGTTGTTGTTGTAGGCTATGGTAATAAAGCACAAAAGAGGGTAACCGGCAGTGCAATGGCACATTCAAACGGTTTATATTTGCAACCTAGACCTCAAAATACGGAAACTTATGGTCGTTTTGAAGAGAACGGTTTTATTTCTCCTACAAAAGAAGCTTTGTCAACTTTTGCGGTAGATGTGGACGCTGCTTCTTATTCTAATGTAAGAAGAATGATCAATGCAGGTAATCTGCCGCCTAAAGATGCGGTAAGGGTAGAGGAGATGATCAATTATTTCCAATATGACCTACAAGGTCCGACCAATGGCGAGCCCGTGAAGATCTATACAGAGCTAACCACTTCGCCCTGGAATAAGGAGCATCAGTTGATGCGTATCGCCTTGAAGGCAAAAGATATTCCTAAGGAAAATTTGAAGGCATCCAATTTTGTTTTCTTGATCGATGTATCAGGATCTATGATGGGAGATAATAGATTACCATTGGTGCAGTCTTCCTTGAAGATGCTGGTGGACCAATTGAGACCAGAAGATAAGGTTGCCATTGTTACCTATGCAGGCTCTGCTGGAGTAAAATTAGAGAGTACCCGTGGGGATCAAAAGATGAAAATCAAGACTGCCATTGATGAACTGACAGCTGGAGGTTCTACTGCCGGTGGAGAAGGAATTAAGAAAGCCTATCAGATTGCCCGAGCAAATTTTATTAAAGATGGAAACAATAGAATTATCCTGGCTTCGGATGGAGATTTCAATGTGGGTGAGTCCAGTGATGAAGCGATGGAAGACTTGATTGCCAAAGAACGCGAAAGTGGGGTTAACCTGACTGTATTAGGTTATGGAATGGGAAACCTGAAAGATAGTAAGATGGAGACTTTGGCGGACAAAGGAAGAGGCAACTATGCTTATATCGATAATATTTCAGAAGCAAGAAAGGCTATGGTGACTGAATTTGGAGCGACCTTATTTACCGTTGCCAAGGATGTGAAAATTCAAGTGGAGTTTAATCCGGCTTATGTGCAAGCCTATAGATTGGTTGGATATGAAAACCGTTTATTGGAAGCGGAAGATTTCAATAATGATGCTAAAATAGGTGGAGATATGGGCGTTGGACATACCGTAACTGCGATCTACGAAATCATTCCGGTAGGTGTTAAGAGTTCAATTATTGGAACGGTGGATCCATTGAAATACCAGAATAACGATAAACCAAATCTGGGGTCTAAGAATGGAGAATTGGCAACCGTGAAATTCAGGTACAAAGACCCTAAATCGGACAAGAGTGAATTGCAGCAGACTGTCGTGAAAGATGCTCCAAAAGCATTTGATACCGTGAGTGAGGATTTCCGTTTTGCAACAGCAGTTGCTGAATTTGGGATGTTGTTGCGTAATTCAGATTACAAGCAAAACTCAAGTTTTTCAAGCTTGATCGCCCGTGCAAAAGCTGCAAAAGGAAAGGATGATGAAGGCTATCGTGCAGAGTTTATCCGTATGGCAGAAAATAGTAAGTCAATTGTCGATACAGAAAAGTAAAAGTGAGGAGATAAATAGGTTTTTAATGTTTTTATTTTTAAAGGTTCGCGAAAGTGAACCTTTTTTCTATTAAAAAAAAGTCTGGAAGATGAAATTTACCAAAGGGCGTAAAAATCATCGACTATAGGAACCTAAAGGATCCTCAAGTACGAAGTCGAATTGACAATAATTTTCTTTGTTACTTTTTCAAGTTAATCTGAGGCAAAAAGATTATCGAAACCATTCAAGCAATGAGTTTTTTGGCGTACAGTTCCTGCACCTTTCGGTGCAGAATGACAGGGCCTGATGGAGGAGAACCGAACGGATTCTTCACTGACCGTTCAGAATTGGAAATGCGCTGGAGTTGTATTCATAGAAAGCTAAAGGAGCATAGTCGAGCCACATCCTAGTTCATTCCCCTTTCTTGGTCTATCCTCAACTCTGTTGAATCCTGGTTCATTCCCAGATCTTGGTCCATCCTCGAATCCCGAACATCCTGGTTCAAAAAATGGACCTGTTCAATAAGATTTATCTACTTATCTTTCTGTTTTTCTTTCCATTGCTGGGAAAAAGATTTATCGGCGATTTTTGGAAGTTCGCGTTGGTTTCCCCAAGCTTTCTTGAAGAAGTTTCGGACAAAGAAGTTTTTGGTCTTTCCTCCGAAGAAATCAAGGAGTTTTCTTTTTTGGATTGCCCAAGTGAACATGCTCCAGCCTTTCTTCTCTACTGAAGAAACCAGGTCTTGTTGAACGGCATCCCTTCTGTTTACCAAAAGCATCTTTTGGATATCGATGCCTACCGGACAGACCTCTGTACATTTTCCGCATAAGGAAGAAGCATAGCTGAGATGCTTGAATTCTTTCATGCCATTCAAGTGAGGTGAGATCAGGGAGCCAATAGGACCTTGATAGGTTGTTTCATAAGTATGGCCACCAATATTTTGATAGATTGGGCATACATTGAGGCAAGCGCCACAACGGATACAGTACAATCCTTGGCGTTGCTCTTTCTGTTCAAGTACATTGGTACGGCCATTGTCCAAGAGGATGACATACATCTCCTCAGGGCCATCGTATTCCGTGTTTTTCCTTGGGCCAGATAAGACGGTATTGTATACCGTTAGATTTTGACCAGTTCCATGGGTGGCCAATAAAGGCCAGAAAAGGTCTAGGTCGTTTATGCTCGGCAATATTTTTTCGATCCCTACAACGGCGATATGCACTTTAGGGAAGGTGGTAGTCAATCGGGCATTTCCTTCATTTTCGGTAATGGCGATGGCACCGGTATCTGCCAATAGGAAGTTTGCTCCTGTGATTCCGATATCGGCTTGGGTATATTTCTCTCGCAATATTTCCCTGGCTTTCATCGTGAGCTCTTCAGCTGTAGCTTCCAATGGGGTGTCAAACTTTTCATGGAAAAGTTTCGCAATCTCCTCCAAGCTGAGGTGCATGGCAGGAGTGACGAAGTGATACGGTTTTTGACCAAGCAGTTGAATGATAAATTCACCCAAGTCACTTTCAATGGTCTCAATGTTTTTCTTTTCCAGGAAATGGTTGAGCTCAATTTCCTCGGTGGCCATGGATTTGGATTTTACTACCGATTTGGCTTGGTGCTGTTCCATGATCTTCCAGATTTCCTCCCGAGCTTCTTCAGCATCGTTTGCCCAAATGACCTTGCCGCCATGCGCTGTAAAATTGGATTCAAAATCCAGGAGATAGCGATCCAGATTCTCTATTACCTTCCATTTGATCAGGTTTGCCTTGATCTTGGAATTTTCGAGATCTAGGAACTTACTTTTCCCTTTTTCAAAAGCATGCTCATACTTATCAATGTTATTATTGATAATCTGTCTATGCTGTAAATCGAAGGATTTTGAAGCACTATCTTTCAGGAATTTCTCAGCTACTGTCTGTGCCATAGGGATGTTCTGTTGCTCATGCAAAAATAAAGGTTGAGCGTGATAATCAACCAATTTTAAAGATAAAAAAATATCTGCTAAAGGCAGTAAAATGTTTATAACTAAAGCGCTGTTCAAAATTTGAGCTATGAACAAAAAAATAGCGGTCAATTTTCGTTGACCGCTATTTTTGCTTTTGTGTTTTTTATTTTTTCGGTTCGATTAAGCTGATGCTTAGTTCGTCCAGTTGTTCTTTGGCAATTTCAGCAGGAGCATCGATCATGACATCGCGTCCGGAATTGTTTTTCGGGAATGCGATAAAGTCACGGATGGTTTCCTGACCTCCTAAGATTGCGGTCAAGCGGTCAAGGCCGAATGCTAAACCACCATGTGGAGGAGCTCCATATTGGAAAGCATTCATTAAGAAGCCAAACTGCGCTTGTGCCTGTTCAGGAGTAAAGCCTAGGTGCTTGAACATCAAGGCTTGCATATCCTTGTCGTGGATACGGATAGAGCCACCGCCGATTTCATTTCCGTTCAACACCAAGTCATATGCATTGGCACGAACCTTTCCTGGGTCAGTATCCAATAAAGGCATATCCTCGATTTTCGGAGATGTAAATGGGTGGTGCATAGCGTGGAATCTTTCCGTTTCTTCATCCCATTCCAATAACGGGAAGTCTACTACCCATAGTGGAGCAAATTCGTTCGGCTTACGTAAGCCCATGCGATTTCCTAATTCCATACGCAGGGCGCTTAATTGCGCTCTTGTTTTATTTGCAGGTCCAGAAAGGATTAAGATCAGGTCGCCAGTTTGAGCGCCGGTTACCTCGGCCCATTTAGCTAGGTCAGCCTGGTCGTAGAATTTATCTACTGATGATTTATAAGTTCCATCAGCTTCACATTTTACATAGACCATTCCAGAAGCACCTACTTGGGGACGTTTAACCCAGTCAACTAGCTCATCGATCTGTTTTCTAGTGTAGGAAGCAGCGCCTGGAACTGCGATACCAACAACCAATTCGGCATTGTTGAAGATCGCGAAGTCCTTATGTTGAGCTACGGTATTCAGTTCGCCAAACTTCATTCCGAAACGGATATCTGGTTTGTCGTTGCCATAGGTGCGCATCGCTTCGTCAAAAGTCATTCTTGGGAATTGATCCAATTCGATTCCATGGATGGACTTTAATAGGTGACGGGTCATTCCTTCGAATACGTTCAAGATATCTTCTTGTTCTACGAAAGACATTTCACAGTCGATCTGTGTAAACTCAGGTTGTCTGTCAGCACGTAAATCCTCGTCACGGAAACATTTCACGATTTGGAAATATTTATCCATTCCACCCACCATCAACAGTTGTTTAAAGGTCTGTGGAGATTGAGGAAGTGCGTAAAACTGACCAGGGTTCATGCGTGATGGAACGATGAAGTCACGGGCACCTTCAGGTGTGGACTTTATTAAATAAGGTGTTTCGATCTCGCAGAAATCTAGGGCAGATAAATAGTTTCTTACCTCTTGGGTTACCTTATGACGGAACAATAGGCTGTTCTTTACGGGATTTCTACGGATATCCAGGTAACGGTATTTCATACGGATGTCTTCACCGCCGTCTGTTTCATCTTCTATAGTAAAAGGAGGTAATTTTGATTCGTTCAGTACCTCAAGGTTGCTGACTTTGATTTCAATTTCTCCGGTAGGGATTTTAGGGTTTTTGCTGGAACGTTCAATAACGGTACCTGTAACCTTAATAACATACTCTCTTCCCAATTCGCGGGCTTGGCTACGAAGTGATTCATTGTCTTCGGTATTGAAAGTTAGCTGAGTAATACCATATCTATCACGAACATCAATAAAAGTCATTCCACCTAAATCGCGTGATTTTTGTACCCATCCGCTCAGGGTTACGGTTTTTCCTAGGTCTTCAATTCTTAATTCGCCACAAGTATGTGTTCTGTGCATGATTATCTCAATTTTATTGAGCCACAAAATTATCGCATTTATGCGAGAATAAAGAATATTTAAGTAATAACCAGAAGGAGGGTTGGACTTGAGCAAAAGCCCTATGAAATCTAGGTCAAAAAATAGCCGATTCTACCACTTTGCCCCACTCGACATGTCATTTGGTTCCAGTTGCTCCACTTCGCCCCACTTTTGCTGTTTTTTGAGTCTACAATTCCTTAAAAACAAGAGAATTGGGGCCAAATATTACTGTTATGGAGATGATTTTTACAATTCTTAATTTATTGTATTTCAATGTTATTATGCTTTTAAAGTGCAATAAAGGGCTTTTTTGTAGTTGATAGGCTATGTGGAAAACTTTTTTGTGGGGCATTGTGGGAGATTGTGGGAGAAAGTGTATACTTTTACATTAAAATTAGAGTAGAATTATAGGAAATGATTCAATTAATCGGAGAATTCGAATGCAAGCTAGACACCAAAGGAAGAATGGTGGTCCCTGCTGCGCTCAAAAGGCAACTGCCTGATGTAGAGCGTGAGGGGCTTGTTATGAATCGCGGTTTTGAGAAGAATTTAGTGATCTATACCAAAGAAGAATGGAGCAAGAAGATGCACCAGCTTTCGAAATTGAACCAGTATAACGAGAAGACCAGGAACTTTATCCGTCAGTTTATGCGTGGTGCTACGGAGCTTTCTTTGGATTCTGCAGGTAGGGTTCTTTTGCCAAAATCATTGCTGGAATATGCCAATATCAAAGGTGAGGTTTTCTTGCAATGTCAGTTTGATAAGATTGAGGTTTGGGCGAAAGACGAATACGAAAAAATGATGGACAATAGTACTGACGAGGATTTTTCTGCATTGGCTGAGGAGGTAATGGGTGGATTTAACTTTGCAGGAGATGACAATGAATAATGAAATTGGATATCATGTTCCTGTGATGTTGCAGGAATGTATCGACGCACTAGCGATAAAGCCAAACGGGATTTATGTAGACGTGACATTTGGGGGTGGTGGACACTCGAAGGAAATCCTGAAGCATTTGGGGCCAAATGGCAGATTGATCGCTTTTGATCAAGATCCAGATGCGATTAAAAACACACTTCCTGATGATCGATTTACATTGATCCATCAAAATTTCAAGTTCTTAAAAAATTATTTGCGCCTGGAAGGGGTGAAACAAGTGGATGGGGTTTTAGCTGACCTTGGTGTTTCATCGCATCAATTTGATGCTGCAGACCGTGGCTTTTCCATCCGTTTTGATGCGGATCTGGATATGCGAATGGATCAAGTAGCTGATTTGGATGCCCGTAAAGTACTGGATACCTATGCTGAAGAGGAATTGCACAGGATTTTTGGGATGTACGGTGAGATCCAGAATGCGAAATCCTTGGCCAAAACCATTGTGACGAGCCGATTGAGCAATCCGATCCAGACGGTGGCCGAGTTGAAGCAGGTGATCCAGAAATTGGTTCCTAAAGGCAAAGAGCATAAATATCATGCTCAGGTTTTTCAAGCCCTGCGCATTGAGGTGAACAAAGAGCTGGAAGCCTTGCAGGAGTTTTTGGAGCAGACCTCATTGGTCTTAAAACCGGAAGGTCGTTTGGTAGTCATGTCATACCATTCATTGGAAGACAGGTTGGTAAAGAATTTCATGGCCAAAGGGAAGTTTAAGGGCGAAGTGGAGAAAGATTTCTTTGGGAATGAGATCAAGCCATTTAAAGTGATCAGTAGAAAAGCGATCGTTGCTTCGGAAGATGAAGTAAAACAGAACAACAGAGCACGCAGTGCGAAGTTGAGGATTGCGGAAAAAATATAGTAGCGAAGGTATATGGCAAAGAGAAATACTATAAAGCAAAATGAACTGAGTGAGGAAGTGCAAGAGGAGATGTCTGATGCACTGGAGGAAAAGGTTGAGGAAACCCAAGACTTCCTGAAGACCTTCTTTTCTCAGAAAAAGCTTTCTACATACCTAGTTGCCAAGAATCTGCCTTTCGTGGCATTTCTTGCCTTATTAGGTTTGCTGTATATCTCAAACCGTCACTTGGCAGAGAACACGGTTAGAAGGATCGATAAGTTGGGCAGGGAAGTGAAGGAGTTAGGTTGGGACTATAAATCGTTGAATGCCGAGTTGATGAAATTGACCACGCAGACAGAGATTGCAAAACGTGCGGATACCTTGGGCTTGAAAGAAAGAACGGAACCGCCAATCAAGTTGGAGATAGTAAGGGAAGTAAAATAAAGATTAAGACCAAAACATGAATATTAGGAAGTCCATATTGATTAGGGTGTACCTGGCGTTTGGCCTGATGGTTTTTGGTGCTTTAATGGTATTTGGGAAATTATTGCATTTGCAATATGTGGACGGTGATAAGTGGCGTGAGATTGCAGATAGCTTGACGATACGCGAACGCGTAATCGAAGCGGCGAGAGGAAATATTTATTCCAATGACGGAAGTTTACTGGCTACTTCTGTTCCGGAATATGAGATACGGTTTGATGCGATGGCCATTCCATCCGAGCACAACAATGTGTTCAATGCTCGGGTGGATTCTTTGGCCAGTAAGCTAGCGACCTATTTTAAGGATAAATCGGCCAGACAGTACCTGACTCAGTTGAAAGAGGCAAGGGCTAAAAAACAACGTTACGTTTTGATCAAGCGTAATGTATCACACCAACAGTTGAAGGTCCTAAAGACCTTTCCTTTGTTGAGAAACTTTAAGGAAGAGAAGGAAAGATTCTCCAGTTCTTTGATAGCAGTAAGAGAAAACAAGCGTATCCTGCCATTCACGAATTTGGCAGCCCGTACCATTGGTTATAAAAACAGCAAGGGCGATACCGTTCGTGTTGGATTGGAAGGTGCTTACGGAGATTATATCGAAGGTAAGAGCGGGGTGCAGTTGATGCAGCGTATTGCTGGTGGGGTATGGATTCCGGTAAACCGTGAGATGGAGGTCGCTCCAACCGATGGTTCGGATATCATTGCCACCATTGATGTGAACATGCAGGACATGGCGCAACGTGCCTTGGAAAAACAGCTGATCATCAGTAATGCAGACAACGGTTGTGTGATCCTGATGGAGGTGGAAACTGGAGAGGTACGTGCGATTGCCAACTTTACCAGAGATGGTGAAGGGGTATATAGAGAGAAATTTAATTATGCCATTGCGCAAGGTGCTGACCCTGGTTCAACTTTCAAGGTTGCGTCCTACCTGGTGGCATTGGATGATAATAAGGTTGACACCAATACAGTGATCGATATCGGTAATGGTACCTGGAAAGTTCCTGGCCATACCATTAGAGATTCTCACCCACCGAAAAAATCAAAGGTGACCATCAAGGAGGCATTTGAAGAGTCTTCCAACGTGGGGGTTGCCAAAACGATCGGGAATGCATATGGCAAGAATCCAGAGAAATTCACTGGCAAATTGCACGAGTGGGGAATGGCCAAGCCATTAGGCTTGCAAATTCCCGGTGAGGCAAATCCTTGGGTGAAAATGCCGGACAGCAGGTCTTGGAGCAAGCTGTCCTTGGTACAGATGGCCTATGGATATGAGTTGAAATTAACGCCATTGCAGACATTGACCTTGTACAATGCAGTTGCCAATGATGGTAAGATGTTGGCTCCATTGTTTGTAAAAGAAATTCAACACCTAGGTTCAACGGTTAAGAAGTTTGAAGCTAGGGTGATCAATAAGCAGATTGCTTCCAAAGAGGCGATCGGTAAGATGCAGAAGATGATGGAAGGGGTGATGGTTGAAGGGACCGGTAAGAAATTGAAGAGCCCACTTTATTCATCTGCAGGTAAAACAGGTACAGCGCAGATGGCTGATGGTGCAAGGGGATATGGAGCGAGAAGATACCAATCATCATTTGCAGGTTATTTCCCAGCGGAGAATCCAAAGTATTCGATGATCGTCGTGATTCGTAATCCTAGGAATGGATACTATGGTGGTTCGGTAGCAGGTCCTGTATTTAGAGAGTTGGCTGATATGGTTTTTGCAAATGACCTGTCATTGCACAAGACATTTAACAATAGAAAAGTAAATGTAGCTGGAAATAAAGTTCCATATACTTTGAAAGGTTCTAAGGATGCTACGGCGAAGGTCTATGAGATGTTGGGCGTGCAGGCCGTGAACTGGAATTCCATTGTTGCTGCTGATAAGGATTCAGCGAACCATTCGGCGGGCGCATTTACAGTGGCAGAGTTTAAGGAAGGTGTAGTGCCGAACGTGAAAGGAATGGGATTGGTAGATGCAATCTACGCGATGGAGAATGCGGGATTCAAGACCACTGTAAGGGGAAAAGGAAGAGTAATAAATCAATCATTGGTTGCTGGTCAGAAATTAAAACCTGGCACCCATGTTCTAATAGAATTGAATTAATATGTTGTTGAAAGAGTTGCTACATGCCATTCCGGTAATTGATTACCGAGGGTCTCTGGACACAGAGGTTAGCTCGCTATGCTTGGATTCAAGAAAGGCGGTTAAGGGCAGTGTATTTGTGGCAGTTCGTGGGCATCAGACCGATGGACACCTTTTCGTCAATAAAGCGATTGAATCAGGTGCTTCCGTGGTGCTGGTAGAAGAATTACCAGAGGAAATCAAGGAAGATGTAGTTTATGTGGTAGTCGGCGATTCGGCTTATGCACTGGGTGTAATGGCCTCTACATTTTACGGAAATCCATCCTCGAAACTGAAGTTAGTGGGCGTGACAGGTACCAATGGGAAAACGACCGTGGCTACCTTGCTCTTCAACCTGTTCAGCAGATTGGGTTTTCATGTAGGCCTATTGTCTACGGTACAGAACCAGATCGGTGAGCGCATTGTTGAAGCGACCCATACCACTCCAGATCCCATATCATTGAATTCCCTGTTGAAGGAAATGGTGGAAGATGGATGTGACTACTGTTTTATGGAAGTGAGTTCGCATGCTGTTGTTCAGCAGCGTATCGCAGGGTTGAAATTTGCGGGTGGCATCTTTACCAATATCACGCATGATCACTTGGACTTCCATGGAACTTTCGCCAACTATATCAAGGCGAAGAAAAAGTTCTTTGATGATTTAGACAGATATGCATTTGCATTGACCAATATCGATGATAAAAATGGTCAGGTGATGCTTCAGAATACGTTTGCCCATAAGAAAACCTATGGCTTGCACCAAATGGCGGACTTTAAGGCAAAAATCTTGGAAAGCCATTTTGATGGGATGTTATTGCAGGTTGACGGACAGGAAGTGTGGGTGAAATTGGTCGGTGATTTCAATGCCTATAACCTATTGGCAGTGTTCGGTGCTTCCATTTTATTGGAGCAGGAGACTGTAAAGGTGTTGATGGCTTTGAGTGAGATCACTGGTGCTGAGGGGCGTTTTGAAACCTTAAAATCTACTACAGGTGTGGTTGCCATTGTGGACTATGCCCATACCCCTGATGCGGTGGAAAATGTTCTGGAAACCATTGGCGGATTGAGAAAGCCTGGTCAACAGATCCTGACGGTGTTGGGTTGCGGTGGAGACCGTGATAAGACTAAACGCCCAGAGATGGCAGAAGTAGCCTCACGATTGAGCGATAAAGTGGTCCTGACTTCGGACAATCCAAGAACGGAAGACCCTGCTGCCATTATCAAAGAAATGGAAGTTGGTATTCCTGGAGATAAGCGCAAGAATGTTTTCTCGATTACAGATAGAAGAGAGGCTATCCGTGCTGCTTTCCATCTAGCACAACCAGGGGATGTGATCTTGGTCGCTGGAAAAGGACATGAGAAATACCAAGATATCAATGGGGTGAAAAATCACTTTGACGATAAAGAGGAATTAATAAAGATTTTTAACGAACATAATTAGACTGCATGCTTTACTATTTATTCACTTGGCTTAACGAGCACGTACATATTCCAGGTGCTGGATTATTCCAATATATCTCGTTTCGTACGGCCATGGCAGTCATCCTTTCGTTAATCATCACAACGGTATTTGGTAGCCGATTGATTCGTTTACTGCATCAAAAACAAGTGGGAGAGACCATCCGTGATTTAGGATTGGAAGGTGAGAAGAAAAAACAAGGAACCCCTACAATGGGAGGTCTGATCATCATCGCCGGTATCTTGATCCCAACATTGCTCTTTGCAAAATTGGATAATATCTACATCATCCTGATGATCATTACAACAATCTGGATGGGTGCAATCGGGTTCTTGGATGACTACATCAAAGTATTCCGTAAGAATAAAGAAGGATTGGCTGGGAAGTTCAAGGTGATTGGTCAAGTGGGATTGGGCGTATTGATCGCGATCACGATGTATTTCCACCCTGAGATTGTTGCTAGACAGCAAGTGGCAAATCCTACTTCTTCAAAACCGGTGGAAGTGATCATCAATCCATCAACAGGGGAGAAGACCTATGCCGAGAATGTGAAGTCTACCAAGACGAACATTCCTTTTTACAAAAACAATGAGTTCGATTACGCCAAAGTGTTGGACGTATTCGGTATCAATAGCCCTTTGGCAACGTTCTTTGTTTTCTTGGTTGTTGTCGTGTTTATCATCACGGCAGTCTCCAATGGAGCGAATATTACAGATGGGATCGATGGCCTCGCCACGGGAACCTCCGCTATTATGGGGATTACCTTGGCCATATTGGCCTATGTATCCGGTAACATCATTTTTGCGGATTACCTGAACATTATGTTTATCCCGAATTCGGGTGAGCTGGTAATCTTCGCGGGTGCATTTGTTGGAGCCTGTACAGGTTTCCTTTGGTACAATGCCTACCCTGCACAGGTATTTATGGGAGATACGGGTAGTTTGGCGATCGGTGGTATCATTGCTGCTTTCGCGATCCTGATCCGTAAGGAATTATTGATTCCGGTATTGTGTGGTATTTTCTTGATCGAGAATCTATCGGTTATCCTTCAGGTTTCTTACTTCAAGTATACCAAGAAGAAATATGGCGAAGGCCGAAGGATTTTCCTGATGTCGCCTTTGCACCACCATTATCAGAAAAAGGGTTATCATGAGTCCAAGATCGTGACGCGATTTGTGATCGTGTCGATCATGTTGGCCATATTAACCATAGTTACATTGAAAGTAAGATAGTAGAAGAAGATGTCGAATATAGCACACACATATTACCCTCAAACTGGCCGCCTAGTGATCTTAGGCGCAGGCGAGAGTGGAGTTGGTGCAGCGATCCTAGGTAAGGATAAGGGTTTTGATGTGTTTGTGTCAGATATGGGAACGATAGCTGATACGTATAAAGCCACTTTGGAAAAAGAGGGGATTGCATTTGAAGAGGGGCAGCACACACAGGAATTGGTAATCAACGCCGATCTAGTGGTGAAGAGCCCAGGGATTCCGGAGAAGGCTCCATTGATAAAAGAACTAAGAGGTTTAGGCCTACCGATCATTTCGGAAATCGAGTTTGCAGCTCAATATACGGATGCCAAATTATTGTGCATCACGGGTTCAAACGGCAAGACAACATCAACCTTGTTGACTTACCATGTATTGAAGAATGCAGGTCTGAATGTAGGTCTAGCTGGAAATATAGGAAATAGCTTTGCCTTGCAGGTAGCTAGAGAGCAACATGATGCTTACGTTTTGGAGATCTCCAGTTTTATGCTGGATGATATGTACCACTTCCGCGCTGATGTTGCCGTGATTTTGAATATCACACCCGATCATTTGGATCGATATGATTATAAGATGGAGAATTATGTGGCCTCGAAGTTCCGCATGGTTCAAAATCAAAAGCCGACGGATTACTTTATCTATTGTAAAGATGATCCGGAGACGATGGCAGCCCTGGAGAAACATCCAACAGCAGCAATGCACCTGCCATTTACACAGGAAGGAACCGTAGATACCGGTGCGTATCTGGACGAGGAGAAGAATTTGAACATTTTAATACCAAATAGAGAAGCTTTTATCATGAATATCGAAGAATTATCACTGCAAGGCAAGCACAATGTTTACAACAACATGGCTTCAGGACTGGTTGCTAAGGCTCAGGAATTGAGGAACCAAACGATGAAGGAGAGCATGGGTTCATTTGTGAACGTGGAACACAGATTGGAGCATGTAGCTTGTATCGGTGGGGTTAATTATATCAATGATTCTAAAGCGACCAATGTCAATTCGGTTTGGTATGCACTTGAGAGTTTCTCTACGGATATCGTATTGATCATGGGTGGTGTAGATAAAGGCAACGATTATGAAATGTTGAAAGACCTTGTGAAATCAAAAGTGAAAGCAATCATCTGTATCGGAAAGGATACGGGCCGTATTCATGAGGCTTTTGAGGATGATACGGATGTAATCGTCAATAGCGCCTCGATGAGTGATGCTGTTCAGATCGCATCTCATTTGGCGAAGAAAGGTGATACCGTATTGTTATCGCCAGCATGTGCCAGCTTTGACTGGTTCAAGAACTACGAAGATCGTGGTGATAAATTTAAGGAAGCGGTAATGACTTTATAATTAGGAGGACAATGGAATACATTTTTTCTAAACTAAAAGGCGATAAATGGATCTGGATCATTGTGATCTTGCTATCCATTTGGTCACTATTAGCTGTTTATAGCTCAGTAGGCACCTTGGCATACAAGGAAGGAAAAGGTACAGAACTTTATTTATTCAAACACCTTTTCATCGTTGTTGCTGGTTTAGTGATGATGTATCTATCACATAAGTTGGATTACCGCTATTATGCTGGGATATCCAAGTTGTTGATGGTAGTCACGATTCCATTGTTGTTATATACCCTTGTTTTCGGTAGCAAGGTAAATGATGCCAGCCGTTGGTTGACCATTCCGGTGATCAATCAGACTTTCCAGACTTCGGATTTAGCGAAATTGGCCTTGATTACCTTCTTGGCGAGGATGCTGTCCCGTAAACAAGAGGAGATCAAGGACGTGAAGAAATCCTTTATTCCGATCATGGGAGCGGTTTGTTTTGTGTTCGTATTGATCGCATGGGCAAACCTTTCGACAGCCTTGATGCTGTTTGGGGTGAGTGTATTGTTATTGTTGATCGGTCGTATCAGTTTTAAACAGATTGCAGTGGTGTGTATGGGCGGAGGAGTGCTGTTGATGCTGGTGATCTTTATGGGGCCTAGACGAGCTACTTATATCAGCCGTATTCAGGGTTTCTTCAATACAGAAGAAGTGCATGAAGGGAAAGGGTCCTTTCAGGATGATAAAAACTACCAGGCAAACAATGCCAAGATAGCGATTGCTACGGGTGAGATGTTTGGTAAAGGTGTCGGTAACAGTGTTCAGCGTAACGTTTTGCCTCACCCATATTCAGATTTTATTTTCGCCATTATCATTGAGGAGTATGGCACGATCGGAGGGGCGGTGTTGCTCTTCCTGTATATAGCATTGATGTATCGATGTATCCGGATTGTCACCTTAAGTCCGCGGGCCTTCGGGGCATTTCTGGCAGCCGGGTTGGGCTTCAGTCTGACGATTCAGGCTTTGGCAAACATGGCGGTTGCCGTTGGTCTTGGACCAGTGACCGGGGTTCCTCTTCCATTAGTGAGTATGGGGGGAACATCGATCTTGTTTACGAGTGTAGCCTTAGGGATCATCCTAAGTGTGAGCCGTAATGTTGAAGAGTTGAAAGTTAAAGAAGAAAAAGAAGTTGTAAAGGCTCCACGCAAAGTGGTAGTTGGCTCAATTTAATTGAAATATTGAATGGCGCATCGAGTAATCATAAGTGGTGGTGGAACCGGAGGGCATATCTTCCCGGCGATAGCGATAGCCAATGCGTTAAAAAACCTGTCTCCAGATATTGAGATCCTGTTCGTAGGGGCAAATGGCAAAATGGAGATGGAAAGAGTACCGGCAGCGGGATATGAAATCGTAGGACTGGATATCGTTGGGATCAACCGTCAGTCCTTACTGAAAAATATAAGTCTTCCATTCAAGATGTTGAAAAGCTTGTGGAAGGCGAGGAAAGTTCTTAAAGAGTTTAAAGCGGAAGCGGCAATTGGTGTTGGCGGATATGCATCTGGACCATTATTGATGATGGCGAATATGATGGGGTTGCCGACGGTAATCCAAGAGCAGAATTCCTTTGCAGGGGTGACCAACAAAAAGTTGGGTGCTAAGGCCAAAAAGATCTGTGTTGCCTATGAAGGCATGGAAAGGTTCTTTCCGGCAGACCGCGTTTTGTTGACCGGTAATCCGATCCGTAAATCTTCAGTAGCCATTGAAGGTAAACGAGAGGAAGCTATCCATGCTTTTGGATTGGACCTGGACAAGAAAACCTTGTTGGTTACTGGTGGAAGCCTTGGTGCATTGACCTTGAATGATAGCATTAAAGCCGGTTTGGAGAAATTGGTGGCAGCAGGAATACAGGTAATCTGGCAATGTGGTAGCTACTACTACGAGAAATTGAATGCTGAACTGGCAGATCAATTACCGGAGACCATCAAGTTGATGCCATTCTTAGAGCGTATGGATTATGCTTATGCAGCAGCTGACGTTATCGTGGCGAGAGCAGGAGCAGGGACCATATCAGAATTATGTGTGGTAGGAAAGCCAGTGGTCTTGGTGCCATCGCCAAATGTAGCGGATGACCATCAGACCAAGAATGCAAATGCCCTGGTTGAAAAGGATGCCGCCCTGATGGTGAAAGATAATGTGGCTCGTGAAGAGCTGGTGCCTACGGTCTTGGCTTTGTTTCAGGGTGAAAGCAAGCAGAAAGAACTAGGCGAACATATTCTGAAATTGGCTTTGGCTGACGCAGATGAGGTGATCGCACAAGAAGTATTGAGTATAATAGAAAATAGAAAATGAATATCGACAAAATAAAAAGAGTTTATCTACTGGGTATCGGCGGAATCGGCATGAGCGGATTGGCTCGTTATTTTAGTCGTTTGGGCTGTGAGGTGACCGGTTATGACCGTACCTCAACAGAGCTTACCAGAACATTAGAAGCGGAAGGCATGCCGATCAGTTATGCTGATGATTTGGATACCGTTCCTGCTTCTTTTAAATCGGCAAGCGATGAAACCCTGATCATTTTCACACCTGCTATTCCAAAGGATCTAAAATTGAAAGCGTTTTTTGTTGATCACGGACATGAACTTTTCAAACGCTCTCAGGTACTTGGTTTTATCTCTGCAAGTAGATTTACCATTGCAGTTGCAGGTACACATGGAAAGACAACAACTTCGACCATGGTAGCACATGTTTTGAAACATTCTGGTTTTGATTGCTCAGCCTTCTTAGGCGGCATCAGTACCAATTATCAAAACAATGTTCTCTTTGGAGAAAATGATGTAGTGGTGGTTGAGGCCGATGAATATGATCGCTCATTCCTGACCTTGCATCCGAATATTGCCATCGTGACGTCTGCGGATGCGGATCACTTGGATATCTACGGCGATCCTCAGGAGTTGATTACTTCTTTTGAGATGTTCCTGGATAGGGTCGTAGATGGCGGAAAGAAAATCGTAAAGATTGGATTGCCTTTTTCAGGTGATATCAGCTATGCAAGAGAGCAGGTTTGTGATGCCTATGCAGAAAATGTAAGGGTGGAAAATGGAGAGTTCTATTTTGATTACCACTCTGCAGATTTAGTGATAAAGGATATCCATTTAGGGATTCCAGGATTGCACAATGTTGAAAATGCAGTTGCGGCCATTACGGTTGCTCATCTTTTGGATATCCCTGCTGATAAAATCGTTGCGGCATTATCTGATTTCCAAGGCGTGAAAAGACGCTTTGAATATATCGTGAAGTCTGATAAGAATGTGTACATCGATGATTATGCACATCATCCAGAAGAGTTGAGGGCATTTTTGACCTCGATGAAAAAACTGTACCCAAACAAGAAATTGACGGTAGTTTTTCAACCGCACCTTTTCAGCAGGACCAGGGATTTTGTTGATGGCTTTGCAGAAGTGTTGGGCTTGGCAGATGAGTTGCTATTGATGGAAATCTATCCGGCGAGGGAATTGCCAATCCCAGGTGTTGACTCAAGATGGTTGCTGAACAAGATCGAATTGGAAAACAAGCGTTTGGTAAGCCCTGAGGAAGTTCTGGAAATCGTGAAAACAGAAGATCCAGAATTATTGGTAACCGTTGGAGCTGGAGATATTGACAAATTGGTGAAACCTCTTAAAGAAGAATTGAACCATGCTAAATAGAATAAGAAATATACAATGGCGTCAAGTCGGCTATTTTTTCTTAGGATTAGTGGCCATCGTAGGTGTCGGCATGTTGATGAGCTTGGTCAACAAGAAAGACCAAGTGCAAGAATGTACCGCACTCAAAGTGATGGTAGAAGGAAAGGAGACTTTCATTGATCAGAATGATATTTCATCGATGATCAAGGAGAAGTTTGGAGCAGTGGTAGGCAAGCAATTGAACCAATTGCCATTGCAACAGATCGAAACGGAATTGAAAAAATCACCATATGTATCCAATGCTGATGTTCATATGGATATGGATGGTACAATGCGCGTTTCCGTTCAGCAGCGCGAGGTTGTTGTCAGGATTATCAATCAAGGTGGGCAGGAGTTCTATGTAGACTCCAAAGGAAATAAGATTCCAGTGACCTTAAAATATGTACCGCATGTCATGGTTGCAAACGGAAATATCAAAGAGGGCTATAAGAAGTCTTTGGAGCCTGTACAGAGCCAGTTGGTGAAAGACCTGGTTAGGATCGTTGAGGAAACAAAAGCAGATGAGCTTTGGAGCAACCAGATCGTCCAACTTTATGTAAATGATGAAAGAGATATCGAGATCGTTCCTAGAGTGGGCAGCCAACAATTGATCATCGGAAATGCAGACTCTTTAAGCTACAAGTTGGAACGTTTGAAGAAGTTCTATACGCATATCCTTCCAAGGGTAGGCTCCGATGCATACAGCAAGGTGAACGTGAAGTATAGCGGACAGATAGTCTGCGAGCGCAAGGGCGATTGGTTTATCGATAGCCTGCAAATGAAAATTAACAAGAAGATTTAAGAAACAAATTACATACAGCATCAAACACAGCATATGAAACCTAGAATTGTAGAAAATGAAAAAGAAAATCCAATTATCGTTGGATTGGACATCGGTACGACAAAGATCTGCGTAACTGTAGGTCGTCGTAGTGGATCGAACAAGGTTGAGTTATTAGGTGTAGGGAAAGCGGAATCTGCCGGCGTAAATCGTGGAGTTGTTGCCAACATCCAGAAGACCGTTACAAGTATCCGTGAGGCTGTTGCTGTGGCTGAAGGTCAATCCAATGTTGACATCAAAGTTGTCAATGTAGGTATTGCCGGACAGCACATCAAGAGTATCCAACACCGTGGTATTTTAACAAAGAATGACGATGATGAAATCGGACGCCTGGATATCGAGCGTTTGATCTCGGACATGTACAAGTTGGTACTGCCTCCGGGAGAAGAGATCATCCATGTCTTGCCACAAGAATTTACCATTGACAACGAACCTGGTATCAAGGAACCAATCGGTATGGCGGGAAGAAGAGTGGAAGCTAACTTCCATATCATCTCTGGTCGTGTTACCGACATCAAGAACATCAAGAGATGTGTGGACAACTCGGACCTTGAAGTTTCTGAATTGATTCTTGAACCTCTTGCATCATCCGAGGCTGTGTTGGATGAAGAGGAAAAGACTGCAGGTGTTGTGTTGGTGGATATCGGTGGTGGAACTACCGACGTTGCTATCTTCCATGAGGGCATCATCCGTCATACGGCTGTTATTCCTTTGGGAGGAAATATCGTTACGGAAGATATCCGTCAAGGTTGTGCCGTATTGCGCAATCAAGCTGAGCAATTGAAAGTACGTTACGGATCAGCTTTAGCCGATGAGAACAAAGAGAACGAGGTTATCTGTGTACCTGGTATCAGAGGAAGAGAAGCTAAAGAAATTTCCGTTAAGAACTTAGCATATATCATTCAAGCGAGAATGGAAGAGATCATCGAGCACGTGTTCTACGAAATCAAATCTTCAGGTTATGAAGACAAATTGATTGCAGGAATCGTGATCACTGGTGGTGGTGCACAATTGAAGCACTTGGTTCAATTGGTAGAATATATCACTGGAATCGATTGTCGCATTGGATATCCGAATGAATACCTTGCAAAAACCGATATGTTGAACAAGCAGGCATTTGAAGAATTGAAGAGCCCATTGTATGCAACCGGTATCGGTCTATTGATCAAAGGGATTCAGTCGATCGAGGAAGAAGAGAAAAGGAATGAAGAGAAATTCATCAAAAAGACTGCGCCAACACAAGGAAAAGTGAAAGAAGGCGTTAAAGAAATAGCGGAAGGTCAAAACAAAAAAGAAGGGTGGTTGACTCGTTTTTTAGGCGATTGGATCAAAGATGGGGCGGATATAGACGACGACACATTCATCGGTAAGAAATAATTATCAACATCGACTTGTTTTTTCCACATTTTAACAAATGTGGAAAACTCTTGTTAAGAATTTGGTAATATTACATTAGAATTGTTGACTTGCGTTGTGTTAACGTAAAGGCTTGATGAAGAATTAAATAGGATAAAATATATGTCGATACAATTTGAAATGTTAAAGGAGAACTCATCAATTATCAAGGTAATTGGTGTAGGTGGGGGCGGCGGAAACGCAGTCAATCACATGTATAAGCAAGGAATTAGTGGTGTTGATTTCATAGTTTGCAATACAGATGCGCAAGCTTTGGAGCTTAGCCCTATTCCAAACAAGGTGCAATTGGGAGCGAGTCTTACAGAAGGTATGGGTGCTGGCGCTGATCCTGATGTTGGTGAAAACTCAGCTATCGAAAGTATTGAGGATATCAAACGCATGTTGGGTACCAATACAAAGATGCTTTTCATTACTGCAGGAATGGGTGGTGGTACTGGTACTGGAGCTAGTCCGGTGCTTGCCAAGGCAGCAAAGGAATTAGGAATCTTGACCGTTGCTATCGTTACAACTCCATTCACATTCGAAGGTAAACGTCGTCGTATGCAAGCAGAAGACGGTTTGGGAGAACTTCGCAAATACGTTGACTCTTATCTAGTTATTTCAAATGACCGTTTGCGCGAAATCTTCGGGAACCTGACGATGACTGCTGCATTTGCCAAAGCAGATGATATCTTGACCACTGCGGCCAAAGGTATAGCAGAGATCATCACCATCCCTGGATATGTAAACGTCGATTTCAAGGACGTTCGTACCGTTATGAACGATTCTGGTGTTGCGATCATGGGTAATGCTGTGGCAACAGGTGAACAACGTGCATTAGATGCTGTAACAGGCGCGTTGGCATCACCATTATTAAAAGACAATGAAATTGAAGGTGCTCGTTACATCCTATTGAACATTACTTCCGGTACCCGTGAAGTAACCATGGATGAGGTTGCGATCATTACAGACTATATCCAAGAAAAAGCTGGCCTTTCAGCTGACTTAATCTGGGGTAACTGTATCGATGCAAACTACGAAGAGGAACTTTCAGTAACCATAATCGCTACTGGTTTTCAGACTTCTGAAGAGCGTGTGAAGGAAAAAGAAATGGAAAAGATTGCCATTCCTTTGACTCCTGAGGTATCGACTTCAGCATTCGTTAAACCGGTAACGACCAATCAATTCGTGGATAGAAGCAATACTGAAGCTAGTGCTTTCGTGAAGCCTAGTACGCCAGTTGACTCGCCATCGAATCAAGCTCCACAAAGCGACTTGTTTTCAAACAAAGCAGCAGTAGCTGCCCAACAAGCAAATGCAGTGGAAAAAAACGAATCTCAAATCGTTCGCCATACATTGGAATTAGATGATAACTCTGATGTGGAAGAAATTGAGGAAGATCCAAATCCACATGGGTTTGAATTAAAGACTTCGCCATCACTGTTCGAGTTCAAGTTGCCTACTGTATTTGATACATACAAACCTACTGAAGAGAAGGAAGAGCCAACTCCAGAACCAGTGAACGAAGTTGTTCAGCCAAAAGCTGAAATCGAGTTGGAAGAAGCGAAGAAAGAAGAAACTAATTTCGAAGATCAGTTGTTGAAAACCAAGGAGCGTATCCTTCGCCTGAAAGAACTGAGCATGAAGTTGAAGTCTTCAAATGGTCTTCAAGAGCTTGAGAATGAGCCAGCTTACAAAAGAAAGCAAAAAACATTGGATGATGTTCCTCATTCCTCAGAATCTCAGGTTTCCCGTTTCACCCTATCTTTTGATGATGGTGAGACTGAAATCAGACCGAATAACTCCTTTCTACACGATAATGTAGATTAATCTTATCCTATTTAATAAATAAAGGGTGGCTTGAAAAGGTCACCTTTTTTGTTTTTTAGATTTTGTTTATAGAAAAAAGATGCTAATTTTAAGTGAGTTACTATTAAAAATTATAAATAAATCTAAAAGTTATGGCAAGTATTGATAAATTCAAAGAGTTGAAGTCTCTAATTGACGGATTAGAAAATGACGCAGACAAGTTTTTTGCAAAAGGGAATAGTGCCGCTGGTACACGAGTAAGAAAAGGCCTGCAGGATATCAAGACATTAGCTCAAGATCTACGCCTAGGAATCCAAGGTCTGAAAAACAAGAAATAAAGATCTTTAAACCCTATTAAGAACTAAGCCCATTATTGGGCTTTTTTTATGTGTATATTCGAATAAACTAGATATAAGATGAAACAGATCCAGAATCCCATTTGGCTGATGAGCTCCGCATACGACCAGTTGGGACAATCCGAACTATTAGATACTGCTGCCCAATTAGGTGCGCAGGGAATTGATCTCTGTGTGTTCCGTAAGGATGGTTCCAGGGCTGACCATACCGCTACCCATTTGGATTACGAAGGCTTCGGTCCAGAGGAGGCCAAAAGAACATTGGAAGCCTTCAATAATAAAGGGCTAAGGCTGTCTTTGGGGGCTTTTGAGAACATGATCGGTGGTGATGAGGGGGAAAGGCTGAAAAACCAGGACCATCTCTTAAAACTGATCAGAATAGCTCATTTGCTGGGTGGAGATGAAAACAATGTCATGGTGGGGACATTCGTAGGCTATAACCATGAGCTGGGTAACCAAATCGATGGCTTCCAAAAGAACCTCGATGAATATAAACGGGTTTTCGAGCCCATCATCCGCTATGCAGAAGACCTGGGCGTAACGGTGGTCTACGAAAACTGTCCGATGGAAGGATGGCGTTCCTCTCGTTACACAAGTACCTTCAACAACCTGCCCGGCGTATTGGCAGCTCGCAAACTAATGTACACGATGATCCCTAGCAAGGCACATGGAGAGATATACGATCCTTCCCATGATATCTGGCAGAATACAGATCCCGTGGAGGTAATTGAAGAAATGGATATCGAGCGATTGAAGCGTGTACATGTAAAAACAACTAGGATGCTGAGCAGCAAGGCTAGGGTAGAGTGGGGCGGAATGTATCCCATGCAGCAGGTGCATGCTGAACTTGCTAAACGAGCGGGTGTCAGTGTGCCCCAGAGCGATTGGGACCGTCATCATTATACCGCGATGCTTCCGGGTTTTGGAGGTACTGATGATATGGACTGGAACAGCTTTGCGGAGGTTCTGCATGAGCGCGGCTTTTCAGGGCCCTTTGAAATTGAAAACGAAGCGAAGAATTCCAAGGACACGCATAATATGGCGGCGATCAACCAAGGTGCCAAAGCCTGTATCAGCTTCCTTTCACCATTGCTCTGGAAGCTAGATGCCAATGGATATGAATTTACCGAGCAGAAGCCTTTAAATGTAGTTTCGCGAGAAGACATTCCCGTGAAGAGCATGGCTGATCTGACCTAAGGGTTTTAAACCATAGGCAGAAGATAAAAAAATAAGGAATAACCGTTTGGTTATTCCTTATCTGCGTTCATTTTGAACAGCGATATCAAATCTGGGATGTTGTGTACACCCAGCTTCTCGAAGATTCTACTCTTATAGGTACTCACTGTGGATGAGCTCAGGTTCAACCTGTTTGAAACCTCAATGATTCCCAATCCTTCAATTAAGTGTCTTGCCACGTCCATTTCGCGATTAGAAAGTTTGTACAGAGGGTTCAGGCTATCCACCTTGGATTTACTGGTCGTCAATTTTTGAACATAGAGGTCCTTAATGGCTTCTGACATATAGCGTCCGCGTTCAAAAATGCTATTGATGGCATTGGTGAATTCGGTCATGCTAGTCGTTTTGTTGACATAGCCCGCCGCACCAGCCTCTATATAGCGAAGGGCGTACAGGGTCTCGTCATAAGAAGAAAAGACTAAGATTTTTAAGTCAGGTTGAATGTCCAACAACTCCTTGATCACCTTGATGTTATTTCCTCCCGGCATATTGATATCTAGGAGAAGTAAATCAAAATGTGTTGTCTTTAATTGTGCAAATACCTCATCATATGTTTGCGCATGGACTATCTCAACCGCTTTTAAAGTCTCTTTAATGGCAGTTGAAACCCCCAGTCGGACAATAATATGGTCGTCGGCTATTAATATTTTTTTCATAAAGTTATTACACAAATTACCCTAGATTCACATGATTTTTTTGAATTTCTCAACGTATAGATTTGGGTTGAAAAATTGTATTTAGTAGTTAATTTGTTTCCTCAAATATAATAATTTTATATGTATTCGTTCTCTTTAAAAAATAATTTAAAGTTTTGTGTGCGGCTACTTCAGTACAAGTACCTAGTATACAATAAAAATACTCATTTATTTTGAAAATAATTTTAGTTTGTGAATGTAAACCGCTTTTTTTGTAAGATATTCAATACATTACACAACTATTAAGGGAAAAACAATTTAAACATATTATATTCACTTTTAGACTATTTAACTTATGGGATTTTTAAAAGAATTTAAAGAATTCGCTATGCGCGGCAGCGTGATTGATCTAGCTGTCGGTGTTGTTATCGGTGGCGCGTTTGGAAAGATCGTTACCTCCTTGGTCGATGATATCATCATGCCTCCTATTGGATTCATTACCGGTGGTGTGGATTTCTCCGCCATGAAGTATGTTATCAAAGAAGGAAACGAAGCAGCAGGTGTTGCCGAAGTGGCCGTAACGTATGGTAACTTCATCAACGTGTTGATCCAGTTCCTGATCATTGCTTTCTGTATTTTCTTGGTGATTAAAGGGATCAATTCTTTGAAAAGAGAAGAACCAAAAGAACCAGAAGCAGCTCCAGCTCCTACAAAAGAGGAAGCATTGCTTGCTGAGATTCGCGATATTTTAAAAAATAAATAAGCATAAAATATATGCTCTAAAGCAAATTATGAGGGTTATTGGCCCAAATAATTTGCTTTTTTTTATTTATTAGATTTAGAGTGTTGCGTATGTGTGAAATAAACTTTATTTTTGCATTCCTCTTTTGAGGGATAATTTGATTAAAAGTATTAAAACAAGCATAAAAGCGTCATGAAGAGAACATTTCAACCTTCGCAAAGAAAAAGAAGAAATAAACACGGATTCAGAGAGCGTATGAGCTCTGCAAATGGTAGAAGAGTACTTGCTGCTCGTAGAGCAAAAGGAAGAAAACGCCTTTCAGTTTCTGACGAAAGCCGTCACAAAGGTTAATCTTGCGCTCGCCGGTGATATAGGGACCGCGCTGTTTTAGCCGGCTTTATGGTCATCGTGATGAAAAAATATACATTTAAAAAAGAAGAACGATTATGTAGCAAAAGGTCTATTGACGATCTTTTCCATAATGGTTCTTCTTTTGTTGTATATCCTTTCCGAGTGGTTTACCTTAGCCAGCCCGCCAGTCCCGAACAGCAATTCCCCGCTCAGGTCATTACCTCGGTCCCCAAGAAACGCTTCAAAAAAGCAGTGGACCGAAACCGTATCAAAAGACTTACCCGGGAATGTTACAGGCTCGAGAAAGACAAACTCTATTCCTTTTTACAAGATCATTCCTTAAATTTGTTGCTGGCCATTCAGTACGTAAGTAATGAAAAGCTACCTATGGAAACGCTTCAGGGCAAGCTTGGTCAATTGATCGGTAAACTAGAACATGAAATATCTAAATCTAATCTGGGAGAAAGGAATTAAGTTGCCCATAAAGTGGCTTTTTTTGCTCATAATCAAGATTTACCAGCTATTTCTATCGCCATTGCTCGGCGCTAGCTGTCGATATTCCCCAACCTGTTCCCAATACGGCAAAGAAGCAATTCTTAAGCACGGCCCTTTCAAGGGTGGTTGGCTAACTATTAAACGTATTGCCCGTTGCAACCCTTGGGGTGGACATGGGCACGATCCAGTCCCTTAATTCACTATGTCAAATTCGTATATCCTTTCCATCGAGACTGCGACCAATCTGTGCTCAGTTTCTCTTTCCAATCATGGTCAAAATCTATGCAGCGTAGTCGGCAATGAGCCCAATCTTCATGCGACCAAACTGACCGTTTTCATCCAGGAATTAATGGATAAGGCTGGCATGTCCCTCGATCAGCTTGCCGCAGTTGCAGTAAGCATGGGGCCAGGATCTTATACCGGATTGCGAATTGGCGTCTCTACGGCAAAAGGACTGTGTTACGCCTTGGATATCCCGCTTATCGCCAATAATACCTTAGAAGCGCTAAAAGACGGTTTCATGGCCAAATATCCCCAAAGTGATCATAAGGTGCTACTGTTGCCAATGATCGATGCAAGACGGAGAGAGGTTTATACCGCAGTATTCCACACAGACGGAAGCCTGTATAAGGAAACTGAAGCCTTGATCATCGATGAACATACATTTGATGGATACCTGAACGATGGATACCGACTGATACTTTTCGGTTCAGGTGCAGATAAGTTTATGACTACGTTTGAAAATAACGATCAGGTTCAGGTCATTGCTGGCTTCGATTCCATTGCCAACTACCAGGATGAAGTTTCCTACAAGAAATTTGTGGATCAGAAATTTGAAGATGTGGCCTATTTTGAGCCTTTCTATCTCAAAGATTTTGTGGCTACTACACCCAAGAAATCGCCTTTATTATAACCATCTTTTCCTTTTGAACCAGATGTAGATCATCAGGGAAACCAAGATCATCAAGATCCAGACTGCAGGATAGCCTAGCAACCATTCCAATTCGGGCATATATTTGAAGTTCATCCCATATACCCCGACGATAAAGGTCAATGGCATAAAGAACACCGAGATAATGGTCAGGATGCGCATGATCTCATTGGTGTGGTTGGATTCTATGTTAAAGTAAACAGAAAGCAACTGAGCCGTGTTTTCAGCTATATTCCTATACAAGGTGTTCGTTCTGGAGTAAATGTCCCTAAGGTCCTGCGTATAGATGTTCTGGTATTCCGGCATATGGAAATAGTCCACAATGTCCTTGTACAGGGTTAGGATTATCTTGATAAGGTCTACCTGCCTTTTCAGGTAATAAAGCTTCATCAGGAAGGGTTTCCGCTTTCTGTGCAAAAACACGATCTCTTCATAATCATCCAGTTTCTCGGCCAAATCATTGATCACCAGGTTTTCGAAGGTTTTCAGCGATTGCGATACCAAGCTGTTGACCAGGCTCTTGCTGGACTTCAGCTTTTTATTGGTCTTGTCCAGTTCAATCAGTTCATTGAGCAATGGGATTTCATTCCTGTGGACCGTTATGATGAAATCTTCATCATAAAAGACCGAAATACGTAAGGTGATATCCGCTAAGGTATCCGAATTTTCCGGAAAGGAATCGGCAATGGAACGCAAGATCAGGAAGTGGTAATTGTCGAATTCCTCAATCTTGGGAAGGTGGCCAATTTCCAAACAATCCTTGATGGAAGCGTCGTTCAGGTCGTATTTTGCCTTGAGTTCGATAAAGTCCTCTAGGGTAGGGTCCAGGATCTCGTACCAATCGTAACCATTTTCTTCTTTTCGGAGGATATGTCGTACCATGTATTTCGTTTAAAGATGAAATTTAGTGAGATTCCATTAAATTACAAATTTGATTTGTAAGGCTAGGCATGCCTTTGACAGTTTTTTAGGGAACTGTAGGGCATAAAAAATGCCCCGATCTATCGGGGCATCTCCAAAATTTCCTTTACTGTTTATTTTTTGTCAGCAGCGCTTTTGTCTTTATATTCCTTGTTTAGGGCATCTAAAACTTCGTTTGTGATGTCCATTTTAGGATCAGCATACAATACCGCAGGATTGGTTTTTGAATAGGTCAATACCAATTTGTAACCTTTTCCTTCTGAGTGTTTCTTCAGGTGGTCGGTAATGGTGGTGTACACTTTAGTGAATTCAGTCTGTTCTTCTTGCGCAATGGAAGTAGATGCATTTTGGTCCATACGGCCAAGGTCATTTTGGTGTCTTACCAAACGCTCTTCTGTAGCTTGACGCTCCGAAGCGCTCATGGTCGCTGCTTTTTGTTGGTATTCAGCTAGTTCACGTTGGTAAGCTTGTCCTTTCGCTTGAAGGTCGCTCTGAGCTTTTTTCACTTTAGCTTCCAGTTTAGTGCGAACGTCTTTGAAATATTGGTATTTCTCAGAAAGAGTATCCGAGTTTACATATGCGATTTTGTCAGTAGGGTCAGGTGTAGTAGCGGTAGTTGTTGCTGCAGATGGTGATTTTTCTGCTTGGGTACTAGCCTGTTGATTACAAGATACGATTGCTGCAGTAGCAACAAGACCTAAGGTAATTTTTAATAGTTTATTCATTCTGTGTTTTATATTTCGATTTTCTTAATGACAAACCTAATATAAAAATTTCAATTATTCTAAAAACGCCGCTATTTCCTATGGAATTTAAATAGTGAAATAATGTTAATTTTGCTCGTTCACGTTGCCTTTTTTATTTGATTATTAGGGGAAAATTTCGTATTTTTGAAAGTTAATCAACAGTAATTTTAAAGGATTTTCATGAGCGAAGAAAATAAAAATGCATCTACGTATTCAGCGGATAATATCCAGGTATTAGAAGGATTAGAAGCTGTACGTAAGCGCCCTTCCATGTACATCGGTGATACAGGCGTAAAAGGCCTACATCACTTGGTTTATGAAGTAGTCGATAACTCTATCGATGAAGCTGTTGCCGGTTATTGTAACGACATCGTCGTAACCATTCTAAAATCTAACGGTGTATCTGTACGCGACAATGGTCGTGGTATTCCAACAGGAATCAATAAAAAAGAAAAGAAATCGGCTTTAGAGCTTGTAATGACTGTATTGCACGCCGGTGGTAAATTCGACAAGGATACCTATAAGGTGTCCGGAGGTTTGCACGGTGTGGGGGTTTCCTGTGTGAATGCCCTTTCCACTCATTTACGCGCTGAAGTACATAGAGAAGGTAAGATCTTTGTCCAAGAATATGCACAAGGAAAACCTCAGGCTGATGTAAAAGAAATCGGTACCAGTGATGTCACAGGGACCATTGTTACATTCATTCCTGACCCGGAAATCTTTACCACTACTACCGTATATAACTACGATACCTTAGCAAACCGTCTTAGAGAGCTTTCTTTCTTGAACAAAGGCATTAAGTTGACCTTGATCGATGAAAGGGAAATCTTGGACAATGGCGAGTTTAAGAAAAATGTATACCTGTCAGAGGGTGGTCTTCAAGAATTCGTGAAATTCCTGGACGGTAATAGAACCGCTCTGATCCCTGAACCAATCTATGTGGAAGGTATCAAACAAGGGGTTCCAGTTGAACTTGCCCTGCAATACAACGATACGTACTCTGAGAATGTTCATTCTTATGTAAATAACATCAATACCATCGAAGGTGGTTCTCACGTTGCTGGTTTCCGTAGAGGATTGACCCGTACCCTGAAGAAATATGCTGACGATTCGGGTCTATTGAAAAACTTAAAAGTCGAGATCACCGGTGATGACTTCCGTGAAGGACTTACTGCGGTAATCTCGGTAAAAGTTGCAGAACCTCAATTCGAGGGACAGACCAAAACCAAATTGGGTAACTCGGAAGTAATGGGTGCCGTAGATGTTGCCGTAGGCGAGATCTTGAGCTCTTATTTGGAAGAGAACCCGAAAGAGGCTAAGCAAATCGTTCAGAAGGTAGTGATAGCTGCCCAAGCACGTGCTGCTGCGCGTAAGGCAAGAGAATTGGTGCAACGTAAAACCGTAATGGGTGGTTCCGGACTTCCTGGAAAACTGGCCGACTGTTCGGATAGGGATCCTGAAAGATGTGAGATTTTCTTCGTCGAGGGGGACTCAGCGGGTGGAACGGCGAAACAAGGCCGTGACCGTGCTACTCAGGCCATCATGCCTTTACGTGGTAAGATCTTGAACGTGGAAAAAGCCATGGAACACAAGATCTATGAAAATGAAGAGATCAAGAACATGTTCACTGCATTAGGCGTGTCGATCGGTACTGCCGAAGATTCCAAGGCCTTGAACATTGATAAGCTTCGCTACCACAAGATCATCATCATGACGGATGCCGACGTCGATGGTTCGCACATTGCAACCTTGTTGTTGACTTTCTATTTCCGTTACATGAAAGAATTGATTGAACGTGGCTATGTCTATATCGCTACTCCACCATTATATTTGGTGAAGAAAGGTAAAGATTTCGAATACGCTTGGACCGAAGATCAGCGTCTGGCAGCAATCCAACGCTTAAAAGGTGCAGGTAAAGAAGATAGCGTACATGTTCAACGTTATAAAGGTCTTGGAGAGATGAACGCTGAGCAGTTATGGGATACGACCATGGATCCTGAAAAACGTACGCTTCGCCAAGTCACCATTGAGAACGCAGCTGAATGTGACCGTATCTTCTCTATGCTAATGGGTGATGAGGTTGCGCCACGTAGAGAGTTCATCGAAGCGAATGCACGTTACGCAAAAATAGATATCTAAGAATAGATAAAAATATAAGTTTCACAGAGTAAAGGTGGTCAGAAGTAATTTTGACCACCTTTACTTTTTCTTAACATGGATTTGCCATGAATTTTTCCCCCATTCTGATTTTGGTCTTATTCGGGACATATTCGGAATTTTCGCAATATGGCCCGAACATGCCTCGAATAAGAGTAAGGTAAAGTTTTCCAACTTTTTTCGATTTTTTTATTTTTCAACCCTATTTTTCTTTAGGTTTTTTCCCCTTTCCCTGTCCTGATCTTCAGCTGTACTTTACCAAAAATTATTTTACAGTACCGTACCCTTAGCCTTAGTTTAAAATTGAGATCATTCCCGATTAACAGAGGGAAACGATATTTAGCATGAAAACCCGAGTGTGGATTTGTATTGCTTTTTTGAATGAATAGTATATTTCGTTGTTTGCTTTCCCATTTTGCCCTATGTCTTTTTTCATGTTCTGTACTTGCCCAAAATGAAAGTGAAACCGAAGAAATAATAGTCAACCAGATTCTGGATGAAAGTGAAGTAGATGCAGGTCTTTCCGACTATGCAGAAGCTTTATCTCAATACTTAAAGCGACCTCTGGATTTGAACAACGTAACAGCAGCGGATCTAAATCAATTGATTTTCCTTTCACCATTTCAGGTACAGCAGATCCTGCTACACCGCGAGAAAGCTGGACCATTTATCTCTACCTTGGAACTTCAGGCTATTCCAAGCATCAATCTAGAAACTTTAGAAAGACTGCTTCCCTTTGTCAGGGTCAATGAAAACCTTTTGGATGGAGATGGGCATTGGCGCGAATTGCTCAAGGATCCAGGTGGATCTTGGATGATGACCTATTCCCGTGGATTGCAGGTGCCTAGAGGTTATGAGATTGCCGATCCTAAGCGCTCAAGGTATTTGGGCAGTCCAGACAGGATCATCAACCGTATCCGCTGGAATGCCCGAAAGAAGCTTAAGGTCAGCCTCAACATGAAGAAAGATGCGGGTGAACCCTTTTCGATAAAGGGTAAAAAGATGGGATTCGATTATTATTCAGGATCGATCTTGATCAATATGCTAGGACCTTTTGAGCAGATTGTTGTGGGCGATTATCTTTTACAGTTTGGTCAAGGCCTTTCCTTATGGAATGGATCTGTAGTGGGTAGGTCAGCATCTGTTGCAAACATTATGCAACAGGGATTGGGGATCAGGCCGCATACAGGAATGATGGAAAGTAAATTTATGCGTGGCTTGGCGATTCGGATCAAGAGGAAAAGCTTTGAGCTAAGCCCTTTTTTTTCCTACAATAACCTCTCGGCCAGCCTAAATACCGAAGGCAAAGAACCCTTTGTCGAGCGCATCAATTATTCTGGATTACATCGAACGCCCACTGAATGGAAAAATCGAAAAAGGCTCGATCAAATGGTTTACGGAATTCAGGTGGGTTATGTGAATGAACGTTTTAAAGTAGGGGCAAATCTTTTGAATACGCAATTCAGCTTACCCCTAAAGCTAAATACGAAAGCCCACAGCCGGTATAGATTTGAAGGTCAAAATTTACAGAACGTTTCTGCCTACTATCAATACAATCTATACAACATGTTGCTATTTGGAGAATCAGCACATTCCATTGGATCAGGCTGGGCCCATAACCATGGATTGATAGCAGCGCTGGGAAGGAAGTTTTCTGCTTCCATTTCCTATAGGGATTATGCGAAAGATTATCATGCTTTTTTTACTCAGTCTCTTCAGGCACAATCTCATTTGTCCAATGAAAAAGCCTGGAGCCTGGGTTTCGCCTTTCAACCAAACCGGAAAATAGAATGGATGAATAGCATAGACTATGTAAAATTTCCTTGGATGAAATTTAGGACCAAAGAAGCTTCCTATTCCTTCCAGGGACGCATCCAAATAAGTTATATCTGGTATAAGAAAGGGCATCTGCGATTACGGTATCAATATAAATTCTTTCAGGAGAACTATCGTGCTACGCAGAAGGGACCAATAGCTGTGGCAGATGTAGCCAGGCAACAGGCGAGGCTGATCTTCCTGTACAAGCTCAATAATTCGGTACAGATTGGACATCAGATGGAAGTGAAAGAGTTCCATAAAAGCAACTTGGGGAAAAAGCATGGTTTCATGGCATATCAAGATTTGATCTGGAATAAACCTACCTGGCGGATCGGGGGGAACCTCCGCTTGGCCTATTTCAATGCCGAATCCTACGAATCGCGATTATATGCTTACGAAAGGGATGTACTGTATGGATTTTCATTTCCATCTTATTTTCGAAAAGGCTTTCGCGCCTACCTCAACCAAAAAATGAGACCTATTAAAGGAATTGATATTTGGCTCAGGTATGCCCTGACACATTATCTAGGTCAAACGCAGATAGGCTCTGGCTTGGATCAGATATCGGGGAATATAAAGTCGGATATAAAATTGCAAATCCGTTATTCCTGGTAAACATGGAAATCCAAGAATTAAAATTAGAGCAGATTCCCTTCTTTCGGATATGTTTTTGCTTCGGACTTGGGATATTGGTCTCCTTTCAGATCCATTGGAATTATGCCTATTTCCAAGGATTGGCACTATTGATCCTAATGTTGTTTGTTCTCCTTCTCCTGTTTTGGGTGCGGAAAAAATCAAGGAATCTTTACTATCTTATCTATGTCCTATTATTTCTGTTGGGGGTCTTGAGCCTTGCGATAAAAATGCCCAAAGAAAAAGTCGATCTATCCAAAACGCTGATCTATTCAGGGAAATTATTGGAAGAGCCAAGCAGAAAGGGTCAGGTTTTAAGAAGTAAGCTTGAACTGAATTTTCAACATCTTCCTTCAGGTCCAAAACCAAAGAGTATCCTGGTTATGGCCACTATTTGGGATAAAGATTCCAGCATAGTCCATTTGCACAAGGGCGATATCATTGGATTTAGAACCAAGATTAAGGAATTGGATCCAGCCTTTAATCCAGGACAGTTTGACTATTCAAAATATTTAAATGGGAAGGGGATATTCTACCAGGTCTTTATCCCAATAGACCAATTGTTGCGACTGAAAATTGCCAAGATCAACAGGTTTGAAAGCTGGGTTTTGCAATATCAGGAAAGGCTCCAGATGAACTTCAGAAAATTTATCAACGATCCTTCAGCCTTTCAGATTGCCAGTGCGATTACTTTTGGATATCGCTCCGACATGGCCGATGAGCTGATGGAAGTGTTCTCTAACACCGGGACCATTCATGTACTGAGTGTATCAGGCATGCACGTCGGTTTGATGTTCTTGCTTTTGACCTGGATATTAAAACCAATAGATCGCCTAGCACATGGTCGAAAGGCAAGATACCTTCTAATTCTCTGTTTTATATGGTTTTACGCACTGATCTGTGGATTTGTCCCCGCCGTGCTGCGAGCAACATTAATGTTTAGCCTGTACTTGATCGGACATTGGCGAGCTCGGGTCGTCCTATCATTAAACACGGTCTTTTCCTCTGCATTTCTTTTATTGGTTTTTGACCCCTTTATGCTTCTTGATATAGGTTTTCAGCTTTCCTATCATGCAGTTATTGGAATCCTGCTGTTTATTCCCGTACTCCAAGGTTTATATTATACATCCCACATATGGATCAATAAGCTATTGGACCTGTTATATATTTCCGTTGCAGCACAATTATCAACAACTGCCTTGGCAATTTTCTATTTCCAGCAGTTTCCCACCTTCTTTCTGTTTTCCAACCTTTTTATCAGCCTGCCATCTACGGTTATCCTTTATTTAGGCATGGGGCTAGTCGTTTTTTCAATTGAAGGGATAGGAGAGATCCTTGGCAATCTCTTGAACGAATGCATTTTGTTTTCCTACCAAATCCTTAAGTACATTGATTCCATTCCTTTTTCCAGCATCAAAGGAATGGTAATAGATGCGAAAGTAACCTTTCTCTGCTACTTAGGTCTTGCCTTTCTTTTTATTGGATTTCAGAAACAGTCGAAAATATTTCTCTGCACTTCGGTCATTTCCTTTGTCATGCTATTTTCCATGGTCCTAAAAATAAGGCTGGATCATCGATCCTTTCGGGGAGTAAAAATCTATAATACAAGAAAAGAGTTGAGCATTGCCTATATCAATCGTGCAGATGTACTGCTCTTGAGTACCTGTGATTCTCTTCAGCATAAAAGCCTGCAGTTTTCAGTATTGCCAGATTTAAAGAAGTATGTGGATCCAAAAGATATTCAGTTTGCCAGCTTGAAGGTTAAGGATGAAAACCAATGCCTACATCTCTATGATGATATGGACCTATATATCCAAAATACCAAGGTCCATGATCACCAGGCTTCCAAGATTTTATTGCTCAGAAAGAATGCGCAGCTACCGAGTGAATTGAATGCTTCTATGTGCATTTTGGATGGGTCCAATTCAGATTGGTATATCGAGCAGACAGTGGCAGAATTAAAAAGGGTAAACAGGGCTTATTACATATTGAAGGATAATTTTGCGTATGTTTGGGAGAGTAATCAAGATGGAAAAAACGAGCTTATCCATATTAAAGGAGTTCTGGGGATACGATAAATTCCGTCCCTTGCAGGAAGAGATAATCTATGAGATCCTGTTGGGAAATGACACCTTGGCTTTGATGCCAACCGGTGGCGGGAAATCTATTTGTTTCCAGGTACCTGCCATGCTCCAAGAAGGGATCTGCATCGTGATCAGTCCATTGATTGCTCTGATGAAAGATCAAGTCGAAAATCTACGCAAGCGAAATATTCCAGCGATTGCCATTTATTCAGGTATGTCGCATCGAGAAGTGGATATTGCATTGGACAACTGTATTTTCGGCAATATCAAATTCCTCTATTTGGCACCGGAGCGATTGTACAACGATATGGTCCAAGAAAGGATTCGCCACATGAAGGTGAATCTGTTTGCCATTGATGAGGCCCATTGTATTTCGCAATGGGGATATGATTTTCGCCCATCGTATCTGGAACTGATCAAGTTAAGGGAATTACAACCCAAAGTTCCGATACTGGCCTTGACCGCCACCGCTACCCCTAAGGTCGTTGAAGATATACAGGAAAAATTAGGATTTGCGAAGCCAAATGTACTCTCCAAGAGTTTCCGAAGGGAAAACTTGGGTTATATGGTTTTCAAGGAAGACAATAAGATGGGTCGGATGTTGAAGATCATCTCCAAGGTCGGTGGAACGGGAATTGTATATGTAAGGAACCGTCGGGAAACCCAAGAGGTGGCTCGCTATCTGTTGAACCATGGTATACCGGCTGATTACTATCATGCCGGATTGGATATGCAAAGCCGTTCCAAAAAACAGGATGCTTGGACCAGTAACCAGGTACGGGTCATTGTAGCGACCAATGCCTTTGGGATGGGAATAGATAAGCCTGATGTACGTTTTGTCATTCACCTGGACATTCCAGACTCCCTAGAGGCCTATTATCAAGAAGCTGGAAGGGCAGGTAGAGATGGAAAAAAAGCATTTCCAGTCTTGTTGTATCAACAAGCTGATCGAAATGAACTCTGGGAAAATATAGATTTGAGCTTTCCGGATTTTCAATATATCCAACAAGTCTACCATCATCTCTGTAATTATTTCCAGATTGCGTACGGTGCTGGGAAAGGGTTGACCTATGATTTTGATGTGGTCGATTTTGCCAAGAAATATAAGCTGGATGTGGTCAAGACCCTGAGCTCCTTGAAATTCCTGGAAAGAGATAAATGGTTGTCATTAAGTGAAGCGGTGTATATTCCGGCAAGGATTAAATTCGAGGTGGATTTTCAGGAGCTTTATAAATTTCAGGTCCAGAGTGCGCAGTATGATCCATTGATCAAGGCCATCTTGCGGATTTATGGTGGTGTATTTGATTATTATGTCCCGATCAATGAATTTGAAATTGCCAAGAAGTTAAGCAAGCCCTATGAAGAGGTTGTTCGGATGATGCGGTACCTGCAACAACAGGAGCTGATGACCTATGTGGCCAAGACTGATTCACCACAATTACAATTTTTACAGCCAAGGGTGGACTATAAGAACCTCTACATCGATACCGCGTTTATTGCAGAACGAAAACTGATCAAAGAGGATCAGGTAAAGGCCATATATCATTATCTGGACAGCAAGGATTGCCGGAGTTTGAGTTTGCAGCATTATTTTGGAGAAGAAGCCAAGGAACCTTGTGGCGTATGTGATCTCTGTGTGGTCCGCGAGCATAAATCGGGTTTGGCCGAGTCTATAGAAAAGAAGATCCAGTTCCTATTGCTGGCAAAGCCTATGTTGCTTCATGACCTGATCGAAGCTATTGAGATAGGCAAAGATGAGGACCGCCTCAAAGTCCTCCGAAAACTATTGGATTCCGATGAAGTGAAATTGGAAAACGAGCACTATAGTTGGAATGCCCTCTAACCAATTCCAGCATAAAAAATCTTAAGCATAAGTGATTGTTCCTCCAAGGTTTATCGATTGAGTACAAAAACAAACAAGTTTTTGTACGCTTGTATATTGATAAAAAAATGTGTTATCTTTAATACTAACCAAATAAACTTTGTATGGAACAATTTATCATCTATTTACCAGCAGCACTCGCTGTATTGGGTCTGTTATTTATGTTTGTCAAAGCAGGATGGGTTGGTAAGCAAGATGCTGGCGACGGCAAGATGCAATCCATTTCCAAGAGTATCCAAGAGGGGGCGATGGCTTTCCTAAAAGCGGAGTACCGAATCCTGTTAATTTTTGTTGTGATCGCCTCGATTGCACTTTTTATCGTTTCTACCTTGGTAGAGACTTCCCATTGGATCATTGTCGTTGCTTTTGTCTGTGGTGCCTTTTTCTCGGCTTTGGCAGGGAATATCGGGATGCGGATAGCGACTCGTGCCAATGTCAGAACAACCCAAGCAGCCAGAACCAGTCTACCACAAGCCCTAAAGGTTTCCTTTTCTGGAGGTACCGTTATGGGATTAGGCGTAGCCGGATTGGCGGTATTGGGATTGAGTATTTTCTTTCTGTTGTTCCTTAAGATGTTTTTGTCCGAGGGTGGTAATTTCTACCTGGAGATGACCGTTGTTTTGGAGGCTCTGGCAGGCTTTTCCCTAGGTGCTGAGTCAATTGCCCTATTTGCACGTGTTGGTGGTGGTATCTATACCAAAGCAGCAGACGTTGGAGCGGATTTAGTGGGTAAGGTGGAAGCTGGGATTCCAGAGGATGATCCTCGTAATCCGGCAACCATTGCCGATAACGTTGGTGATAATGTGGGTGACGTAGCAGGGATGGGGGCCGATCTATTTGGGTCTTATGTAGCAACCGTATTGGCATCTATGGTGCTGGGAAACTATATCATCAAGGACATGTCGGAAGTAAATGGATCGCAGTTTACGGATGCATTTAATGGCATGGGACCGATCTTGCTTCCTATCGTGATTGCAGGAGTAGGTATTTTAGCCTCTATTATCGGTACATTCCTGGTTAAGGTTTCATCGAATGATGCCCGCGAAAATCAAGTACAGAAGGCCTTAAATATGGGGAACTGGACATCGATCCTATTGACGGTGGTTGCTTGTTTCTTTTTGATCCAGTATATGTTGCCAGAGGTTATCCAGATGAAGTTTTTTGGTGAAGGCTATCAGGATGTCCCTCGAATGAACATATTCTATTCAACCATTGTAGGCTTAGCCGTTGGAGGTTTGATTTCATCTTTCACGGAATACTATACCGGTTTGGGTAAGAAACCAGTTTTGAATATTGTACAGAATTCTTCTACCGGTGCAGCGACCAATATTATTGCGGGATTAGCAACCGGTATGAAATCGACGGCTTCTTCAGTTATCCTATTTGCATTGGCAATTTGGGGTTCATACGAACTGGCGGGTTTCTATGGCGTGGCAATTGCGGCTTCAGCGATGATGGCGACCACAGCGATGCAATTAGCCATCGATGCTTTTGGACCAATTGCTGATAATGCCGGCGGTATTGCGGAAATGAGCGAATTGCCAAAAGAGGTGCGTCAGCGTACGGATGTTTTGGATTCGGTGGGTAATACTACAGCTGCGGTAGGAAAGGGTTTTGCCATTGCTTCAGCAGCATTGACCGCACTCGCTTTATTTGCAGCTTATGTGACTTTTACAGGAATTGATGGTATCAATATTTTTAAGGCCGATGTATTGGCTGCCTTGTTTATTGGTGGTATGATTCCGGTTGTATTCTCCGCTTTGGCGATGCAATCGGTAGGTAAAGCAGCCATGGATATGGTGAACGAAGTGAGAAGGCAATTCCGTGAAATTCCAGGCATCTTGGAAGGAACAGGTCAACCTGATTATGGAAGATGTGTGGATATTTCCACCAAAGCCGCCCTGCGCGAAATGATGTTGCCGGGTGCCATCACCATTATCACGCCGATCATTGTTGGGTTTGTGATGGGAGCAGAGGCATTAGGAGCGTATATGGCGGGAGTTGCGGTTTCCGGAGTCATGTGGGCAATCTTCCAAAATAATGCCGGTGGTGCTTGGGATAATGCCAAAAAATCCTTTGAAGCTGGTGTTATGATCAATGGTGAGATGACCTTTAAAGGTTCAGATGCCCATAAAGCAGCTGTAACCGGTGATACCGTTGGTGATCCATTCAAAGATACTTCCGGTCCTTCCATGAATATCTTGATCAAATTGACTTGTCTGGTAGGGTTGGTGATTGCTCCAATCTTGGGCGGACATCACCTTGCAGAAAATGCAAAGAAGGATAAGGTAGATAATAAAGAAAAAGTGGTTATGGTTGATCATAAACCGGTAATCACGAAAAACAAATAAGCATTAAACCTTTCTAAAATAAAAGCCCTCTGTCATGCAAATTGCGACAGAGGGCTTTCTTTTTTTATGTGCTTACTTTACAATCGTGATGACCTTGTTATCAGATCTTGCATTCACGGTCGGGTCGTACATGCTTTCGATGTTGGTTATACCGGAGCTGAATTCACCTAGGTTATTGGCCTTGACCTCGTACTCGAAAGTCCTTTTCCCTTTTTGCAGGGCGTTGAAGAAGTAGTTGGTCGATGCGTCCTTCAGGGTGAAATAGTAGTTGTTCCTCCAGCTGTAGCCCGAAGGTACGAATACAGGTTCCACGCCTGCAGGTCGGCTGTCCTTCAGGTGCACATATTCCAGGTCCTGGTCGTTGATGACGGTGATGATCACCTTGATCTTTTCGCCCAGTTTTGCCTGATTGCTCTCCACCCATTTACCGTTCCGCTCTACCATGTACTGTTTGCTGACCTTGATGTCGTTGGTCGATGCCTTCACTTCGGACACAGGAAGGAAGTACTGATGGAAAACTCCACCGAAGACCGTGCGGTCGTTGTGGTTCTCGATCTGTACGGACCTGTTGCGATCAAGATCCTGCTTATTGAAGGTCTTGGAGAACTGTCCCAGTACCACCGAGTCCATCTTGGCGTTCTGTCCGTCGACCAGTACGGTTACGGCATTGTCCAGGTTGAAGTCCTTTGGATTGTTGGCCAGCAACAGGCTATAGATGGCATCCACGGTCATCCAGGTGTTTCGCCAATAGTTGGCTTCCTTGCGGAAGAAGATCCATTGGCTGATCGGATTGAGCTTGCTCGGATCATGGAGCTTGTATGCCTCCAGCATATAGCTATGCAGGCTGATATCGTTGTACTGCTTTCCGTTGCTCTCCCAGTACATGCCCTTGTCGGGATCCAGGATGACCTCCTGTTGGATCCTGTTGCGGATCTCGTTGGACTCCTTGGACTCACCGAACAATTGGTTGACGATCCATGCCTTTGCGGCATAGCCGGCAGGACCCTTGGCGGTGATGATCGGAGCCTTGGCGATCTTGGCCCGAAGGACCTTGCCGTTATTTTCAGGCACCTTGACTTCCGAGTTCCAGAAGTGGCGTGCATATAGATAGTCCAGTGCGATATTGGCGGATGCCTTTTCCCTGGTTATGCTGCTGTCCTGGTCCAAATAGGTAGCCAGGCGTCTCATGCTGCCGTTTATCTGCGGGTTCACTAGGTTGTGGTCCAGGTAAAATACCTTGCCAACGACCTCCAGTATCCGCATGGAGATATGGGTATCGGACTTCCCGCCTTCGAACCAAGGGAAGGACCCATTGTCCAATTGTCCACGGAGCAGTTTCTGCTCGATGCCCTTGAGCTCGGTCTCGATATTGGAATTGAACAGTTCGGCCAAAGCCTCCAGGCGCTTGCTGTCATGCTGTATGTCGCGTAGCCAAGGCATTTCCTGCAGCTTCAGCTCGTTGAGCTGGGCATTCTCCTCCAGTCTGCTCTTGGTATCCTTTACCTTGATGGACCTGAAATAATCGGAAATGGCAGGGTAATGCTTGCCTATGTACTGAACCATCTTGAGACCGAACCATTTACTGCTGGACTGTTCGGTACATTCGTAAGGGTAGTTCTTGAGGTAGTCTAGGGCAGAGATAATCTCCAGGATCGGGTTGCTCTGTACCTGTACCTTGGCCTGTAGGTTGTCCTTGCCGGCAGAAGCGATGCTGAAGTCCTGTTTTTGGCCGGCCTTCAGGGCGATCTTCTCTGTCTGGGAAACCAGCACCTTGTTGGACAGTACCGGCAGCTCCACGATCTCACCATCGGAATGTTCCCCGCTTGCCGCAACGATCTTGACCTGCACGCTTGGGTACCCTTCAGGTACCTTGAGCTTCCAGGACACCGTTTGGTTGTTGTCCTTTTCTACGCTGAAGTCGGTCGTGATGTCGCCCAGCACGAACCGTTCGCTGAGGTCGGCATTGTCGACCGGGTTGATGATCTCGATCTTGGCCTTGCCCTGCTGCGGCTTGCCGCTGAGGTTCTGTACCTGGGCGATGATCTCGATCTGGTCGGATTCGCGGAAGTACCTAGGCAGGTTGGGACGTACCATCAGCTGCTTCTGGGTCTGTGTATAGAACTGTTCGGAGCCCACCTCGAGGTTCTTGCCATGGGCGAAGAGCATGAGCTTCCACTTGGTCAGGGCCTCGGGACTGTCGAACTCGAAACTGATGTTGCCCTCCTTGTCGGTGTACAGGTTCGGGTAGAAGAAGGCCGTTTCCTGAAGGTTCTTGCGCGCTTGGACCTGGGAGAGGTCTACTCCTTGGTAAATAGGTATTAACTCATTCATGCCAGGATTCACATTTTTCGGAGCGAATTCTCCTCTTGGAATATTATCAACTTTATTTAAATATGCTGGGGTCCAAATCGCCTCAAATTCATACACCCGATTATTATTTTCCAAGAGAGAAATATCACCTTGATCTAATGTCAAGGTATTCCACAAACTGAAACTATTTAGTTGATGGAATTTTAAATCATTCATAGGAATGTAAATATGGATATAGTCTTCTTCATCTCGAGCATTAATCAGTGTAAAAAAGGCATTATGCCTTACCTCATATCTATATGGATAGCTCGTCAAATTCCATTTGTTAGTGTAACTTTTTGTAAAAAATTCATTCAGGGAAAAATCATACATGCATGCAAATACGGAAGCTGGGATAGCTTTATCATTCAGTGATATATTAAAGCTCCATTTTTCCTTACTTCCAGGAAGGATTTTATTTCTAAAGGTATTTGCACTAATTTTTAGGATGTTGTTTTCCTTATGTAATGGTATTTGTATGCTAAGGTTTTCAATTTTATTTTCATTGATCAATGTAGCTTGAAACTGATAGTATTTCTTGATTTTTAGACTATCCAATAAAAAAGAATAGGATGCATGACCATTCTCAATAGAAAGGATAATGGATTCAAGTTTATGCTGGTTAGTAAAAGGCACTAAAAGAACCTCCTTTGCATTTTTTAAATCAGTATAAAAGTCAACTTTTACCTGATCGTTGATTTGATAGTTTTCTTTATCAAAATTGTAGACTAAAAAGTTTTTATTGCCCTTCTTCCTAGTTTTGGAATCTGCTAGCTCAAAGCTGCGATATCCTAATAAGGCAGAATCAGGGACATTAACCACTTTAATGTAATATCTTCCCGAAGAAAACAATGTTGGATCAACCTTTATGGTAGGAGAAAGGCTGCTGTCAAAGGGATAGGTAGCTACAAGGGTGTCGTTTTGAGTTTCAAAATCTTTTTTGGTTACCCTTGTTGGGAAATACTTGATGTACTCCTCAGGCGAAAACACATGAAATTCTATTTCATCCAGGAATTTAGTGGAATACAAACTGTTTGAATAGGTGTTCCCAATGGTAGTGAAATCCGGTTTTTTGAAGATTTGAATTTCACCGGAAAGATTCACCTTTTCTTGGTTTTCATTTTTACCAATTATTTCTATCTCATCAAATTTGCTGGCAAATAATTTTTCTTCATCCAAATTTATTTCCGCGGTGCCGAGAATATCCGAATATATATAATGCGTATATGCTTTTTGGGATTCGCCGGTAGGGCTTGTTGCATAGGTGTTCAATAAAATACTATAGCCTTTGAAATTTGCGAAAAGGGTGTCATTCAAAGGAACCCTAATTTTAAAAGTTCCATCGTTTTCGGTTTGCAAAGTACCTGCAGGAAGATTTATATATTTTGTACTTGGGTCATGTGTAATTACAGTAATGGTATACGAAACTGTAGTAGCACCTAAGACTACTCCAGAAAATGATTCTACCAATCCTGTGAACTCCGCCGTATCTTTTGACGTATAGGTATCTTTAATTTTATTGAGGTAGATCTTAAATGTAGGCCTTTTGTACTCTTCTACTCGGAAAGATGAAGAGGAAATTGACTGATTTCCTTCTTTGATCATGATCTGATAGAAGCCAAGTGGGGATTTTTCAGGAAGAACAAATTCTCCATTTATGGAGCCGAAACTATCTGTTGTTTGGACCAGGGAGTCTATTATTTGCTCATTTGATGTTTTTAATAGTACAGTCAATCTTTTTCCGGCTAGGATTTTTGCTGCATACATGTCATTTTGGTAACTGATCACCTTATATAGAACTTTTTGTCCTGGTCTATAAATACTTCGGTCAAGAAGCGTTTTTGCCTCGAAATCTAATTCATTAGGAGAGCTGTCTTCCTCCGAAAAGTTTTTGGTTTTATGGTAAACGAGGTGTTGATTTTCTTCAGGAAGGAAAATGCCTATATCGTCACTATAGAATTTAACTGAATCTGCTGGGATAGGGAGTGAAATTTCTCCAGCATGATTTGTACTCGCTGTTATTAGGCTAGTCTTTCCATCCTTCAACTTAAGGATTTGAAGATCTTTCTTTTTATAAGACTCGCCATTTTTGCGATTCACGAGGTAAGTTGAAAAGATATCGGCCCCAAAAGGGTCTTTTTCGATTGCGGTTTTAAAGAAATAATCTGTTACTTCAAATTTGGACGCTGTTACTAATTTATTGTCGTCATTATTTTCAAATTCAGGATTGTTTGAAATCAAGATTCGATATTTTCCGGCGCTTAGTGGGTTTATTTTATAGTAAGTGGTGTGGATTTCGAAGTCATCAAAAGGTTTCAATGCTACTTGTTCCGTATAGATTTCTTTTGCTTTGTTATTTATATCGCTTAATCCAACTTCTGGACTTGAATAATAATCCAGATCATTTTGGAATTTGAATACTTTCAGATATATCTTGTCAATATTCCTAATGGAAAGAACTATGGGTACATATTCATTGGTTGGTATGGAGGAGCTGTGCTTAAGGTTCAATTTCAAGCCATTGAAGAGGTTAATCAATGAATCTAAATCCGTTGTCCAAGGGGAATTTGGGTACAGTCTTTTAGCCTTCTGTAAATATCGTACTTGTAATTTAGGATTTTGAGATCCTAATTTTGCTGCCAATAAAGTATAGATCTGGGCATTGAATTGACTGTTGGTTTTTTGAATGATACCTTCGTAACCTTCAATAATACTCGACGTATCTCGGTTTTCAATATAGAGGTTCTTCGCCAGGATATAGGCAGTTGCATCCTCTAGGCCCTTCCTCTTATTATAGGCTAGAACATCCGTTAGAAGTTTATTGTAAAGATCCAGATTTTTCTTTCTGTCGTTAAGTAAAAACCTTAAATATGTATCAAGATTGAAATGGTATAGTGTCGGGTGAATAGAAAGCTGTTTGGAATCTTCCCATAGGGATTGCCATTTTTCCATGGGTTGTTTTAGGAGAGATTCCTTATCAGCAATGGATTTTTTGAGGAGACTATCAATGATTTCAAATTTCCTCATCTTGGTTGAACCTAGGAACTCATTATTAGTACTGGATGGGTTGTCTTCTACATTATTAAGAAGAAACAAGGCATAAGCTTGATATAGGACTGCTCTTTGAACATTGTTTTTCCCTTTTAGATTTCTTATAAAATGTTGTTCAATTTTTTCGAATAGGTCAACAGAAGTTTCATTCTTCCTTAGCCCCATGGTTTCCGCAAGAACTATCTTTACTTCCAAGGCATCATCTTTTTTTCCTTGTGCAGATTTCTTTAATTCATTTATTATTGGGATGGCTTCATTATAATTTCCAATGACTTCTAAACGGTTGATTTCTTTCCATTTTTGTTCGATTTCTCTTTCGTTGATCTGTCCAAAAGCTAAAAACGGAAGGATAAACATTGATATTTGTAGGATTCTCTTCATGAATTAATAATTGGCTTTCTTAATTAATGATGCGAGAAATTAATTTTTTCACAAATTATTTTTAATAAACTTTATGAGGACTAGGAAGGGAATATGTCCTATAAAAAGGGAAAGGGCAATTTGATATCAAATTGCCCTTTCCCTTTTTATTTAATTCTTCTATTTGACAATCGTGATGACTTTGTTATCAGATCTTGCATTCACGGTCGGGTCGTACATGCTTTCGATGCTGGTAATTCCGGAGTTGAATTCACCTAGGTTATTGGCCTTGACCTCGTACTCGAAAGTCCTTTTCCCTTTTTGCAGGGCGTTGAAGAAGTAGTTGGTCGATGCGTCCTTCAGGGTGAAATAGTAGTTGTTCCTCCAGCTGTAGCCCGAAGGTACGAATACAGGTTCCACGCCTGCAGGTCGGCTGTCCTTCAGGTGCACATATTCCAGGTCCTGGTCGTTGATGACGGTGATGACCACCTTGATCTTTTCGCCCAGTTTTGCCTGATTGCTCTCCACCCATTTACCGTTCCGCTCTACCATGTACTGTTTGCTGACCTTGATGTCGTTGGTCGATGCCTTCACTTCGGACACTGGCAGGAAGTACTGATGGAATACCCCTCCGAATACCGTGCGGTCGTTGTGGTTCTCGATCTGTACGGACCTGTTTCGGTCAAGATCCTGCTTGCTGAAGGTCTTGGAGACCTGTCCCAGTACCACCGAGTCCATCTTGGCGTTCTGTCCGTCGACCAGTACGGTTACGGCATTGTCCAGGTTGAAGTCCTTTGGATTGTTGGCCAGCAACAGGCTATAGATGGCATCCACGGTCATCCAGGTGTTTCGCCAATAGTTGGCTTCCTTGCGGAAGAATATCCATTGGCTGATCGGATTGAGCTTGCTCGGGTCATGGAGCTTGTATGCCTCCAGCATATAGCTGTGTAGGCTGATATCGTTGTACTGCTTGCCGTTGCTCTCCCAGTACATGCCCTTGTCGGGATCCAGGATGACCTCCTGTTGGATCCTGTTGCGGATCTCGTTGGACTCCTTGGACTCACCGAACAATTGGTTGACGATCCATGCCTTGGCGGCATAGCCGGCAGGACCCTTGGCGGTGATGATCGGTGCCTTGGCGATCTTGGCCCGAAGGACCTTGCCGTTCTTTTCAGGTACCTTGACTTCCGAGTTCCAGAAGTGGCGTGCATATAGATAGTCCAGTGCGATATTGGCGGATGCCTTTTCCCTGGTTATGCTGCTGTCCTGGTCCAAATAGGTAGCCAGGCGTCTCATGCTGCCGTTCATCTGCGGGTTCACTAGGCTGTGGTCCAGGTAGAACACCTTGCCAACGACCTCCAGTATCCGCATGGAGATATGGGTATCGGACTTCCCGCCTTCGAACCAAGGGAAGGATCCATTGTCCAATTGTCCACGGAGCAGTTTCTGCTCGATGCCCTTGAGCTCGGTCTCGATATTGGAATTGAACAGTTCGGCCAAAGCCTCCAGGCGCTTGCTGTCATGCTGTATGTCGCGTAGCCAAGGCATTTCCTGCAGCTTCAGCTCGTTGAGCTGGGCATTCTCCTCCAGTCTGCTCTTGGTATCCTTTACCTTGATGGACCTGAAATAATCGGAAATGGCAGGGTAATGCTTGCCTATGTACTGAACCATCTTGAGACCGAACCATTTACTGCTGGACTGTTCGGTACATTCGTAAGGGTAGTTCTTGAGGTAGTCTAGGGCAGAGATAATCTCCAGGATCGGGTTGCTCTGTACCTGTACCTTGGCCTGTAGGTTGTCCTTGCCGGCAGAAGCGATGCTGAAGTCCTGTTTTTGGCCGGCCTTCAGGGCGATCTTCTCGGTCTGGGAAACCAGCACCTTGTTGGACAGTACCGGCAGCTCCACGATCTCGCCATCGGAATGTTCCCCGCTTGCCGCAACGATCTTGACCTGCACGCTTGGGTACCCTTCAGGTACCTTGAGCTTCCAGGATACCGTTTGGTTGTTGTCCTTTTCTACGCTGAAGTCGGTCGTGATGTCGCCCAGCACGAACCGTTCGCTGAGGTCGGCATTGTCGACCGGGTTGATGATCTCGATCTTGGCCTTGCCCTGCTGCGGCTTGCCGCTGAGGTTCTGTACCTGGGCGATGATCTCGATCTGGTCGGATTCGCGGAAGTACCTAGGCAGGTTGGGACGTACCATCAGCTGCTTCTGGGTCTGTGTATAGAACTGTTCGGAGCCCACCTCGAGGTTCTTGCCATGGGCGAAGAGCATGAGCTTCCACTTGGTCAGGGCCTCGGGACTGTCGAACTCGAAACTGATGTTGCCCTCCTTGTCGGTGTACAGGTTCGGGTAGAAGAATGCCGTTTCCTGAAGGTTCTTGCGCGCTTGGACCTGGGAGAGGTCTACTCCTTGGCCCTTATTCTTTAATTCTTCAACTTGTGCCCTAAGATTAGGGTCTTTTAGTTCATCATATAAGGATACAGTTTCTTCCGTTACTTCACGTACATCGGCTACTGCTTCAATATTGACAGCAGATACTTTGCCTCGAAGAACTCTTTGCATACCATTTGCTGCAGGGGCTGATCCAGCTGCATATTGAACTTGATCATCATAATAATTATGCAGACTATTGATGCCGCGATTTAACCAATAGGCATCCCACAGGCCATAATTGTTTACTATAGGTAATTCATTGCCAACTGCATTGATAATTTTTTCATTGAATCCAAAGGGACTTGAGGCTGATGAAGCATAGAATAAATTGGTAAAATTATATCGCCTGTAATAGGATGGGCTATACCTGTCAAAAAAGGTTGGGAAATAATTAGCTCCAAAAACGTCTAATGACATGTCATACATGGTAGCCAATACCTCGGATGGAATGACCTTGTCCTTTTGCAAGATGCTAAAGCTCCATTTCTCTTTTGTTCCCGGCGTAATTTTGTCTCTAAAGCTGCTGATTTTAATTTTTAAATCTTGATCATCAGTTCGCTTAGGAGCGCTGATGAATTTATTTTCAATCTGGTTGTCTACAATTAATATAGCGTCTAATTGATAACCTCGTGCAAACTTTTCCTTATCAAATTTGAATTCATAGGTTGCTCGGCCATTCTTTACAGGAATGGTAAAGGTCTCTTGTTTACCAAAGGAGTTACTTGGAAAAAGAAAAATCTCCTTTGCATTAGGGACATCTGTATAGAAATTTAATTTGACCTGTTCATCCAGACCATAATTTGGTTTATCAAAACTGTATGTGAGAAAGTCATGATCGCTGCTCTTTTTGGTTACAGGGTCGAAAATGCTCACATCTGCTTGACTTCTTATGGTATCTTTTCCTTGGATTGAAATGACCTCAACGTAATACTTTCCTTTTGGAAACAGGTTGGAATCTATTTTCACAAGGCTCGTATCCCTTGTGTCAAAGGAATAGGTTTTTACCAATTCTGTTGGTTTCTTGATGATTAAAGACTCATCAAATGAGGTTGGGAAAAGTTTTTTGTACTCTGCATTACTGAAAATATGGTAATCTACATTTTTAAATATATTGTCATATTGATCCGGTAAAGCAATATTAGGCTCAGGATACTTATAGATTTTTATCTCACCTGTCAAGGGCAAGGGCTGGTTGTTTTTATTCACGGTACTGATGAATAATTTATTCCATTTACCTGCTTCTTCTATTCTTGGACCTTGAATATTGATTACCCAAGGCTTATCCGAATAGGTGTAAAAAACAGATGCTTGCTGCATTTCTCCGGTCTGATTCACGACCTCAGCAGTTACACTGATGTTGAAATCTTCCAATTTATTTAATGCGGTATCTTCCAGTGGAACCTTGATGGTAAATTTACCTTGCTCATCAGCGATTATTGAACTGTCGGCTAATGTGAAATTGGTATAATTACGACCATAGGAGTTTATTCGAACTTTGTAATTCACCGAAGCACCTACAAGTGGCACACCGGAATAGGATTCTACTTTTCCTATGAATTCGGCTATATCTGAGCGTTTATAGGTTTCCTTATTGGGTTCAAATTTAACACTAAAGGTAGGACGCTTATACTCTTCCACATTTAGGTAGTGATAGCCAATTTGGTTTCCTTTATCCATAATCAGGATATTGAACCCACCCGCCAAGGTATTGGCTGGGATTTGAAGTTCTCCATTTACAGAACCAAATGCATTGCTGGTCAATGACAAGGAGTCTACCTTCTGACCGTTGGCATCCTGAAGTATCACATCTAGTTTTTTACCTTCTATTACTTTTCCACTTAATGAGCTGTTGTTATAAACAATTCCTTTGAAGTAAAGCTTTTGACCGGGTCTATAAATCCTTCTATCGGTTAGGATCTTGGTATTGAACCTAACCCTATCCTCTTCTTTCTCGATCTGCGAAAAGCTATAATTTAAAGGAGCAGCCATGTCGATGATCTGCTTTTCCTCGGCAAGGTAAAGCATCGCCCCAGATTGATAGCGATAATATGAATCCTTATTGATATCTACTGAAAACTCTCCATTCTGATTAGTTTTCATCTTATGGACCAGCTTTGGTGTTTTTCCTGAATTTACATCATAGATCTCCAACGATTTATCAGCATAAGGCAAACCCGTCTTTCGATTGATCAGCAAACCTTTGAAAAGATATTCTGTATTCTTCCCTTTCTCCAGTTCTGTGTAGTTAAATAAATCCGAAACAATAAAACTTGATGAGGACACGGTATTGAATAGACCATCAGCTTTGAATTCAGGATTGTTTGAAATAAGGGCTACATAATTGCCAAAAGGAAGAGCATTTATCTTGTAAATGGTAGAATGTCGTTTATAATCATCAAATGATTTTATTGGAATTTCCTCTGCATACACCTCCGTCGCATTTACCTCTACTTTTTTCGTTATGCTATCTAATTTTACTTCAAATTTCTTATAGTTTGTTGGGGTATTGGTCACATTGAAAACTTTCAAGTAGAGTTTTTCCGCATTTTTAAAGGAGAGCTGGACCGGACTGTTGACATTGGAAGGATTAATCTGCTTATTATAAAACTGTATTTCCACACTTTTAAATCGTTGATCCATGAGCTCAACATCCTTGATCCAAGGTGATTTTGGATACTCTTGTTTTGCTTTGGCTAGATATTCAACTGCCTTTTTTGTGTCATTATTGTTGTGCAATGTTTCTGCAATGATGGCATAGATGAACGCGTTATAATCGCTCTTGTTTTGGGCAATTACGTTTTTCAAAGCATCATCATAGCCGTCTTTTTTTTGATAGCTAGGGGAAATATTGTTCACCATTAGATAGGAGGTCGCATCAGCGTATCCTACTTTTTTATTGATGCTGAACAAATCTTCTGATATATTTTTGATTTTTACTGCATTTTTTACCCTGTTCCCTCGCAAGAAAGCGAGGTATGCATTACTATTGAAGTGGTAAAGGGTAGGACTGAGGCTAAAATTTTTGCTGCTGGAAAAGAGAGATTTCCAATCTTCAATAGGTTGTTTCAAGAGAATGTCTTTGTTCTCCAAGGATTTATTAAACAGGGAGTCCAAGATTTTATACTTGGTTTCTTCATCTGCCTCTAAAAATTTATTCTTGCTTTCGCTGTAGTAATCGGTATTGCTTCCTAAATACTGGGCATAAAAACTATAGAGTAGACTTCTTTGAACCCCCTCTGCTTGGTTGATGTTGTTTTGGAAGTGTTTGTCTACTTTATCGAAAAGATCTTCTTGTGTCGTATTGACTTGAAGCAATTGGCTCTCTGCAATAATCGCTCGAAGCTCCATTGGGCCATTTTTAGATTTTTTGGCGTAAGTTTTTATTTCATTCAGAAGAGGGGCTGTCTGTTCATAATTCCCAATGGAAATTAGTCTGTCTACCTCTTTCCATTTTTCTTCTATCATGTTTGTCGTTTTAGATTCTTGACTGAATAGCAGGATGGGTGAAAGTGCGAATAATAGGATGAATAATTGTTTCATATAACATAAACCTTAATGTTCATAACCTTGTTTTTGCAATGGATGCAGAAATGGAGCTGATTCCATAATGCTCCTGAAAATATTGTTAATGGACTGAATTTCTTCCTTACCAGAATTCTCTTGATTGGTACTAAATTTAGGAAAAAACTATTGTTTTCTTTTTAACCCCGAAACAATATCCAATAGCAGAGGAATACCTGGGTTTCTGTTCTTTTTGCTCCAGATAAGAGATAGAGTAGTGCGTTGTGGCAGATGGTTCAACTCTAAGAAATCCACATGGGTATGATAACCTTTTTTTAAGGAAGTAGGCACAATGGCTACACCTAAGCCTTGACTCACCAGGTTAAAAATACTTAGTGCATTGACTGTACGCAGCGCTACGTGCGGGTCAAAATCATGGTCTTCAAAAATACTCATCACCAGTTCATAATATGATTTGCTGTATTCCTTGGAAAAGAGAATATAGGATTCGTCCTTAAAATCAAGGAGATTGACCTTTCCCTTTGGCCTAGCCGTGGAGTTTTTAGGAACCACCAAGGAGAAATGTTCCGTTAAGATGGGAATTGATTTTAAGCCTATAGGAGTGTCCTTGACGCGAACAAAACCAAAGTCGAGTTCTTGTTTGTTGATCATGTCGATCTGAATCTCATTGGCGAGTTCATTGAGCGTAATATCGATCAATGGTTGTTTCTGCTTCAGTTCCACCAGTAATTGGGGCAACATAGCTTGAACGGCAGAACCGATAAACCCAAGCTTCAGCGAAGTAATCTTTCCTTCTGATATTTTTTCAATATGGTCTTTGATATTGTCCAATTGATTGAAAATCAAATCCACCTCTTTTTTAAGGTAAATGCCTGACTCTGTCAATTCCACATTTCTCTTGTCACGGCGGAAAAGTTGAGTGCCATAATGCTCCTCCAATTGCTTGATCTGCCTAGACAGTCCTGGCTGAGCAATAAATAGTCTTTCAGCGGCCCTTCTGAAGTGTAATTCCTCAGCTACTACCTTGAAATATAAGAGATGTCGGAGTTCTATTTGATAATTCATGGTTATCAGTTGTTGCTAAAATTGATATTGCCAATTATCAAATATAGCAGGTAAATTTGGGTTACACAGGGAAATATTATGAAAACATTTAAATACGGAGAAGATTATTTGAATAGTTCAATAGCCATAGCTATTGCGAAATCTGATTGCCAAGGGCTATTGACTGAGGAAACGATCAGTAAAATAAACCAAAGTGCCCAGTATGTCCAAGAGATTGTAGATGCTGGAAAAGTGGTGTATGGAATCAACACTGGTTTCGGGCCACTGTGTACTACTTTGATCAGCCCTCAAGATACCAAGAAATTACAGGAAAATATATTAAAGAGCCATGCCGTTGGGGTAGGCGAGCCTATTGATAAGGAATTGAGCAAGCTCATGCTTATCTTAAAGGTGCATGCCCTGGCAAAGGGGTTTTCGGGGGTTCAATTGAGCACGGTAGAACGTATTATCTGGCATATTCAGAATGATGTGATTCCAGTTGTACCTAAGCAAGGTTCGGTTGGTGCATCTGGTGATTTGGCTCCTTTATCCCATCTGTTTTTACCGCTGATTGGGTTAGGTAAGGTTTGGAAGGATGGAAAGTCAGTTGATTCGGCTTCTGTGCTTCAGGAATTTGGAATGGAACCCATTCAACTTGGCGCCAAGGAGGGTTTGGCCCTGATCAATGGAACGCAATTCATGGCTGCCCATGGTGTAAAAGCTGTAGTGGAAATGAATAGATTGATGAATAATGCCGACCTGATCGCCACACTGATGATTGAAGGGTTGAATGGCTCTATCAAACCATTCTTTGCTGAATTGCATCAACTGAGGCTTTACAAAGGAAATACTTTTGTGGCCTCGACTATTTTTAATCTTTTGAAAGATTCGGAAATTTTGGAGTCGCATAAAAATTGCTCACGGGTACAGGATCCTTATTCTTTACGCTGTATCCCACAAGTGCACGGGGCGTCAAGAAATGCTTGGTTGCACTTTAAGGAAATCATCGAAACGGAAATCAATTCGGTAACCGATAACCCGATCATCATCAATAGTGAACTGACCATCAGCGGCGGATCTTTCCATGGGCAGCCGATTGCTTTGCCTTTGGACTATGCTACACTTGCAGTTTCTGAATTGGGAAATATTTCCGACAGAAGGGTTTATTTATCCCTTGAAGGGGAAACTAATGGGGTTCCTAAATTGTTGATGAAAGCAACAGGTTTAAACTCTGGATTTATGATCCTTCAATATAGTACCGCTGCCATCGCTAGTGAAAACAAAGGACTTTGCTTCCCAGCAAGTGCGGATAGCATTCCGACTTCTCTTGGTCAGGAAGACCATGTGAGCATGGGGTCTATCTCTGGCAGAAAACTGCTGCAGGTACTGGATAACGTTGATAAAATATTGAGCATTGAGATGCTTTGTGCGGCTCAAGCTAAGGATTTTCATAATCCTAAACAGTCAACAGCAGTAATTGAGGCCATCCATAAACATATCAGGACAAGGATTCCGCATATCGAAGAGGATCAGCCTATGCAGGATATCTTGGATAATGCTTTGGCTATCATTAAATCTGGAGAGTTGATCGAGGTAGCAAGAAAAGCTGCCAAAGATAGTGAAAAGCCGTATTTTGGTAAGGATGTCGAATATTTTGAAAACTATTGATCATGAATGAGAAAGGAAAATTAATAGGGCCATTCAAACAGGTGCTGACTATGCAGCATTTGCCTCTGAAGGGTGCTTTAAAGGACGAGCAATTGGAAATCATAGAACAAGCGGGTATTTATGTTGTTGGCGGCAAAATAAGCGTGGTAGGCGATTTTGAGGGGTTGAAAGAGGCTTTGCCCGATGATATTGAGATCGTTAAACTGAAAGGTGATTTCGTTGCTCTACCAGGATATATTGATTGCCATACCCATATCGCCTTCGGTGGAAACCGAGCGAATGACTTTGCCATGCGTAATGCCGGGAGTTCATACCTAGAAATTGCGGAAGCTGGTGGCGGTATCTGGAGTACTGTAAAACATACCCGTGCTTGTAGCCAAGAAGAATTAAAAGCTTTGACCCTGAAACGTGCTGATGCCCTGTTGAGACAAGGTATAACAACCGTAGAGGTCAAAAGTGGTTATGGTCTTCAAGTGGAGGAGGAATTGAAAACCCTTCGCGCCATCAAAGAAGCAAACCAATCCACTTATGTAGACTTGGTTTCGACCTGTCTTGCTGCCCATATGCATCCTAAGGACTATGAAGGGAATGCAGAAGATTACCTGTTTGAAATGGGGGAAAAGCTGTTTCCGATTCTGAAAGCAGAGAATTTGACCAGCCGTGTAGATGCCTTTGTCGAGAAGAGTGCATTCTCTGCTGAACAAATCTTACCATATTATCTAAAAGCCAAAGAAATGGGCTTTGACCTGACGGTACATGCGGATCAGTTCAGCACTTCCGGTTCAAAATTGGCAGTTGAATTGGCGGCAGTTTCGGCAGATCACCTAGAAGCTTCAACTGAAAATGAGATCAGTTTGTTGGCAGGTTCTGACGTGATTCCAGTGGCCTTGCCGGCTGCATCATTAGGTATTGGCTGTGGATTTACTCCTGCACGGAGGCTGTTGGATGCTGGTGCCAGTTTAGCTATTGCCACAGACTGGAACCCTGGTTCTGCTCCAATGGGAAAACTGATCGAAAGCGCAAGTATTTTGGCAACCATGGAGAAACTTAGCAATGCTGAGCTCTTGGCCGGGATTACCTACAGGGCTGCCAAAGCCTTGAACTTGGATGATAGAGGTCGTTTGATGGAAGGGATGTTGGCAGACTTAGTCATCTATGATACGGATAACTACCAAAACATTACCTACCTGCAAGGCGGATTACAGCCAAAGGCAGTCTGGAAAAATGGAATCGAAGTGTTTGTTAGAAATGATTAATAACATGATTGAAAAAGATTTTAAGGAAGCAATTATGCAAGGGATTCCTTCAGAATTACCTGCAAAAGCTTATCTCGATAATAAAGTAAGCCATGCTCCAAAACGCAAGGCTATACTAAGCCATGAAGAAGAAAAGTTAGCCATCCGAAATGCATTGCGTTATTTTCCTAAAGTGTGGCATAATGAATTGGCCGCTGAGTTTTTAGAGGAACTGAGAACATACGGTCGTATCTATATGTACCGTTTCAGGCCTCATTATGAAATGTATGCAAGGCCAATTTCTGCTTATCCAGCAAAAACTCAACAAGCTGCAGCGATTATGCTGATGATCCAGAACAATTTGGATCCTGCTGTAGCGCAGCATCCCCACGAACTGATTACTTATGGTGGTAATGGTGCGGTTTTCCAAAACTGGGCTCAATACCTGTTGACCATGAAATATCTGTCCCAGATGACTGAACAGCAAACCCTGCACATGTATTCAGGACATCCTATGGGACTTTTTCCATCGTCTGAAAATGCCCCACGGGTGGTCGTGACGAACGGTATGATGATCCCGAACTATTCGAAACCTGATGATTGGGAAAGATTCAATGCGCTAGGGGTAACCCAATATGGACAAATGACTGCAGGTTCATATATGTATATCGGACCACAGGGGATAGTTCATGGAACCACAATTACAGTGATGAATGCCTTCAGAAAGCATCTTCCTGAAGGAGAAACGATACAAGGGAAAGTTTTTGTCACATCTGGATTGGGCGGAATGAGTGGTGCTCAACCCAAAGCAGGAAACATTGCAGGCTGTATCACCGTATGTGCTGAGGTCAACCCTGCAGCAGCAAGGAAGAGGCATGCACAAGGTTGGGTGGATTTATTGGTAGAAGATATGGACGGTCTTATCCTGGCGGTAAAAGCTGCAATGGCCCAAAAGGAAGTGGTATCAATCGCCTATATCGGAAACATCGTTGATGTATGGGAACAATTTGATAAGCAGAATATCCCAGTTACCGTTGGCTCTGACCAAACCTCTTTGCACAATCCTTGGTCGGGAGGATACTATCCTGTTGATCTGAGTTTCGAAGAATCAAATGATCTCATCGCAAATAACCCTGAACAATTTAAAAAGGAAGTCCAACGGACTTTAGTTCGGCACGCAGACGCAATCAATAGACATGCGGCAAAAGGAACCTATTTCTTTGATTATGGAAATGCTTTCCTTTTGGAGGCAAGTCGTGCCGGTGCAGAGGTAATGGCTTCAAACGGAATTGATTTTAGATATCCCTCCTATGTTCAGGATATCCTTGGTCCAATGTGTTTTGACTATGGGTTTGGACCATTCAGATGGGTTTGTACATCAGGTAAACCGGAAGATCTCCGATTGACCGATCAGTTAGCTTTGGAAGTGATGAAAGAACTTCAAAAAGAGGCCTCATCTGAGATTTATCAACAGATGGAAGATAACATAAAATGGATCTCTGAAGCTGAAAACAATAAATTGGTTGTGGGCTCCCAAGCTCGTATCCTCTATGCTGATGCCTTGGGAAGAATGAAGATTGCTGAAGCCTTCAATCAGGCGGTTGCAGATGGTCGATTGTCGGCTCCTGTTGTTTTAGGTCGCGACCATCATGATGTAAGCGGAACTGATTCGCCTTATCGTGAAACCAGTAATATCTATGACGGTAGTAAATTTACTGCAGATATGGCCATCCATAACGTAATTGGAGATAGTTTCCGTGGTGCCACATGGGTTTCCATCCACAACGGTGGCGGTGTTGGCTGGGGAGAAGTAATCAATGGTGGTTTTGGAATGGTCTTGGACGGTTCGGAAGCCAGTGATCGCAAATTGAAACAAATGCTGTTCTTTGATGTCAATAATGGTATTGCAAGGAGAGCCTGGGCAAGAAACAAGGAAGCGATTAGTGCCATTGAAACAGAATTAGAAAGGACATCTACCTTGAAAGTCACCAAGGCCGAACTCGTGGATGACCAATTAATTGATAACCTTTTTGAGTAAACCAATTATGGAAGCATTTGGGAATGTATGCTATAAACCCGCTGAACAACAAAATTGGTCAGGAAGAATCGATGGTGTTACAGCGGAAAACCTTCGTTGGCACCAGTTGATCACTTGTGTCGATCTGAATGCAGTGACCCTATCACTTGACAAACATATTGTTTTCTTAGGTTTCTGCTGTGATGAAGGTGTAAGAAGGAACCAAGGAAGAATAGGAGCAAAGGATGCTCCTGAGGCCTTAAGAAAGGTTCTTGCTGGACTTCCTAGCCATATGCAGGCCGCCTTTAAAATAGCTGATGCAGGTGATGTATTCTGTACAGCTGAAGATTTAGAAGCAGCGCAAAATGAACTTGCAATAAGAGTAGCGCAGATTTTAGATAAGGGAGGTTTCCCTGTGGTACTGGGCGGAGGACATGAAGTGACCTATGGACATTTTAATGGACTGAAAAGCCATAGTAAAACCAAAAAGATTGGTGTAATCAATCTGGATGCGCATTTCGATATCCGACCTTTAGTAAATGATCAAGGAAACTCAGGGACTGGATTCTATCAGATTTTTAAGGATGCCGAACAGGAAGGCTTTGAAGCTCGTTATTTAGCTCTTGGGATCCAAGATATCAGTAATACCCAGGCCCTGTTCAATTTTGCAAAGGATAAGGGTGTACAGGTCATCAAAGGAGAAGAAATCTTTCCTGAAAATATCGATAGGTTGATTTCCCAAATCCAAAGGTTTGCGAATGACTCCGATGACATCTACCTTACGGTGGATATGGATGTATTCGCTGCTGCATATGCCCCAGGGGTAAGCGCACCAGCTTTCCATGGCATTGTTCCAGACCATAACTTCCACAAAATATTCCAATCCCTTTTGCAGCTCCCAAATCTAAAGTCCATTGACTTTGCTGAAATAAATCCCCTTTATGATATTGACAATAGGACGACAAAATTGGCTGCTGATCTGATTTTTCGCCTAGTGAATAATAAACGATAATATGTAACTTTAAAGAAACATAAAAAAAGGAAACATATGTCGAATATAGATTTCATTAGAGAAGAGACAGCAGCGAACATCGGCAACTTTATGGTAGGTAGGTTACTGCCTTTCCGTCAAAAACGTTCTATAGGACCCTTTGTTTTTATTGACCATATGGGGCCAGCCTGTTTGGCAGACCATGAGAACCTAGATGTCGGTCCACACCCGCATATTGGTTTATCCACTTTGACTTATTTGTTTGATGGTTCTATTTTCCATCGGGACAGCCTTGGTACAGCCATGGAGATCAAACCAGGGGCTGTTAATTGGATGACCGCCGGAAAAGGGGTAGTCCACTCAGAAAGGACTCCCGAATACCTACGACAAAAGGACAAGTTCCTCCATGGTCTTCAGATTTGGGTAGCCCTTCCAAAGGACCTCGAATTTATGGACCCTGAATTCCACCATACCGAAGCTAGTGATATTCCTACTTGGAATGATGCAGATGTTTCCTACAAGCTGATAGCTGGTGAAGCATTCGGAAAGAAATCACCCGTTCCTGTCTATAGCAAACTCTATATGATTGAGGTCAAGGCTGAGAAAGATTCCTTAATTGATATAAGAGGGGAGCTGTATGGTGAGAGCGGACTGTATATCCTAGAAGGGGAGGTCGATAGCAATGGCTTTACATATGGACCTAAACAGATCCTGATCACACTAGATGCACATCTATGTACCTTTGAAATGAAAGCCGGATCTACCGTCTATATCTTCGGAGGCGACCCATTCCCTGAAGAACGCTTTATCTCCTGGAATTTTGTAGCCAGTGATAAATCCACCATCGATGAAGCCAAAGAAAAATGGATCAACCATGAATTCCCTAAAGTACCTGGTGATGATGGTTATGTGCCACTACCTGTTAGGTAGTATTTAGTATTAAGTATTTAGTATTTAGACCTATTTTGCCGAACCTATCTAAATACTAAATATTACTATTAAATTCTTGAAATGTAATTCTCCAAAATCCTAGGCGACAATACAGGAAAGTCTAAATACTATATACTAAATACTATATACTAAATACTATATACTAAATACTATATACTAACCAAAGTATTCTCATCAGCGCCCCATTCGCTCCAGGACCCATCAAAAATAGTTACATAGTCATTTCCTAGTTCATAGGCAGCCAAAGCAATGATTGCTGCCGATACGCCTGAGCCGCAGGTAAAGATATTTTGCTTAGCGGAATCGATCTTCCCTTCAAACAGTCGCTGTAGTTCTTCCTTCTCCTGATATTTTATGCCATCGAGTACCAGGTCAAAGGGTAGGTTCTTTGATCCGGGGATATGCCCTGAACGCAATCCAGGTCTCGGTTCTGGAGCAGTTCCATGGAACCTTCCAGAAGATCTCGCGTCGGTAATGCTGATATCATCATCGCCTAGGCGCTCCACCAGTTCATCTTTCGAGATGAACCATTCATAATTTGGCTTCGCTTTAAAGTTGCCTAAGGCCATAGCTTCAGTATATTGATGTTCGATGGGCAATCCTGCCGCTTTCCAGGCCGGCAGACCACCGTTCAGCACATAAACCTTATCCAAGCCCATATACCTCAACATCCACCAAGCACGCGGACTTGAATAGACTCCCCAGCGATCATAGATGATCAATGTCGAATCCTGATTGATGCCTAACTTCTGTACTTCCTTGCTGAATTGCTGTGCCGAAAGCATCGTATGTGGAAATGGACTATGATGATCTGAAAACGCACCTTCGATATCCAAAAACAAACTGTTGGGCAACAGTTCCAGATTATCGTTGTCCATCTTCTGGTTGACCTTATCGATGGTGGCATCCAAGACTATGGCATTCTCCTCATTGATCAATTTGAGGGCCTCATCGGTACTGATTAATGCTGCTGTTCTCATGGGTATATAAATATGAGATTTGAGTATTGAGATATTAAACTTCTTAAGTTAAAGATATGCAAAATGTAATAAGACTTGGAACATCTACATCTAATCTTTTACATTCTCTAATCTCACAACCTAAATCCCTTATGCTACATTCAAGAAATAAATATTTTCCAATATCTCCCATCTCATATCTCCCATCTCAAATCTATAAACAAAAAAAGCCCCGATTGTAAAATCGGGGCTTCGAAGTATTTAGAGTAATCTAAAATTATTTAGATTTTTTCTCGTCGTCTTCCATTTGCTCTTTCAATTGAGCTAATACGTCAAGATCACCTAGAGTTGATTTCTCAACTGAATCTTTAACTTTTTTCACTGCTGCGTTAGCAGTTTTAGCTTCTTTTTTACGAGCGTTGAACTCTTCGATACGAGCTTCAGCTTTAGCATCTTCCCAAATACGAGAGTGAGAAATCACTAGACGTTTGTTTTCTTTGTTGAATTCAATGATTTTGAATTCAGCAACTTCGTCAACTTTCAATGCTGAACCGTCTTCTTTTACAGAGTGTTTGTTAGGGCAGAATCCTTCAACACCATATTGTAACGCTACGATATCACCTTTGTCACCAACTTTGATTACAGTACCTTCGTGAACTGAACCTTCAGTGAAGATTGTTTCGAAAGTATCCCAAGGGTTTTCCTCTAATTGTTTGTGACCTAAAGAAAGCTTACGGTTTTCTTCGTCTAATTCTAATACCACAACCTCTAATCTTTCACCAACTTTAGTGAATTCGTTAGGGTGGTTAACTTTCTTAGACCATGAAAGGTCAGAGATGTGAATTAAACCATCGATTCCGTCTTCTAACTCAACGAATACACCGAAGTTAGTCATGTTCTTAACAACTGCTGATTGTTTTGAACCAACTGGGTAACGTTCAGTGATGTTCTGCCAAGGATCTGGAGTCAATTGTTTGATACCTAAGCTCATTTTGCGCTCTTCACGGTCCAAAGTCAAGATTTCAGCTTCGATTTCGTCACCTACTTTCAAGAATTCTTGTGGAGAACGTAAGTTTTGAGACCAAGACATTTCAGAAACGTGGATTAATCCTTCTACTCCTGGGATGATTTCTAAGAAAGCACCGTAGTCAGCTACAGTAACGATCTTACCTTTTACTTTAGAACCGATTTCTAAGTTCTTGTCTAAAGATTCCCAAGGGTGCTCTGAAAGTTGTTTCAAACCTAATGCAATACGTTTTTTCTCGTCATCAAAGTCAAGAACTACAACGTTGATAGTTTGGTCTAAAGCCAACACCTCTTTTGGATGCTCGATACGGCCCCAAGAGATGTCTGTAATGTGAAGTAATCCGTCAACACCACCCAAGTCGATGAACACACCGAAGTCAGTGATATTTTTAACAGTACCTTCCAATACTTGTCCTTTTTCCAATTTCGCAACGATCTCTGATTTTTGGTTTTCCAAATCGTCTTCGATCAATACTTTGTGTGATACAACTACGTTTTTGAACTCATGGTTGATCTTAACAACTTTGAACTCCATAGTTTTACCTACGTAAACATCATAGTCACGGATAGGTTTGATATCAATTTGAGATCCTGGTAAGAATGCCTCAACACCTTTGATGTCTACAATTAAACCACCTTTTGTACGTGATTTAACAAAACCATCGATAACTTTGTCGTTCTCCAAAGCCTCGTTGATCTCTTCCCAAGATTTTTGTGTTTTAGCACGTTTGCGTGATAATACTAATTGACCATTTGCATCCTCTTGCGATTCAACAAATACATCAACCGTATCACCGATTTTTAAGTCAGGTAAGTCACGGAACTCAGATAATGCTACTAGACCGTCTGATTTGAAACCGATGTTTAAAACAACATCTTTGTTATTGATAGATACAACGATACCTTCAATAATCTCACCTTGATTGATTTGGTTGAATGTGCCAGCGTACTGCTCTTCTAGTTTAGTACGTTCCGCATCACTGTAGTTACCAAAAGCTTTTTCATCAAGATCCCAGTCGAAGTCTCCTGATGGAGTACTCCAAGTGTTTGATTTAATCTCATCGATTAAATTTGAATCTGCCTCAGACTCAATCTTTTCAGTGTCCTTCACAACTTTTGTGTCAGCACCTTGTAGCTCTGCATTTTTTGCCGCTAACTCTTTTTCTGCTTCTTGTTTTTTTGCCATTAATTAATAATCTCCTTTTCCCTACAATGTAGGGATTGCAAAGATACGAAAAACTTTTATTTACAAGAGTTTAGATGTAAAAAAGTTTAAAAAGATTGAAAAGTTTAGGATTCTTGACGTAACTCGTCGCTGTCCTCAAAGATAGGATAGATCGTTTTTACAATCACTTCGGTCAGTTTCCGCTCGTTAAATGGCTTGATCAAAATTCCGTCAAATAAGACCTGTCGCTCTTTCTCCAGCTTCTTAACCTGCTCATTATCAGAAGATGTGGCTATTATTTTAACCGAGTTGTAGGCAGGGTTCGCCCTTACGGTAGCCAATAATTCGTCACCGGTCATCACCGGCATGTTGATGTCGGTAACAACAACGTCAATCGGAAACCTGCTCAATATCTCTAAGGCCTCTTTTCCGTTGGTCGCTGTCTTAACATGGGTATGTAACGAGAAGAACTGCTTTAAATACAGTAAATTCAAGGCGTTATCATCCACGATTAGCCAACTTAGATCCTTGGAAAAGTCGCTGATTTTCTCAATGTTCAACGAGGTCTTCCGACGGAATTTCGGCTTAGGAATAGGGATCTCTACCTTAAAGGTGGTACCTTGTCCGGCATTCGTTTTAAAGTTTATCTTTCCTTTTAATGTGCTGACAATATTTTTGGTGATATATAGCCCTAATCCAACGCCACCTTCTACCTTATTGGACTTATTGACCGTATAGTATTTCTTGAAGATGTTCTTCTTCAGGGCATCAGGGATTCCCTGTCCTTGATCCGATACCTTAAAGATCAGGTTGCTCTGGTCATCTACGATCGCGCTAGCCACAACCTTTCCGCCATTCGAGTATTTGATCGCGTTGCTCACCAGGTTGCTCATGATCTGGCGGACCTTAAATTCATCTGAGAAAATCACCGTTGGCTGATTTTTGTCCAGCTCATACGCCAATTCTATCCCTTTCATTTCGGCATGGTTGCGATGGGTTTCTACCACATCGATCAGCAGGTCAACGAAATCAAAGTGAATGGCCTCAATGCTGTTCTGTTGGTCTATTTTGCTCAGGTTCAGGATATCATTGATGGTTTTGGAGGTCGCCGTAATATTCGTATAGGCCGATTCCAACAAGTGGATGTCGTTGGCCTGATAAAGGTCCTTGCGGCTCTTCAATAGGTCCACGATGCCGATCAGCGAATTGATAGGGGTCCGGATTTCATGGGTAATCTCCGCCAGGATATCTGTTTTCTGTTCTGCCAATTTGGAGGCGTAAACGCGTTCATCCAATAATTTACGCTCATAGTAGTTGGTAAAGAATTGGTAATAAACCAAGATACAGATCACGATAAAGACAAAGGTCAGGGATATAATGATCTGCCATTTGAAGGTATCGGTCCTAGCGATCAAGATGCTCAACTCATGGTCGGTCTTGTCTCTTTGGATCTGTATGCGCTCTTCATGGATGATCCTGATCAGCTGATTGGCAGAGTGCAATAGGGTAAAGTTATCTGCCAAAAGTGACCTTTCGTTTTTCCGGATATCGGTCAGGGTTTGTTTCAGTTCTTTCAGCCTGTTCTCAGCTTGCGTATTGCCTTGCTTGATGATGTTCTTCAGGTTCGCGTTCTGCTCAGTTACCTGTTGGGTATGCGTAGGCGTACCTGTTTCCACCGTAATGGTATCATCTCCTTTTTGGAAGATCCGCTTTAACAATGATTTCTTCTTGACTACGACTTTCTTCGGCTCATTGGCAACGATCGGTGCAGGTTCCTTAGGACGTGGGATGCTGATGTTCGTTTCATTGTTCGCTTGGATATTAAAGGTCTTCAGGGTCTCTGAAGCGACCAAGATAGAATCCAATTTGCTGTTCAACTGACTGTATTTAGGCAGGAGGTCTTCCAGCTTGCGACCATGGTAATTTTTATCACTAAATGTTTTGGACTCCTCACTTCGTACTTTGATCAATGAATCGACCGCCGACATTAAGGTTATCAGTTTAGAACGGTAGGAATTATAGTCATTGATATTATAGGTAATGGAGAATAACCTGAAATGGTCTTCTGCCTCGCTGAATATGGTCAGTAATTCTGTAAAGTTATTTTGGTCACTGTTTACAGAAGTGTAAATGTTCTGGATTTTGTTCTGTATGCTCTTGTACTGTATATAGGAGAAGATAAAAAAGACAACAAAAGTGATGAACAATACAATTATTGAACTCAACAGGATATTTCTGACGTTCTGGTTCCGCTTGTTCCGCTTTTGTAAATCCTTGTCTTCCATCGGTAAGTTTTTCCGGTCTAATCGTTGATCTGAGCTAACAAAATACTCAATACGATTACAATAATAATAAATTTATAATAAATTAAATTTTGTTTGGTTTAAATGAGTTGTATACTCGCGGCTTAACAATTTTAATGCTTTGCTTTGAAAGCGCAATACTGGCATTTAATTCGAAACCTATGATCAAGATCAGGGCGTTGATGTACATCCAGATCATCACGACGATCAATGTTCCGATAGAACCGTATAATTTGTTGTACGCACCGAAGTTATTGATATAGAAGGTAAAAAATGAAAAAGACAACATGGCCAATATCGTAGCCAAGGTTGCACCGGGCGTAAATAGCTTCCATTTTTTTGTCGAACTTGGTCCAAACTTATAAATAAGGCTCACTGTAAAAAAATAGATACCAAATAAAATAATCCATTGAGCAACTTTAATGGCAAATGCCCAAAACCATTTCAGGTCATAATCGATATGGGTTTTCAGGTAATTGATCAAGTAGTTTGAACCGGCATAAAGTGCAATTCCTACGGCAAGGGCCAATACGATGGCAAGGGATAGGGCTAGAGCTACAATTCGTCTTTGAAACCAAGTTCTGGACTCTTTGGATAAGGATGCTTTATTAAAGCTCATCATCAGGGTCGTCATACCATTGGTCGCAAAAAATGTACAGAGTACAAAACCGGCAGATAACAAGCCACTGTTCTGTCTCTTGATGATATCTTCTAAGGTAGTTTCCAGGATTTCATATGCATTGTTTGGCAGAGCCAACTGGATCAGTTCCATCAATTGTTCCTGAAAATTGTCTACAGGAATGTAAGGGATCAGCGTAAAAAGGAAAATAATTCCAGGAAATACCGCCAACATAAAGTTGTAGGCTAGGGAAGAGGCTTTATTGATGATGGATTCCCGAGCGATCTCCTGAAAGAAAAATACCATGACAGTATAGAGCGGTAATTTTCCAAATCCCGGTAAGGTGGCTGATTTGGTCCACTCGATAAATCTGTCATACGGCTTAACGTACAGAAGATGTTGGTGAATTTTTTTCATTATTCTCCAAAAAATGGAGCCATCTTATCCATGAAAATCTGTGGAGGTTTGCAAGGCCTGTTTCGTTCCATATCAACAAATACCAGTTGGGTAGAACCTGTATTCAACAGCTCTCCAGATTCATTAAACAGCTCATATTCAAATTTAATCCTTATTCCTGGTTTTTCTCTAATATAAATATTTATGGTTACTAAATCATCATATTTCGCTGCTTTGTTGAATTTGCAGCTCAATTCGATCACAGGCAACATCACGCCCATTTCCTCGAGCTGTTTATAGGAAATCCCCGTGCTCCTTAACATTTCGGTACGGGCAACTTCATAATAGGTCGCATAGTTTCCATAATAGACATAACCCATATTGTCTGTCTCTGCGTAACGAACCCTGATCTGATGCTGATAATGAAACATACTATTTCTTGATATTTCTGGCGTCTAAAGCTTTTTGGAATTTACGCGCATTGATCAAATGTTCAGCAACTGTTTCCGCATATAAATGGTATCCTGAAAAATCATCCTTCGCACACATATAGATATAGGGGTGATGGTCATAATTCAATACCGCATCGATAGAGGCGATACTTGGCATCATGATCGGTCCCGGAGGAAGGCCTTTGAAACGATAAGTGTTATATGGATTGTCAATGGTCAGGTGCCTGTTCAATACCCTACGGATAGTAAAGTCATTATTGGCAAAGATCACCGTAGGATCCGCCTGCAATAGCATCCCTTTCTTCAATCTATTGATATAAAGACCTGCAATTTTTGGCATTTCATCCACATGCAGGGCTTCACCTTTTACAATAGAAGCTAAGGTGCTCACCTCTTGTATGGTCATTCCCAAAGAATCTGCCTTTGCTTTCCGCTCAGCATTCCAGAACTTCTCATATTCCTTCGAAAAACGATCGATGATCTCCTCAGGCTTGGTGTTCCAATAGATTTCATAGGTATTTGGAATGAACATGCTGAAGAAATTCTCTTTATTGAAACCATATCTCTCTGCTAACTTCTCATCATTCAGCAGGTTGATGAAAGTCAGGGAATCCGCTTCAAAATCTCTACCCAGCAATCCAGCAAAATCCTGTCTCAATCGTATATTCTGAAACCTGAACTTTACAGCATCCTGATAACCGCCACGCAAGTTCCCGATCAATCGGCGATTGCTCATATCTTTCGATATTTTGTAGCGGCCCGCCTTAATGCCGGTGCTTTCCAGATCCATAGCTTTCGCCACATACTTGAAATAGGTTGGGTTTTTTACAATACCTTCCGACTCGATCCTGGAGATCACACTCGCATAAGGTTCATCGGTTTTTACGTAGAAGTAATCCTTATCGCTGGCAATACTTGGTGCCATAAACGCCTGATATCCTACCCATCCAGCGACCAATACTATCAATAAGATAATGATAAGTACAATCCCTAATCCTTTTCTTTTATTTCTGTTCTCAGCCATGTTATGGGTTTTGTGGAATAGTAGGTGTTGGAGTTGGTTCTGCCGGTTTACCTAAGGTAACATGGATGGCATTGCCAATGGAAATAATCTTCGCACTCGTATCTGGGTTTTGTTTTACGACCACTGATCCTAAAGTATCATTTGAGTTCCCATCAAAAGAAACAGAACCCAAGGTCAAGCCTTTTCCTGCCAGTGCAAATTTGGCCTCAGTCAGGTTCAATCCAATCAATACAGGGATTTCAACCTCATCGTCTCCGCGACCATTACCTAAGATCAAGCTGATTTTGGATCCTTTAGGAACCATACGTCCCGGTCGGATCGGTTGGCCGGCAAATTTTACATCCAATACCACATCTCTAGCGATGTCATTCCTATAGACGGTATCCGCAATCTTTAAAGAATGGTTCTTTAAGATAGCAGATGCCTCGATAAATGTTTTATCAATAACTTCTGGGAAGGCAATTTCAGGTGCAGACTGGGTAATGATGGTCAAATAAATCGTACGACCACCTTTTACATGCGTCTTAGGGTCAGGATCCTGGTCGATCACCAATCCTGGTTTCGCATCCATTTGGTAGATGGAATCGATTTCCACCTCTAATCCTGCCTTGTCCAATACGTTCAAAGCTTCACTGATGTTCAAGCCTTTCAATAGAGGAACCTCTTGAGAATCACCATGCTTAGTGTAGATCTTTAATCCGAAATAAACTAAAATAAAAAGAATGACAATGAAAATGAGCCCTGCAATTAAGTTTTTCCTGAAAGCACTCGTTCTCAAGTATAAAAAGAACTTCGACATCTATTAATGTGTTTTTTTTGAATATCCTATTAACAATATTAATTCCAATTTTACAAATTCCCGCAAATACTGCTAATATAAAGGCAAAAATATTCGTTTTTCCTCGTATCTCAAATTATATTTGCTTCTCGATTATTACATATGAAAACTAAAGTAGCATTAATTACGGGTGGTTATACTGGAGAGGCTGAAATTTCCTATAAAAGTTCAGCGTTTGTTTATTCCCAAATCGATAAAGAAAAATACGATGTGTATCTTATTGATATTACATTGCATAGCTGGGCCTATACGGATGAGAACGGCCAAAAACACGAAATTGATCGTCAAGATTTCACTTTGAACATAAATAACGAAAAGCTACGTTTTGACGTGGCCTTTATCATTTTGCACGGTAGCCCGGGCGAGGATGGAAGGTTACAAGGTTATTTAGATATGGTTGGATTGCCATATACTTCTTGTGGCGCTTTGACCTCATCCTTGACAATGAACAAGGGTTATACCAAGGCTATTATCCAGGACATTGCAGAATTGAACGTCGCAAAATCGGTTCTTTTATTTGATATCGACAGACCAAAGGCATTCGACCTGGTCAAAGAAAAATTAACTCTTCCCTTATTTGTAAAACCAAATGCTGGAGGTAGCAGTATCGGAATGAACAAGGTCAATACCTGGGAAGAACTTCCTAAGGCCTTAGATGAAGCATACGATGCAGAAGGAACCGGTATGCAAGTTTTGGTCGAAGAGTTTGTTAAAGGTAGAGAATTCTCCCAAGGGATCTTTAGGGACTCCAAAGGAGAGCTTCAGGTGCTTCCGGCAACAGAGGTGATCACGACCAGGGAATTCTTTGACTTTGAAGCCAAATACACACCAGGGTTGACCCAAGAGATCACACCTGCCGACCTTAACCAAGAACAAAAGGATAGGGCGGATGCCATTATCCGTGAAGTTTATGTCCGATTGAATTGTAAAGGTATGGTCCGTGTGGATTTCTTTATCCAAAATGACACCGATAAATTCTATTTTATTGAGATCAATACCATTCCTGGTCAAACTGCACAAAGCTTTATTCCGCAACAGGTCCGCGCAGATGGCCGTACAGAAACCGCTTTCTATTCCGAATTGATCGAGGCAGCGAAAAACGATATTTAAAAGATAATTAACATAAGAAAGGCAATGAACTAATATTCCTTGCCTTTCTTTATGGTTTACCACCAATATTATTCCTGGCCTAAAAAAATCCCTCCTGCTTACTTCCGTTTCCTCTTTTTCTTCTTGTCACTTTCTCTTGGTCTCATTCGGGTCTCATTCGAGAATGATTCGGGAATGATTCGAGTAAATAAGGTATACTGGTTTAGACATTTTGCGAAAATTCCGAATATGTCTCGAATAAGGTCAATTGCAAACCCGCAAAAAAATGGATTTTGAACAGCAGCCTATGTTACAAATAAAAAGAAAAGGCCATATCTGTGGAGATATGACCTTAAAATTTATGTTTATTTAATTTACTGCAGCTGGTTGAACAATAGCTTGAAAGTTCCATGGGTTTGCGCGCGGAAATTAATGTCATTTCCAAAAGATACCAGTTTACCTTTGCCTACTGGCGCTTCAAATGCAATAACTCCATCCTTCAAATATTTCTGTCCCCATGACCACCCACTCTTTAGGACCTTCTCCGAATCAAACCACATTAATGGTTTGATATTGGTATTTTTGATCTTATACAAGTTGTCGTTGCTGTAATATATATCTATTTCATCATTATAGCCCCAAGTGCTGGCAGATCCTTTTGCAACTTTTGCTGTCAAAACAGATCCAGGGGTATAAAACTCAGTTCTCTTTAAAGCCTTGTGTTGGGCATCTACCAAATGGTTTTCTACACCTAATTCCAAATGTTCGGCCAAATCAGAACTGCTTCCGATCGTTACGATTTTACCTCCGTTTTCCAGGAATGATTTCAATACAGGTATTGATTTCTGTTCGGTCAAGCGACCCCATCTTTCTTTAAATGGAGAAGGGATATTTTCTGGAGCCTCTGCTGGCATACGTCCATAGTAGGAAGATGCATTTGGATTGCTATTGAACCTAGGAATAGAATTTCCAGGGAAGATAATGACATCATATTTTGCATTCAGGTTACCCTTGTCGATATCTGGTGCATAGATGACCTCAAAATTATAGTGATATTTTTCCATCAGGAACCTCAACCATCCGGAAGGCATGCTCCCGCCATAAGTATCCCATAGCGCTATTCGTAGAGGTTTGATCTTCTTGTTTTGTTTTGGTAAGCTATTGCTGGCCACCGCAGGGAAGATCAATTTCACGTTCGCATTGTTTTCAACATAGATATCCCCATTTGATTCATCTCGCCACACATTCTTTCCTTGTTTAAGCAAGTCATTGCTTACGCGGAAGGATTCGTTGATTGTTGCGGGAAGTCTTAGGTATTTACCTTTAGGTTTTGCAAGTTCTGCCAATTGGATGACCTTTCCGTTCGTCAAATTTTGGAATGGACCATTGAAGTCCTCAAGGATACGGTCGAATTTTACATCCATCAGGTAAGCCAATGTCCAGCCTGCAGCATCATAAGGCGGAATTGGAGGGCCTCCTGGATATTGAAAATCATCAGGGTGATCTTGCGGCTCGAACATATCTAAGATATGTGGACGGAAAGCTTGGTCAGTCTTGATGATATAGGAATCCTTTGCATATTTCTTGCCGTTTACAGTGAAGTCCGCTGTTGCCTGTTGGATATCGATACCATTTTGGATCAATGCATTCACGAAATCAGTAGCTTTTACAAAATCAGCCTGATCCGCAGGGATAATAAATCCGCGAGGGTCACGAAGGGATTTGTTCTCGAAGAGGCTGCTCAATAATTTTCTTTCTGCTTCGCGGTTGTTCTCGATTTTAGGGTCCTTTCTCTTGGCTTGTTGAAAGGCTGTATCGATTACAGCTACCTTGCTAGGTGAAAGTGGCCAGAAGTCTTTAGAACCTCGCTCTATGGAGTTCTTGCCCATCCTGAACATGTTGTACAGGACTTCATCCTTATAGCGGCTGGCATAGTTCAAGACTGCGTAGTTCAAGGATACGGAATAATCAATTGATTGTTGGAAATGCCATACCTGCGGAATCACTGGGTTTTGGGTGTCATTATTCGGAATCAAGCGGTTTGGAACAAGTGGGATCTCGAATGGAGTTGGGTTGCCGATCATTTCGGTCAACAGTCCCATCATGTTGTGGAAATAGGTGGTCGTTCTCAGGCCACCATTATACCAGGTCGAGAATACCGAACCGTCTTTTGCCGTATATCCGGGTTTGCCTTCGGCATTCAACCTAGAAGACATTGCGGCTCCCAAGGCATCGATTCCAGACATTAAGATTGGGTCAAATACATAATTGAACGGATCTCTATAGGGTGCGCCTGCTACCACGGCACCTGCTGGTGCAGTTTGGTGGTGGTTGTACATAATCTGAGGGATCCATTCAACAAACAGCTGTCTAGCCATGTTTTGGGATTCCTTGAGGTTCAGCATAAAAAAGTCGCGGTTATTATCATGTCCTGCATATTTCTGGTAAAGGACAGGGACATAGTTGCCCGATCTTTTTTCAGGAGTTTTTTCACGCATGTACCAGTTAGAGATCAACTCTTGCCCATCTGGATTGGCATGCACCATGAGGACAATGCTGTTCTCCAGGATGTTCTTCGTTTCAAGGTCGTTGGATGAAGCCAGCAGGTAGGCAGTTTGGATAAGCTGGTGCGTTCCTACCACTTCATTGGAGTGAAGGCCACCATCGATCCAAACGATGCTCTTGCCTTTTTGGGCCAGTGCACGAGCTTCCTCTTCAGACAGTTCAGCATGGGCAAGTTTTGTCGAGATGTTTTTGAATTCTTCCAGATTTTTTAAGTTTTCCGGAGAACTGATGATCAACATACATTGGTCACGGCCTTCTTCGGTCTTGCCGATGACCGTGTATAACAATCGATCAGATTGTTGGTCCAATTTTTTGAAATACTGTTCAGTTTCAGTAAATGTTGCCAATTGGTAGTCATCACCAATCTGGAATCCAAAGTGCTCTTTCGGACTGGTTATTTGTTGGGCAAATACCATCTGAATAAAAGCAAAGGAAAACATCAGTAACCGGATGAGGTTCATTGAGTTCTTCATAATTTTATTAGGTAATAATTTATAGGTTAAAGATAAGAATCGCTTGCAGATTCATTGGAGAAAGATCGATCTAATGCAGGACCTTCACAATAATATTACAGTCTAGAGCTTTTGCAATCTTATCCGGTTGGTCCTGTCAAAGAGGTGGATTTTAATGTCGAATACTCGTTTTTGTTTAAATCGAGAAAACGATTTTTATTCTCTTGGAATTTGTATATTTGAGATGATGACATTTAGTAGCATATGATTTTAGTTGCAGATAGCGGATCCTCACGATCAGATTGGATGCTCCATCTTCCAGATAGCAAACCATTACGTTTCAGTACCAAAGGTTTAAATCCTTTCTTCGTAAGCGAGAAGGAGATTGCGGCAATTTTGACTGAGGTTCCCGAAATTATCCCATATATAAAAGAAGTTCATGAGGTCTATTTTTTCGGAGCAGGTTGTTCTACTCCTGACCGCCGTGAATTAGTATCCAATGCCCTGACCCAAATTTTTCCATCCTCCTTTATTTCTGTTGAAAGCGACCTGTTAGGGTCTGCCTATGCAACCTTTGGAGCTGGAAAAGGATTGATTTCCAATCTTGGAACTGGTTCTGATATCAGTTTCTATGATGGGGAGAAACTGTCGGCAAGTTTGCATGGTAATGGCTATGTGCTTGGGGATGAGGGTTCTGGTGCCTGGTTTGGAAAACAGTTGATTACTGCCTATCTCTATGAGACCATGCCAAGGGATTTGGCAAGGATCTTTAAGGAGACGCATCACATCACAAAAGATATCATCATCAAGAATGTGTATCAAAGGGATAGACCCAATGCCTATTTGGCATCTTTTGCCGAATTTATGGGACAGAATAGACAACATCCCTATATCGATAATCTCCTGAGAAATGGTTTTGACGAATTTGTAAGGACCAATATCATGACATACCCGAACTTTTGGGAATTTGAATGTCATTTTGTTGGGAGAATTGCCTATTATTTTGATATTCACTTAAGAGAGGTATGTTCTTTGCATGGTGTTCGTGTGGGCAAGATATTGAGTAGCCCAATTGAAGAGCTGTTCCATTATGTAGTGGACAGAGAGCTGAATGTTCAACTTTAAAAATATATAGATTATGATCATGGCCATGATAATGTTTTATACTATGCTGTTCCAACAGCCTACCGTATATGACTTTTCTTTCACATCCATTGATGGAAAGAAAGTAGATCTCGCTGATTTCAAAGGAAAACAACTTTTGATAGTCAACACCGCTTCTAAATGTGGGTTCACCAAGCAGTATAAAGAGCTTCAGGAGCTACATGAACAATATGGAGATAAACTGGTGGTTATTGGGTTCCCTTCTGATAATTTTGGAAACCAGGAATACGGAGACAATAAAAAGATCGCTGAGTTCTGTGAAAAGAATTTTGGGGTGAACTTCATCCTTTCTGAAAAGGTAGATGTAAAAGGTGATAAGCAAACTGCCTTGTTCAAATACCTAACAGAAACCGAAAATCCAGACTTCAAAGGTGATATCAATTGGAACTTCGAGAAATTCCTGATCGGAAAAGATGGCAAACTAGCACACCGATACCGTTCGAAAGTTACACCACTTGATAAGGTGATAACATCACAAATCTTATAAAAACAAAAAGACGCTCCAAGGCGTCTTTTTTGTTTTTATAAGATTTAGACACAAGACATTAGACATCAGACAAAAGAACTTTCTGACGGGTTATCTTGGCTCAACCTATGGCAGAGATGGAGAATAATTGATGAAAATGAGAAAAGTATAAAAACGGTCAACCCTATTTAGGGATGGACAATGGACAATTGTCTTATGTCTTTTGTCTTATGTCTAATTCCTATCTAATCCAAAATAGCAAGACCTACATCTAGGTTCATAGCTTTCTTTTTCACCGAGAAGGACACGGGATTCATTTTGTTGGAGACGGTAGGAGTAGTTAGCCGGAGCGCCGCATTTAACACAGACAGCATGGACTTTGGTTACATCTTCGGCAATGGCCATCAGGCTAGGGATGGGTCCGAAGGGTTTTCCTAGATAATCCATGTCCAGCCCTGCAACGATCACTCGGATACCACGGTTTGCTAATTCTACACAGACGTTAGGGAGTTCCTCATCAAAGAATTGGGCTTCATCGATTCCTACTACCTTGGTATCGGCACTTAAGAGCAGGATGGCTGAAGAATGCGATACTGGCGTGGATGGAATGGAGTTGCTATCATGGGAAACGACTTCATTTATGCCATAACGCACATCGATTTCAGGTTTGAAAATTTCTACTGGAAGTTTAGCAAATTGAGCCCTTTTCATCCGACGGATCAGTTCCTCCGTTTTGCCAGAAAACATAGACCCACAGATCACTTCGATACTACCAATGGGACCTCTTCTGTTGGGGAAATTATGTTCAGAAAACAACATCATTTTGATAAAACTTTATACTAAAAACCTGATTTCAGAAGTTTCATATAATATGAAATTCTTAGCTAATATAGCTTACGAATATCGAAATTTAATCTTATTTTTGGTTTAAGGAGATAGGATAAAAGCGTAAACGAGGTGTCAATCAGTTTGTTTATTTTTTTATATCACATTTAATAATAGAATTAATTTCAATCTATACACATAAAACATGGCTTATTCAGATCAGGATATTTTAGGGAAAATTGGGGATCTTTTGGTAGAAATCAATGAGCATTATGCAGGGCTAGACAAGAAGAATCTAGCAGGCAAAAAAGCAGATATATTGTTGTTGGCTGCTCAGGCGAAATACTTGGCAGCGCATATCGAAGCCTTAGCATCGCTACAGACTCAACCGACTCATTTATTGGCTTCTGCGAGTGCAGGGGTAGTGCAGGAAGAGGAAAAAACCTTTACGCCAGCGATCGAACACGAGGAGCATGAGGCTGATGAGCAACCAGTGGAAGAAGAGATCCAAGAAGTTGAAGCCGTAGAACCTGAAACTGAAAGGAAACCTTTTGTCGAGGAATATGATGAAGAGCAACCGGAATCGACCACTTATGCAGAGGAATCGAACGAGGAAAACCAGGAAATAATAGAAGATGAGGAAGAGGAATTGGTAGAAGATCCAAAAGAGGCTGAGGCTAGGGAAGAAGAGAAGGAAGAAGCTGAACCCGTTGAAGAAGTATCTGATTTCAAAAATTTCAATATATCATCCAATCCTGTCCATACCGCCTCTTCAGGTTATACTTCAGTAGCATCTGCAGATGAAGCTGAAGAAGATAAAAAGAATGTCGAGGAGCAAAACAGGGAGGAAGTGAAAGCTGATGCTGAACCTACCGTTAACGAGGTCGTAATCGAAGAGAAGGAAATCGAGATTGAGGAAGATAAACCGGAAGAGGTCGTTTCCTTGAATGATTTGGCAAAACAGGCGGAAGTTAAACCTAGCCGTCCATTGACATTGAACGAATTGATCCAGCAACAAAAAAAGGCTGGATTGACCAATGCAAATCAGTTCAATACTTCCCAAGATAAAAGTAGTGACCGCATTGCAGACCTTAAGGTTGCAGTGAGTCTAAATGATAAACTCCTGTTTATTAAAGACCTGTTCAATGGCTATAGCTTAGCTTATTCTGAAGCGATTGAACTCCTGAACAGATTTGACAATTTTGCAGAAGCAGATGCCTTTTTGCAGTCTAACTATTCGCTGAAGAATAACTGGGCTTCAAAACCACAGACTGTAGATAAGCTATATGCTATCTTAAGAAAGAAATATATATAATTTCAGTTCGAATAAAAAAAGGTCGCTTCTAATTCAAGAAGCGACCTTTTTTATGGAGTTTTTTCAGGATTAAAGATCAAATTTGATCCAGTGGTTTCCTTCATGTCCATATACAAAATATTTTGATTGGATAATTTCAGCGAATATTTCTGTATCCAATAAAAAGTCTCCCTTGCGTTTTCCAAAATCAGGCTTTTGAATAATAAAGACATTGTTGTTTTTAACGGCTTTATAGTCGCTGTATTGCTCGTTCAATAAATCTGGCAGTGTTCCTAGGAAAGCAGGATTGTCGTTGATAAAGATCAGGATTTCGGTGTTTTCAGGCTCTTTTACCAAGGGGTTGTTCTGAGCTCCAGCGATTTCGCTCAGTTCTTCGATATAAGTTGGGTCTGTGGTAGGTTTTGAAAGGTCCACAATTTCGACCATCGGTCGGTTTTCAATATGGATGAACTTTAATTTATGGATAATGATATTGATTTCTTCCTCAAGTTGCTCGAATTTTTCGGGCTCAGACTCTTGTAATTCGTTTGCTATTGCGGTATAGTGTTTTAGTTGAATCATTATGATAGACAATTATCCTACAAAGGTAAACAAGCTGCTCAAAAGAGCCAAGCAATTGTCGAGATTCATAAATAATTTGTAATTTGGGGTTTAAAATTTAAGGAGTATTTATGTTTGATAAGTTATTTGAAGCACAGCAAAAGGCACAGGAGATCAAGGCAAGATTGGATCATATTTCCGTATCGGGAGAAGCAGAGGGCGGCAAGGTACGTGTAATATCCACGGCGAATAAGGAGATCAAAGAAATTCAGATCGACCCTGAATTCTTTAAGGATGCAGATAAAGAGGAAATTGAAGAGCTATTGGTTGTTGCCTTGAATAAGGCTTTGGTTCAGGCTGAAAGTATCAGTCAAACTGAAATGCAAGCAGCCTCGCAGGACCTATTAGGTGGATTAGGAGGTTTAGGCAACTTATTTGGTAAATAATAAAAGAGAAATGAAAGCAACATATTACGGACAGTCATGTGTGGAGTTTGATTTTGATGGGACCAAGGTTTTGATGGATCCATTCATCAGTTATAATCCTTTGGCGAAGGCTGTGGATATCAGTAAGATCAATCCTGATTACATTTTCCTGAGCCATGGCCATCAAGACCATGTGGCCGACATGTTCAGTATCCAACAACAAAGTGGGGCCACTGTTGCAACCATTGTAGAAACAGCTGCATGGGTGAGAAAACAAGGGGTACCCGATGATAAAGTAATCGAATATAATCTGGGTGGAACGTTGAACCTTCCTTTTGGGAAGGTGAAGATGGTTTATGCCGCACATAGCAATAGCACTCCAGATGGTGCTTATGCAGGTTTTCCGGTAGGTTATGTGTTCTTTTTGAAAGACAAAACCATTTATTTTGCTGGAGATACCGCGTTGACCATGGAAATGAAGTTATTGGAACGCCATAAGATTGATTGGGCCTTGTTGCCTATTGGTGGCCATTATACCATGGATGTGGATGATGCCGTGATTGCAGCTGAATTTGTGAACTGCAATAATGTGATCGGAATACATTATGATTCTTTTCCTCCAATTACGATTAATCATGAGGAAGCAAAGAAGAAGTTTAACGAGTCAGAGGTGTACTTGGCCTTGCCAAAGATCGGTGAGTCGGTAGAGCTCTAAAAGAGATATATCAAAAGAAAAGCCCAATTGCTAGCAATTGGGCTTTTTTATGTTCAGGCTGCTATAGGTTAAGCAACGCTTTTTGATCTGTTGATGTGGAACTGTACCAAATCGTCAATAGGAGAACGCAAGATTTTTCCAACTTTCATTCCATATTGAGTAGCTTTTTCTTCCAGTACGTTTCTGAAGTTGTAACCTACAGAACCGATACAGTTGAAAGTGTAAGATTGGTAATCAGGGTATTTGCTCACAAGGTTGTTGAAGAAAGCTTCGAATGCATCGTCAACGATTTTGCGAGTGTATTCGATATTTACGTTATTGTCGTATACAAATTTACTGAAGCTAGCGCAGAAACGGTTAGCTAAAGGTTTTGTGTATACGTTGTCCATGATTTCATCAGGAGTAAGTTTGTAAGCATTAAAGAATGCCTCAGCAACATCCTTAGGCATTAGACCTCTGATAAAATCTACCAAAAGCTTCTTACCGATGAAACTACCAGATCCTTCGTCACCTAGGATGTAGGCAGCTGAATCAATATTGTGAGTTATGTCTTTTCCGTCGTATATACAAGTGTTAGTACCCGTTCCAAGGATAGCAGCAAAACCAGGGTTAGTACCTAATAACGCGCGTGCAGCAGCTAATAGGTCGTGACCAACTTCAACTTTAGAATTTGGGAACACTGCCTGGATCGCATCTTCGACAATTTTTGCCTTCTCTTCATTGTGTACACCAGCACCATAATAATTTACCTCGCTGATTTTTTCAAATGGAATATCTTGAGGTAGTCCTTTTTTAAGGGATGCAATAATGTATTCGCTATCTACAAAATATGGGTTATAACCCTCGGTGTTGAAGTAAATCTTCTTGTTGTTATCATCTAGCAAACACCAGTTTGTTTTTGTAGACCCTCCATCTGCAATTATTATCATTATTTATAAATTTAGTTTTAAAGTAACTTGTTTTTTCGTTTTACAATGGTATTGTTCTAAGTTTAAATCCCAAAATACGGTATTTATTAATAAAAATAAGAATTTTTATTTGATATATTGAAATAATTTAGGAAGGTTAGGGCCTTGATTAAAAATAAAAACCTTATAACTGCTTGGTTATAAGGTTTTTAAAATTATTTTAACACGAAAAATACTTAGTGTATTTTTTACAATTAGTTTAGCATTAGTGAGCTCCTTCGGCCTCAATTTCGTCAATTGCAATTCCTTGTTTAGACAAGAATTTGCGAACTAGTACCGCAAAGACGATGATGTAGATAAAACCAACCGCTGGAACAATGTAAGAGTTGTGAATACCAATGATATCCGAAAGCTTTCCTTGGATAGGAGGGATGATACCACCACCTAAAATCATCATCACCAAGAATGCCGAACCTTGTTCGGTGTATTTTCCTAATCCTACGATCGAAAGACTAAAGATGGAACCCCACATGATAGAACAAGCTAAACCTCCAGCTAGGAAGGAGTAGATTGCTACCGTGCCTGATGTCATCAAACCAACGATCATGGCCAATAGCCCGAAAGTTCCGAAAATGATCAAGGTACGGACAGGTTTTTCTTTACTCAAGAAGAATGCAGCGATCTGTAATGCCACACAGATAATGAAATAGTATAGAACGGACATGTCGAATCCAGCAAGTGAATTCACCCCGATAATAATGGTGAAAGCTATGACAGGAACGATGATAGTCAGTAATTTTTTCTTAGATTTTGTCAAGTTGAACGCTGTAATCGCGCCTGCCCATCGGCCGATCATCATACCGCCCCAGTACATGGAAACGTATGGAGTAATCTGCGAAGATTGCAGGTTGCCGAATTCTTCCAAAGTCAAAAGTTCACCTAGGTTACTACCGATAGCAACTTCAATCCCTACATAGATAAATAAGGCCAACATACCCAAAACCAATTGTGGATATTTCATGGCTCCCCAACCTTCAGGATTTTTCTTGGCACTATTATAAGAGAACAGAAGACCGAAAACAATTACGGCCAAAGCACCCAGTAACCATAGCATACGTTTGATTTCCAAACCATGTGAAAGGTCTTTAATCTGTGCTAAAAGCTCTTGGTTATTGTTGTTAGCCGCTTGTTCCTTTAGGTCTAGGATATGAAGGGCAGTGTCAGATTTGTAACTGGTAAATACAGGGATAAAAGCACATAGCAACAAAATGGTCATAATGATCAATGTTGTCCTAGCCTTGTTAGCGGGTTCCATCTGTTCCAGGTTGAAACCTGCCGGAACTTTCTTAGAGAAATGGAATAAACCAGCTGCCAATACGAAAAGAAGACCCACACCTATATAAAGGTATACGACTTTGTTTAGGGGAAGGTTAGCGATTTCAGCATCGGAAATGGTTTCGAAGGTACCAAATAGTGCAAATCCAACGATCAATGGTCCGATAGTGGTACCGAAAGAGTTGATACCGCCCCCCAGGTTCACCCGAGATGCCCCAGTTTTAGGGTCGCCCAATAGCACTGCAAATGGGTTTGCTGCGGTTTGCTGCAAGGAGAAACCTAATGCAACAATAAATAGACCTATTAACATTCCCGTGTACACATTGACTTCTACAGCGACGATCATTGCTGCGGCACCTAATGCCGAGAACAAAAGGCCATAGACTATACTTCGCTTGTAGCCCCATTTTCCTACGAGGTCTTTTCCAGAAATGGTTCCGAAAATAAAGAGAAGAAGAGCGCCAATGTAGTAGGCCGAGTAAAAAGCAAAATCAATAAGTTGAGATTGAAATTGATCTAAGTGAAAGTAATTTTTACAGAACGGAATAAATACACTGTTTCCAGCTGCGATAAATCCCCAGAAAAAAAACACCACGATTAAGGTGTAAAGAGCTGGGTAATTGGTGTTTGTTTGTTGGTTATTCATAAAAAAAATGTCTAACTTTATGATTTAATCGTACAAATAAAGAACTTTTTTTTGATTTCTAAAGTTTTTCGGCAGCTGCTAAAACATTTTACTGCTACTTAACGTTATATAATAAACTATAAATAAAAAAAAAGTGCTGATTTTCTTTTGAAATTACAATAGTTCTTTTTTTCTTTGTGGCGGTTCTTAATTTATCTTTCGGGACGCTAGTATAAAATCTCTATAAAAGATTTAGTTACCCAATAAGACATATGAAATTTATGTATTAGCTGAGAGATATATTTCAAAAAAAGTAAAAATCCTTAAAAATCATATTTTAATATTAATGGATATTAATGAATTGAATACGAAGCTCGTGTCTGAATTGCGCGAGATTGCGAAAGTTCTAGGCATTGTTGATGCTGAAAAGCTTAGAAAACAAGAGTTAATTGATCGTATTTCTGAAATAGCCAAAGAGTCTCAGCAAGAGCAAACTGTAGAAGTTTCTGATGCTGATTCGGATAAAGCCAATGCAGAGCGAACAAGAAAAAGAGTGCGTACAGTGAAAGCTGCAGAACCTGTAGCAGTAGGTAGAAACAGAGTGGCAGCCGATGATGAGGAAACGAAAATGGATTTTGTTAGCAAACCAGCAGCAGAATCTACTCCCACAGAATCCACAACTACTCCTTCTCCTGAACCTTCTTCTAAAGCTTCCACTCCAACAGATTTTGACAACGTAATTATTAATGAAGGTGTATTGGAAATTATGGCCGATGGTTATGGTTTCTTAAGGTCTTCAGACTATAATTATTTGACATCTCCGGATGATATCTATGTTTCTCAATCACAGATCAAGTTATTTGGATTGAAAACTGGAGATAATGTAAGAGGATGTATCCGTCCTCCGAAAGAAGGCGAGAAATATTTTCCTTTGGTGAGAGTTGAGGCCATCAATGGTCAAGACCCAGCTGAAGTAAGAGACCGTGTTCCTTTTGATTATTTGACACCATTGTTCCCTGATGAGAAATTGAATTTGGATCTAGGTCCGAGCAACTACTCGACAAGGATTATGGATCTTTTCACTCCAATCGGTAAAGGACAACGTGGATTGATCGTTGCACAGCCTAAAACTGGTAAGACCAATTTATTGAAAGAGGTTGCCAATGCGATCGCCAAAAACCATCCTGAAGTTTACTTGATCATTTTATTGATCGATGAACGTCCAGAGGAGGTTACAGACATGGCAAGAAGCGTACGTGCAGAAGTTGTTTCATCGACTTTTGATGAGCCTGCTGACCGTCACGTGAAAATTGCCAACATCGTATTGGAAAAAGCAAAACGTATGGTAGAGTGTGGCCATGATGTGGTTATCTTATTGGATTCCATTACCAGGTTAGCACGTGCTTATAACACTGTTGCTCCAGCATCAGGAAAAATCCTTTCCGGTGGTGTGGATGCCAATGCACTTCATAAACCAAAACGTTTCTTCGGTGCAGCTAGAAATATCGAGAACGGTGGTTCATTGACGATTTTAGCTACAGCATTGACTGAAACAGGTTCTAAAATGGATGAGGTAATCTTTGAAGAATTCAAGGGTACAGGTAATATGGAGCTACAATTAGACCGTAAATTGTCTAACAAACGTATCTTCCCTGCCATCGATCTTACTGCATCTAGCACAAGACGTGATGACCTATTGGTTGACCGTGATGAATTGCAACGCCTATGGGTATTGAGAAACCACCTTGCCGACATGAACTCGCAAGAAGCAATGGAATTTTTGTTGACCCAAATGCGTGGAACTAAATCCAACGGAGAATTTTTAATTAGCATGAATGGCTAAAAAGCCATCATAAATTGATATTTTTAAGCCATCTTTGCGAAAAGATGGCTTTTTTTATGAAGAAATACATTCCAAATACGATCACTTCCCTAAACCTCTTTTCAGGTTGCATCGGTACTGTCATGGTCCTGAACCAAGAGTATATGTTGGCTTTTTACTGTGTATTAGCTTCGGGTATTTTTGACTTTTTCGATGGTATGTCAGCTAGAGCATTGCATGTCAAATCGTTGATTGGAAAGGAATTGGACTCCTTGGCTGATGTGATTAGTTTTGGGTTTTTACCGGGAGCCATAATCTTTACACTACTAAAAGATACCAGTTCGAATGAATACCTTCCTTATCTAGGTTTTATCATTACCGTATTTTCGGCTTTAAGATTGGCAAAATTCAATATTGATACGAGACAGAGCACGGATTTCATTGGTGTGAATACGCCAATGAATACCTTTTTTATAGTTTCCTTGCCTTTTATCCTCCAAGATTATCCTGCCTTAAAGAACACTTGGCTTTTATTGGGCATAGCTATCCTGACCAGTTTGCTATTGGTGTCGGAAATAAAATTATTCTCTATGAAACTGAGCAGTTTGAGTTGGGTTGTCAATAAATACAAATACCTTTTCCTGATTATCAGCGTCGTGTTATTGGTAATCTTGAAGTTTTTAGCTTTACCAATTATCTTGGTTCTTTATATTGTTTTCTCAAAAATACATTTTGCCTCCGAGAAAGAAATTAGTGAAGTTTAGTTTGATAATCTTCCAATTCAGCCATGGCTAAATGGAAATCCTTTTTGATGTTTTCAAATAGATCCAGGATGTCTGCCATCGGTTCTTCGCCGGCAGCTTTGTCCTCAAGCTCCTGGAACTTCATCCTTAAATCCGTAGCACCTAGGTATTGCATGGTCGGCTTGATATGATGCGCTTTTGATTTGATGTCTGAATGGTCCTGAGATTCAATCGCGACTTCTAAAGCCTTAAAATCTTCTACTCCCTGACCAAGATATAAAGGGATCATCTGTTTGATGACCTCGATGTTGTTCATCATGTTCTCTTGGATAGAGGCGGGGTTAATAATGGAATAATGGTTCATGTTAGATTGTTTTTACATTCAGTTGATCGGTTGATTCTTCCAGCAATTCCTTGTTAGATTTCTTAAAAATAGGGTGGGAGTAGTCGGCAGCTATTTCTACGAGGGGTATCAGGGTAAAGTTTCTTTCTTGAATATATGGATGAGGGACTTGAAGGTCTTCGGTATGTATAATGTCTTCGTTATAGTATAGAATGTCAATATCGATGATCCTTGATCCCCAGCGTTGTCCACGGATCCTGCCCAAAAGAATTTCAATCTTCAAGATTTCATTCAAGACTTTATTTGCGGAGAAATCTGTCTCCAACAAGATCACCTGGTTCAAAAATACCGGTTGGTTTTCTACGCCCCAAGCTTCGGATTCATAAATTTTGGATTGCCGTGTGATTTTTCCAATTCTGTCTTCAATTTCAACCTTTGCGTCTTCTAGTTGTTTGTTGGGATTACCAATATTTGCCCCTAAAAGTAGGTAAACTTTATTCATGAGTTTAATATATGAATTGTTTTATGATAATCGGAATAATAGCTTAAATTTACGGACACTACTTAAATAAATTATATGAGATCATTTTTTAAATACGTACTTGCGACCATTACAGGTATTATTATCAGTAGTATATTAATGTTTTTTATCCTGATGGGAATCATTGGGATGATGATCAGTTCGGTGGGCAGTAAGAGTGAAACTGTAACAGCTAGCAACTCTGTTCTGTTAATCGACCTAAATCATGCAATCACAGAAAAAACAGAAGCAAATCCATTTGAAGGTCTGGATATCCCGGGCTATTCGGGGTCTAAATCCATTGGATTGAATGATATCGTTTCAAAGATAAAAGCAGCAAAAACAGACAATAACATCAAGGGAATCTATCTTAATGTGACAAGTGTAGGGACTGGCTTCGCAACGATGAAAGCCATTCGTGAGGCACTTTTGGACTTTAAGACTTCGGATAAGTTTATTGTAGCCTATAGTGACGTGATGAGCCAAAAAGGCTATTACCTGAACTCTGTGGCTAATGAGGTTTATTTGCATCCACAAGGGAACCTTGATTTCAGGGGCTTGGCTACTTCGGTCATGTTTTATAAAGAGGCATTGGATAAATTAGGAATCGATATGCAAGTCCTCAAAGTTGGAACTTATAAAAGTGCGGTTGAACCTTTTATCCTCAATAGTATGAGCGAGGCGAATAAGGAGCAGGTGAATTCTTATCTAACCAGTATTTATGGTGCTTTCCTGAACGATATTTCGGTTGTTAAAAAGATATCAACAGATAGCTTAAAAAGCATTGCAAACGGTTATTTAATCCGTGAAGCGGAAGATGCCAAGAAATATGGATTTGTTACAGATCTGTTGTACAAAGATCAAGTGATTTCTAAGATCAAGGACAAGTTGGGTATTGATGCGAAAAAAAATATTCCAGTAGTTTCCTTATTAGATTATAATAACAAAGCAAGTGCTGGCGAAGCAGGTGGCGATCGTATAGCTGTATTATATGCCTATGGAGAGATCATTGATGGTGAAGGTATAGAAGGACAGATTGGTGGAGATAAATTGTCTAGGGAATTACGGGAATTGAGACAGGATGATAAGGTTAAGGCTATTGTGATGCGCGTAAATTCTCCGGGAGGTTCTGCCTTGGCTTCGGAATCCATCTGGAGAGAGGTCGATCTAACAAAGAAAGTGAAACCTGTAGTAGTATCCATGGGTGATTATGCTGCTTCTGGAGGTTATTATATCTCGGCTGCTGCGGATTCTATCTTTGCCGATCCAACAACCCTAACAGGTTCAATTGGTGTATTCGGATTGATTCCAAGTTTCCAAAAATTATTCAATGATAAATTAGGCATCCATTTCGATGCGGTGAAGACTTCTAAGTTTGCTGATATGGATGTGGATATGGACAGACCATTGTCGGAAGAGGAAAAAGGAATCATTCAGGGTGGCGTTAATAAGATTTACCAAGTATTCCTGAAGCGAGTGGCTGATGGAAGGAAAATGCAAGTAGCGGATGTTGACAGCATTGGTCAAGGCCGAGTGTGGACTGGTGAACAAGCTGTGAAATTGAAATTGGTAGACCGTTTAGCGACCTTGGACCAAGCCATTGTTGCGGCTGCTAAGAAAGCAAAAATCGAGAATTATAGAGTTTCGGAGTATCCAAGAGCGAAAGATCCTTTTGCTTCGATATGGTCTACTTCGAGGGATAAAATAAAGATGTGGATGTTAGAAGATGAGATGGGGGACTACGTAAAATATTTGACGGAACTGAAAAGGATCAGTCAGCAATCGGGTGTGCAGGCTAGGATTCCATATCTGGTAGAGATATATTAATAAAAAGCGCTGATTGAGAAATCAGCGCTTTTTTTGAATCATGGCAGTTCTTGCCAGCGCTCAGCCTTTTCATAAAAATAGAAATGGGCTTTTATAGGAAATGCATAAGGTATTACTACATAGATTTAGAATTATTGTAGAGATTTACAGATTGAAAAGAAAAATGAAAGTTTTTTATATCTTTAAACTCTAAAATCAACCGGAAATAAAAATAAAATGAAAACTATCGACGATTTAAATTTCAACGGGAAGAAAGCTTTAATAAGAGTTGATTTCAATGTTCCTTTAGATGAGAACTTCAACATTACTGATGACAACCGTATTCAAGGTGCGCTGCCTACTATTAAAAAGATCTTAAAAGACGGAGGTTCCGTTATTTTGATGTCCCACTTAGGAAGACCAAAAGAAGGACCTACCGACAAATATTCACTTAAACATATTGTAAAGCACTTATCTGAGGTATTAGGTGTTGATGTACAATTTGCAGATGACTGTATTGGTTCTGATGCTGTGGAGAAGGCAAAGAATTTGCAGGCAGGTCAGGTTTTATTGTTAGAGAACCTAAGATTCTACAAAGAAGAAGAAAAAGGAGACCGTGGTTTTGCTAAGAAATTAGCTGAATTGGGTGATGTCTATGTTAATGATGCATTTGGTACTGCACACAGAGCTCATGCTTCTACGGCTATTATTGCTGAATTTTTCCCTAACAACAAGTACTTTGGTTACTTAATGGCGAAGGAAATTGAAAATGCGGAGAAAGTATTGAATAAACCTGAACGTCCATTTACAGCTATTATGGGTGGAGCTAAGGTTTCTGATAAATTGGAATTGATCGAGGCCTTATTAGACAAAGTTGACAATTTGATCATTGGTGGTGGTATGGCTTATACCTTTGTAAAGGCGCGCGGTGGTGAAATTGGTCAATCTTTGGTTGAGCTAGATAAATTAGATTTGGCAAATGAATTAGTGAAAAAAGCGGATGAAAAAGGGGTGAACTTGGTTCTTCCAACTGATGCTCAGATTGCTGACCGTTTTGCAAATGATGCCAATGTTTATGATGGTCCTAATGATGAGATTCCTGCTGATAAGCAAGGTTTGGATATAGGTCCTGAGTCCTCTGAGCATTTTAAAGATGTGATCATGGCTTCAAATACCTTGTTGTGGAATGGTCCAATGGGTGTATTTGAGATGGATACTTTTGCTAAAGGTACTCGTGCGGTTGCAAATGCAGTTGTTGCAGCAACAGAGCGCGGTGCATTCTCATTGATCGGTGGTGGTGACTCAGCTGCTGCGGTATCTAAATTTGGAATGACAGAACATGTTAGCTATGTTAGTACTGGTGGTGGTGCTTTGTTAGAATACATGGAAGGTAAGACACTTCCTGGTGTTAAAGCTATTTTAGACTAATATTATCTATAAAATAAAGGAAGGGGAGCCATTTGGTTCCCCTTCCTTGTTTAATAGCTGTAGCTCAAGCTGAAGCTTGGCACAAACCGCTGCTTGGCACTAGCCTGGTTGATATAACTGAGTTTAGCTCCCACTCCAAAGTCTGGAAGTACATATTTGAACATATTGAAGTCTGCTGATAGGCCTATTCCGAATGAGGTAGGTTCGGCCTTGCTGTCCTGGAGATTTTGATAGTCGGCAAAGAAATAACCATGGAAACGTTTGATATAAGCCAATTGCCCAATTGCCCAGTCGGGATAAGCGATCGGGAACCTGTAGTTCATCAAAAGGGTGTTTTCTACTTTCGGCGAATCGAAATGAGCATAGCCAGATACCATTGGAATATCATAGGTATCATTGTATCTTCCATCAGTTTTCTGGTAGGATAGCCTAGCCTGGAAGCCATGGTTCCTGAAGAAACCAGGAAAATAGAAATTGGTCCTGATGGCAAATAATGAGCCTTCTAACGTGTTTTCGAATGGTACATGACGGTAAAGAACATTGATATTCTGTCCCCATTTAGGGATCAGGTCCATTTGACTTCTTCTTTGATTACGGTTGAAATATGCCTGATAATTGAGAGAGAAGGCAATTTCATCATGAAATCCCCGCAGGGTATTTAAGCTTAAATCATATCGTTTTTGATAGGACGTACCTAGGTTAAAGCCGTAGTTATAGGTGGTTTTTCCTCTGTAAATGCTCAAGGGAATCTGCATGTCCAAGCTATAAACATGTTCCCTGAAGTCAAATCTTGTGTACTCATTTTCCGTGTTTTGCTTCTTAGCATAGCCGATTTGGCCCCTGTTTTTATAGGAAAAACTGAATTTCGGATAGTATTTCTGGTAGGTTAGCTCTGCTGAATAGACGCTTTTTTCCATGTCCAAATCGTATTCATAACCTAATTTTAGCTGAGAAGTATTGAGTAGATCATTGGCAATCCAGAAGATTCCAGGTCTATAATTGTCGAAACTTTCGAAGTTATTGCTGCTTATGCTTAGGCTGTGAAAGTTAAATAAATGACTAAGGCTATTGTATTTTTCTACTTGATAAGGCTGTGTTTCCTCGGGTTGTGGTCCTGCAAAACTAGCTTTTATCCTGTGGTCTGTCTGGGCCGGAACCTCAAAATTCGCTGTGATTTCCTGTCCTATCAGTTGTGTGGAGTCAAGGAAAGCTGCTTTATATCCGTTGAATTGATACTCGTTATAAAGTACGGAATGGTTGTTTCCGGGGCTTGGATGAAAGGCTCCGAATGGCGAATCTGAGATAATATATAGCTTCTTATCGTTGCTGGAATAGCGGTAAAGATTGTCGATTTTTTGAAATTGAGCTTTAAAAATAAGGTCATTTTCCAGGTAAATGGGACGTTGGAATTCTTGGTTTGACCAAGGAAACAGCTCCTTAAATTGGGAGGTTTCGAGGTCTATCTCAATGATATTTGTCCCTTTTGGACTGATGGCAATCGCTGAAATCTTTGTTTCATCTGCATTCAAACTGGGCTGTTGGATAAGAAATCCTGCAGGAAAATCCATGATTTTTGAGGATTTCTTTGAAATTCGGTCGATATAGAAGAGGCTAGATAAGTTGTTTTGGTCCACTTGGACTGTGTATACCTTTTGGGAATTATCGCTCAATATAGGGCTGTAAAATCGAGAATTTTTAGAAAGGTCCTCAATTTTTCCAGTTTTGAGATCCAAAATCCTAATAATATTATAGGTCTGTTTACCAAATCTAGCATCCTTTCTGAGTTCATCCCATACCAGAAATTGGTCGTTCACATGAAAATATGGAGTGATTTGGTATCCAATTTTGGTTATGGTTTCTTCTTTATCTGCAGTTCTTTTTCTGATTTCTGGGATGAAAGCGGGTGATTGAACAAGGGTAAAAATAGCTTTTGAGGAGTTGGTTTGAGGAAGGAAATAGTGCGTGGGGTAGCGGTTGTTTTCCTCAAAAATAAGGTTAAAATTTCCTTCATTTTTTGAAGATTCCCATTCCTCTTTGAGTTCAGAAATTGTGGCGTCATAGAGTTTTTTGCTGTTCAGATTGCTGTACTTTTTCAGTGCTAAATTGAAGTTAAAAGGTCGCCATAAATTGGCTCTCATGTTGTCCATGATTTCTTCCTTTACCCCATAGCCAAAATGGTTGGTCAGGTAGCTGTTCATGCTGTACCCGGTGAGGTAGTAGGATGGGGTCAGATCCCGGAAAGACCCTAGTATATTTTTACTAAAAGAGTAGTCTTTTCCGGAGAGCAAATTGGTCCGAAGGGGCATGAACCATAAGCTACTTCTGCCTCTACCTCCGGCAGAAAATTGAGTTTCTATGGAGACCGCGTCTCCCTCAAAGTACCAAGCCGGTAGGTGAAGACCATACAATGCGAAGGCCAATTGTTGGAAAAATGGACCTTGAATACTACCTGTCAACTTGTCAAATTGTGCTACATGTCTTAACTCATGTTGGATAAGATTTGGAAGCCATTCAGTATTGTCGCTTGCAGGTCCAGGGGTTGAAAATGCTTCGACTTTTCGAGGGGCAAGTTGCGCATAGCCGTTCTGTTCAATATGATTTTCGTGAAGAATTATTGAAATTTTCTTTGGAGCGCGCTTTAAATCCCGACTGGAATAATCAATCATGCTGTCGATTTGTTGGGAGAGGAGCAAGGCTGATTTTTCGAACTCCATCGGGAATATGAGTTGAAATTTTTCAGTATTTATCTGTCTCCACTTAACCTTAGAAGAGGCTTGTTCATTGTCAATTATTTGAGATTTTACAAGATGTGTATTTAAACTTATTATAAGAATAGTTAAAATACTGATAAAAAGCTTTTTATAATTGATAGAATATGGTGATATTAGCATATACTAAATATATTAGTAAAAATTTAAGTGTTTATATTAATTTATTGTTTTTATAGAAGATATAAGTAGTTGAATAATAGTGTTTAATATTCATATTGATTTTTCCATAATTTACACTGTTTTACGTGTATTTTTGTCTTTAAATCACTGAGTTGCGATTAATAATTCAGTTAACTTTTTGCTTTGTAAATGTAGGTTAAATTTTAATTAATTCAAATGTTTGACGCTTCTTAAGGCTTTTTTTAAAATAGGATTGACGTTAGCTGGAGGGTGGATTTTTGATTTGAAAAATTTCTAGATCCAGGTGCTGGGATTCCAACTTGGTTTTCGTCCCTGTTTTATTTTCAAAAATTTGAAACCCCGGATTTTCTTAATTTTTATGAACTGGAATTTACCCATTGATTTGATCTCGATTTATTGGGTTGGTCTAGTAAATTTTTATAGTGACATTATGGCATGTTGCGGGTGTGGGTGTTGCATGCTTATTGAGTTGTCCGGGTTGTCGGATTTATTGATTAAAAATTAATTATATTATTATGCCAAAAAAAACGACTTTTGCACAAACGATTTTTGGACCAATGTAGGATAATAAAATAAAGGAGGCGTATGGAAGAATTAGCAATGCTTGTAGCACATGTTGAGCAATTGATTGAACGTGGAGATCATACTGAGCTTGCGGATTATTTGAACGAACTAAATATTTCGGATGTTGAAGAATTGATTGATGAGCTTCCTGAATATGGCCCCCTGTTTTTAGAAACTTTAAGTCTTAAAAGAGCGGTCAATGTGTTCCGTATTTTAGACTTCCCCACCCAAGAAAGAATTCTCAAAAAATTACCGGCTTCCAAGATCCGAGAGCTCTTAAACGAGATGCCTCCGGATGACCGTACTTCCTTCTTTTCGGAACTGAAAGGTGATGTTGTAAAAAGGCTCATTATTCTGTTGACTCCCGAAGAGAGAAAGGAAGCACTGTCCTTGCTTGGCTACCCTGAAGATTCGGTAGGACGTTTGATGACTCCGGACTACATAACAGTCAAGGAACATTGGACCATGCCTCGCGTTTTGGATCACATCCGTCGATACGGTTCGGCTTCTGAAACGATTGATGTCTTGTATGTGATCGACTCGGATGGGAAGCTGATCGATGACGTTCGGATCAAGGACATTCTTTTGGCGGAGCCAGATAAGGTAATTGCAGACTTGATCGACAACCGCTTGATCTCTTTGCATGCCGATGACCCGCAAGAAGAGGCCGTGACTATTTTCCGTATGAACAATCGAGTGGCCCTTCCGGTGGTGGATGAACAGGATATCATGTTGGGTATTGTGACGATCGATGATATCTTATGGGTGGCCAATGAAGAGTATACCGAAGACATGCAGCGTATCGGGGGTACCGAGGCCTTAGATGAACCTTATTTGGATGTTTCGATCTTTCACCTAGTGAAGAAAAGAGCAGGATGGCTTATTGTGCTGTTTTTAGGCCAGCTGTTGACTTTTAATGTCCTTCAGCACTACGAGGCCAAGTTCACTACCGTTCTTGTCTTGTTGATGCCTGTAATCATGTCTAGCGGGGGGAACTCCGGTTCTCAAGCATCCACCCTGATCATTCAAGCGATGGCGATGGGTGAAGTGACCCTTCGGGATTGGTGGATGGTTATGAAGCGTGAAATCCTTTCGGGTTTGCTGCTTGGGATAATCTTAGGTGTTTTAGGTTTCATGAGAATTGGGGTCGAGGAAGTGTTCAAGGATACCTATGGTGATGCATGGTACCTGTATGGCGCGGCAATCGGGAGTTCTTTGGTCGGTGTGGTACTTTGGGGATCATTGGTCGGGGCGATGTTGCCATTCATACTTCGTAGGTTTGGAGCGGATCCAGCGAGTTCATCAGCTCCCTTTGTGTCGACTATTGTCGATGTAACGGGCTTAGTGATCTACTTTAGCTTCGCGACCTATATCCTGCGAGATGTTCTGTTTAATTAATTCTAATTGGTTTTGAATAACTTGCGATAAATCGCCAAAAAATATTTGCACTTGTCGGAGAAACTTCCGATAATTGCATCACCGAAAACGAAAGGGACGGTTTAAACTCCTGAATAGCTCAGTTGGTTAGAGCATCTGACTGTTAATCAGAGGGTCGCTGGTTCGAGCCCAGCTTCAGGAGCTAAAAAAAGATCTGCAAATATTTTGCAGATCTTTTTTTTAGTATTTAGTAGAAAGTATTTAGTATTTAGACCTAGGTCGGCTAATCTATCCAAATATTAAATATTATTACTAAATATTTGAAAAGTAACTCTTCTAGACTTTTGTCCAAAATAAAGGAAAGTCTAAATACTCAAAAAGTAACTCTTCTAGACCTTTGTCCACAATACGGGAAAGTCTAAATACTCAAAAAGTAATTCTTCTAAACCTTTGTCCACAATACAGGAAAGTCTAAATACTCAAAAAGTAATTCTTCTAAACCTTTGTCTACAATACAGGAAAGTCTAAATACTTAAAAAGTAACTCTTCTAAACTCTTGTCCGCAATAAAGGAAAGTCTAAATACTAAATACTTTATACTAAATACTATTTGGTAAATACTACACCTTGTAATACTCTTCCCATCCTCTTGCTGGAGGAGGTCCATAAAGCATTTCATTGGCGAACTTGTCGTTGGTAATCTGTTTGGTTTTTGGGTCGAACTCAATTCTGTTGTTCATTTTCTGAGTGATGACTCCAAGACAGAAGACTTGGCTGAGCGGTCCTGCGATTTCAAAGGATGACCTGGTCTTTTCCGTTCCTTTGCAGGCATTCAGGAAATTTGCAAAGTGGTTTGAAGGACTAGCGGGAACTTCAGGAAGTTTTGACGCCATATCCTTGGCTTTGGTTTCTGGAATGATGGACAAGGTACTGGCATGTGATCCGCCTTTGAAAATTAAGTCTTTGGAATAGATTATTTTTCCAGGATTTAGTTTCGCGGGTTCAATTTTTCCTGTACTTGGCGGTGGAATGTTTGGATCCAATCCTGAGACACCATAACCTTCCGGAATCTGTGGCAGGTTTGTAAGTCCATCATACCAGTTGATGTCCACTGCAGGCATATTCTTTCTTTTCGGGAAATGGAAGTTCAGGGTCGAGGACATGGGAAAGAAATAGGAGTTATGTCCCTCCAGGGATTTTGCCTCAACCACGGTCGGTAATCCCAGCTCGAGGAATTCATGGGAGGTATCTAAGATATGGGCTCCCCAATCTCCTAAAGCACCCATTCCAAAGTCAAACCAGCAACGCCATTGACCATTTACAAAGTCTTTGTTGTAATGGTGGCCAAGAGTCTGCATTTGCCAGATTTCCCAATCTAGGGTCTCCGGAATTCTTTCTGGGTATGGGAATCCTGTGATGTTTGGATCCCAGCCATGCCATCTTCTTGGGCTATTCATATGGGCATCGATGCGGGTAACATCTTTGATGATCCCGGCATCTTTCCAAGCCTTAAACTGAAAGTAATTGGCTTCAGAGTGACCCTGGTTACCCATTTGAGTGGCAAGCTTCGGGTTTTTCCTAGCTTTTTGCATCATCAGCTCCACCTCATTGAAGGTTCTTGCCATAGGTTTTTCCACGTAGACGTGTTTTCCTTGGTCCAGTGCCTGCATGGTAATGGCAAAATGGGCAAAGTCAGGCGTTCCAATGGCAACAGCATCAAACTGATTGCCCATTTCATCAAACATTTTTCTGAAATCCTGATATCTTGGCGCATTTGGGAACATCTTGATGATTTCCTGGGTTTGTTTTGCGCCCATGTCCACATCGCAAAGTGCGACAATGTTACATTGTCCGGTTTTGTACAGTTCCTTGATGATTTCGTTCGCTCTATTTCCTATTCCTACGCAGGCAAGATTAACTCTTTCATTGGCACTGGCAAGTTTTACTTTCCCCAGTACACTGTTGGAAAGTAAAACTGCACCTCCTGCCATTATAGACTTGCTGATGAAGCTCCTGCGTGATAAATAATGATTCATATTTATTGACAGCTAATGGTTATTTTATTTTGTTGATTTTTATTGATCGGAACGATACTTCGTCGCCATGGTCCTGAAGCAGGATATGTCCTTCCGAAGCTTCTCCAAATTTATCCCAGTCTTTGTATTTACTGATTGCCACCAAGTCCTTGAACTCCTTAGATCCTCGCACATAGGATAAAACTTTGACACCGTTGAGGTAGTAGGTCACCTTGTTGTCCTTGTCCACCAATACACGGCCTCTGTTCCATTCGCCAATAGGTCTTGTGGCACCTCTACCCTTATCGGAAGTGATTAGATCATACAGGGAAGCAATGGTGCGGTTTCCATCTCTTCCTAATTTTGCATCAGGATGTTTCGCGTCATCCAAGATCTGATATTCCAATCCAATGGCAGATCCTGATGTTTTTTCCGCCAAGGTGACAAAGTATTTTACACCGCTGTTAGCACCCGGTGTAAGTTTAAATTCAAAGGACAGGTCAAACACGCTGAACTTATCCTTGGTAATGATATCGCCACCATTGGTAGATTCGCCGCCATCGGATTTCTGTACTTTGATGATGCCATCCTTGATTGACCAACCTTTTTCCGGAAAACTTTCTCCCTTTACACTTCGCCAACCATCGGAGTTCTTGCCGTTGAATAGCAATTTGCTGCCGTTCTTTTGTTCTGTCGCACTTAATGCATTGGGAGTAAGGTTTACTATGTATTGGCCTTTTGGATATGGGCTAGGATTAAGGTTTTCAGTCTTGATCTTTATGTTTTTGAAATATACCTTTTTGCCATCCAATTCAGCAGGGATGCTGTGGACCTGTAAACCAATGAAGCCAGATGCATCGACGGTATCCACAACATAAGCTGCAGGCACGCCATTAACCCAAGAACGAAGTTCATTTCCGATGGCCTCAATACGGATATGGTTGAATTCATCCTTTTTGTATGCCGATTTTGAAGGTTCATTTAGGTCCAATGGATAGATCCATCCTCTTCTTCCTTCATCATAGACACCGCCTGCCCAAGAGCGTGGGGAAGGGTCGATCTCAATCTGACGGCCATAGACCCTACCTTTTCCATTGTTGGCATTGGGGTCGATATGGCTTCTGGTCTGGATTCCCGAATTGGTTTTATCGCCTTCCAGTTTGATATCGAGTTCAAGGATGAAGTCGCCATATTCTTTTTCCGTGATCAGAAAGGAATTTGGGGTTCCTTTGGTCATTCTTCCAACTATTGCTCCGTCTTCAACGGTATATGGTGCTGCACCACCTGCGGATTTCCAACCAGCCAGAGTTTTTCCGTCAAACAGAGGTTTAAAACCTTTGCTATCGCTGGATTGTGCATTTGCCTGGGCGGATAGTAATAGGGCGAGCCCTACTGAGGAGATGGATCTGATAATCGTTTTTCTTTTCATTGATTGCTATTTTATGGTATTCAACATGTAATTTTCTCTTATTCTGCTTTAGGACCCAATACTGTTCCTTCATCAGGCACGATTAATGGTTTTTCATTTCTTTCCGCGCCAGGGTAACCAATGTTCTGGTTGATAATTCCCTTTAGGTTAGTGTTGATCGCTCCAGCTGGAACCGGCCAAAGGATATGGTGAACGGATATTTTGTATTCTGCCCATTTATGTTTTACGCCTTTGTTGTAGAAATTGCTTTTTGCTACCACACGGTCATACCAGAAGTTCACCCCATTTTGTTTGATGTTGGAATTGGTACCTCCTGGTCCGCTGATGTTTTCAAGGCTGTAGACCCTTCCTCCAAAAATTTCACATGGCTTTCTGGTCTTAGCATAGGTATATGACATCCGGACCAATTCTACGTGCCTGTTTTCTTCGTAGTAAAGCTCTCTTGCGCGTTCATCTAGGATTTCCCCGATATTGACATCTCCTGCCTGTATAGGGGTTGCGCCGGCTCTTGTCCTAACTTCATTAAGCGCATTTGCAGCCATTCCAGGTTGGTTCTTCCAGTAATATGATTCCGCTAAAAGCAAATAAACTTCAGCCGAACGATATACATACCAAGGGGTTTCCCCGCCTGTCCAAGTGGAGCTCAAAGGATCTGGTACAAAAACCTTGTAATGTGGCCATGAGAACCAAAGACGGATGGTGTCTTCTGGGCTCATACTAGGGCTTTTGACGAAGTTTTTTCCATACCATTGACTTCCCTTAGCTTTTAGGTCTGGGCTGTTATATTTCAAGTCTTCCATGCGTTTCCAGCTGTTCATATTGTGGATGCCGCGTAGGTCGTTCTTTTCTTTGTCGGCTCTCCAGATCGAGTTGCTGAAATACCATGTAGGTCTCAACCTTCCAATTCCTCTTCCATAGGATTTGTTGAGGTCCATGGATGGGTCGGTTTCGCCCGGGGCCAAGTTTACATTGGTTCCTGTTTGGCCATCTGGTGTTTTGATATTTCCATTATTCCAGAATGGAACGGCATTACGCATGGTTTCGATTCTAGCTGAACCCTCTGCTTCTGGATAGGCAACTACATACATTAGACCTTCGGTATTGCTCATGTCCAGCTTTGCTTCAACACTGTGGAGATCAAACATCAAGTTTGTATTAGGTCGGTTCTGGTTGACGGTAAACCTGTTCTTCATCAAAGGATGTTTGGCTACTACTTCGTTTCCAACTTTGATGGCCAGATCAAAATCCTCAAGTGCCATAGCTACTTTCATCAATAGGATTCCGCAAGCTGCTTTCGAGGTCCTTCCACGATCAACTATTTCCGGTACCCATTGGTATGCAAATTCTAGATCTTTTTTCAGTCTTTTTAAGATGCTCCAGCGATCGTAAGAATAGAAATCGTATTTAGGCTCGTTGATTTCCCAGTCCAGGAAAGGGACATCTCCAAATTGATGAACCAATTTGTAATAGCGATAAGCACGTTGGAAATAGGCTGCACCCAGGATAGCGTTCTTTTCAGCGTCATCCTTAAAGGTTGCATTGTCTATTCTGGCGATCACCGTATTGGCATATTTGATCCCTTTGTAGGCTTCATACCAATACCAACCCACACGCGTATTGTTTTCATGGTTAAGCTGTGCATCAGGTAGGAGTGCGATGTCCATGTTCATTTGAGGACCGGCTTTGTCCGTAGTCCCTTCAACAGCCACATCCGATTGGATGATTTCGGTCAGGATAGGTGCGCCATCTCCAAAAAATTCATGTCGCATATTCCGCTCACAGGCGGTCAGTGCCGAGTAAAGTCCTTCAGGTGTAGATAGGGCTACTTCAGGGGCATAGAAGGATAGGGGTTGAGGTTTTAGCCAATCTTTGCTACAGCTTTCCATCAAGGTGATGGAAGCAGTGCCAAATAAGCCGATATATAATAGTTTCTTATAAGTTTTCATGATCAATAGGTTATAGTGAGAAATTAAGGCTTAGGTTGTAGGTTCTAGGAACAGGAAATCCTTCTGGGTCACCAAATTCCCAATGTGGAGCCCACATGGCGGCATTTCTTACAGAAGCGGAAATCCTCAGGTTTCGGATGCTTACTTTTTCCAAGATGTTGGAAGGCACCAAGTATGAAAGAGAAATGTTCTCTAACCTAACAAAGGACTTATTGATGTAATTTGATCCGATATTCTTTGAACCGATTCTCGCATAATCATCGATTGGGTTTTCAGGAGTCCAACGAGGCATCACATAATCAGTGGTTCGGTCTGCGAAGTTACTGTTGTTTGCTGCACGGTTGAATCCATCAGTTTGTCCCCAATTGGAGTAAATGAACACAGAAAGGTTGAAGTTTTTATAGTTGAAGTCATTTCTCCAAGACCAACGGAATCGCGGTGTTTTGTACCTTTGGAAGATACGGTCAGCATCAGTCATCACGCCATCGCCATTCTGGTCAATATATTTGAAATCTCCAGGTTGTAATCCGAATTTTTCAGCTTCATCAATTTCATTTTGTTGCCAGATTCCTTGTCTTTCGTAATCCCAGATACGGTCAGGGTCTTGTCCGATAAACCATCTGTTCTTGATGTCATCAGCTTCTTTCTGGCCAATAACATTGCCGGCATCATCTTTAATGTCCACCATGTCGCCATAAAGAGTTACGATCTTTCTGCGGTTTAGCATGAAAATGAAGTTAGAAGACCAGTTAAAGGTTTCTTTTTGGATAATGTTTCCAGTTAAGCTCACGTCGATACCATGGCTTTTAAGTTCTCCTAAATTGGCTGCTACGCTGCTGAAACCAATAATTTCAGGTAGTTCGCGGTCAACTAATAGGTCATGGGTTGTTGCGGTGTACAGGTCAATCGCACCAGATAGGCGGTTCTTGAACATCGCGAAATCCAAACCTAAGTTATAAGAGGCTTTGTTTTCCCATTTTAGCCCCAGGTTGGCCATGCGGTTCACATACAATTGTGAGCCTAGGTAAACATTTCCTTTGGAGTCGATATATGGATGTAAGCCTGAGGTCATATCAGAAAGTGCGTCATACTGTGGGATATCGCGGTTACCATTTCTTCCCCAAGTCAATCTTAGTTTTCCGTAGTCTAACCAAGATTTAGTTCCTTCCATAAACTTCTCATTCGTGAAATTCCATGCGAAGGCCAGTGCAGGGAAGGTTGCACGAGGGTTTTGAGAACCGAATGCAGAATAACCGTCACGACGTACCGATGCGGTGAAAAGGTAGGTGTCTTTGAAAGAGTAGAATAAACGACCCATTAAGGCATCTCCAGTGCGGTAAGTGTCATCACTTTCATTCAAAGGAACCGTTCCGGCCTGTATTCTATGCCAGCCTAAGATATCGCTAGGAACGAAGTTGGAAGCCGTAGCTTTGGTTCTCCAATATTGACCTTTTTCAGCATTTTGAAGTAAAGTAACCTCAAAGTTGTGATCTCCAAAGGCTTTTTTCCAACGCAGGACGTTGTCAATCTGCCAGTTGTAGGTCCTGAAGAAGGAACGTTCCGCCGTTCCGCCCTTAGCTGCCCATTCTGGGTTCAGGGAAGAATCGTGATTGTAGTATTCTCTCCAGATGAATGATGGCGTAAAGTTGGATTGGATTTCAAATCCATAAGGTAATGTGATAACGCCGTATAGAGTTGCATTTAAAGTGTTATAGCGATCCACACGGTCTCTAAACATATTATCGAAGAATGGGTTTACTGGAGTAACATCGCCCGTAGGCAATCTTCTGTAAAGGCTGTTCGGATCATCGATATTGTTAGACCCATATGGAGGAATAATTGCTGATTGCCCCCAATCTGCCTGTAGGAAACCTTCGTTTCTGGCAGCAAAGTTGGCGTTGGTTCCAACTTTCAAGAAGTTGGTGATCTTGGATTCCAAGTTGATCCTGGTCCTGAAGTTCTTGAACCGGTTTCCAACGATAAAGCCTTCGCGATCTACATGGTTAAGGGAGAAATAGTAGTTTAGGTTATCCGTTTTATTGGAAATACTTGCTGTATAATCTTGCTGGATTCCTTTGTGAAAAACTTGATCTTGCCAGTTTGTTTCTTTCCCAATCAGGTAATTTTCAATTTCTGGAGATCTCATTTCTAACCTTGCTAACCAAGAACGGATCAATTGTTCTTCCGTTACGGTTGTTGCAGGGTCTTTTTGGTCATAGTTATACCATGCCAATTGATCCACATTTGTCAATTTTCTTGGATCCACAAACATTTCAGGATATTTGTCGTGGTAATCTTGGGCTCTTTTACCCATTTCATAATCATAGCGATAGGCTAGGAATTCCTGTCCATTCATGACTCTTGGCATGTAGGAGTTTTCTACGAAGCCAAAATTGCCATTCAACGTAATGGTTGGTTTACCGGAAGCACCGCGTTTGGTAGTGATCAATACGACGCCATTTGCTGCTCTAGCACCATAAACTGCAGTTGCACTTGCATCTTTTAGGATATCGATGGAAGCAATGTCATTTGGGTTGATATCAGCAAATGTTCCATCAAAGATAACCCCATCTACTACATTGAGTGGGCTAGCGCCAGCTTTTAGGGTTCCTCTTCCTCTTACCAGAAGATCCGCGTCGCCCTTCGCTGTATTTCCTTGGCTGATTACAATACCTGCAGCATTTCCTCTCAATAGATCTTGGACCGACCTAGGGGCTTCTTTTTCAAGCTTTTCGGCTTGTACAGAAGCAACGGCACCAGTAAGGTCCTTTCGTTTTTGAGTACCATAACCTACTACAACGACTTCATCTAAGTCTTCTGCTTTAGGTTGCAAAGAAATCTGTAAATCTTGACTGTTGATTGAAACGGTCTGTGTATTGAAGCCCGTGTGGGTAATTGTCAGGGTTCCTCTAGTACCGTTTGTTAATTCCAGTTCAAATTTTCCGTCTCCATCAGATAAGGTTCCATTTTTTGTACCTGTCTGCATGATGCTGGCTCCTTCAACAGGAGTGCCATCCGTTGATTTGACGGTCCCTCGTATGAGGTTTTGGTTTTGCTGTGAAAAACAGGGGTCTGCAGAGAGCAGAATCATCCAAAACGAGAATAGGATGAGTAAAACATACTGTTTTGTCATAATTTAAAGAGTTTAAGGTTTACAATTCATTTTCCTTTTCGAAAGCTTGGTAAATAGGCTTAGGAAGCGGAAAATGGAGTTAGATAATGAATGATCTGTAATGGTTTATATCACAATAATAACCAATAAAGTAACTGACTTTGCTAAACCGTTATATCTTTATTTACGAAAACGTTATAGTTGAAAAGAGTGAATGAATGAGGTGTTTTTTGGTTGATTATCAGTGTTTTGTGTGTTTTTAGCTTTAGGTTTGGAAGGGCGTTGATAAAACTGTGCTTTTCATGATTTCATAATAGAGTATAGGTCTTATTTTAAAAATAATTATATTGTGGAATCAACTTATCCATTATAAACAATTTATGCTATTACTAGGGATTGACTTAGGGACCTCTTTTATTAAAGTTTCCGTGTTGGATGCACAGACCGGGAAACGAATTGTTTCTGCCCAATATCCAGAGACGGAATCTGAAATCATTTCGCAGCAAAAAGGTTGGGCTGAACAAGACCCTGAACTTTGGTGGCAAAATACCAAGAAAGCCATATTGAAAGCCAATGCTAGTGGTCAATATGATCCGAAGGATATCGCTGCCATTGGAATTGCCTATCAAATGCATGGCCTAGTGCTGGTTGATAAGGACCAGAAAGTACTGCGCAATTCCATTATTTGGTGTGACAGTAGGGCAGTGGAAATTGGAAACGAGGCTTTCCAATCCTTGGAACCTAAAGGTTTTCTAAGATCCCATCTTAACTCTCCTGGTAATTTTACGGCATCAAAACTGTCTTGGGTAAAGAACAATGAGCCTGAATTGTATGAAAGGGTTCATAAGTTTATGCTTCCAGGCGATTTTTTATGTATGTGCCTGACTAAGCAGATCAATTCTAATCCGAGTTCCATTTCTGAAGGCATTCTTTGGGATTTCGAAAAAGACACCTTATCAGATACTTTATTGGATTATTATGGTATAGATCAGTCTTTAGTCCCTGAAGTGCAAGCAATCTTTTCAAACTATGGTTCCATCGATAAGGCTGTAGCCACTGAATTAGGACTTTCGGAGAAAGCTATAGTAAGCTATAAGGCAGGAGATCAACCTAATAATGCTTTATCCCTTGGTGTAATTGATGCTGGAGAAGTCGCTGCAACGGCCGGTACCTCTGGTGTGATCTATGCGGTTGCAGACCATTTGATTTTTGATAAGCAATCACGGGTGAACAGTTTTGCCCATGTCAACCATAGTAAAGAACAAAGTAATATCGGTGTGCTATTATGTATTAATGGAACCGGTATCCAAAATAGTTGGATCAAAAAGCTGACAGCTCAAGGCCTGGATTACGATCAGATAAACCAAAAAGCCGCTGGAGTCGCTATTGGTTCTGAAGGGATTGTAGTATTGCCATTTGGGAATGGTGCTGAGCGCATGCTGAACAATAAAACTGTTAATGGGCATATTGAGAATCTCGACTTTGTGCGACATGACGCTTCCCATATTTGGCGTGCCGTCCAAGAAGGGATAGCCCATTCGTTTCGTTATGGTCTAGATATCATTAAGGAAAATGAAATCCATCCTACGGTTATTAAGGCCGGTTATGCCAACATGTTCCTGAGCCCTGTGTTTCAGCAATCCTTTGCTGGTGTAACCAATGTACCAGTAGAACTTTATGAGAATGACGGAAGCGTTGGAGCGGCATTAGGAGCAGGAATTGGAGCACAGCTGTATAAAGATAAAAAAGAGGCATTCTCGGGCTTGAAAAAGATAAAGACCATCGAACCTCAGCAGAAGGATATCTATAATGACCTCTATGCAAATTGGAAGGAAAGTTTATTACAGAAATTATAATCAACTATAAATATGAAAGTTTTAATTGGAGAAAAAGAGTATTTCAAGAATATCGGGCAAATCAAGTACGAAGGCTTAGATTCCGATAATCCATTGGCATTTCGCTGGTATGATGCTAAAAAAGTAATCGGCGGAAAGACTATGGAGGAGCATTTTAAATTTGCATGTGCCTATTGGCATTCATTCAATGGAAACGGAGCGGATCCTTTTGGTGGGCAGACCCATTTCTTTCCTTGGGATGAAAAATCGAAAACACTAGATCGCGCAAAAGATAAGATGGATGCCGCTTTTGAGTTTATGACGAAATTGCAATTGCCATATTACTGTTTCCATGATGTAGATTTGGTGGACTATGGTAATGATGTCAATGAAAATGATTCCAATCTGGCTGCAATCGTCGAATATGCGAAGGAAAAACAAAAAGAAAGTGGAATTAAGTTGTTATGGGGTACAGCCAATCTTTTCAGCCACCATCGTTATATGAATGGGGCTTCCACCAATCCTGATTTCCATGTTTTGGCGCATGCTGGGGCTCAAGTGAAAGCAGCTTTAGATGCAACAATAGCCCTAAAAGGTGAAAACTATGTGTTCTGGGGTGGTAGAGAGGGGTATATGTCCTTGTTGAATACCAACATGAAACGCGAACAGGAGCATTTGGCAAAATTCCTACATATGTCAAAAGATTATGCTCGTAAAAATGGATTTAAAGGAACATTTTTTATTGAGCCGAAGCCATGTGAACCAACAAAACATCAATATGATTATGACTCCGCGACGGTTATCAGCTTCTTAAGGCAATATGATCTTTTGGATGATTTTAAATTGAACATTGAGGTTAACCATGCAACATTAGCTGGTCATACTTTCCAACATGAATTACAGGTTGCAGCGGATGCAGGAATGTTAGGTTCAATCGATGCCAACCGTGGGGATTACCAAAACGGATGGGATACCGATCAATTCCCAAATGATCTGAATGAATTGACAGAAGCGATGTTGATTATTTTGGAAGCAGGAGGCTTACAAGGCGGTGGAGTGAACTTCGACGCGAAGATCAGAAGAAATTCAACTGACCCAGAAGATTTGTTCTATGCTCATATTGGCGGGATGGATGCCTTTGCCAGAGCATTGGTTACAGCAGATAATATCCTTCAGAAATCTGAGTTCAAAAAAATCCGTAAGGATCGTTATGCAAGTTTTGACAAAGGAAAAGGAGCGGAGTATGAACAAGGCAAATTGACTTTAGAGGATCTGAGAAGCTATGCGGTAGAGAACGGTGAGCCAGAAATGAGAAGTGGAAAACAAGAATTCCTGGAGAATTTAGTCAATCGTTATATTTAGTAGATCGAATTGATAAGATAATTTTCGTTGGATATGAGTGGATTACGTATTGAAAGGCTTTTTATTAATAAATTTTCAATTTTTTGTTTGTGAATTAATTATTAAAAACCTATTTTTGTACCACTTTGAAGATGAGGGCAACCTTATCAATTCGAATTCCTGAATAGCTCAGTTGGTTAGAGCATCTGACTGTTAATCAGAGGGTCGCTGGTTCGAGCCCAGCTTCAGGAGCAAGATAAAACAGCCGGCCAATCGCCGGCATTTTTTTTATAACATAATTTATATCCATGAGTTTAGTAATCGTTGGAACAGTTGCTTTCGATGCCATTGAAACCCCATTTGGCAAAACAGATAAAATCGTAGGTGGAGCAGCAACATTTGCTGGATTAGCAGCATCTTATCTATTCCCAGATGTTAAATTAATTTCTGTAATTGGTGAAGACTTTGGAGATGATAACTTAAACATCATCAAATCAAGAGGGATCAATGTTGAAGGTATTGAAGTTATTCCTGGAGGAAAATCTTTCTTCTGGTCTGGAAAATACCATAATGATATGAACAGCCGTGATACATTGATCACTGAACTGAACGTATTGGCTGATTTTGACCCTAAAATCCCTGCTTCTTATCAAGACTGTGAATATCTGTTGTTGGGTAACTTGACCCCAGCGGTACAGATGGCAACTTTGAAACGTTTGGATAAGAAACCGAAGTTAGTGGTATTGGATACTATGAACTTCTGGATGGATGTGGCATTAGATGAGTTGAAAGAGGTGTTGAAGCAAGTTGATGTGTTGACAATTAACGATGCAGAAGCGAGACAATTGTCTGGAGAGTACTCATTGGTGAAAGCAGCAGAGAAGATCCTTCAGATGGGACCTCAGTACCTGATCATTAAAAAAGGTGAGCACGGAGCTTTGTTGTTTGGAGAAGGACAAATCTTTTCAGCGCCTGCATTACCATTAGCAGATGTGTTTGATCCAACAGGAGCCGGAGATTCTTTTGCAGGTGGTTTTATCGGATATTTAGCAAAGCTACAGTCCGTTAATTTTACCAATATGAAGAACGCGATTATTTTTGGATCTGCTTTGGCTTCTTTTTGTGTGGAGAAATTCGGAACAGAAAGATTGCAGAATTTGAGCAGTGAAGAAATTTCGGAGCGTATTCAGGAGTTTGTAAAACTTTCAAAATTCGAGATAAGCGAATAAGCTTATCTCGAATTTCTTTTTAGGCTTCCCTTAAATTAGCGTAAAAGTTTTAAGGGGATATGGCTTAATCTACCTAAACCTTTAATAATATTTTTTTTCGGATGCTTAAAGAGAATTAATTCTCTTTGAATTTATATGCAGTAAGTGTCTTTTTCATGGACTTTCTTGCTACATGTATCCTTGTTTTTACTGTTCCTATTGGAATCTGCAAATGGTCAGATATTTCATGGTATTTATAACCTTCGAAATACATGGTGAAAGGAACATAATATTCATCGGATAACTTGGAAAGAGCATAGTTGATGTCTTCCATGATGAATTTGTTTTCACCATTGTTTTTTGCTGCAGATACAACTAGGTTAATTTGTGAGATTTCTTCCTCCTTTGTGATAAAGGAATTCGTTTTTACTATGCGACGGTAATTATTGATAAAGGTGTTCTTCATAATGGTATAAAGCCAACCTTTCAAATTGGTTCCGTCCCTGAAGTTCTTGAAGTACGTGACGGCCTTTAGTAAGGTGTCCTGTACTAAGTCGTTAGCATCTTCATGATCACGGGTGAAGTTTCTGGCATAACTTCGAAGTGATTCAGAGTGCTTAACAACTAGTGAGTTAAATTCGATCTTGTTCATACAATTAGCGATTATAGTATAGTTAAATGATGCGATGTGTTTCAGGCAAGAGCCTGATTTAAGCTGAACAACCGAAAAAATTATTAAGCCATAATATTTCTACGCTACTATGTACAATTCTTGTGCAGTAAATTAATAAAATTGTGGATATCGATATTTTAGTAGAAGGAATTTTCGCAATACGAAAGTAGATTAAAAACCTGTATCGCCTTTTATTGTATTATAATCGATGATTATTGTTTTATAATAAAAAAAATATCGGAGTCACGAAAATGTGGAAAACTTTTATAGTATGTTTACTTCACGTTCTAAAAGTACTCCAAACTGTGTATTGACATCGTCCACAATAGTAGACGATACTTCAAATATTTCATTACCCGATGCTTTTCCGATGTTTGTGAGGACTAAAGCCTGATTTTTCCACACGGCAACCTGTCCAACCGATTTTCCCTTCCAGCCACATTGCTCTATCAACCAACCTGCCGCAAGCTTTTCATGGTCGGGGTCCATGGTATAATGTACGATATCGGGAAATTGTTTTTGAAGTTCTGAAAATTGTGCTTTCGTGATAATTGGATTTTTAAAAAAACTGCCTGCATTGCCTATAGTGGAAGGATCAGGAAGTTTTTCAACACGGATATAGGATACCACCTCTGCGACATCTTTGATGCTTGGAGTACGAATTCCCCTTTTCTCCAATTCGCTTTCAATGGCTCCATAGCTCGTGTTGATCTTTCCAAACAGTTCAAGCTTGTAGGTCACACTGCAGATAATGAATCTACCCTTATAATCCCTTTTGAAGATACTGTCACGATAGGAGAATCGGCAATCTTCATTGTTGAAAGTGATAAACTCCCCAGTTTTACAATCAAATGCACGGCATGAATAGAAGATATGCATCAATTCCTGTCCATAGGCGCCGATGTTCTGGATAGGGGATGCGCCAACTGTTCCTGGAATCAGGGCCATGTTTTCCAAACCTGGGAAATCATGGTCTATACAGTACCAAACGAGGTCGTTCCAAACTTCTCCGCCAGCAGCAGTGACGAATACTTGGTTTCCTTCAATGAAATGTTGTATCCCTTTATTGGCCACATGGACGATGAGTCCTAGATAGTCTTTGGTGAAAAGTACATTGCTTCCACCGCCTAAGATGAAAAATTCGTTTTCAAAAGCTCCTGCAGAAAATAAGTCTTTTAAAACCTGCTCATCTTCTACTTTAATATATTGATTTGCCATGGCCTCAATACCAAAAGTATTTAGGTTTTTTAGGGATTTATTCTCTTGAGTCGCGTTTTTCATTTTTTTGACCGAATCCTTTAAAAGTTCGAAAAATTAATCTATCTTAGTTTACAAGGCTGTAAAGATAGGTAAACGGCAAATTATAAACTAATTTTATTGTGTATGGCAAAAAATGCAGATGCGAAAAGGGTGAAGATATTGGAGGCGGCAAAGCGTAGATTTGCACATTATGGATTAGCAAAAACGACCATGGCAGAGATTGCCCAAGATCTATCATTTTCTAAAGCCTTACTTTACTATTACTTTCCGGATAAAAACAGATTATACGCCGCAGTATTTGAAATGGCGGTTGATGAGATCGTGAATGAAACCACGGAAAAAATCTCCCAATCCAAAAGTGTCAATGAAGCTATGGATGCTTTCCTCTGTACCAGATTACGCATTATCAAAGACAACTTTAATCTGTTCGAATTCAGTTATTCGCTAAGAAATGAGATGCCACCAGATATCGAAGCGATTTTACCTTCTCTGTTCGAAAAGGAAATCAAACAGGTCTGCCTCGTTTTGCGAAAAGGTTTGGAGACCAAAGAGATCGAAGTCGAAGAAATTGAAATAACCGCCAAGATCTTGTTGATTTCTTTATTGGGGATGCGTATAGGTATCCTTCAGGAATTTAAGAATCTTTTCCTGCCACCATCCAAAGAAGAGTTTGATTATATCCTGAACCTTCAGAAAAAATTGGCAAAAATCTTTATCAATGGCCTAAGAGTTTAGGTTCTTTTCCACAATATTTTTCACGATGAGGTGAGCATGGATCCTAGAGTTTTCTATGAACCATAGGTGCGTGTTCAATCCTCCGCAAACGACTCCAGCCAGATAGAGGTTTTCTACGTTTGTTTCCATCGTTTCGGGATTATGGGCGGGAATACAAGGTGCCGTTGTAGGAACATCGATACCGACCTTTTCAAGGAATTCAAAGTTTGGTCGATAGCCTGTCAGTGCCAAAACAAAATCATTTTCGATACTGATCAGTCCTTTTGGAGTCGAGACCTGAACTTCTCTTTCCCCGATACTTACAATATTTGATCGGTAATGGACCTTAACCTCTCCATTTGAAATGCGGTTCTCGATATCTGGGCGGACCCAATATTTTACCCTTGGACTTACTTCCTTGCTTCTGATGATCAATGTAACATCTGCACCTTTTCTATAGGTTTCAAGTGCTGCATCAATGGAAGAATTGCTGGCTCCAACGACAATAACTTTTTGGTTAGCATAATAATGAGGGTCATCATAATAGTGCCTTACCTTATCCAAACCTTCACCCGGTACTCCGAGGTACATTGGGATATCATAAAAACCTGTAGCTACGATTACATTTTTGGCTCTATAGATCGATTTGGTGGTAGTGACCTGAAAAGTGCCATCAATTTTGTTGATGGTTAATACCTCTTCAAATAGATGGGTTTTTAAATTGAACTTCTTTTCTACCCGACGATAATATTCCAAAGCTTCTGCACGTCTGGGCTTGGGGTTTGTTGTGACAAAAGGCGTGTCGCCGATCTCCAATCGCTCCGAGGTGGAGAAAAAAGTCATGTTGATCGGATAATTGTATAGGGAGTTTGTCAAACAGCCCTTTTCAATGATTACATGGCTTAAGTTGTTTTTCTTTGCTTCAATTCCACAGGCGATCCCAATCGGACCTCCGCCTACTATCAATACATCAATTAAGTTGTCCATTTGCCATTTCTATTTGTCCAGGATGGATAGTGCTTTCTTTCTCCATCACATCCAAGGTAGATTTGTATAAATCTGAGGAAATTTTATTTAAAAATTGCAATTGTTCTGTAATTAATTTGGTTTCCACCGGGTTCAACGTTTCAGGCGTAATCTCGGGAAAATCACTTACAGGAATAAATTCATCTGCACCTTTAATGGGAACAGCCTCGATAGATTTGCTGACATTCTGAAGCACCTTTTTCAAGAGTGTCAAGTGTTCCTTGGTGTAGTTAGTATCTGTAGCTTCCGTTAATTGCGTTAGCAAGGTGGCTCCATAGGAGGAAAGGATATGGTTTAAGATAACCAATCTATTGACCTCTTTGGTGCTCTTTTGCCTCCATTTAGGTTCAGAGAGCATTCTCTGGAAAGTAGAACCCATATTGGCAGAAGCAATGTAGAGTTCCTTGCGCGAAAGCTTATAGCTGGTCACCGTGATCTCTTCGCCTGATAAAATCCTAACCGCCTGAGCGAGGTATTTATAATTGGCAATCAACAATTGCCTGATATTGTTCTTGACCTGGAAACTTTCCCAATTTGGAAAAATAATATAACTCGATAAGAAGGCGATCATACCACCCAGGAACGTGTCGAAAATCCTTTCCTTAGCAACCTCAAAAGTGTTGAGTCCTGAAAAGCTCAGCATAATCAAGACGTATGGTGTCATGAACATGACTGCCATAATATAGTTGACCCTAAATAGGCTATAGGCAATCAAGAAAAAGAATATCAAAATAACGAACCTGGCTACCTCCGAATGTACGGTCATCAAGATTATCGCGCCTATGATACCCCCTATGATAGTCCCCAAGAGGCGTTGGAAGTTCCTTTCTTTGGTCAATCCGAACCCTGGTTTCAAGATCACCATAATGGTCAGTAATATCCAATAACTTCCCATAGTGCCGATATTGAAAAAATCCAGATTGAAAACGACATAGGTAATGGCCATTACGATAGCCATCCGTAGAGCGTGCCGGAAAATACTTGAATTGAAGGAAAGGTTATCCTTCAATTTTCTCAAGTCAATATGTTCGGTTTGGATAAACTTAGATGCTTCCTCGATTTCCTGTTTCTTGATGTTGTTCGGTCTTACAACCGCATAATTATAGATGTTATGGATAAAAATGCTGATGTTCCTCACGCTGATCAAGATCTTTTTCAGCGGGATACTATTGATGTTTTCTTTTTTCTCGAGCGCATCGATGGAGCGCATGATGTTTTCAATATCCTCCTTAAAATTGTACAGCGGCTTTGGGACACGATTGGCATTCAATTGATAGGCAAGGTGGTCCAATTCGTTTGCTGTCTTAAGCAATAGGTGCTTAAAATCCTTTAAGATGCCCGTATGGCCATATTCCTTTCTGATCAATTCATAATCATAATGGGTGGTCATGGACTGTTCAAATAGATCTACTACATCATTAAAGGTCAAGGTCAGGTACCGGCCAATTTTGGTGGTGTCCTTAATGGACCTTTTGCTTTGGAAAAGCAGATCCCGCACATTTTCTTGATGCTCATGTACTTCAATCTGTTTATCGATGAGTTTAGTGTAGTTCTCATCAATAGATTTATTTATATCATAGAAATTTGCGCGAAGTCTAATGAAATCACCTACGTGCCTAATGGTTTCTGAAAGCTCCTGTTGGGCCAATCGATAGGGTCTAGCCTGGGTAATCGAGAAACTGATGAGCATATACCAAATAGCACCTAGGGAGAAATAGAAGAGGAGCATGATTTCCTCTTGGAAGCTGTTCACATCATCGACATAGATCAGCATGATCAGGATCCCCATCGATCCAACGGTGGCTGCCCGTGCATTGAAGACGGCAAACATGGAATAGGTAAAACAAAGAAAGCCCAATACGACAGCCATGATCCAAATATTCCCATTGGCTAAAAAGGTGATGAACTGGGTCAGGATACATACGATTAAGCAAGCGATCATCCCGGTCCTGCGATGCGATGGAGCTCCAGGTGTGTCGGAAAGTCCCACTAATAATGCCCCCAAAGAAATATAGGTTCCCAAGAGGAATTTGCCCAAAGAGGCACAGATCAAAATGGGAACAACACAACCAATGGTAATGCGAAGACCGTCAGCAAAATACTGACTGTAGAAGAAATTGCTTAATTCTTTGGTTTTTTTCATGTTTTGTCGAAACAAAGATACGTAAGCAGTGGTTAAATAATGGAGTAAAATGCATGAAATTCAATAAAATCTTTAATTATCCAAGCGATTGAACCCATGTCGTGAAAATTTTAATGATCCGTTCCTTAAACTGAGGAAATATGAGATAGATTTTAAAGTTTCCATATTTAAATACATAGCCTACATTATCAAAATAGCAATATTTTTGTTTAGTTAGTGTAAATAATACAATTAGTTACTTAAAAAGATATTAAAATGATATATTTGTGTTTGTTCACAAATCAACTATCAAAAATCAAGATACGTTACTTACTATGAGATTAAGCCAAAAGACAATAGCTTTTCAGAATGAAGTCCTCACGAGGTTCGATTTATATAAAAGTTTGTTCTTGACTTTGCCCTTTCAAAGGGTAAAGCATACGGGGACTATTCTACCATTTTTTACGACCCATTGTGAAAAAGGAGTGGAGGAGCATTTATCGCCTGAGGTTATCATCGATAGTTTCTTCGGTCAATATGAGCAGTACGTTCAGGAAGATGACCGTCTAGACTTGTTATTTCGCATTGTTCAATATATAGAACGTCAGGTTGTTTTATTTGATGCGGTGGAAGATTCTGCCTTCAGGGCCGTTGGAAAAAGCGATGAAACCGGCGGATTGGAATCCATTTTCAATCTTGCCCAGACAAATCCCCAATTAAAGAAACAGGTCGTTTCCAGATTAAAGGATATGTCCGTTAGGTTAGTTTTGACCGCACACCCGACCCAGTTCTATCCTGGTCCAGTGCTGTCCATCATCAATGACCTGATTGATGAACTCAAGAAAAACGATATTCCAACCATACACCTGTTGCTTCAGCAATTAGGGAAAACCCCATTTATCAATAAGCAAAGTCCGACTCCGGTGGATGAGGCCATCAGTTTGGCTTGGTTCCTTGAAAACGTCTTTTATAGTGTTGCATCGGGAATCGAAGCTAAAATAGAAGATGAGCTGGAAATCAATCCTAAGGATGTCAATCACCTTATCGAGTTAGGATTTTGGCCAGGTGGCGACCGTGACGGGAATCCAAATGTGACCTGGGAAAGCACGAAAAAGGTGGCAAATCTGTTGAGAACCATTCTCTTTAGATGTTATTATCGTGATTTCAGGATCGTAAAAAGAAGGATTACCTTCCGTGGGGTGGAACAGTACATGGAAGAGCTTCAAGAGCTGTTCTATGAAAACAGCTTCAACCCAAGTGATAAACCTGTCGATGAAACAGAAAGGATCTTGCACAACCTGACCGAGATCATTCGCGTACTGAAAGAAAACCATGACGGACTGTTTGTAGAGATCGTGGAAGATTTGAGACGAAAAGTCCAAACTTTCGGCTGCTATTTCACGACTTTAGATATCCGCCAAGACAGCAGTGCCTTGCGTAGTACCTTTGATTGGTTGGTAAAAACCTATCCCAAAGAGACGGGAATTAAACTAAAAGAGATTGAAGGCTCGGAAGAAGAGAAGGAAAAACACATCAAATTCACCGAAGCAAACCTAGAATTGCAGGATGGCATAGATCCACTTGTCGAAGATACCATTAAGGTTATCCGATTGATCAAGGAAATCCAATCCACAGGAAGTGAAAGAGCTGTTCAACGCTTTATAATTTCCAATTGCCAACAGGCATCCGATATCTTGGGCTTGATGCAGCTATTCCTATGGGAGGGCTGGACCAAGAAAGATCTAACCATGGATTTTGTTCCTCTATTCGAAACCGTTGATGATCTGAAGCATGCAGCCGACGTAATGCGCAGCTTATATTCAAATCCCGTGTATGCTGCTCACCTGAAGAAAAGAGGAAACAAACAGACCATTATGCTGGGTTTCTCTGATAGCACCAAGGATGGCGGTTACCTGATGGCCAACTGGTCGATCTATAAAGCTAAGATCGAATTGACAGCCATTTCAAGGGAGTATGATGTGGATCTGATATTCTTCGACGGTCGTGGTGGCCCTCCAGCGCGTGGCGGTGGTAAAACCCAGCGTTTCTATGCTTCCATGGGTAAGGAGATCGAAAACAACCACATTCAATTGACGATCCAAGGTCAGACCATCAGTAGTCAGTATGGCTCGTTGGATTCTGCAAAATATAATATTGAACAATTGCTACATGCAGGCTTGATCTCTGATCTGCAGCAAAGGGTAGGCGATACATTGACAGCAAAGCAGAAGGATGTAATCGATCGCATGGCAGCAGAGAGCCATCAGAAATTCTTGGAATTAAGGCATCATCCTTTGTTCCTGAAATATCTGGAAACCTTAAGTCCATTGAAATCACTATCCAGCATGAATATCTCCAGCAGGCCGATGAAGAGAAATTCGGGTAGGGAATTGAGGTTGGAAGACCTTCGTGCCATCAGTTTTGTGACTTCCTGGAGCCAGTTGAAACAGAATATCCCTGGATTCTTTGGTGTAGGTTCGGCTTTGCAATGGGCAGAGGACAATAACCTTTGGTCTTATGTGAAGAACCTGTACGAAACTTCAGGTATGTTCAATACGGTAATCGACAACTGTATGATGTCCATGACAAAGTCCAATTTTGATATCACGTCCTACATGAAAGACGATGCAAGATTTGGTGAATTCTGGACAATGTTGAAAGATGAGTTCGATTTAACCAAGAAATATCTGTTAAAACTGACCGGCATGAAAGAATTAATGGAAAATTATCCAGTGGAAAGAGCTTCTATTTTAGAGAGAGAAAAAATTATCCTTCCATTGTTGATTATCCAGCATTATGCCATCCGTTTGCTTGAAAAGCAGAAAATGGAAGAGTCTAAAGCAGAAACATACCGCAAATTAATCGGCCGTACCATTTATGGAGTGGTGAATGCAGGAAGAAATTTAGCTTAGATTGATTTTGAATTAGATAGAAATAGGCATTAATAGGGATATTTTTTTATTTTTGTGTGTTTTTAAAATAATAAAGCGATGAAATTAAATACATTATTAGTTGCAGCAGTTCTTGCAAGTACTTCTTTATCTTCTTGTGTTTTCAAAACGGCTGATGAAAACCAATTGAAATACACACATACGACATTGGTTGATGGTGATGCGTATGCTTTCTTCAGACAAGTAGGGTCCATCGCACCTTATGAGGTATCCTACGCAGAGCATGTAGCTACAGTGGGTAATGCACAGGCGAAAGATGCTGCCGCAAAAGCTGCTAAATTTTTCTCTGATATCCTTCCTCAAATGGATTCATTGGCGACTAAATACCATGTTGATTTCCCAATCCTAGGAACGGAGAAATTCACAGGTGAAGGTCAAGAAAATATTGCCGTTGAACCGAATGAAGCTCCAGTTGTTGTTAATGATTCTACTATCGCAGATTCTGCAGCTCCTTTGGCTTTACAACATGCTAAAGTTTATTCTGACCAGGAGTACTTAAGCCATATCCAACATCAAGTTGCTTTGGTAAAAGAACAATTCAGAAGACTTTCTCGTAATACCAATAAAGATTTGCGTGATTTTGCACAATCCCAAACAGAAACTGTTGCTCAGTTGTTTACTGCCGTAGGTGGTAAAGCAGATGCCCATGCGCATCACTAAGCAAAGATAAATGACAGAAAACAAGATAGTTACAGGTATATTGTCGTATGGAATGTCCGGAAGGGTATTCCATGCGCCATTTATAGAGGTTAACCCAAACTTCGAATTAAGAGGAATTGTAGAGCGATCCAAGAAATTGGCGCAGGATAGATACCCAAATATCATCAGCTATGATTCAGTAGACGACTTGATCAACGATCCTGAGATTGAATTGGTCATTGTCAACACTCCCAACGATACCCATGTTGAGTTCGCGTTAAAAGCTCTGAAGGCCGGCAAACATGTGCTGATCGAAAAGCCTTTTGCACCAACTGCACCGGAAGCAAATGTGCTCTTTAAGGTGGCAAATGATATGGGAAAACATATCTTACCTTTCCATAACCGCCGTTTTGATGCCGATTTCCTGGCACTGAAGAAGGTCATAGAGAACAATGAGGTTGGGCGTCCAATCGAATTGCACATTCGCTTTGATCGCTTTAAACCAGAGTTGGGTCCAAAGCTGTTTAAAGAAACTAAAATCCCAGCATCAGGGGTCATTTACGACCTCGGTTCACACTTACTTGACCAGGCTATTTCCTTATTTGGCAAGCCTAAAGCGATGACCAAGGTTCGGGGCGTTTATAGGCCAGGTTCCATTGTGGATGACTATGGTTGTATTATCCTGAATTATACCTCTGGCTTGAATGTGTATATCACGGCTAGTCTTTTAGTGGCCAATCCTCAAGCTAGTTTTGTGCTCCATGGCACCAAGGGTAGTTTCATCAAAAATAGAACCGACGTGCAAGAAGCACAATTGATCGATGGGATGCTCCCTAACAATCCTGCCTATGGAATCGAGCCTGAAGGAATGGAAGGGGTCTTGACCAGTCCGGATGAAGAAGGTAATTTGGTTTCTAGGTTTGTTCCTGCTGAATTAGGGAATTACATGGAATTATTCGATGAAGTCTATCGCACAATTCGGGAAGATGAACCTTACTTTGTCACTAAAGACCAAATTCTTTGGCAGTTAGAGATTCTAGAACCAAATAAATAAAACTTCTATTTAATATAAAGTTTACATTTAGTTAATTTAGGATTTTTAACATTGTTAAACTTTTCAAATCTAATATAACGTGAGATATGCCGCTATTGATATCGGTTCAAATGCAGTCCGCCTGTTGATTGCCGATATTATTGTAAGAGAGAACGAAATCACATTTAACAAAAACACTTTACTTCGGGTTCCCCTTCGATTGGGAGACGACGCCTTTATACATCAACATATTTCTGAAGGAAAGTTTGAGAGCATGATCAAGACCATGAGTGCTTTCAGGAACCTCATGGATGTCTATAAGGTTTCCGATTATATGGCTTGCGCTACATCTGCCATGCGTGATGCAGACAATGGAAAGGATGTTGTCAAGGCATGTAAGGAAGCAGGCGTAGACATTGATATTATTGATGGGGCAATAGAGGCCCAGATCATATACAATGTGCATAGCCATACCAGCATGGACAGAAATAAGGTTTATCTATATATCGATGTAGGTGGCGGTAGTACCGAGATATCATTGTTCGCCAATGGTGACTTGGTGGCTTCTAGATCCTTTAACCTAGGTACTATCCGTATCTTGGATAATCAAGATAGTCCGGAGACATGGGATGATATGAAGTTATGGGTGAAGAACATTACCAAAGGGTATAAGAATATTTATGGTATAGGAAGTGGAGGTAACATCAACAAGCTATCTCGTTTAGCTAATGAAAAAGCTGATAAGCCAATTTCATATGCGAAACTGAAAGCTTTATATGTATACCTGAACTCTTATTCATTGAAAGATAGGATCAATGTGCTTGAATTAAAGCAAGATAGGGCTGACGTTATTATTCCGGCCTCCGAGATCTTCTTGACCATTATGAAAGTAGGGCACCTGAAGAATATCATGGCGCCACGTATCGGTCTGGCTGATGGAATAATCCAAACATTGATCAATAAAAATCTGAAGAAGGAAAAGGTCTAAATTCGTTGCAAAAATCAAAATAAAGAGTATTTTTGCGATGTCTAAGCCCAGGTGGCGAAATTGGTAGACGCACCATCTTGAGGGGGTGGCGCCCGATTGGGTGTGGCAGTTCGAATCTGCTCCTGGGCACTCTGAAAATGATAGAAGAAGTTATCTTGCTTAGATAGCTTCTTTTTTTGTTCCCCTATATTAACCCCAACAAAAAATCCCCTTTGATTATCAACAAAGGGGATTTTTTAGGCCTTACTACTGGACCATTATGTTTCCCTACAGGTTATTGGCTTTTGCCGTAATCTCCGCAATATCCAGCACCTTGATTTCCTGTTCTTTTTCTTTTACTTTGACACCATCGCTCAACATGGTCATGCAGAATGGGCATGCGGCAGCAACGATGCTCGCTTTGGATTCAATGACGTCTTCAATTCGCTCTACATTGATATCCTTGTTACCCTTTTCAGGTTCCTTGAACATCTGGGCACCTCCAGCACCACAGCACAGTCCGTTCGATTTACAGCGTTTTAGTTCCACAAGGTCAGCATCCAGTACCTCTAGTGCTTTGCGAGGGGCCTCATATACCCCGTTCCCACGTCCTAGATAACAAGGGTCATGGAAGGTGATCTTCTTCCCTTTAAATTCATGGCCATCGGCAGGTCTCAGTTTTCCCTCATCGATCAAGGATTGGATCAACTGCGAGTGGTGGATCACTTCGTAATGGCCGCCTAAGCTTGGATATTCATTCTTGATGGTGTTGAAACAATGCGGACAGGCCGTAACGATCTTTTTGATTTCATAACCATCCAGAACCTGGATGTTCATCATTGCCTGCATCTGAAATAAAAACTCATTCCCTGCACGCTTTGCCGGATCGCCGGTACAGCTTTCTTCGGTCCCTAAAATGGCATATTTGATGCCTACATGTTGGAGGATCTTGCAGATGTCCCTGGTAATGCGCTGCGCACGTTCGTCAAAACTTCCTGCACAGCCAACCCAGAACAACAGGTCTGGACTTTCGCCCTTGGCAACTAATTCTGCAACTGTAGGTATATGTAGTTGATTTTCCATGATTTTAAATTTTATTGATTTGCCCAATTCGCACGGTCTGCCTGTGCATATTTCCACGGTGCACCGTTATTCTCTAAGTTAGAGAACATATTATTGATGCTGGATGGGGCCTGTGATTCTTCCATCACTGCATACTGCCTTAGTCCTATGATAATCTCCAATGGATTGATATTGACTGGACATTGCTCCACACAGGCATTACAGCTTGTACAAGCCCAAATTTCCTCTCTGCTGATATAAGTGTCCAATAAGGCCTTTCCATCCTCTACAAAGCTTCCATTCTTGTCTATATTCTTTCCAACCTCTTCTACACGGTCACGGGTATCCATCATGATCTTTCGTGGAGACAGCAATTTCCCGGTCATATTTGCAGGACATGCCGATGTACAACGGCCACATTCCGTACAGGTATAGGCATCCAAAAGATTCTTCCAGGTCAGGTCCTGAACATCCTTGACCCCAAATCGGCTTGGTTCGCCAGTAGGGGGCGGGAGACTAGGATCCAACATCACTTTCACCTCTTCGGTCACAGATGGCATGTTGTTGAACTCGCCTTTTGGTTCCAATCTGCTGAAATAGGTATTTGGGAATGCCAATAGGATATGTAAATGTTTGGAGATCGGTAAGTAATTCAGGAAAGCCAAGACCCCAATGATATGGAACCACCAGCAGAATCTTTCAATCCCAATCAATACCTCCGGCGAATCCGGAAGGATGCCAACTAAATAGGAGCTGATTGGAAAGGAACCCACTGCATGATAGCCATCAACTGCAAGGACCTGTAATTTTAGATCTGCAGCATTCATCGTTAAAAAGGCAGCCATCAATAAGATCTCTGCTGTAAGGATCAGGTTGGCATCCGTTTTTGGCCAATTGTTCAGTTCGCTTTGATTCAGGCGCTTGACCTTCAGCACATTTCTGCGGATCATAAAGACCACACATCCCATCAAAACCAAGAATGCCAAGATCTCAAACGAGAAAATCAGGAAATCATATAGACCGCCCAATGCTTCTGAAAATACACGATGGGTGCCAAATAACCCATCAATCACGATTTCCAGCATCTCGATATTGATGATGACAAAACCTACATACACAAATAAATGGAGCAAAGCTGGGATGGGGCGCTTGAACATCTTCTTCTGTCCAAAAGCTACTAACAGCATAATCTTGATGCGTTCTCCAGGTTGGTCAAAGCGATCAACCGATTTACCTAGCTTTATATTTCTATAGATTTTACTCGCGTTCCTGTAAAATAAGACCAAGGCCGCCAGTAAGATAATACCAAAAATGAGTTGACTTATCATAGTTTAATACTTAGGTTAACAAATATAATTAATCAGATTATACTATGCATGCATAATAAATTATTTAGAAAGATTAAAAATAATTGACAGGATTCAATAATGATTAAGAGCCTGGAAATCAAGTTAAGTATAATAATTGATACAACAAATAGCCCTGATAATTAAGCCCCATTTTGTATATTGCAAGCTATTATCAACCTTAAAAAACAAGCTTCCTGTGTCAAATATGGTGAATATCTGATCATTCAGGCTATTTTGGGTACAGGCTAAAATCTTACAAACAATCAAGAGATGGCAAATAGTAACGACAACTTTGATGTTATCGTCATTGGATCGGGGATCTCAGGAGGATGGGCAGCAAAAGAATTCTGTGAAAAAGGCTTCAAGACCTTGGTCTTGGAACGTGGTTTTGATGTGCAGCATGTCAAGGATTATCCAACTGCATATATGGATCCTTGGCAATTTGATCATCATAATCGGGTGCCGCTTAAAATTAAACAGGAGAATCCTATTGCCTCCAGATGCTATGCCTTCAATGAGGATGCCATGCATTTCTTTACCAAGGACAAGGATCAGGAATATGTGCAGGAAAAACCCTTTGATTGGATCAGGGGGTATCATGTAGGCGGTAAGTCGCTGTTATGGGCAAGACAGGTACAGCGATGGAGCGATCATGATTTTGAAGGGCCTGCCAGGGATGGATTTGCCGTAGATTGGCCTATCCGATATGCCGATATTGCCCCTTGGTATAGTCACGTAGAAAAATTCATTGGAGTTTCGGGAAATCGAGATGGCAATGCAGCCATGCCCGATGGTGAATTTCTTCCTCCATTTGACCTAAATGCCGTGGAACAGATGATCCAAAAGAAATTACCGAGCAAGTATAAGGATCGGCAGGTCATTGCTGGGCGCTGTGCCCATATTACGGACCCTCAGCCAATCCATATCGCACAGGGAAGGACCAAGTGCCAGAACAGGACCATGTGTCAACGGGGATGTCCCTTTGGCGGTTATTTCAGTTCCAATGCATCTACCTTGCCATGGGCCGCTAAAACAGGAAATTTAACCATCAGGCCTAATTCCATCGTGGAATCTATTATCTATAGTGAGGACCAAAAGAAAGCCACAGGAGTGAGGATAATTGATGCCGAAACCCAGAAAACTTCCGAATATTTCGCGAAGGTGATTTTTGTGAATGCTTCTACCATCGCAAGTAACCAGATTTTATTGAACTCGACCTCCAAGCGGTTTCCAAATGGTTTAGGTAATGACTCGGGTCTACTTGGTAAATATATCGCTTTCCATAATTACCTGGGTTCAATTTCCGCGAACATTGATGGTTTTGAGGATATGTATTATTACGGTCGCAGACCTACACAACCAATTATTCCCAACTTCAGGAATGTGAAGAAACAGGAAATGGACTTCCTTCGTGGTTATGCCTCTTTCTTTTGTGCCTATCGTGGCCGTGGAGGAAGTAGTGAGATGCAAGTTGGGGCAGACTTTAAAGATAGTCTTTCTGAAGTAGGTGGATGGGGGATCAGTATGATGATGCAAGGTGAGACCATTCCAAAAGCGGAAAACCATGTTCGTTTAAGTACTGACCTTAAAGATAAATACGGTATGGCGCAGCTCATCTTTCATGTTGGCTATGACGATAATGACCAAAAGAGCATGCAAGACTTCCTGGATCAAGGAGCGGAGATGTTAGATTATATCGGTGCGAAGAATATCAGTCAGCACAACAGTCAGCAGAACCCAGGATTAGATATCCATGAAATGGGAGGAGCGAGGATGGGGAACGACCCTAAAACTTCCATTCTGAACAAATGGAATCAGGTACATGACTGTAAGAATGTTTTTGTCACGGATGGTGCCAGCATGACTTCGACCGGCACACAAAATCCTTCCCTGACCTTCATGGCCTTGACAGCTCGCGCAGCCAATTTCGCCATGGATGAAATGAAAAAAGGAAATCTATAAGCTGATCATTCCCGGTCCAATCGGATGGAAATAAAAAAAGATCAACCCAGGGGTTGATCTTTTTTTTATCCTTTAGCTTTCGGAATTATTTCTTTGGAGCAGCAGCTGGTGCAGCAGTAGCAGAAACACCTAATTTAGTTTTGATGTCTGCAGTCAAGTCGTCACCACCTTGGAAGTAAGGAACACTACCAGAAGAGATGTCAAAAACATATGCATAGCCTTTTTCCTTAGCTACAGCATTGATAGCAGTCATTACCTTTTGCTCGATAGGAGCGTATAATTCTTGTTGTTTTTTACCAATTTCTTCTTGTGCAGCTTGTTGAACACTTTGGATACGAGTTTCCATTTCACGCATAGTGTTAGCGATAGTTTGAACCTCTGCATCTACAGTTTCTTTGTTCGCTTCACTACGGTTTCTCAATTTCTCGTTCGCATTGTTTTGTTGCTTTTGGTACTCACTGATCATACCTTGAATTTCCTTTTGCTTAGTCTCTTGTAAGGTTTGCATTTGACCTTCAGCAGCTTTGAACTCGTTGGTAGACTGAACAATTTCAGCTGTGTTGATATGTCCAATTTTTTGTTGTGCATTTACTGCGTTACCCGCCAATAAAATTCCTGTTGCTAATACTACACTTTTCAATAAATTTTTCATGCTTTTTTTGTTAGTCTTATATTTTCGGATATAAGGATATTCTTGTTTTGTTTTATGTTAAATAATAAATTAGTTCGCAATTATAATAAAAATTATTAGTTCGCTAAAGAAGGATTAGGTTTCAACCCTAATTTCGTGATAACATCGTTACTTTTATCCAAATTTGGATTGGCATAAAGGAACGCATTTTCACTTCTTTTATCCATAATGAAATCAAATTGACCTGCAGCTGCTACATCTTGGATAGCTTTGCTAACACGAGCCTGTATAGGTTTCATCAAGTTTTCACGTTGTTTGAAAAGTTCTCCTTCGAAACCAAATTTGCTGCGTTGGAATTCCTTTACTGCCTTTTCTTTATTTACGATCTCGTCCTCGCGGCGTCTGCGCATATCTGGATTTAAGTTCGCCTGATCCTTTTGATAGGATTGATACATACGTTCTATTTCTGCGTATTGCTTATCAACCTCAGCTTGCCATACCTTAGATTGATCATCTAATTGCTTCTGAGCTGAATTATATTCAGGGATATGTTTCATGACATATTCTGAATCTACATATGCTAATTTCTGGGCAAACGAAACTGAACCCAACATGGTTAACATCACGATTAATATTCCTATTCTTTTCATCGACATATTATTTTTTAAATTCTATGTTTAAGACAATTTAATTATTAAAAAGTTTAATTAGAACCCACCCATATTTTGGATAATACTGAATGTGAAGTTTTGTTTCCAGCGATCCGTAGTCAATCCAGGGATTGGATCCAATGCATGACCGTAGTCAATACCCAACATACCGAAGATCGGTAAGAAGATACGTGCACCAACACCTACTGAACGACGAACCTTGAATGGATTTACTTCATCAAATTTGTTCCAAGTATTACCTGCTTCAGCAAATGCCAAGGCAAATACCGTTGCTTGGTCATTTAACATGATCGGGTGACGTAATTCTATCTGGTACTTCGCATAAATCGGGCTACCAGACTGGATGGCGATACCTTGTTGGTTGCTTCCTGTAGATGCTGGAATCAACGCACCATTCGCATATCCACGCATCGCAATGATCTCAGATCCTTGTAAGAAGTCAAACCCTTGCATACCATCACCACCTAATTTAAAACGCTCAAATGGGGAAATTGGTGCCTGTGAGCTGTAATTTCCTAAGTAACCAAACTGCGCCTGTGCTTTCAATACCAATTTACCCGCGATCTTGGTATACCATTGGGAATCAAATTTCCATTTATGGTATTCCGTGAATTTATACTTTTCATTGTCTGGAGCAGTTTCATAGTTCATGTTGTTCCACATTGAATATGGAGGCGTCAATTGAACCGAGAACTTGATATGTGAACCAGAAGTAGGATAGATCGGCGCATCGATAGAGTTACGGCTGATCTCTTGGGTAAAGTTGATGTTGTATGCTGTACCATCCGAGAAAACGAAGATACCACCATAGTTATCCAAGAAGTAACGTTGGTAAGACAATGAACTGTTGATCTGGAAATAGTTGTCTGGCCATTGAAGACGTTTACCTAATGTCGCAGTCACACCGTGCATCTGGATTTTAGGGATACCCTCATAATCCTCATAACGGTTTTCCAAATAGTTATAACGTTGTAATTGTGAATTCGAGATATACGCACTCAAACCAAAATAAATAGGTTTCTTACCACCTAACCATGGCTCTGAGAAGGAGAAGCTATAAGATTGATAGCGTTTTCCTGAAGTCTGTCCACGGATGCTCAATTTCTGTCCGTCTCCTCTTGGAAGTGGTTTCCATGATTCTTTCTTGAAGAAATTGCTGGTAGAGAAGTTGTTAAAGGTCAGACCCAATGTACCGATTACCTGACCAGCACCATAACCTCCGGATAGCTCAACCTGATCGGATGGTTTTTCAGCCACCGAGAATTCAATGTCTGTCGTACCTTCTTCGTAGTTTAGGTTGGTCGGCATAGGTTGAACCTTCTGCTCATCAAACATCCCTAATTGGGAAATCTCACGAACACTTCTTACCAATAGCTCACGCGAATATTTTTGACCCGGCTTGGTATAGATAGAACGTAGGACAACACGGTCGTTCGTCACATCATTACCTTTCAGGATTACATTGTTGATCGTATATTGCTTACCCTCAAACATCTGGATTTCCAGATCGATGGTATCTTGGTAGATACGTTTGATCACAGGTTGAACACTGAATGTTAAGTAACCGTCGTTTTGGTAAATCGCAGCGATATCATCCGAGTTCCTGGTCGGACCACTCAATTTGGAGTTTAATTTTTCCTCACTGTAAACATCACCGTGTTGGATACCCAATAGGATATTTAAGGTAGAGTCTTTGAATTTTGAGTTTCCTGACCATGAGATATTACCTACGTAATATTTAGGACCTTCATATACATCGATGTCGATGGCAACTTCGTTGTTGTCATGACGTCTTACGGTATCTTTTAAGATTTGAGCATCACGGAAACCTTTGTCTTGCATTTTGGCAACCAGGTTTGTTTTTGCTTCCTCATATTTATCATCCTTGAACTTCCCTGGTCCGAATACTCTAAACCATGCTCTAGGACGTACACCTTTCATGAATTTAGTCAACTGCTTATTGCTGAATTCTTCATTTCCAGTGAAATTGATACTGTTGACTTTAATCTTTTTATTTCTTTCCACATCCACCACGACAATTTCGTTGTTTGCTTGAGCAGAGTCAGGTTTCGTCGTAATCTTGATATCAGGATAAAGGAAGGATTTTTCCCTTAAGAATTTCTCGATAGTGGCTTTGGTCGTTAATAGGAGGTTGTCATTGACAATTTTACCGGCATTGGTATTTAACCGCTTGCGGACTTCCTCTGTTTGCGATTTGCTCAGTCCATTGATGTCGATCCTGGTCAATCGTGGTCTTTCCACCACCCTGATTTCTAGGAAGATCGTTTCTTCTTGGATTTTGGTAGCATATAATTGAACGTCTTCAAATAGGTTTTGCGCCATCAAATCCTTGATTACATTTGATGTTTGTTCGCTCGGAACCTCGATGTATTGCCCAACTGATAATTTGGAGATGGTGACGAGGACTTCGGAGTCTAGGTACTGTGCTCCAGTAACGGTTACTCCACCGATAACATAGTTTTTAGGGTCCAAATAAGTAATGTCATCTGGATTGTTCAAATTCAAAGGCCTATTTCCTGTTATCTGAGCCTGCGCGAAATTGCAAATTAAGAAGGTGAGTAAAATAGAAAGTTTAATTATACGCTTCATCTACTTTTTATTATGTCTGCTAAAGTACAGCAAAGTCTTGTTAATTTTTGTTAAAAGAAATATTACGAATTTCTGACAGTAAGCCTGTCGAAATTAAAATGTTGCAAAAGTAATGATTTCTTATAATTGTTCACTAGTTTTCCCAAATCTTCTTTCTCTATTTTGATATAGGTAAATACATTCAAATAGAGTTTCCCTAGAAAACTCAGGCCACATGATAGGGAGGAAAAACAGCTCAGAGTAGGCTATTTGCCACAACATATAGTTGCTAATGCGCTCTTCACCGCTGGTTCTGATCAATAGGTCAGGGTCGGGGATGCCATGTGTATAAAGATTGTTGCTAAACATTTCTTCATTGATGTCATCTACGGAAATTTCACCTTTTTTAACTTTTTCAGCGATCGTTTTTGTCGCATCCAGGATCTCTTGGCGGGATCCATAGCTCAAGGCAAGGGTCAATGTACAGCCAGTATTGTTCTTGGTTTGTTCAATGGTAGATTGAAGCGTCACCTGACAATGGGCAGGTAAGTCGGACATGCGGCCAATACTGTTGACACGGATATTGTTTTCTTGGAAAGTGGGTAGTTCTTGGTTCAATGAGTTTACTAAGAGTTCCATCAAGGCATCCACCTCAAATTGCGGTCTGTTCCAGTTTTCTGTGGAAAAGGCATATAAGGTCAAATAGTTGAGGCCTATTTCAACAGATGCCTCCAATGCTTCACGGACTGCAGTAACGCCGTTTTTATGGCCAAAGACACGAAGCTCGCCCTTTTCCTTTGCCCAACGGCCATTGCCGTCCATGATGATGGCAATATGCTGAGGTAATCTGTTTTTATCTATCTTATCTTTAAAACTCATTAGATAATTTCATTTATGCTTGAATAGTTTTGTGTCGACCCTAATCCAGACCATGCCACTCGACTTTCTGGAAATCCAGAATCGCCAATCAAGCATCGTAAATCTAGAAGGAGTTGATGATGTAGGTTAAGTAATCCAATCAGGAGGCCAAGCTGTTTTTGTCCTAAAATTTTTATGATAGGAATGATTGCAAATGAATTAAAAAATAAAATTGATTCGCTTTTCATCTCGAATGTTGGTCCCAATAGTTTCAGATTTTATCGTAAAGATACAGGTTTTAAGATTATCCCTGTAAAAATTTTATTGAATTAAAGTGAATAGAAGCTCCTATTAATAATTTCGGACATCGATACCCCAGAGCAATTTTTCACGCAAGATGCCAAAATATTGGTCATTTGCCAATCGGATAAGGTTTATACTAAAAGGTGCCTTTGTGATCAATAAGCTGGTTTTGGTACTCAAAGTATGGCTTTTTGAATCACAGCTCAAAATATATTTCTCTGTCCTGCTCTCTATCTCAAGACGCAATTGCATATTCTCGTTCACCACGATAGGACGTACGTTTAAATTGTGTGGAGAAATAGGGGTAATCACAAAATTCCCACTGCCAGGCATTATGATGGGGCCGCCGCAGCTTAAGGAATAAGCTGTAGAACCCGTTGGGGTCGCGATGATCAGACCATCAGCCCAGTAAGAGTTCAACAGTTCATTGTCCAAAACTGCATGTACCGTAATCATGGCGGAAGAGTCCGACCTAAAGACCGTAATATCGTTCAGTGCAAAATCCTCCCCCTTTATAAAGGTACCATCCGAACTTTCTACCTGTAACAAGGCACGTTTTTGGATCTGATAATTGTTGGAAAGGATTTGGTCCAATGCTTCCTCCATGTGGTTTTTGGAGATATTCGCCAAAAATCCCAAACGACCGAAATTGATCCCCGCCAATGGAATACCTGAATCTTTGATCAACGTTGCGGCAGAGAGCATGGTACCATCACCCCCTAGGCTGAGCATAAAGGCAATGTCCGCAGGAAGATCTTTATGGGACTTGAATTTCTTAAAGGTAAAATCTAGCTTGCATAAGCGCTTAAGGAAACTGTGGAAATCCTGATGGATGTAAACTTGCACATTCTTTTCACGCAGGTAGGTAAATAGTTCAATGACATATCCAATCACGGATTGGTTAAACTCTCGACCGTATACTGCTATGGACAGCTCTTTCATGCTTTTGATAATATTTTGCGCAAAGATGAAAAATTCTAAGAATTAAATGTTCAAATAGTTCATTAAAAGATTATATCTTTCTTGGATATCATTCTGATCAGAGCCATCGTTGAAGGTCGCTTTTACCACATAGTCATGTCTCCATAAAGAGGCCAAGACTGAGGAAATATTGTTTTTGTTGACCTTGATGGTGAGTTCAACCTTGCTGGAATTCTCAATCGGTCTGATTCCCGTATTCAAAATCTTGCTGTTCTCAGATTCTATGATATGGGCCACATGGGTCAAACTATTGTCCCGATCTTCCATCTCTAGGACGATGATCGCGCCCTTATCCTGGTTGGAGATCGTTTGGTTGACCGATCTCAATAGATCTTTCTGGGTAATGACCCCAACATATTCCTTTTGCTTGTTGACAATAGGCAAAAGGTCAAACTGATAGGTCTCCAGATATTGTAGGGCATCATAGATGTGCTGATAATCGTATAGATAGATAAATGGAAAGGTAAGTTTCAGTTCCTTGATCAAAGTTTCCTCATCTTCAGCCGATAGCAGGTCCTCCTCGGTAATAAGCCCGAGGTATTCTTTACCCTTAACTACAGGAAGTTGATGGAAATGCAGCTCATTGACTTTATCTAACGAAAAAGCAACCGTATCGTTCGGGTGAACTTCGGTATAGAGCGTTGATATGTTTTCACCGATATACATGAAACCTTTTATTTATTAAACTACAATAAACGCAAAACGTTTAATTTTAGTTTAAATATGCGATTATCGCTAAGGTAGTGAAAATATTATTTTGATATAAAATAAAAAGATGTTTTAGTCATCTTAAAACTAATTATGTAATTTTACAAAACTTTTATAAAAGTGTATTATAGAATATGAGCTTACAAAAGCAAGAGAAGTTTATTGAAATCAGGGAAGTAATACGAAAGAAAAGTCCAGGTTTAGCCAAATGGATACCCAAGCCATTATTGAGTTATTTAACAAAGACAATCCACGAAGATGAGATAAACTACATCATGAGAACGTATCATGATGACATGGGATTAGATTTTGTAGACTCATTATTAAAAGAGCTTAAGGTTAACGTACATTTGGAAGGCGCTGAGCATATTCCTTTAGATGAAAGTGTCATCTTTGCTTCCAATCACCCCTTAGGTGGTTTAGATGGGGTAGCTTTTATGCAGGCCATCGGGAAGTATAGAAAAGATGTGAAATTTTTGGTCAATGACATTCTGATGAATGTCCGCAACCTCGAACCCTTATTCGTTCCTGTAAATAAAGTCGGTAGTCAAAGTAAAACAGCTATTGCTGCAATTGAGAATGCCTATGCATCGGACCATGCTTTGCTTGTTTTCCCTGCTGGACTTGTCTCAAGGAAGATTAAAGGGGAGATCGTAGACCTCGAGTGGAAAAAAAGCTTTATATCGAAAGCCAAAAAATATAAAAAAGATATCGTTCCTGTCTATATTGAAGGACGTAACTCGAATTTCTTTTACAACCTATCAAGAATAAGACACAAAATAGGATTAAAAGCAAATATTGAAATGTTATATTTACCTGATGAGATGTTCTCCCAAAGAGGAAAGGACATAACCATCAGGATTGGGGAGAAGATTCCCTATACCCATTTTGACACCAGTAAGAATGAACGTCAATGGGCAGCTGAAGTAAAAGAAATGGTTTATGCCATGGCTCATGGTAAAAAATAATTTATGCAAGAAATAATTCAACCGGTAGATAGAGATCTAATCAAGAAAGAACTTACTAAGGAAGCCTTTGTCCGTTATACCAATAACGGCAGTAATGAGGTCTATCTAGTGAACTATCATACCGCACCTCATATAATGCGCGAGATTGGTAGATTGAGAGAGCTGACCTTTAGGGGAGCTGGCGGCGGTACAGGTCTACCTCTTGATATTGACGAAAACGATACTTCTAAACATAATTACGATCAACTGATCGCTTGGAATCCAGAAGATGAAGAAATCATTGCTGGGTACCGCGTGATAAAATGTGATCAAGCAACGGCTGAGGATGGTGAAATTCACCTTTCAACAGCACATTATTTTGACTTTTCCGAAAAATTCAAAAAAGATTTCCTGCCTTATACCATTGAATTGGGACGTTCTTGGGTTCAACCCAAATACCAACCGGCAATCGACAATAGAAAGGGAATTTTCTCCTTGGATAACCTTTGGGATGGTCTTGGTGCATTGGTCCTGATCAATCCGGACGTGAAATACCTGTTCGGAAAGGTGACCATGTATCCGCATTATAATCAGGAAGCTAGGGATTTGCTGATCTATTTCATGAATCATTATTTTCCAGATCCTGACAATTTGGTAGAACCTGTAAAGGATCTTTATTTAGGTTATAAAACTGATATCACCAAACATGAAGGCATTTTTGACGGTCTGGACTATAAGGAAGGTTATAAAGTGCTGAATGCCAAAGTTAGGGAGCTGGATGAGAATATTCCTCCATTGATCAATACCTATATGAATCTTTCACCGACCATGCGTGTTTTTGGAACAGCTAGGAACAATGAGTTTGGAGAAGTTGAAGAAACTGGTATTATGATTACCTTGGATGATATCTATCCTGCAAAAAAAGAAAGGCATATGTCGACCTTTGAAAGAGATAGGCATTTTGGCCAACGTCCCGTAAAAGCAAGATAGTCTGATGGATAAAAAACACCTTTTTTTTGGCTATTTTTATTGACCTCAGTTTAGTTTTATTCGAGACATATTTTGAAAATTCCGAATATGCCTCGAACAAGGGTAAAGCCAAAGCAGAAGGTAATACCGGAACAAATTGGATAAAATTTTATCATTAATATAGAAAGCCCTCGATGATTAACATCGAGGGCTTTTTTATGAACTGCAATGCATTAAGTCTTATGGATATAAGGCCATCTCTAAATGGGGGATATTGTCCTCCAGATAGACATCGCTCTCAATCTGGAATCCTAGACCGGTATAGAATCGTTTCAGGTATTCCTGTGCACTTATTCGGATAGGGAGGTCTGGATAGTCCATTTTGATCTGTTCAATGGCTCTGTTCATCAGGAGCTGACCGTATTGATGCTTCCGATAGTCTGCATGGACCACCACTCTTCCTATGGAACTGCATTTCGGATAGGAGACATCAGGGGGCAATAACCTGGCATAAGCAATGCAGGTTTCTTGGTCCATCGCAAAGAGATGTTTCCCTTTGAGGTCCTTATCATCACATTCGGGATAAAGACAATCTTGTTCCAGCATAAAGACATTGATCCGGAGCTGCAAAATCTTGTAGAGTTCCAGGGAGTCTAATTCTGAAAAGGACTTTATTCTCCAGTCCATATATGGATTAGCTTAATAGTGATTTTACGACTTCAGAAATCGTTCTGCCATCAGCTTGACCAGCAAGTTTCTGGTTTGCCGCGCCCATGACCTTACCCATATCCTTGATCGATGAAGCACCTGTTTCAGCAATAATGCCTTTCACAACGTTTTCTATTGCCTCACGGTCCAATTGTTTTGGAAGGAACTCTTCGATAACTTCCAATTCTTCGATTTCGATGGTATATAGGTCTTTACGGTCCTGTTGCTGATAGATTTCGGCAGACTCCTTGCGTTGTTTTGCTAATTTCTGTAAGACCTTGATTTCGGCGTCTTCGGTCAATGTTTCGCTATGGCCTTTTTCAGTGTTAGCCAATAGGATTGCCGCTTTGATGGCACGCAGTCCACGTAATCTAACATTGTCCTTTGCGATCATGGCCGCTTTGATATCTTGGGTTATTTTTGCTTCTAATGACATATATGATTTGTTTATTTTCTAATAACTAGTGTTCCGTTTGCCTGAGCTGTTGGCATAACCAACAGGTCGTTGATATTGACATGTTTGGGTCTGGAAAGGATAAAAGAGACGATTTCTGCAATGTCCTGTCCCGATAGTGGAGTCAATCCTTTGTAAACTGATTTTGCACGGTCCTTGTCGCCATGGAACCTTACTTCAGAGAATTCGGTTTCTACCATGCCCGGGTCAATGCTGCTGACCTTGATCCCTTTGGCTAGGAGATCAATGCGCATCGCTTTGGTCAAAGCGTCCACGGCATGTTTCGTTGCGCAATAGACATTGCCATTGGGGTAGACTTCTTTGCCGGCAATGGATCCCATGTTGATGATATGAGCCTGTTCGCTGCCTTCCATCAAAGGGATGACATATTTGCTGACATACAGTAAGCCTTTGACATTGGTGTCGATCATGCGGTCCCAATCGCCAATCTGTCCATCTTGGATGGAATCCAAACCTTGGCTGAGTCCAGCATTATTGATCAAGATATCGACTTTTTTCCATGCTGCTGGAAGGTTGGATAGGGTGGTTTCTACCTCTTCCGCATTGCGGACATCCAATTTGAAGCTATGGGTTTCGGTATTAGGGTTGATGGTTTTGATTTTTTGGATCAATTCTTCCAGTTTTTCAACTCTTCTGGCACATAAAAGAAACCTGTATTTATTTTCTTTTGCCAATTCCAGGGCGCAAGCTTCTCCGATTCCAGAGCTGGCTCCCGTGATTAAAACTGTCCTCATTTTATTGAAATTTATTTTACTTGGCTTCATACTTTTTTCCAGAATCGAGGTCTGGATTTTCCGTAGATGCGTTATTTGATACACAACAAATATACAACAAAAGACCAAAAATTACGGATACCCGGAATGCTTTCATAAACTTAAAGACTACCTGAAGGAGCTTAACTCGCTGACTATGAATTGAAGAGGGCAAAAGGCCTTAAAATAACTGTTTGAATGACCCTTTCGTGTAGGTTATTCACAACGGTCCATCTTATCCACATTCGGGTAAAGGCTTGATTTTTAATGCGTATATTTAGTTATTAACAGGTTCTTCACATTTGATGTTAATTATTAGTCCCTGTTTTACAACTGCTATTGCATGATTGTTGAAGCACCTAAATTTTACTGTTCAAAACTTGATGGTAGGGCGACTTTTATTTTTCTTACATTTGTTACCCTATCCTTGAAAACAGGGTGAATCAAGCCGAGAAATATTTTTTAGTATGTCTTTAGAAAACGAATTTAACAACAGTACGTCAGGACAACCTAGTCGTGCAAATTTCAACAAGAAAAGAACGAGCTTAAATAACTTAGTCTCCGGATTAGGCAAGCTCCCTCCACAAGCATTGGACTTAGAGGAGGCAGTGTTGGGTGCCCTGATGTTGGAGAAAAATGCACTAAGTGAAGTCATCGATATCCTGAAGCCAGAATCGTTCTATAAAGAGTCGCATCAGAAGATATTTCAGGCTATCTATAACCTCTTCCAGAAGACTTCCCCGATCGATATCTTGACCGTAGTGGCAGAACTTCGCCAAATGGGAGCGTTGGAAATGGTAGGTGGTGCCTATTATATCACGCAGTTGACAGACCGTGTGGTATCAGCGGCCAATATTGAATACCATGCCCGTATTATTTCACAAAAATATATTCAGCGTGAATTGATCAAGGTTTCTACGGAAATCATCAATTCATCCTATGATGAAACATCGGATATCTTCGACCTATTGGACCATGCGGAGAAATCACTTTTTGATATTGCCCAAAACAACCTGCGAAGAGATTCCAGAAAGATGGACGATATCATGCGTGAAGCAATTTCCTCGCTGGAATCCCTGCGTGAGAAGACAGATGGCTTGACCGGTATTCCTTCTGGTCTGACTGCATTGGACCGAATGACCTCCGGATGGCAACCTTCTGACCTGGTTATTATTGCGGCTCGTCCTGCAATGGGTAAGACGGCATTCGTGTTATCCGTAGCGCGAAATGCAGCAGTTGACCATAATAAAGCGGTAGCCGTATTCTCCTTGGAGATGTCATCCGTACAGTTGGTGAATCGTTTGATCGCTGGTGAAACTGAGATTGAACAGGAGAAACTGAAAAAAGGAAATCTAGCCGACCATGAATGGCAGCAATTGCACTCTAGGATCGGTCGTTTGACTGAAGCCCCTTTGATTATTGATGATACACCGGCACTGAACGTGTTTGAATTCCGTGCTAAGTGTAGACGTTTGAAGGCTCAGTATGATATACAGATGGTAATCGTCGATTACTTGCAGCTGATGCATGGTAAAGCCGATGGTAAAGGTGGCGGAAACCGTGAACAGGAGATCGGTAGTATATCACGTGCCCTAAAATCAGTAGCGAAAGAATTGAACATTCCAGTTTTGGCTTTATCGCAATTAAGTCGTGCGGTAGAGTCTAGACCAGGAAACAGTAAGCGTCCGATGTTATCCGACTTACGTGAGTCTGGATCAATTGAGCAGGATGCCGATATGGTACTGTTCCTTTACCGTCCAGAGTACTATGGATTGTTGGAAGATGAGGAAGGCCGTTCTACCGTAGGGGTAGGAGAGGTAATTATCTCCAAACACCGTAACGGTGAAACGGGTATTGTACCATTACGCTTCGTAGGTAAATATGTGAAGTTCGTCGATCTTGAGGATGATTTCTCCGGAATGGGTCCTGAAGGTGGTAGCTTCAATGATTTCGGCGGTGGAATGGGCAATGCAATCCAACCATCAGGTAATTTCGGCGACTTCGGCGGAGGTATAACCATGCCATCCAGAATGAATGATATGCCGGATGATGCACCGTTTTAGAACTTGAAAAACAGTGTAGGGGCGTATTGCATACGCCCGCATCATGAAAAGAAAATATAACGGCACCCGGAAGGGTGCTTTTTTTTGAAAAATTGAATATGAGCTTACCCCAAAATGGGTGTTTATTGATGGTTTGTATATGGCGGGCGTATGCAATACGTCCTTACAGTATGCTGGACTTTCCAACTATATTTTGATCATAATCCTGGTTCAAACCATGATCTTGGTCTATCCTCTTATCCCTTTAATCCTGGTTCAAAAACAAGCCCAAACCTACCTTACCTTAAAATCAAAATACTGATCCTTGAAGGGCTCATTTTTCAGGGTATAATGCCACCATTCTTCTTCGATGGATTTGAATCCATGTTTTTCCATGATGTTCTTGAGTAGTTTTCGGTTTGCTTTTTGCTGAGGACTGAGGTTGCTGTAATCATGGTGAGAGGGTTCGCCGAAATAGTCGAAGCCGGTTCCCATGTCCAGTTCTTTTTTGTCTTTCAGGTTAATGATGGTTAGATCGATGGTACTGCCGCGGCTATGTCCAGATTTTTCGGCGATGTAACCCAATTTAAACAGGTTCCGTTTGTCCACATCGGGATAGAATTCTTTTTTTGCTGCCGTGTCGGCAATATCCAAAGCCCATTCCTTAAAGTTATTTACTGCCTGTTGCGGTCTATAGGCATCAAAAACCTTGATACCTAAACCTTGTGCATTCAGTTCTTTTTGGATCTGGACCAATGCACTGGCGGCATCTTTGCTGATAAATACCTTGTTGGCTTCATAGCCTTTTACCGGTCTTCCCAGGAAGTTATGGCTTCCATAATACCTTAAGTCGATTTCAAGATTTGGAATCTGTTCTTTCAGGTTGACAAATGAATTGGGGATCTCCCGTTGTGTAGCACAGGAAAAAAGTAAGCTGAGTGCCAAAAGTGGTATGAGGAAAGCATATCTATTATTCATGATCTATGGTTATGATGATTATAGGACAAATGTAAAAAACCTTTAGTAGTTTGAAACCTTCTATGGAGGTTTTGGTTTTTGTTAGGGAATTATCCACAATCGTTTTTCGGAAAAAAGAGTAATGATTAGTTTTGTCGCAATATGAGAAAGAAATTTGATGTAGAAAATTGGGCACGAAGAGAGCACTTTGAATTCTTTTCGCAGTTTCCCGAACCGTTCCATGGGATTACGGCCGAGTTGGACCTAAGTATTGCCTACCAACAGGCCAAGCAGAAATCACAGTCTTTCTTTATGTACTACCTGTACCGAGCGTTGAAGGCCATGAATGAAATTGATAATTTCAGGCTTAGGATCGATGCTGGAGAACTCTATCTCTATGATCAGGTCCATATCTCCAGCACGGTGTTAAGGTCAGATAACACCTTTGGTTTTTCGTATATCGATTTTCATGAAGATGAGGCTAAGTTTTTGGAAGGAGCAGATATCGCTGTTGAAAAAATGAAGGCTTCTTCTGGCTTAGATCTGAGTGGGGCCAGGATCAATGAGGTGCATTGTTCTGCTTTGCCTTGGGTAGAATTTAGCTCGCTTTCTCATGCCAGGAATTTCAATTATCCGGATTCCTGTCCGAAGATATCCTTTGCCAAGTTAATGGATCGTGACGGAAAAAAAACGATGGCGATTTCGTTACATGCGCACCATGCCTTGGTCGATGGATACCATGTGGGACTGTTTATGCAACGATTTCAGCAATTGCTCGATCAAATCGATTAGGTTTTTGCTATCTTCTTGTCCCTGTGGATAATTTTCTAAAATAGTATGCCTATTTTTATTAAATTTGAGTCCCCATTTTTGAGGCATTACATAAGATAAATTTAGGAGAGTATTTTGGATTTTTTAGCAGGACTGAACCCCTCACAACGAGCCGCAGTTGAACAAACAGAAGGTCCAGTAATGATTGTTGCTGGAGCGGGATCTGGAAAAACGCGTGTAATTACCTATAGAGTAGCCCATTTGATACAAAAAGGAGTAGATCCTTTCAATGTCCTTGTGCTGACCTTTACCAATAAGGCTGCCAAGGAAATGCGTGAGCGTATCATGAAAGTGGTCGGCTCTGAAGCCAAAAATATATGGATGGGTACATTCCACTCTGTGTTTGCGCGAATCTTGCGGGTCGAAGCAGAACTTTTGGGATATCCCAAGAACTTTACCATCTATGATACAGATGACACGAAGAGTTTGTTGAGGACCATTTTGAAAGAAATGAACCTAGATGACAAGCTCTATAACGTAAGCCATGTATATGGAAGGATTTCATCAGCGAAGAATAATTTAATATCCCCACAGGAATATAATAAGAATGAGGCAATCCTTGCCGAAGACCAGTCTAACGGTAGAGGGCAATTGGGCCAGATCTATATGGCCTATGCGCAACGCTGTTACCGTGCTGGAGCGATGGATTTTGATGATTTACTTTTCAAGACCAATGTGCTGCTCAATAAATATCCGGACGTACTGCATAAATACCAGCATCAGTTCAAATACCTGATGGTGGATGAGTACCAGGATACCAACTTTTCGCAGTACCTGATCGTGAAGAGATTGGCTGCGGTCAATGAAAATATCTGTGTGGTAGGGGATGATGCCCAGAGTATCTATGCCTTCCGGGGTGCCAATATCCAGAACATCCTGAATTTTCAGAAGGATTATCCGGATGTGAAGGTCTTCAAATTAGAACAGAACTACCGTTCGACCAAGATGATCGTGAATGCTGCCAACAGCATTATTGCGAACAATAAGAATCAATTGGAAAAGAACGTGTTCTCGGATAATGAGGATGGGGAGAAAATCAAGGTTAGCCGCGCCTTTTCAGACAATGAGGAAGGAAAGATCGTGGCAGAGGCCATCTCTCAGGAAAAATCCCTGAAAGGATTGCACTATAAAGATTTCGCTATTCTCTATCGGACGAATGCCCAATCCAGATCGCTGGAGGAGGCTTTGCGGAAATTGAATATCCCCTATAAATTGTATGGTGGAACTTCCTTCTACCAACGTAAGGAAATTAAGGATTTAATTGCTTATTTTAGGCTGACCTTCAACCCGAACGATGAGGAAGCCCTGAAACGTGTGATCAACTATCCACGTCGGGGGATCGGCGATACAACGGTTGAAAAGATCATGGTTGCTGCCGATCAACAGCAATTGCGTTTGTGGGATGTAGTGGCAAATTCCCAAATGTTCCTGGACGGTAGAAGCGCTGCCTCGGTTTCCAATTTTGGATTGATGATCCAGAGTTTCCAGGCGACTGCAAAAACCAATACCGCATTTGATACTGCGATGCATATCGCGCAGCATTCTGGAATACTGAAGGATCTCTATGAGGATAAATCTGTTGAGGGACTTGCAAGATATGAGAATATCCAGGAGTTACTGAACGGTATCAAGGAGTTTTCGGAAAGAGAAGATCTGGAAGAAAAAGGTTTGGATGTCTTTATGCAGGACATTGCCCTATTGACCAATGATGACAAGGATAAGGATCCGAATGCGGACACGGTTTCATTGATGACCATCCATGCTTCTAAAGGGCTGGAGTTTCCAGTGGTTCACATCGTGGGGCTGGAAGAAAACCTGTTTCCATCGCAACTTTCCCTGAATTCGAGATCGGAACTGGAAGAAGAGCGGAGGTTGTTTTATGTTGCCGTTACAAGAGCAGAGAAGAAATTGCACATTTCCTATGCGACATCGAGGTACCGTTGGGGAACCTTGAACAATTGTGAGCCGAGCAGGTTCTTGGATGAACTGAATCCAAGTTGCCTAGATCTTGACTTCAAACCACGTGGAGGCGGGATGATGGACGATGATTTTGGTTCGGAAAGAGTGCAATGGCAGCGTAAGGAAGGCAATTCCGGCGGTGATGTGTTCTCGAAGCCTAAGCCAAAAGTGATAAAGACCACATCGATTTTGCCGAAGGCCCATAAGCCGAGTGCAGACTTTGCACCATCGGATACTTCAGGCCTGCAGGTCGGTATGGAAGTGGAACATGAACGCTTCGGTTTTGGTAAGGTAATTAACCTTGAGGGAAACAAACCGGACATAAAAGCAACTATTTTCTTCAAAGAGTTGGGACAGAAGCAATTGTTGCTTAAATTTGCCAAGCTTAGAATAGTAAATTGATACCCAATTTAGAATTACATATTTAACGCCTTTATAGGGTTAAAGCAAAATAAACATATGATTTTTGATTATAACAGCACTAGACCAAAATTAATTTTGGCAGAATATGGCAGAAATGTACAGAATATGGTCGACTATATCTGTACGCTGTCAGATAGGGAAGAAAGAAACCGCTTAGCCCAGGTTGTCATCGATATGATGGGGGTATTGAACCCGCATCTACGTGATGTATCTGATTTTAAGCATAAACTTTGGGATCATCTCTATATTATTTCGGACTTTAAGATCGATGTGGATTCCCCATATCCCATTCCTACCAAGGAAAATATCCACCATAAACCGGAGCCTCTAAAATACCCGAACCATAATATCAGGTTCAAACATTATGGTCATACGGTGGAGGACATGATCAATAAAACATTGAACATCAGCAATCCAGAAGCTAGATTGAAAATGACCCTGAGCATTGCCAATTTCATGAAAATGGCATACCTGACTTGGAATAAAGATTCTGTATCGGATGATCAAATCCTTCAGGACCTGAAAACATTGTCGCATGGAGAATTGGTTCTTCCGGGCGATACTGTCCTGACCAAGCTAGACTTCAAAACTCCGCCTCCAGGGAACCGTGTTAAATCCTCAGGCAGCAGCACTGGCCATCAGCAGCAGAACAAGCCGCAAAACAGCTATAACAACAAGAGGAGCAACAATAACAACAACAATAACAATAAGAGGCCCTCGAACAACAATAACAACAACAATAACAGACAGAAAAAAAGTTATAAATAAGACCGGATGAAGAAAGCAATTGAATCGCAACGGGACAATTGCTTTTTTCATGTGGGATTGATATGAATTGAACAGACCTTTGGGCATAATCATTCCTGAGGTATGGTTGATATGAAAAAACTATGAATGCATTTGAAATTTACGGTGGCAAACCATTAAAAGGAGAAATCGTTCCGCAAGGAGCAAAAAACGAAGCATTACAAATTATCTCTGCAGTACTAATGACTGCTGAGAAAATGACCATTAGCAATATCCCCGACATTAAGGATGTCAATAAACTGATCGATCTTTTGGCAGCAATGGGTGTCGAAGTAAACAGAATCAGTGACGATACCTATGAGTTTGAGGCTAAGAATATCAATATAGATTATTTTCAATCGGAGGAGTTCAAGAAAAAAGGGGGAAGCCTACGCGGATCGATCATGATCGTTGGGCCATTGTTGGCAAGATTTGGAAAGGCTGCTATCCCTAAACCTGGAGGTGACAAGATCGGTAGACGCCGTCTGGATACCCACTTTTTAGGTTTTGAAAAGTTAGGGGCTAAATTTGTCTATGATGCAGAGAACCATTTCTTCAATGTGGATGCAACCCAGTTGAAGGGGACTTATATCCTATTGGATGAGGCTTCAGTTACGGGTACGGCCAATATCGTGATGGCTGCCGTTCTTGCTAAAGGAGTAACCACGATCTATAATGCTGCATGTGAGCCTTATCTTCAACAGTTATGTAAGATGTTGAACAGGATGGGAGCTAAGATCTCTGGGATCGGTTCAAACCTGTTGACAATTGAAGGTGTAGAGCAATTAGGTGGCACAAGCCATAAAATGCTTCCAGATATGATCGAAATCGGTTCTTTCATTGGTTTAGCTGCCATGACTGGGTCTGAGGTCACCATCAAGGATGTATGTTTCCAGGAATTGGGGATTATTCCATCGGTATTTTCCCGTTTAGGAATCAAGTTTGAGTTGAGAGGTGATGATATCTTTATCCCTGCTCAAGAGAATTATGAAATCGACACCTTTATCGATGGTTCGATATTGACCATTTCTGATGCTCCATGGCCAGGTTTTACACCGGATCTTTTGAGTATCGTTTTGGTGACAGCGATCCAGGCCAAAGGAAATGTATTGATCCACCAGAAGATGTTTGAAAGCAGGTTGTTCTTCGTCGATAAATTAATCGATATGGGAGCACAGATTATTCTTTGTGACCCTCACCGTGCGACCGTTATCGGCTTGAACAAGCAAAATAAACTTCGTGGAATTGAGATGACCTCTCCAGATATCCGTGCTGGTGTATCATTATTAATTGCTGCATTATCGGCACAAGGAAAGTCCGTAATCTACAATATCGAGCAGATAGAAAGAGGTTATCAGCATATCGAGGAACGCCTAAAAGCATTAGGTGCAGACATCAGAAGGGTTGAGGCACAGCCAGCTGGGCATTAAACCTGAATTGTCTGCCTATTGTTAAAAAAGGAATCAGAATTGGATAATCTACTAAGTCTATATAATTTTGTACTCAAATTAATTGTTCAAACACACAGATGAAAAAAATCACATTATTATCAGCAGTTGCGGCATTAGTATTGGCTTCATGCGCTGGAAACCCAGAAGGTAAAAAAGCTGAAACCAAGGATTCAGTTTCGATCACACAAACTGAAGTAACTGGAGATGCCTATACAGTTGATACAGCTGCATCCAAAGTAGTATGGACGGGTACAAAGGTTACCGGTAAACATACAGGTACAGTAACTGTTAAATCTGGTACTGTAAACGTTGATAACGGTAAATTAACTGGTGCTAATGTAGTATTGGATATGACTACAATTGGATCGACTGACCTAGAAGGTGAGTTCAAAGGAAAATTGGATGGACACTTGAAGTCTGATGATTTCTTTGCAACAGAAAAATTCCCTGAAGCTTCTTTCACGATCACTGAGGTTAAACCAGGTGCGACAGATGCAGACCTGAACATTTCTGGTAACTTAGTTATCAAAGGTGTTAGCAAGAACATTACATTTGATGCAAAAGTTGTTGAATCTACTGAAACTGCAGTGAAAGCTACTGCTAATTTCAACATCACTAGAGCTGATTGGGGTGTAACTTATGAAGGAAAATCTGATGATTTGATCTCTAAAGAAATCAACTTCGACATTACCTTAGTTGCAAATAAATAATTTTATTTAATTCTATAATAAGAGCCTTTGGTCATGGATCAAAGGCTTTTTTTGTGAGCTTCTCCCTCGGGAACAGACTTAATATCTTATTTTTGTAATTCAATTAATTCATTGCCAATGAAAATTACGCTGATCTGTATCGGGAAGACAGATGACCAACATATTGTGAAGGGGATTGAGATCTACACAAAAAGGTTGAAACATTATGTGAACTTTCAGATTGTGACCATCCCTGATATCAAAAAATCCAAGAACTTAAGTGAAAGCCAGCAGAAAGAGAAAGAAGCTCAGCTATTGCTTAAGAATTGCAGTAACCAGGATTTTATCATCCTACTGGACGAACGAGGAAAGGAATATACCTCCGTGGAGTTTTCCGCGTTTCTAGAGAAGCAAATGGTTTCCAGTGTGACACATTTGGTTTTTATGATCGGTGGCCCTTATGGCTTTGATGAGTCGGTCTATCAGCGCGCCAATGCGAAGATATCGCTGTCTAGGATGACTTTCTCCCATCAGATGGTCCGATTGTTCTTTGTGGAACAGATCTATCGCGCCTATACGATAATGAGAGGTGAACCCTATCATCACGAGTAATTTTATGTAAATTGAATATTAAAAGCATCATATATTAAAAGTAAAGGAAAACATGGACGATAATAAATTTAAAAGGGACTATAAATTTAAGAGCCAAGAGGGTGCTCATGGTGGTGGGATCAATAAATGGATCATTATCATCGGCGGAGCAATAGTGATATTATTGGCTTATCTGTTGAGATAGGTGGGCAGATTATTCTGTTTTGCAAGAATTTGAAGAGTTGACAAGGGAAATTGGAGGAATCTATTGTCCAGAATAGTTATTGGATATAAGACTGTTCAAGTCAAGGTATGTTTATAAATAATTACCTCAACGGTCAGTAGAAAAACGGAGATAATTGATTGGATTAGCAGGCATAAATTAAAACCGGAGGAAGTCTTGATCATCGATGATGATAAATCCCTGAATGATCTACCATTGAACTTCAAGGAGCGCTTAGTTTTGACTAATCCTTATGTTGGATTAAATAACCAAAATGAATTAAAAAGTGTTCTAAAAAGGAAAGTAAAAAAGACAGTTTCGGGTTAAAAAACTTTAAAGGTTTTCAAAAAGCTTTATCATTTAATGGATAAGGCTTTTTTTGTGTCCCCAGAGGCTTATTTGGGTTCTTGTAACAAGGTTTAATGATTCTAGGGGAGAAGTAGCTCAGTAAAGGATGTGTGGGGGGTATAAATAAATAAGGCGATACGGGGAGTATCGCCTTAAAATCACACTAACTATTAATAAAACCCTATAGAACTAGGTGTTTTCAAAACATAGATCTTAGACTAGACTTCAGTCTATCTCCAAGACCCACTGTAAAAGTAAAAACCTTTTATTATAAAATCAAATAAAAGTTGCAACATTTATATTATAATTGAATTTTATCTGTACTTTTTAAAAATTCAACCCACGCAACCTGGTCAGTTTTAAATGTTAAGTCATTTTCTTGCAGTTCGTTTAAAGGAATTAACCTAAACGCTTGTAGTTTTCCTTCTAGGGATTTTTCGGTAAAGTCGAAAGATTTTGTCCTAATGTTTAATTCTACGCTGTTTTTTTGCTCTACTTGATAGTATATGGAAATAATTTGACTATCATTAAAACTTGATTTTTCATAGAAGTCTGTGGTGTAAATATGCTTGATGACCTCAACTTCCATCCCGGTTTCTTCCAGATATTCTCTTTTTAATGCATCGATCAATCCTTCTCCATATTCCAACCCGCCACCAGGGAATTTAGTGAAGGATACATTCTCCGTTCGTTCATCGCTAATCAAAACTTCATTACGTTCGTTGATCATTATGCCATAAACCCTAACATTAAATAAAAACATAGTTAAAAATATTGGATCTTGCCTTGGAAGGGGCAAAATCTAGATGTAGTAATTTGTAAATTCTGAGTCTGGTAAAAGGTGAAGGTAGGGTATCCCTGCCTTCACCATCAATATTATAATGGTTGGAAACCAGAATCCACGGATTCTGTTTCTAAGCCAACCAAGGAGTAGTGTTTTGGTAAAAACCAAGAAATGGTATTCATCGCTTGTTTGTACTCTTTTTCGTTCGAAAAGTTTTTTGGAGTGATGTTGAATACAAGATCTTGTGTGACCTTCTCTTCATCCGTATAATTTCTAGCGATCAACATGACCATCGGGTTCTTCACTCCTGAATACTGTAGGAATTCGCGGATCTGACGACGTGCATAATCAGGTAAAATCTCTTGGGCTGGTTGTCCGACCAAAAGCTCTTCATCACTGCCGATTACAAAATCTTGGTTGTTTATCGAGAAATGGTGCTCGTCGGTATAAAACTCATGGCGCAAGGCATAGTTCAATAAATCTCCATAGCTGAACATCCAGTCAGGATTTTCTTTCCTGGTATTCAATGCCACCCCAAAACCATTCTGTAAAAGGTTGCCTAATTTATTCTTAATTACATAGGCTTGGAAGTTCTCTCCCGGTTCTACCGAACGAAGGTTGAAATAGGGGAAGCCCTCCGTACTCATGATGATCTCTGGTTCGGATACCGCTAGGTTTGCTTCAGCAATATTATCGATAAACTCCGCTACCCAATCATTGTTCCTCTTTTCTAAAGGGATTGTTAGCAGGTTGTTAATGACTAGTGTTTTTTCAAGATCTCCTAAATTCCCGGATCCCGCATTAGCATCAAAAAAATGTATGTTACTCATAAGTCCTTTGAAAATACGGCTAAAAGTAAGGATTATTGTCTTAATGTAAAGTGTTTTATTCAAAAATGATGGGATTTAAAGGACAATTAGGGTAAGATAAACTCGTTTATTTTCTTATTTTTGTTAAAAAAGGAACCACTTTAATGTCAGAATCAAATACGACACGATCAGTGCAATATAATACATCAAAAATAAGCTACGAGGAATTCCGCCAGGTACTCATAGAAGATTATAAACTAGCCACTCAAAGCCGATTTGTCAGTCTATTGGGAAGAAAGGAAGTGCTTACAGGCAAAGCTAAATTTGGAATTTTCGGAGATGGTAAGGAATTGGCTCAGATTGCTCTATCCAAGGTTTTTAAGCCTGGGGATTGGCGATCAGGGTATTATAGGGACCAAACTTTGGCGTTCGCCCTAGGGATCAGCAATGTCTATAATTTCTTTTCGCAATTGTATGCTAATCCTGATGTAGAAGCGGATCCATCTTCTGCGGGAAGACAAATGGTGGCCCACTTTGCCACGCCTCTTCTGAATGAGGACGGTGAGTGGATCGACCAAACCAAGCAGGTTAACTGCTTTTCTGATATTTCCACCACCGGTGGACAGATGTCAAGGATCCTAGGTTTAGGATTGGCATCGAAACTTTATAAAAACAATCCTAATCTCTCCCATAAAGATAAGTTTAGCAATGATGGACAAGAGGTGGTTTTCTGTACGATAGGAAACGCCGCGACCTCGGAAGGGGTGTTTTGGGAAACGGTGAATGCTGCCGGTGTGAAGCAACTGCCTGTCGTGATCTCCATTTGGGATGACGGTTATGGAATCTCCGTTCCTAATGAAATCCAAACCACCAAAGGTGATATCTCTGCTCTGCTGAGAGGTTTTCAGGAGGATGAAGCAGGTCCTGGATTTGAAATATTTCGCGTGAAAGGCTGGGATTATGCCGGTCTCTGCGAGGTATATGAGAAAGCTGCGGATTTTGCCAGAAACAACAGTAAACCTTGCCTGGTGCATGTTGTCGAAATGACCCAACCGCAAGGTCACTCCACCTCCGGATCGCATGAACGCTATAAAAGCCATGAACGATTGGAATGGGAAACCGAGTTTGATTGCAATAAGAAAATGCGGGATTGGTTGATAGATTCTGGAATGGCTACCGAGGAAGAATTGGCAGCTCTCGATTCGGAAGCAAAGGATTTTGTGAGGAAAGAACAGAAACGTGCCTGGGCAGATTATAGAAAAACGCTGCAGGTGGACCTACAGGAAGCTATTGCTAAGTTGGAAGGGATCAATCATCATGCTGCAGAAATACCTTTAAAAACCTTGTTGTCAACTACAGAGCCTTCTCTTAAGGAGGTTTATGTAAATGTCAGACGCGTCATTAGGGAGCTTCGTGGAGTGGATGTTTTAGGGAAAGAAGAATTGATATCCTGGTTTCGCGAAAAACAGAAAATTAACCATGATCGATTCAACGATAAGCTATTCGTTGATACTAAATATTCTCCACTGTTAGTGGAAACCGTTCCTGCTGAATTTGATCAGGATTCTCCTATAGTGGATGGTCGTGAGGTACTGAATGCTTGCTTCAAAGCTAATTTTGATAAAGATGCGCGACTGTTGGCATTCGGAGAAGATGTTGGTAAGATTGGTGATGTAAATCAAGGATTCGCAGGCTTGCAAGAAGAATTTGGGAGCCAGAGGATCTTCGATACCGGAATTCGGGAGTCTGCAATAATTGGAAAGGGGATAGGCTTAGCTGTTCGTGGCTTTAGGCCTATTGCTGAAATTCAATATTTGGATTATCTGATTTACGCAATGCCTGTTCTCAGCGATGATTTAGCGAGTTTGAGTTATAGAACAAAAGGAAGGCAAAGAGCTCCTTTGATCGTAAGGACCCGTGGTCATCGATTGGAAGGTATTTGGCATTCTGGATCACCGATGTCAGTGCTTTTGGGCGGTTTGAGAGGAATGCATATCTGTGTGCCAAGGAACATGACCCAAGCTGCTGGAATGTATAATACGCTTCTTAGATCCGATGAACCTGCAGTAGTGGTAGAATGTCTGAATGGTTATAGATTGAAAGAGAAAATGCCGGTCAATATCAGTGAATTTACCGTTCCGATTGGGAAAGCTGAAAAGATAAGGGAAGGTGCTGATATTACGGTAGTGTCTTATGGATCAACCCTTAGGATTGTGCAAGAAGCTGTTTTGGAATTGGATAAATTGGGTGTTTCCATAGAAATCATTGATGCTCAATGTTTGCAACCGTTCGATAGAGACAAGATTTCTGTTGAATCCTTAAAGAAAACAAATAGATTATTAGTGGTGGATGAAGATTTCCCTGGAGGAGCCTCTTCTTATATCACCCATGAAATATTGGAAAAACAAGGTGGTTATTACCATTTGGATGGACAACCTAAAACCTTGACTGCAAAAGCTCATCGTCCGCCTTACGGTTCTGATGGTGACTATTTTACTAAACCAGCTGTTGATGATGTCGTGGAAACGGCTTATCAAATGATGTCTGACAGTAATCCAACAACATTTCCTCCTATCTTCTAGGAGGAAATGTTCCTGAATATTATATACCGTTTGAGAATAGGGATGCCGCTCCGATAATCGCAGCATGCTCTTGGTATTGACCAATCTGAACCTCAAATCCTTCCAGAACAGATTTGTCTGGAAAAATACGGTCCCAAGCCTTTACAATGTTCCCGCCAATTACAAATGACTTGCAATCATGCTTTTGGCTAAAAAACTCCATAAAACGCAATAAGTGTCCCTGATATTCTGAAAGCAATTGAGTTACTTCTTTGGTTTCAGCATGTTTTTCAAGGATCTCCCTTAATCCGCTTTCCTTAAATCCAGCTAATTCCTCAAATCGCTTTACAAACCATCTTGTTACCAGGTATTCTTCAAAGATAGAGTCCTTATAGACCGTATCCCAAAGATCAGCATCGAATGCTTTCTCTCCCTGACTCCAAACTGCGCTCCCTAAACCTGTTCCCAAAGTAATTCCTAAAATCCTATCTTTATGGTCTAATCCACATCCAAAGACCTCGCCTTGTAGAAAGGCAGCAGCGTCATTGATGTATAGAATTTTGAAATCTTGTTGACCAAGTCCTTCTAAAATAGGCTCAGTAACTTTGATATTATAAATACTATCGTATTTTGATTGACCCTTCATGAGGGCAATTCCCTTATCGTAATCAAAGGGGCCTGGTGCAGCAATTCCAATGTTAACTACTTCTAAATCAGTTTTTTCTAGGCAGGATTTCATGTTGGTGGTCCAGTCAAGAAAAATCGATTTAGCATTTTCCAATGAATTTACATGCGAACGGGTAATGGTTTCGTTAAGAATTCTCCAAGAATCCTTCTCAACGATCGCTGAAGTGATATGTGTCCCGCCAATATCACATGAAAGAATATAATTGCTATTCTGCATTCTTTAAATAGGCCTTATATTTTAATAAATGGTCAGCTATTACAAGGGCAGCCATGGCTTCCACGATAATAACTGCACGAGGTACAACACAAGGGTCATGGCGTCCCTTTCCTGAAATGGTTGTTTCGTTTCCTTCTTCATTTATTGTGTTCTGATCACGCATGATCGTAGCAACAGGTTTAAATGCAGTGCGGAAAGTAATATCCATTCCATTAGAAATGCCTCCTTGAATACCTCCTGAAAAATTGGTTAATGTTTTTACTTGATTATCTTCCTTTACAAAGATGTCGTTGTGCTCTGAGCCTAACATTTTTGAACCTTCAAATCCCGATCCGTATTCAAAGCCATGAACAGCATTAATACTCATCATTGCCTTGGCTAGGTCTGCATGAAGTTTGTCGAATACTGGCTCTCCAAGTCCGACTGGAACCTTTCTGATGACAGTGGAAATAACACCGCCAACTGTGTCTCCATTTTTACGGACTTGATTGATGAATTCTTCCATTTCGGAAGCACTGGCAGGGTCAGCACACCTTACGATATTGCTCTCCCTGGTTTCCAACAATCCATTTAAATCATTTAGCTCCAGATTAGGAGCCTGGATATTCCCTACGGCAGAAACATGGGCAATTATTTCGATTCCGTATTGTTTCAAGAATAATTTTGCAATTGCTCCTGCTGCTACACGAGCTGCAGTTTCTCTTGCTGATGACCGACCACCACCACGGTAATCGCGGATGCCGTATTTCATTTGATAAGTGAAATCTGCGTGAGAGGGTCTGAATTTATCTTGAATGTGAGAATAGTCCTTAGAACGTTGGTCTTCATTTGGAATTACGATGGCAATGGGCGTGCCTGTAGATTTTCCCTCAAAAGTACCGGATAGAATTTGTGCAGTATCGCTTTCTTTTCTTTGGGTTGTGATCTTGGATTGGCCAGGGCGGCGTTTGTCCAATTCTGATTGAATGAATTCTTCATCAATTTCAACCAGCGCTGGGCATCCATCCACTATCACCCCAATTGCCTTTCCATGTGATTCCCCGAAAGTGCTTATCTTAAATAAATCTCCAAAAGTATTTCCTGCCATAATTCGATAATGCCCGTAAATATATAAAAATAGATATGAAAATTGCTTAGCTTATAATAATATTATTTTTCAGTGATTTGGAAGCCATGTTCTTCTAGATGCTGCCAAAACATAGGATATGATTTTTCAACCACGATAGGTTCTTCAATGGTAACTTGATTGAATACTAATGCCAGTGGAGCAAAAGCCATTGCCATGCGGTGGTCTTCATAGGTTGCAATAGTAAGGTTTCCTGGATCTTGTACATCAGCGGTCTTCAAGTGATAAGTTTCACCATCTGCGATCAGTTTTGCTCCGAACTTACCGATTTCAGTCTGTAAGGCAAGGATTCTATCTGTTTCCTTGATTTTCAAGGTTTCTAACCCTGTAAATGAAACGTCCTTTTTTAAAGCTGAAGCAATAACGACAACTGTTTGAGCTAGATCAGGACATTCTTTAAAGTCGAATAAAGATTTTTCAGACTTGCTGTCCACTTTTTTCAAATGGAGACCATCTTTTTCAAAGCTTGACTCCACTCCAAAATGCGTCATGATTTCAACGATTGCCATGTCGCCTTGCAAACTATGTTCTTTTAATCCAGGCAACACAATTTCCCCGTTTTGGGAAAGAGCAACGATAGAGTACCAATATGACGCTGCGCTCCAATCTGGTTCAACATAGATCACTGACTCAGAAAAATCCTGTTTAGCAATTTGGATTTTATTATCTTCAAAATTGTATTGGATTCCACATTCCTTTAGCATTTCCAAAGTCATGGTTACATACGGCCTAGAAGTCAATTCGCCTATAATATCAATGGTCAAACCTTTCTTTAAGGAAGGAGCGATCAGCAATAGCGAAGAAATATACTGGCTACTGATATTACCTTGAATTGAAATTTGCTCTTTGCCTTGAATCATTCCACCTTCAATTTTTAATGGAGGATAACCCGCCTTGTTTTCATAATGGATATCAGCACCCAGGTCCTTTAGGGCATCCACGAGAATCCCGATAGGTCTCAGTTGCATCCGTTCAGTTCCCGTTAAGATAAAGTTTCCTTTGATCAAGTTCAGGTAAGAAGTCAAGAACCTCATTGCGGTACCTGCAGGACCGATATCGATGCTGTTGATTCCAGGATTAGGATTAGAAGCTTGGTTCAGGGCAGCATTTAAAGTTACGGTATCAGCTGCTTCAGATAGATTTTCAACGCGTACAGCACCTTTACTTAATGCTCTGATAATAAGAGCACGGTTGCTCTCTGATTTTGAACCAGTAAGTTGAACCGTGCCTTTAATTTCTTGCGAAGGGTGGGTTAAAATTAAGCTTTTCGCCGTCATTCTTAAGCCTCCGCAACCGGTTTAGTGTTCATAACCTCGTTTTGCTTACGAATCGATTCGTTATGCAACAACTCTAAATATTTTGAAGTAAACTCTTCGCTTAGGTTAAGGGCCTTCGCTAATTGAATACGTTTCTGAACGATTTCATCCCAACGGTTGATCTGAAGGATCGTTACATTGTTATCTCTTTTGAACTCTCCGATTTTCTCAGCAATTTTCATACGGTCAGCGATCTGTTTGATGATTTGGTCATCCAACTTATCGATCTGTCCACGCAATTCAGCTAATTTATCTTCGAATGCAGGATTGTTAGATTCAGGCTTACGAACAGCTACATTATCCAATAGTTCAGACAAAGCTGCAGGGGTAACTTGTTGTTTAGCATCTGTCCAAGCAACTGAAGGATCGATATGCGACTCGATGATCAAACCTTGCATATCCATATCCATTGCTTTTTGCGTAACGTAAGGGATTAATTCACGGTTACCGCAGATATGGCTAGGGTCGTTGATGATAGGCAATTCAGGAGCGATCGCTTTCAATTGGATAGCGATATCCCACATTGGTTCATTACGGAAAGCTGTCTTTTCGAAAGAAGAGAATCCACGGTGGATAGCAGCTAATTTCTTGATTCCAGCTCTATTTACGCGTTCCAATGCACCAATCCATAGAGAAAGGTCTGGATTCACTGGGTTTTTAATCAATACAGGAACATCAACACCTTGTAATGCATCTGCAATCTCTTGAACTGTAAATGGGTTCGCAGTAGAACGAGCACCAATCCACAAAATATCAATTCCAGCGGCCAATGCTTCCTCAACATGTTTTGCCGTAGCTACTTCTGTTGCGGTCAACAAGCCGGTTTCTTCTTTAGCTCTCTTCATCCATTCCAAACCGATGCTGCCAATTCCTTCGAATTCTCCTGGTCTAGTACGAGGTTTCCAGATACCTGCACGCAAAACATTCACTTTTCCAGTGTTGGCTAATAAATGTGCTGTAGATACCACTTGCTCTTCTGTCTCAGCACTACATGGTCCGGCAATGATTAAAGGTTTATCCCCTGTATCCAACCAAGATTTTAAAGGGAGAATGTCTAATGAATGTTTCATTGTATTTTAGTTTGATTATTTACTTGTTAAATTATTTTTTGATTTAGATCTTTTCGTTTTTCAGGTATTCACCCATGATGCTGAAGTTCACGGTGTGCTTCAGGACCTTACGGATGGCAGCATCATAGTCAGCTTGTTTTTTCCATTCAACATCCACATAGAAATCATATTCATTTCTTCTGCCGACTACGGGCATGGATTGTATTTTGCTCAGGTTGACATTTTGTTCAGCAAAGCATTGTAAGACCATCGCTAATGCACCAATAGCATGGGAAGTCTGGAAAGATAATGAAGCTTTGTTAGCATTTTTCTGCTCTTCTAATTCGTTTGAAAGGATCAGGAAGCGAGTAGAATTCTTTTTATTGGTTTCAATTCTCTTTTCCAAGATCTCCAAACCATACAGTTTTGCGGCGGCTTCACTTGCGATAGCGGCGGTATGGGTCAATTTCTCATCCAAGATCTTTTTGGCACAAGCTGCCGTATCCATTCCTTCCTTGATGGTCCACTCAGGGTGATCACTTAGGAACTCATCACACTGCCTAATGGCAATAGGGTGGGACTCGACAAATTGTACATCTGAAATTTTAACTCCAGGCAATGCCAAAAGATGCTGTTGGATATTAAGATGAACTTCGCCGATGATATGAAAGCGGTAGTCCCTTAAAAGATTGTAATTAGGTAGAATGCTTCCAGCAATTGAATTTTCAATCGCCATCACGACATAGTCTGCTTTTCCTTGCTTCAGGAGGTCACATGTTTTCTTAAATGATGAACATTCAAGCGTTTCTATGTCCTTGCCGAAATATTTATAGGCAGCTTCCTCATGAAATGAAGCTTTTACTCCTTGGATGGCAATCTTTATTTTCTCACTCATTATCTTTATTATGCTTTACTTTTTTGTCAAAAAAAAGGTCCCAAACTTTTCAGCTGGGACCCTTCAATATTTTCTAAATACCATATACTAGTCCCAGCTCTTATCTTTAAAATAAAAGAACCAAAAGTTGGTGTATGTATATTGTATGTTCATTTCCCGTTTATTTGTTTTCAAATATAGAGCTTCTTTATTTAAGTGCAAAATATTTTTTAAAAAATATTGTTTTATGCAATAAAAACTAATCAAAAATAACGTAAATATACATTAAAATTTACGATAAAAATAGCCGAAAAAATAGTCGTAAATTATGAATAATATGTCTATCTAAATTATTAAATATGCCTTAAAGACAAATTAATGTGGTTTTGTTAAAATTTTGACTTATAAAATTCGTCTAAAAAAAAGCATAAAATACACCAAAAAATAGCGCTAAAAAATGGTAAAAAAAATATTTAAAAATTTAACAAAAATCAGCTCATTTCTCATTCAAAAAAATGATGTTTTGAAGCAATTTCTGATTTCTCAATGCTTGATTGATCCTTTTCCTACTCTATTTGCTATCTAGAAAAGGATATATTTGTAGCATTTCGAAGAATAGTACAAAAATGCATTATATCCTCATTTCGGTTCTCTGTTCAGTGACTGTTGCCATCATTATCAAATTGGCCAGACAGCGTGGAGTGAACTACTTACAACTCCTGGTCTGGAATTATCCCATTGCACTTTTCCTAACCTATCTGGTGCTGAAACCCCAAATTGTTCCTTGGACTTCCAACCTTCCTTGGGCTATCTATGTTCCTTTGGGGTTCCTTTTACCCTTTATATTCATATGTCTGGCCCTTTCAATCCGTTATGGAGGAATTGTCAAAACGGAGGTTGCTCAGCGATTATCCCTATTTATTCCATTGTTAGCAGCCTATTTCTGGATGAATGAAGAATTTGCAGCCAATAAGTTTATTGGTATCGCAGTAGGATTGGTTGCTATCGTGTTTTCTATAGGTTGGAATAAGAATGATCGAGTTCAGGGAAAGCAAATTTGGATATACCCTTTGTTGGTGTTCTTCGGGATGGGTATCATTGATATTCTTTTCAAGAAGATAGCCTTAAACAGCCAGATAACCTACATGTCCTCCCTTTGGATAGTATTTACCCTGGCTTTAGGATTTGCATTGCTCTTTCTAGTTTACCTCCTATTTGTCAAAAAACAGGACTTTGACAAAAAATCCCTCCTTTACGGCGCTATTTTAGGCGTTTTTAATTTTGGAAACATAGTCTTTTACATGAAAGCACACAAAGCACTGCCTGATAGTCCATCCCTAGTTTTCACAGGGATGAATATTGGCGTGATTGCGGTGGGAGCGATGGCAGGAGTGATACTATTTCAGGAGAAACTTAGCGTTTACAATAAAATTGGGCTATTTTTGGCCATTATTTCAGTTTTATTAATTGCATTGCTGTGAGTTTATTCGAAGATACATACCAAACTATTGAAGCACCTTCAGAAGGAATTTTTAGGGACAAGGGAAGCAAGTTTATCGCCTATGCCTATCCCATCAAGGACGAAAGTAAGCTTAAGGATATTATCGCTGAATTGAAATCCATGCACCCCAAAGCCCGCCACCATTGTTATGCCTATCGGCTTAGCCCAGACCGTGCAGTGTTCCGGGTAAATGACGATGGAGAACCCTCAGGGACTGCAGGGAGACCTATATTGAATGTTTTGCTCTCCATGGATGTCACAAATATTTTGGTGGTGGTCGTTCGTTATTTTGGAGGAACCTTATTGGGAGTTCCAGGCTTGATCAATGCCTATAAAACAGCAACCCAAGAAGCCCTTGCAGAAGCAGAAGTCGTGGAAAAGACCGTAAATGATGTCTACGAATTGAAGTTCGATTACCTACAGATGAATGATGTCATGCGGATTGTTAAGGAAACAGATCTAGTCGTTTTGAGTCAAGATTTTGATACGAATTGTAAAATTACCTTCGAAATCCGTAAATTACAGGTAAATGAAGTGATCGGGAGAATGGAGAAGATTGAGGGGGTAGAGATCAATTACTTGCGAACCATATGATTAACGATTCTGAACTAATTATTAATTCCGATGGAAGTATTTACCATTTGAATTTATTGCCATCTGATATTGCTGATACTGTAATTTTCGTCGGAGATCCTGACCGTGTTCCCGAAGTTTCCAAATACTTCGATGATATCGAGATCAAAAAAGGAAGACGAGAATTTATTACCCATACTGGTTCCGTCAAGGGAAAAAGGATCACCGTTATTTCTACAGGGATTGGAACAGATAACATTGATATCGTCCTGAATGAATTGGATGCTTTGGTCAATGTCGATTTCCAGACCAAAACCCTAAAGCCTGAAATCAAATCCTTAGATATTATCCGAATTGGAACCTCCGGGTCTATCCAAGGGAATATTTCCATGGGTACCGTATTAGCTTCCGAATTTGCAATAGGATTCGATACCTTAATGCAATACTATAGAAAACCTTATACCGAGCCCGAAGTCCAATTGCAGGATGCCGTAGTCAAGCACTTTGATAGCCTAACATTCAAACCCTATGTAGGCCGGGCGTCCCAAAAGCTTTTGGATCAATTTGCATTCGACCTTCCAAAGGGAATAACCATGACAGCCCCAGGTTTCTATGGCCCCCAGGGCAGGAATGTAAGGTCCAACAATATCTATCCGGACCTCATCAAGAATGCCAACAGTTTTGAAATTTCAGGAAGAAACATCACCAATCTAGAAATGGAAACTGCGGGGATCTATGCGCTCAGTAATATGTTTGGTCACCATGCCATCTCCATCAACGCAATACTTGCCAGTCGAGTGAGTGAATCTTTTAGTAACAATCCCCAAGAAATTGTTGATAAGGCAATAAGATTGGTGTTAGAGAGAATATAAGCTACCCCGTCCCTTTCCTTGTCGAATCAAACTTCAACAGAATAAACAACAATATGGTAAAGGACCATAATGAGGATCCTCCATAACTAATAAAAGGCAATGGGATACCAATTACAGGGACGATTCCGATGGTCATTCCGATATTGATAAAGAAGTGGAAGAATAGGATAGAAGCTACCCCGTATGCATAGATCCTTGCGAAGGCGGTACGTTGTCTTTCCGCAATATTCACAAGTCTTACTAGCAAGGCGACATAGATCGAAATCAGTACCACAGAACCTACAAAACCCCATTCTTCACCCACCGTACAGAAAATAAAGTCGGTACTTTGTTCTGGCACAAAGTTATATTTTGTTTGGGTACCTTGGAGATAGCCCTTTCCAAAAAGCTGACCGGAACCAATGGCAATCATCGATTGGTTCAGGTTATAACCTTGACCTTTGGGGTCATCCATTTTGCCCAAGATAATGTCGATGCGGTTTCTTTGGTGCGGTTGTAGGATTTGCTCATAAGCGAAGTCCACGCAGAGCACATACACACTGGAAACTACAAATAGGATCGCCATATTGATCAGGTTCTTTCGTTTTTTGCGCATCATAAAGGCGAAAAATCCGCAGACCAAGGCCAATATACCGATCAGGATCCATTGATTGACCAATAATGCCAAGACGAACAAGAAAATCGCCAATCCACCAATGATCAATAATCCAGTGCTCACATAACCTTCCCTGTAGAACACAAAGATCAAGGCAAAGAAAGCCAAGGCAGAACCCGTATCAGGTTGCAACATAACCAAAGCAACAGGAAACAATACAATACATGCACCTATGAACAAGGTCTTCATATTGGGGTTTTTGTTCGTCTGGTTACTGAGGTAGTAGGCCAACAATAGACAGGTTGCCAACTTTCCAAACTCAGAAGGTTGCAACCTAAAACTACCTAAAGGTATCCATGCCTGGTTACCCCCAACATTTCGACCAACCACCAATACAGCCACCAAAAGCAGAATGACGATGATATAGATAATAGGGGCCGAGGATATGAAAAATCGGGAATCAATAATCAGGATACAGATACCAATGATCAGTGCCGTAAAGATATAAATGGATTGCTTTCCGTAGTTGGTCGCCAGATTAAATAAACCTGGATTCTCAGCATCGTATACCGCAGCGTGGATATTGAACCAACCGATCAAACATAAAGCCAACCACAATCCAATGGTCAACCAATCAATTCTACCGAAAAAACTTTTCTTATGTAGGTTATTCATGGTTTCTCCTCACTTGGCTATGGTGCACTAATACCGCAGATTCCGTTTTTTTCTTTGGGTCTACTGCTGCGGTACGTACCGTTTGTGGTTTATTGTTATTCTTAGTACTGTCCTTTTTGATGCTTTCCTCTTTCTTCACTTTTGGCTTCGGCATTAAGTTACCATTATAGATCCTGTCCTGAATATATTTAGGCAAGGAGATGGTATCCTTCAGGTATTTTTCAACCATCATACTCGCGATCGGAGCCGCCCATGTCCCTCCATAACCAGCATTCTCTACGAAAACCGCAATGGCGATTTTAGGATTATCCCTTGGTGCAAAAGCAAAGAATACGGCGTGGTTTTCACCATGTGGGTTCTGAACGGTACCCGTTTTTCCGCACATCTCAATTCCAGCTATTCTTGAGGCCGCGCCGGTACCACCCTGGTTCACTGCTTGGCTCATTCCCTCAATGACAGGCTCATAGTGTCTGGCATCAACACCAGCAGAGATCTTCTCTGTAAATTCTTCCTTCACGATCTGCTTTTCGCCAATTCCCTTAATGAGGTGCGGGCGGTAATAGAATCCTCGATTTGCCACAATGGCCATGATGTTGGCCATTTGCAATGGTGTGATCCCTAGTTCACCTTGACCGATAGAGAGGGAAATATTAAAACTAGATCTCCAATTTCCGCTCCCATATCTTTTGGTATAAAAGTCTGATGTAGGTACAAGTCCCGGTTTTTCGCCTGGAAGGTCTATCCCCAATTTATGGCCGAGACCAAATTTTCCCAATGCTTCCTTCCAGAGGTCATAGGCTTTCGGACCGCTCATACCTCTGCTGTCGATCATTTTGGCATATACATACCCATAATAGGTATTACAGGACATCTTGATGGATTTTACCAGTCCGGTTGCACCATCAACGTGAGTACAGCGCATTATCGCACGTCCACCACCATAGCGATATCCACCTGGACAATAAAACACAGTCTGATCATTTATCACACCAGCTTGCTGGGCAGTTAGAGCAGAAACCACTTTAAAAACGGATCCCGGAGGATAAGAAGCTTGAATGGGACGGATAAACATAGGTTTGGTTTCATCATTCAACAATTTCATGTAATTGTTTCCTAATTCACGTCCAACCATCATATTTGGATTGTAAGATGGACTACTTACAAAACTCAAGATCTCACCCGTGGAAGGCTCGATGGCAACCACAGAACCTAGTTTGTTTTTCATCAGCTTTTCAGCCAATATCTGAAGGTCTTTGTCCAAGGAAGAAACAAGTCCATCCCCTGTAACAGCAAGAGTGTCATATTTACCATCCATAAAACTACCCTGAGGTCTGTTCAAGGCATCAACCATTTGGTTTTCCACCCCACGTTTACCCCTCAAAAGTTCTTCATAGGCACGTTCTACTCCAGATGCTCCAATATAATCTCCAGGGCGATAAAAGCCATTCGATTTTTCAATATCTCTTTCATTCACCTCCTGGATATAACCCAAAAACTGCGCGGCAATACTATCAGGATAACTACGAACGGTACGGTTCAGAGGGTAGAAACCCCTGAACTTATACAGGTGTTCCTGAAATTTGGCATAGACAGTCGATGAAACCTGCTTCATAAATTGTGATGCCCGATAGGGAGAATGTGCTTTCGCCTTTCTCATCCGAACATTGAAATCAACCGTGTCGATCCCTAATAGGTCACATAGCAATAGGGTGTCCAGATCCTTGACTTCCCTAGGGGTAACCATGATATCATAAACAGGTTCATTCTGGACCAAGACTTTACCATTCCGGTCTAAAATAACACCTCGTGCGGGATAGATGATCTTTTTCCGCATGACGTTGTTGTTGGCTGATAGAAGGTATTTGTCGTCGATGACCTGTATATAGAAGAGTCTTGCTACAATAACGAGTGCAATAGCAATGAAGATTCCTTGGATAACGAACTTACGGTTGAAATAACTATTGTTCATGAGAATAAGACCGTAATTATTAATTACTTAATAAGCGAGATTTTCTTTTGTAAATAAGTATACTAATCAATATGATTAACAAGATAGTAAAAATACTGCTTAGTAATATGCTCAGTAGTGTGCTTAAATAGTTTGAGAAACTAAAATATTCTACATGCAGAAGAACGAAATGGTGGATCAACGTTCCGATAGAAATATAGGAAAGGAACCATTTGGCGCCCATATTGCCTAATGAAGGAGTTTCAAAGGAATCCTGAACATCAACGTCCAAGGTAATTCTATGGAAAAATATCCTATACCAGGTCAGGGCTACGCAGGCTGCAGCATGCACACCTATCGAATCATAAAAGGCATCTACGGTTAGTCCTGTTAGGAAGGCCAATACATACAATACAAAGTTTGGTGTACCGATGGGTAACAAAAAGATGATCAGGATATACGGAAAAGGAGTCGCTAAGTTATAATATCCAATATTCTTGAACAATACAACTTGCATCGCGATCAATACAATAAATCGAATAATATTGAAAATTATCACCTTACCCATCATTATCCTCCGTTACGGCTTCCAATTCATTTTTTTCATTCTCCAGCAGATCCTTCACCACATACACATGGTTTAGATTGCTGAAATTCGTCCTCAATTTAATCTTGATGTCCAGGAAGGAGCCTCCTGAACTTATACCAGTTTCTTCCACCGATCCAATTTCAATACCTTTCGGAAACAGGGAAAACCCTGACGTGTAGATCTTTTGTCCTTTTTGGACTTTAAGATGGTTTGGGATATCCTTGACAATGGCAAACTGCGGGTCGGTTGTATTTCCCCAGACCAAAGATCCAAAGACATTTGTGGTATCCATGGTCACTGAAACCCGGGTATCTGGATGCAATAAAGATTGAATGGTACTAAAATGTGCTGATACATTCAGGACAATACCGACAACACCATTGGAAGTGATGACACCTAATCCTTTCTGAATGCCTGCCAATGAGCCTTTATTGATCGTAATGAAATTACTTTTCTGGTGTACACTGTTGTTAACGACCTCTGCCATCGTGAACTGGTACCTGTTCATATCGATGGAATCATTGATCTGTACAGAATCCAAGGTGTCGGTCAACAAATAGTGTTGGAGTTGTTTTCTAAGTTCAGAGTTTTCCAGCGCCAGGTTTTTATTGGTTTCTTCCAAAGCCAAATAACTTTTCCAAGAATTCAACTTATCGTAAAAAGATCCTACGACTACGTTTGAAGAATTGATGAAGGCTGAGCGTTGGTACCTGTTGTTTTGGACAACTAATAGGAGAGAGGCAACAAAAAAGAGAATAAACCAAAAAAAGGCATTATATCTAACCAAGAAAAGCCAAAGGTTCTTCATTATTGTTCTCTTTTAATAGTTACGCGATATAACATTATAGGAACGTTATATCGCGTAATCATAAATTTTTTTAATTATTTGTTATTGCATTAAGAACTTAAATCGTCCGATGTTTTTAAGTGCAATCCCAGTTCCTCTAACTACTGCACGAAGTGGGTCTTCCGCAACGTGAACAGGAAGTTTTGTTTTCGCTTGAATACGTTTGTCCAATCCACGAAGTAAAGCACCACCACCTGTCAGATAGATACCTGTTTGATAGATATCAGCAGATAGTTCTGGAGGAGTGATCTCCAATGCTTTTAAGATAGCTTCCTCAATTTTAGAAATTGACTTGTCTAAACAGTGCGCAATCTCCGTATAGGATACAGTGATCTGTTTAGGGATACCAGTCATTAGGTCACGACCTTGAACCGCGAAATCCTCAGGTGGATCTGTTAATTCTGGTAATGCTGCGCCAACTTCAATCTTGATTTTCTCCGCTGTACGGTCTCCAATCATAATATTATGCTGACGACGAATATATTGAACAATGTCTGAATCGAAGTTATCTCCCGCAACACGGATAGATTGGTCACAAACAATTCCCGAAAGGGCAATCACGGCAATTTCAGTGGTACCTCCACCGATATCAATGATCATGTTTCCTACAGGTTCTTCCACATCGATACCGATACCCACAGCAGCTGCCATAGGTTCATGGATCAAGTAAACCTCCTTCGCTCCAGCAATCTCTGCCGAATCACGAACAGCACGTTTCTCGACCTCTGTTATGCCCGAGGGAATACAAACCACCATACGTAAGGATGGGAAAAACCAGCTCTTACCTTTGTTGATAAGCTTAACCATACCGCGGATTAAATGCTCAGCAGCTGTAAAATCTGCTATCACACCATCACGCAATGGTCTTACCGTTTTTATATTGTCGTGAGTTTTACCCTCCATTTGCATTGCCTGACGACCGATTGCGATCACCTTATTTGTTGTGCGGTCAAATGCTACAATTGAGGGTTCATCTACTACTACTTTATCATTGTGAATGATTAGGGTGTTAGCTGTTCCCAAGTCTATTGCAACTTCTTGCGTAAACCAATTAAAAAGCCCCATTTAGATGTGTAAGTATTATTTGTAATTTAATTGCAAACCTAATGAAAAAAAATGGTTTTTTATGAAAGCATTACTTATAAAAAAACATCTTTTGTCGACGAAAATATTCAAATTTTTAAATATGATATTGTGAACGAAATTAGGCTTATTTTATTGTATTGTAGTGCCAATATAATAATTATAAGTATCCACCTTAAAGTTCTCCTTCGTTAATCCATCCAACCTCATCACCTTAAATTTGTCTGTAGGGTCTATTCTCAATCTTTTTCCGTCTTTATCAAAGATATGGACCGGCATCTGAAAGTCTTTTACTGCTGATATCCAACGGATCATAAAGACACCTGGACTATTCTCAATGACCTCTAAAGTTGGGATACTTTTCGTCTGTACAAACTGTTCAAAGGTTTTATCGAGGTTGATGCCAGACTCTTTGCTCATATATTCTACGATATCGCCATAATCAACCGTCTGATGGTAAAATTTCTTATTTAATCCGCGTAGGATATTCCGCCATTTGTCGTCATCATCGATCATGGTCCGGATCATGTTGTGCAATACACCACCCTTGTTGTACATATCCCCTGAACCTTCTTTATTTACGTTGTATGGTCCTTGGATAGGACTATCGTTTTGGATTCCTCGACGGTTGCCATTAACATAGGCTTGGCTGGCTTCCTTTCCATAAAAGAAATCAATGAATAGGGCTTCTGAATAATTGGTGAAACTCTCATGGATCCACATATCGGCAAGATCCTTCGAGGTGATGTTGTTTCCAAACCACTCATGTCCCGATTCATGGACCACTATAAAGTCCCATTTCAATCCCCAGCCGGTTCTCGATCCATCTCTGCCTAAATATCCATTTTGGTATTTATTGCCATAGGCAACTGCACTCTGGTGCTCCATGCCTAAATGTGCTGTTTCAACCAGCTTATAGCCGTCCTCATAAAAAGGATAGGGTCCAAACCAATGCTCGAATGACTTTAATGTCTCATTCGCATTCTTTTTTAGGTGGTCGATCTTACCAGCATTTTCTTTTAAGACATAATAATCAACAGATAGCGGGCCTTTTTCTCCAGCATATGTTTCCTTATAATGGGTGTAGTCCCCAATATTAAGCGCCACATTATAATTGTTGATCGGATTTTCAACCTTCCAATGGTATTTGGTATATCCATTTTTCAGTTTTTCCGTCTTGACCAATCTTCCGTTGGACACATTCATGACCCCATTGGGAACTGCCACGGAAATCAACATGCTTTTCACTTCATCTGATTGGTGGTCTTTGTTTGGCCACCAAACGCTAGCACCCAAGCCTTGACAAGCTGTGGCTACCCAAGGTTTCCCATTACTGTCTTTCTTCCAGTCAAAACCCCCGTCCCATGGAGCTCTGGTCGCCTGAATAGGATTTCCAGAATAATGAACCGTAAAAGAATCAACCTTTCCTTTTTCTATATACTCTGGAAAATCAACAAATACCGCATTGTATTCTCTAGTAAAAGGAAGGGTCTTGCCTTTATACTCCACTTTGTCTACGGAAAGGTTATCAAATAGGTCAAACTGTAATTTATTGAAACGTTCAACAGCTTCAAACTTAAACAGGTTGCTCCCTGAAATAAACTTATTATCAATATCAACTTTAACGTCCAAATGGTAGTATTGGATATCATAGCAGGTGCGCAATGCAGTCAATTCTCCACGTAATGAATCGGCTTTGCTATATAATTCCTTGGCCTTCATCAATTGTGCTTCTGCTGTATAGCTTGCAGCACATAATAACATGCCGAGGAAAATTGATTTTGTTCTTATCATATCGGTCTTATAAAGTAGGTTTTAATGTTTCTTCCTGTTGTTGAAATATTCTTCGATTTTTTGAAGATCAAAGGCATTTAAGCACATCTCTTTGGTCAAACCGCCTTTTCGGCCAACATAAACTCCATATTCCATATCCAAAAAGCCTTCTTTTCTGTGGGCATCTGGATTGATGGATAAAAGCACGCCTTTCTCTAGTGCATATTGATGCCATCTCCAGTCTAGATCCAGTCTCAATGGATTGGCGTTTATTTCAATAACGACCTTATTGGCAGCACAGGCATCGATTACCTTTTTGAAGTCCAAAGGATAACCCGCTCTAGATAATAATAATCGTCCTGTTGGGTGACCTAAAATTGTGGTATATGGATTTTCAATGGCCTTAACAATACGATCAGTTGCTTTGTCCTGGTCCATTTTTAAATTACTATGGATGGAGGCCACCACAAAATCAAACTTAGCCAAGACTTCGTCTGGATAGTCCAAAGATCCATCTGAAAGGATGTCTGACTCAATACCCTTGAAGATTTTGAAGGGAGCTAATTTTTTATTCAATTCATCAATTTCAAGCCATTGCTGTTCCAGTCTTTCCAGACTCAAGCCATTGGCATAAACTGCTGTCTTGGAGTGATCGCAAATCCCTAAATATTCCAATCCTAATTCTTCCTTGCAATACAAGGCCATATCTTTCAAAGAATGAACACCATCACTATAGGTCGAGTGGTTGTGCAATGATCCTTGAAGGTCTGCGTAGGTGATGAGCTTGGGTAGTTTATTGGCCCTTGCCAGTTCGATCACATTTCCACTTTCCCTCAATTCAGGTTCTATATATTCCAATCCTAAAGATTTATAGATCTCATTTTCCGATTCCAAATTCTGGAGCTCGCCGATTTCTTCCAATTGTTTGATGTGTTCCTCCGAACCTGTGCTGATCAAAAGGTTCTTGGCAAATTGCTCTGCTTTGCAGGACAATACTTCAAATGGAATTCCATTTTGGTCCTTGAAACTGATTCTTTGGTTTTCTTTATTGATGTCAAACTCATATTCTAAGCTTTTAATCGCTTGATGAATTGCCGTTGGTTCCGCAGCGATCAATATTTGCACCTGTTGCAAAACTTCAGATTTCCTGCGGTAGTCTCCAGTAACACTGAGGGGAGCTAGGGGTAATGCTTTCTCAAAATGTTGTATGACTTCGAGCGCCGATGGCATAACCTTGGCAAATAAGAACCAACCTTGATTGGCGATCGAAAATTCAATAGCTTTTTTAATGTCCTCCTGAGTTTTCAGACCGAAACCTTTGGCTTCAATCAGCCTGTTTTCATTACATGCATAGTATAGCTCTCCGACCGATTCAATTTCCAGGTCATTCCAGATAACCTGTATTTTCTTTGGTCCAAGGCCTTTGATTTTAAGCATTTCCAAAATACCCTCTGGGGTTTTTGCAAGGAGTTTGTCCAAGTCTGGAAAAGTACCCGAAGTAATGACTTGCATGATCTTTTCAGCAGTACTCTTACCGATATTAGGTTGTTCACTTAGGGTTTCAAGATCAGATTGGCTCGCCGCAAAAGGTAATTTATCGATCCGAAAAGATGCCGAGGCCATTGCTTTTGTCCTAAATGGATTCTCGTTGTACAATTCCATCAATTGCGAACACAATTTAAAAACCTTAGCTATCTCTTTATTTGTCATGATTTCCTTCTTTCTTTTATGGGGATATCAAAAATAGGAAATTGAATCGAACATCAGACCATATTCAGGGGACTTAAAAGCCATTTTAATAAAAAATCCTGAGCTGGGGAAGCTCAGGATTTTTACCAAACCAATTATTAACCTAAATTATGAAATTATATACTCTTTTACTCTTTTGCTTTTCTTTAATACTATAACGCAGTCGGATTTTATTTCGTACACAAAGAAGGATTTGTTAACATTTTTTAACGAAAGGAAGGAGGGGCGTAGTTTTTTGAACCAGGATGGAAAGGATGGGAGGATGGACCAAGATCATTTTGGCAATATAACACTGGAAATTCCCCAGGACTGTAGGGGCTTATTGCATAAGCCCGCATCCTGTTTTTGAATATATTATAGGTTTGAATGGCGTACAGGTCCATTATCAAAGATAATGGATGTCAGGGTCTAAATAAAATTGGCGTACCGATTCTTCTCCCTAAAAATTTGTCATTCTTAACCGAAGGTTAAGAAACTGTTCGCCAATAAAACCCGTGATACTTTTGGTCTCGCCGGTTTGCTTTTTTCCGCCCACGTCGGACTGAACATCCTGCATCTAATCAGAGATATTCTCAATAATCCTAAAAACAATAAATATTTCCCATTCAATAACTAAATTTCTCAATAAACATTTTATTGTTTATTAATAATTAATATATTAGCCTATCGATTCTTTTCGATTAACTTGAATTATCAATCCTTTGATAGCCAAACCAATATTATGTTTAAAAGAAATCAAATAATCTATCCATTACTTTGCATGCTCCTGCTGTTGTTTTCCTGCAGGCGCGACGATGGAATAGCGATTCCATCCGAGGACAAGGAACTTAAACTTGTCCTGGCAAAACCAAGCAGTATCACGGCGATGAACGCTGCTACCCCTGTCGAGGGACAGGAATTTGGGGTCTATGTCCTCCCGGCAGGATCAACGGACCTGAATAGTCCACTGGTGAACAACCGGAAGTATATATATGAATCTGGAGAGCTGCTTCCGGCTGATGGAGGGACGCCGATAATCTACCCCCGCGATGGCAGTGCTATTGATTTCTTCCTGTACAGTCCCTATCAGCAGGTTTCAAATGGCGAACTTATGATGGACTTTAGCAATCAGCTCGATCAGGCAAAACTGGACCTGATCGATATCAAAATGGTCAATGTCGACAAGAGCAATCCTATTGGTCCAATAAGTTTACAGCATAGGAACAGTAAGCTAAAATTCACGCTAGTGCCTGGCCAAGGGTTGAGCGCTGAGGATTTAGGAGACGTCGAAATAAGCCTTGTGGGATTCTCCAGTGGTTGGAGATTCCAAATTTACATAAATTCAATTTTTTTGTTAAACAGCTCCGACATTAGACTTGGGACGCAGCGGGAAGCTATCATGTATGACCCGTTTAATGATGGCCAAAAGCAATTTCAGTTCAACGTAGGAGATAGGGTGTTAAAATATGCCATTCCAACAGGAGTTATTTTTGAGTCCGGTAAGCAATATGAATACCAGGTCACGATCAACTTTGGTTCGGTCGAGGTCAAAAGGGTCTCAGCGATGGATTGGCAGGTTGATGCCGGTGAAATCATAGCTCGGTCAAAAGGTTTGGAATTCGTCCATATCCCTGCCGGAACCTTTACCATGGGTTCGGGGGCTACCGAACCTGGAACAACAGCAAGTGTTTACCCTGCACATCAGGTAGCCCTGACCAGAGATTTCCTGATGAGCAAATATGAGATTACCCTCGCGCAATACCTTGAATTCCTCAAGGATGTAAATGCCGACCTAAACAGTGTGAACGTCCAAAATCCCAATAATCCAGGCGTTAGATGGATTCATAATTATGATTTTTTTATTGAAAGCAATGGTCAATGGCAGGTTGTCCCAGGGAAAGAAAACCTACCGGTCAATTATGTGACTTGGGCCGGAGCTCGGGCATATGCACTGTGGGCAGGAGGAGATCTCCCTACCGAAGCGCAATGGGAATATGCTGCAAGGGCAGGTTCCAAAGCTGATTATTTCTTTCTGGAAGATCATGAAACCTTTGCTGGTCATGAAAGTGAACTTGCAGAATATGCCTGGTATGCTGGAAATTCCGGTAATAAATTAAAAGAGGTAGGCTTGTTGAAACCAAATCCTTGGGGAATCTATGATATTTATGGAAATGTAATAGAGTATTGCTTAGACGAAGCAAGGGCTTATAGTATAAACGCTGTTGTTGATCCAGCCCAAAATGCTACGTTAACTACAACAATCAGAGGAGGTTCATACCGAAATCAAAAGGAAAGGGTGAACAGTACATTGAGGGAATTATATTTCTTGAATTACTATGAATATTTCCTTGGCTTTCGAATCATAAAATATCCAAGTAATTAAGATGGCCTTGGGATTTTGGGAAGCAATGGGATTAGGGGGATTGGGGTTTTTGAACCAGGAT
>NZ_JBSHMI010000010.1:0-154098 GCF_053645235.1 Sphingobacterium sp. NPDC055346
AGGATATAATTTGATTTTTTAACAAAAGCTTTCCTAATTAATAGAAGAAGGTAAATTTTATACGCTCAAAAATTTATTTAGGACAGATGTGATAATTTGTAGGTATGACCGCCACTTTTAAGAAAAGGTTTAATTGTATAATTATTTTGTCAAACTTTTTTGCTCTTACTGATGTTTCTGCTAATATTGGATAGACTTTCCGAATGGATATTAAGAAATTTTGTACATTTGCCACAAAATATTTCCGAATTAGCAATTGGAAAAACACGTTAATCACATAGTTAATGGCTAAAAAAATTGAGTCCTTATTACTAGAGTTTGCGAAGATTCACCGCTTCCTGATGCGTTTTTTTCGCGAAGTGGTAAGTCCACCTTACGAGTTTAAAGAGATCATTAGACAATGTTATGAAATTGGGTGGAAATCATTTCCATTAATAAGTTTAACGGGTTTTATTGTAGGATTTGTTTTTACAAAACAATCTCGACCTTCCCTGGAGGAATTTGGTGCCGCCTCATGGTTGCCAGCCTTAATTTCCATCGCTATCGTAAGGGCCTTGGCCCCATTGGTTACTGCGCTTATTGCATCCGGTAAGGTAGGGTCGCAGATAGGTGCAGAATTAAGCTCCATGAATGTTACCGAGCAGATCGATGCCATGGAGGTATCAGGTACCAATCCGTTCAAGTTCCTGATTGTGAGTCGAATATTGGCCACAACTTTTATGATTCCTGTCCTCTGTTTTTATGTTGCCGGAATTGGATTAGCAGGTGGTTATTTGAGTATTATTTCCAAAGATCAGTTGAGTATTCTAAGCTTTATTACCCAGGTATTTGAAGCTATCGCTCCTAAAGATATTTTCGCCATGGTATTCCGCGCCATTGTTTTCGGTTTTACCATTGGTTTTGTTAGTACCTATGTAGGTTATTATTCTTCAAAAGGTACCGAGGGTGTGGGTAAAGCAGCAAACAGTGCCGTTGTGGCATCCATGTTTATAGTGTTCATCGAGGAACTCTTGATCGTTCAAGTTCTAGCTTTAATGGGATAATGGATTATGGAACAGAAAAAGCCAGTAAATATTAATTACGACGATGTAGTGATCAATGTGCAAGGGGTAAGTAAGTCCTTTGGGGATTTACATGTCTTGAGAAACGTTGACCTGCAACTCTATAATGGCGAGAACTTGGTGGTGCTAGGGAGGTCTGGTACTGGTAAATCAGTTTTGATTAAACTGATTTCCGGTTTATTAAAGCCAGATAAAGGTGATATTACCGTGTTGGGCGAAGTGGTAAACCAATTGAACGAGAAGGAATTGAGAGATCTGCGTTTGAAAATTGGGTTCTCCTTCCAAAACAGTGCGCTCTATGATAGTATGACCGTGCGTGAAAATCTAGAGTTTCCCTTGGTTAGAAATAAAAGAAACCTAACTAGAGCAGAAATTGACCGTGAAGTCGAAGATGTATTAGATGGAGTAGGCCTTTTAAGGACGATCAATCAAATGCCATCAGAGCTTTCCGGAGGTCAGAGAAAACGTATCGGTATCGCTCGCACCCTGATCTTAAGACCTGATATCATGATGTATGATGAGCCAACAGCCGGATTGGACCCCTTGACCTGTTTGGATATCAATACCTTGATCAATGAGGTCCAAGAACGATATAAAACCTCTTCCATTATCATTACACACGATTTGGCTTGTGCAAAAATGGTAGGCGATAGGGTAGCCATGCTTTTGGATGGCAAATTTGAACGAGTAGGTAAATTCTCTGAAATCTTTGATACGGATGATGAGAGAGTGAAACCTTTTTATGATTATAATTTTATAGTATAGCAAGATATATGGCAACATCAGAGAGAAAACGATCAATAATAGTAGGATTGTTTACCTTCATCGGATTAATCATTTTGGTTGCAGGGATTTTGGTCATTGGAACACAACAGAACAAATTCTCTAAAAACCTGACCGTGACGACTTACTTTAAAGATGTTAAAGGCTTGAAAGTTGGAAATAACGTTTGGTTTTCAGGTGTTAAGGTAGGGATTATCAAAGAAATTAGCTTTGAAAGTGTGGAGAATGTTCGTGTGGTCATGAACGTTGAAGAGAAATCCAGCAAATTTATCCGTAAAGACGTCATCGCTACATTGAGTTCCGATGGTTTGATCGGTAATGCTATTATCAGTCTTGTGGGCGGTACAGAAACTTTTCCTCAGATTGAGAATGGTGATGAAATCAAGTCCGGTGTTTCTGGAGGTATGGATGCCATGTTGGCAACCCTGCAGGTCAACAATGAAAACCTGGTGGAGATCACTAAAAACTTTGCTGCGCTTTCCAAGAATATGCTCGAAGGAAAAGGTGCGGTGGGCGCCATGATGACCGATGAAACAATTGCCAATAATTTAAGGCAATCTGTTACTTCATTGAATGGTACCATGTCGCAGGCCAATCATGCTGTCAATAATTTGGTGGAATTGACCAAAAAGCTAAACAGCAACCAAGGCCTGATCCATGAGCTATCTACGGATACAGCAGTGTTTGCAAGTCTGAGAGAATCAGCAGCACAATTGCAAGGGGTGACCCAAACAGCGACTGCTTTGATGGCAAACTTAAATAAAACCTCAGAACGCTTAAATGACAAGGATAACGCCATTGGTGTGTTGACCAATGACCCTGAAGCAGCTAATGAAATCAAACAGATCCTTAGAAACCTTAATTTGAGCACAGAGAAATTGGATGAAAACATGGAAGCATTGCAGAGCAACTTCCTGTTAAGAGGTTTCTTTAAGAAAAAAGCGAAGGAAGAAGCAGAGGCAGCTCAGGATTCAATTAAATAATTAAAGAATTTGATCGTCAAAAAAGTATAGAAAAGCGTCTGCTAAAGACGCTTTTTATATTTGATAATGGATATGGGAATTACAGAGAAAGATGTTCTTTTCGAGGACAATCATTTTATCGCCATCAATAAACGTGGAGGTGATATCGTTCAGGTAGATGTATCTGGAGATACTTCCATGGAGGATATGGTCAAGCAGTTTTTGGCTAAGAAATACAATAAACCAAACGAAGCTTTTCTAGGGGTTATCCATCGTTTGGATAGGCCAGTGAGTGGAATGATCCTTTTTGCGAAAACCAGTAAAGGATTAGATCGCATGAACCGTCTTTTCCATGATCGCAAGGTGGAAAAAACCTACCTTGCTTTGGTTCGTGAAAAGCCGCCACATCCAAAAGGGACCCTGAAAAATTGGTTGCTGCGTGATCGAAAAAAGATGGTCACCAAAGCTTATGACCGCGAGGTTAAGAATGGAAGTTATGCCGAGCTTAATTATGAGGTCGTAGGTACCCTAGATGGTTATTATTTGCTAAAAGTCAACCCATTGACGGGCCGTACCCATCAGATCCGAAGCCAACTCGCATATATGGGCTGTCCCATCGTAGGAGACAATAAATATGGATATCAACGTGGTAGCCATAGAAGGACCATTTGTTTGCATTCCAGGTCCTTGAGTTTCGTACATCCCATCAAAGATGAGCAAATGATCATTAAGGCTCCTTTGCCGGAAGATGGCTTCTGGGAGAAATTTAATGTCCTGATTAAGGGAAACATATAAGAAAATTGGGATAATAACGTTAACTTTGCAATATGAGTTTCATGCAAAAGTTCAGAATAGGTCTAATTGCTAGTTTGCTAAGTATTACACTGTTGGCTGTTCCTACTGCAGGTTCAGCACAATGTGCTATGTGTACATTGAATGCTGAAAACAGCACACAGGAAGGTAATACCCAAGGTAAGGGCCTAAATGATGGGATTTTGTTTTTATTAGCAATGCCATTTATGATTGCTGCTGGTGTAGGGTTCCTTTGGTATAAGAAATTCAGGAATACCGGCTCAGCCAATTCATTGAATATGGTTAAACAGGTGGAAGAATAAGGAATGATCTCTAAATTTCAAGCTGTTTGCCAAAGTAAGTGCCCGAAGTGTAGAACGGGAAACATGTATAGTGGATCAGCCTATGGTCTATCTAAACAAAAAATGCACGAGTTTTGTCCGCACTGTGGATTTAAATTCGAGATAGAACCCGGCTATTTCTATGCTGCCATGTATGTTAGCTATGCTTTTTCCGTAGGCGAGGTGTTAATGTTAGCCTTAATTACGGCTTACTTAACGGGCAGTGAGTCTCCTTGGACCTATATCATTGTCCTTTTCAGTGCGATCGTTATTTTCGCACCTTTCAATTATCGTTATTCACGTTTGGTTTTATTGCACTATCTTTCGCCGAAGGTATCCTTCGACCCCAAATTATACGGGGACCCAAAAAATAGTGCAAACCTAAAGGGCTAATTATGGGGGATGTATTGCATGATACTATCAAACAGAAAAGCCTTTTCTACATGATGCGTGCTAATATATTCCTGAAGCCTCTGAATAACCTGCTCTCTAATTCTCTCAATATCTTCTTCATTGTTTAATACCACCTGAAGGCAATAGGTTTGCCCTTCGTGTGGAGAATGGAGCATTTTGAGTAGTTTAATGGCAAATCCAGGATGCTCATTCAATAGACCTTTGGTCCAAGTAATGACTTCCTGATGAATGGAATCTTCAATGATGATCGAAACGTTGTATAAAAACATAGATATCTATAGCTTGATTGAAGCTGTAAAATTAAGGTTGCAAAAGGAACTTTACGGTATTTTTTTATAATATTTGATTAGAGGCTAAAAAAATAGAATGAATTTAAATTACTTGTTCTCTGTTCTACTTATGATGATGGTTTTGGTTTCATGTAAGCAAGAGCAGGGCGGTCAGTTACATGTGCCAATAGAGGACTTTTTCGTTAAGCCAGAAAGGACCTCTTTTAAACTGTCTCCCGATGGAAGCAAGGTAGCTTATCTGGGGGTGCATGACCATTGCAAAAATATCTTCATTCTCGACCTCGAAGAACCCGATTCTTCCAAACAACTTACTTATCAGGTCAACCTGAATGTCCAAAGCTTTTTCTGGCTTGACAACAAACGCATTGTCTTTTCCAATACGCAATCTCCAACGGATAGTTTGAGGATGTTCCAGATTGATGTGAAGACCGAAAAAAGAAAAGCTCTATTTTCACCTGAAAAATCAAGATTGCGCTGGGTCTATCCCATTGTTGAGAAAGACAATAGCCTAATGGCTGGGATGAACTTACGTGATTCCTCGCTGTTTGACCTGTATAGGATTTACCTAGACGGTAGAAAGCCCCAATTGGTGCAGCATAACCCAGGAAATGTGGTGAGCTGGATCGGAGCTCCTGATGGAGTGGTAAGGATGGCATTGACCAGTGATAGTGTACAGGAGTCATTATTGTACCGAAAGCATGAAGGACAGCCTTTCAAAGAGGTCATGAAGAATGATTTCGAAACCATTTTTGTACCCCTTGGCTTTGTAAAGGATTCCGATAAAAATGTCTATGCGCTTTCTAATCAGAACCGAGATAAGATGGCTTTGGTGGAGTTTGATGCCGAAAATGGCAAAGAAATCCGAAATATCTATGAGAACAAACTTGGTGACCTTGGCGTAGAGGGCTATTCTGCCAACCTACAGGAAATGCTGTATGCGACTTCCTTCATCGATAAGTTCAAAAAGAACATCTTCAACGAAAAATATGAGCAGGTCTATAAAAAGCTGAAAAAGAAATTCAAAGGTTCCGAAATCGGTTTCTTGGATAGCGACAGCAGCTTAACTGGATTTGTCGTACGTGTGTATAGCGATATCCATCCTGGAGAAACCTATTATTACAATCAGAAAAAGGATGATATCCAACTGTTGAACGAAGAGAATCCTAAACTCAAGGATTTGGAGTTCAATCCGATGGAGGAAGTGGAATTCCTGTCTCGGGACAATAAGAATATACATGCCTATATTACGTATCCTAAAAATAAAAGAAAGAACAGCCCTGTTGTGGTATTGGTCCATGATGGTCCTAACAGAAGATCAGAATGGGGGTTTGATCCGGAAGTTCAGTTCCTTGCCAATCGTGGCTACACCGTGTTCCAGGTGAACTATCGTGGTTCAGTGGGCTATGGTAAGGACTTTTGGACCTCAGGTTTCAAGGAATGGGGCGGTAAGATCCAATCTGATATTACGGATGGTGTCGCTTGGTTGATCCATCAGGGGATAGCCGATAAGGATAAGATTGCCATTATGGGCACCGGTTTCGGCGGTTATTCTGCCCTGTATGCTGCTGCATTTAATCCTTCCCTTTATAAATGTGCCATATCCTCATCGGGATATAGCAACCTATTCACTTATTTCAGGGAAATTCCCCCTCACCTAAAACATTACGTACAGTTATTCTATAGAATCATTGGAAATCCAGAGACTGAACCAGAATTGTTTCAAGCGATTTCCCCAATTTTCCATGCTGATAAGGTTCGAATCCCTATCCTATTTTTCCAAGGTGGAAAAGATAAATACAGTTCGGTAACCGATGCTAATCAATTTGTTGGTAAATTGAAGGGCAATGAAGTTCCAGTGCGTTATATCTTTAAGAAAGAAGAAGGCAAAAGATTTAGGAACGAAGAGAATATCGTAGAATATTATCAGGAGATAGAGAAGTTTCTTGCAGTGTACCTGAAGTAATCACACATGGTGAAAAGAGCAAGTAAATACCGGAAAAACATTGGGTTGTTGATCGCCTTTTTGGCTTTTTTGACAGTCCTGTATATCATCTCAGTTTTCTTGGCCAGGACAATGATGTCCAACTTTGTAGAATCTGAGTTTTATAACAGAAAGGTCGATGTCTTTGATGCGACCCTAAAACCCTTTAATAGCTTTTTCAATAACGATATTTCCGAAGTATCCAATTATCAGGGGTACCTCGATTCCACACATGCCAGCAATTATTCTGAAAAGGTCTTGCGAAAGAATCCATTCGTTGACGAATTGGTGTTTTATGACGTACTGTTCACCAATCAGAACCCCACCGTTCGCGGTGTACGCTTTCAAAACCTCCTGATTTATCCCCGATCGATCTTTTCCTATAAATTGGACAAGGAAAATAAATTGATCAAGGCCAGCCTTTCTTCGGTAGATAACAGACCTAATGCCGATGACTTCAACAGCATGGCCATTAAAATGGTGAACTTCTTGGATGTCCTGGATGATTCTACTTCCTTGAGCGAAAATGATATCTATCGGATCTTCTATAATACGGTTCCGGGAAAAATAACCTATCTGAACATCCCACGGGTCAATACCCTTCGCGCCTATAAGTCCATGATGGATGATACGACGGCAATGACGGCGCCTGTAGCGTTTGACCAAGATTTATTCGTCTATAAGGTTAATCCTCAGAAGATAAAAATAGTCAATAACCAAAAGAGGTTGTATGAAACCATTCGGATCAAGGCCATAGCTGACCCTAATGTGATGGAAGAAAAAGCCTTTCTTTCCACAGATATGCCGTTGCCAGGTGCATTATCCGACTATAAACTGCAATTTGATTCCTCAGAACATTTTTTGAGAGGAGAGATCAATAGAAGATTTTTTCCTGTAGTGTTGGGCGTTTCCCTATTATATTTAATTTTGTTATTGATTATTTATTTGATTTATAGGAATATCTCCATTAATAGTAGGTTGTTCCAATTGCAGTATGATTTTATCAATAACCTGACCCATGAGTTTAAAACGCCGGTCAGTGTGATCAAGATAGCGGGTAACAATATCCGGAGTGCTGAGAAGATAAGTGATCAAGAGCGCGCGATGTACGGAAAGATCCTAGATCAGGAAGCTGATAAGTTAAATAATTTGATGAATAAGTTGCTGTCTTTCACGCAGATAGAAAATAAATCATTAAAATTTAAAGGAGAATACATTGATTTGAACAGTTTTTGCGAGGAAGTATTTGCGGGTACACGGATTAAATATCCTGATCTGAACCTGAGCTATCACATCGATGTGGACAGCAAAATGCATACAGATCCGGTTTTATTGAATTCCGTGTTCCAGAATTTAATTGATAATGCGTACAAATATTCAGAAGTTTCAAGAAAATTTATTGATATTAGTGTACAACAATCTAAAAAGCACTTTATCATGAAGTTTAGTGATAAAGGAATTGGGATAAACAGAAATGAACTTAAAAACATATTCAAGAAATTTTATAGAGTAAAGAATCAGTTCAATCAAGGTGGGAGTGTTGGGCTTGGATTGGCATTTTGTAAAGAGATTACCGAATTTATGGGTGGAGAGATCAAAGTCAGTAGTGTGGAAGGAGAGGGAACGACCTTTACTTTGACTTTTCCTAAATAATGTTTAGAATACTATGAATAAAGATATAACTATTGCCGTTGTAGAGGATGATGATAACTTAAGGTTCTTGGTTAGTCACCGTCTACAGACCGAAAATTTTCAAGTAATTCAATGCAGTGATGGCTTGGAAGCTGAGAAAATCATCTTAGACCAAAAGCCAGATATCGTTCTATTGGATTGGATGCTGCCAGGTAAAGAAGGGATAGATGTATGTGAGTCCGTAAGAAAGTCTGGATTTGAGAACATCATTATTATGATGACTGCCAAATCCCAAGATATCGATAAAATTGATGCATATAGCTACGGCGTGACCGATTATATCACCAAACCATTCAATATGGATGTTTTAGTGGCCATGATCGAGAATAAAGTACGCTTTTTTGTGCCTAAAACCCAGAACGAGGTTTACCATTTCGGTGATACCGAACATCACCCCAATGTACATTCACTGATCAGGGATGGCAAGAAAATCGAACTTACAATCCTTGAAAACCGAATCCTCTTGCACTTCTTACAGAACAAAGGTAGAGACATCACCCGCGAAGAATTGATGGAGGTGGTATGGGGCTATAGTTCCAACGTGAATACCCGTACTTTGGACATGCACGTTGTTCGCTTAAGAAAGAAAATCGAAACCAATCCTGACAAGCCTCATTACTTGCAAACCGTTCGAGGATTGGGCTATAGATTCATCAATGAAGAAACTGATGATGTAAGTTAGATATTTGTTTTATTAAATTTAATTATATAACTTCGTCAGAAGAGCAAGACCATGTTGTCCTATTAGCGGATAGTGTGGTCTTGTCTTTTTTTTGTTTATTAAAATATTAGAAAACTATAAAAAGAGGGTAAAAGGTACATATTATGGCAGAAGTAACTTATTACACAGAAGAAGGATTAACTAAGCTTAGAGAAGAGCTTCAATATCTAAAAACAGAAGGTCGTTCCAACATCGCTAAAGCGATTGCTGAAGCAAGAGATAAAGGAGACCTTTCCGAGAATGCAGAATACGATGCCGCGAAAGAAGCTCAAGGACTTCATGAAGCTAAGATTGCGAAACTAGAAGAAGTTTTGGCATCAGCAAGGATTATCGATGAGTCGAGTCTAGATACCTCAAAGGTATTGGCACTGTCTTACGTAAAGATAAAGAATAAGAAAAATGGAGCAGTCATGTCTTACCAATTGGTTTCTGAAACAGAAGCTGATCTGAAGGCAGGAAAGATATCCGTTAAATCACCGATTGCGCAGGGTCTATTAGGACTGCAGGTTGGCGATATCGCAACGGTAGAAGTTCCAGCAGGACAACTTGAACTAGAAGTTCTGGAGATTTCAAGATAATGAAATAGAGGTTATGTGCGGTGATGCCATAACCGCACTTTTCTTACAATTTACAGCCCCGATATTTCGGGGCTTTTTTTTGCTCCAAGGTTCCACGTAGCGTTTTTTCTAACCTTTAATTCAGATTATTATCCATTTGAGTTTTGGCAGTTGCTTCGAGAATGGCTTTACTCTTATTCGAGGCATATTCGGAATTTTCAATATATGTCTCGAATGAGGGTAAGCTGATGTAGCCATTAAACTTACTATGCAGAAAAATTGGCTGGGGATTTTGATAGAATAATGACTTCGACAAACAGGGGTAATTTAGGGTGATGAAACCGGTAATAAATCCTATTTGTCATTATTTTATTGTTAAGAAATCAATAAATGTCACATTGAAGTTAAATCTTATGCTTCTAGGGGGCTGAATGTCTGTTCATATGTGCACAAAATTATTATCTTTGTTACTCACGAAATTGAACTATAGTTTATGTCAACCATATTCGCTAAAATCGTTGCAGGAGAGATTCCTGCTTATAAAGTTGCTGAGAGCAATGATTACTTAGCTTTTTTAGATGTAAATCCACTAACTGAAGGACATGTTTTAGTCATCCCGAAGAAAGAAACAGACTATATCTTTGACATCAACGATGAGGAATATATGGGGATGTGGGTTTTTGCCAAGATTGTTGCCCAAGGCATCAAGCAGGCATTTCCATGTCAAAAAGTTGGTGTAGCGGTAGTTGGTCTAGAAGTAGCACATGCGCATATTCATTTGATTCCATTGAACCATGTGCATGATATGAACTTTGAAAAACCAAAGCTGAAGCTTTCGGAAGACACCATGAACACGATTGCTGACCAGATTCGGGATGCAATTTCAACGATAACAAACCCAGCTTAATCCGATAGCGGGAAATATAATTTACTATGCAAGAATACTTGTTGTCTTTTCAACAATTGCTAGATGCTGAATATCTTTTAAGTCACGGTGGTTTCTACATCGTTTGTCTTATAGTTTTTGCCGAAACCGGTCTCTTCTTTGGATTTTTTCTCCCAGGGGATTATTTGTTGTTTTTAGCGGGGCTGTTTTGTGCGCTGGATAAAATCGATGTGGACATTGTTACATTGTATTTCGGGATTTTATCGGCCGGGATACTCGGTAATTTTGCGGGCTATTGGTTTGGGCATCGAACGGGTCCCATGCTCTTTAAACGGAAAGATTCCATACTTTTCAAACGGAAATATGTGATCATGGCCGAGGAGTTTTTCCAGAAATATGGTGGAACAGCATTAATAATTGGACGATTTGTACCTATTATTCGTACATTTGCACCCATCTTTGCAGGTGTAGTACAGCTGAACTTCAGGAAGTTCGTGCTGTTCAATGTGCTGGGAGCGCTGTTGTGGGTGTCTTTATTGACCCTGACAGGCTATTATTTAGGTATAGAATTCCCATGGATCATCGACTATGTTGAATATATCATCGTAGCCTTGATCGTCATCGCATTCCTACCTATCGCGATTGCACTCCTGAAAAAGTGGCTTAAGAATAGAAAAACGAAAAACGAAATAAACAAACAGTAATTATTTAATGAGTACACAACATCCTTGGCATCAAGTGTCTCCTGGTGAGGACTTGCCTAACTCCGTAAATGCCATTATCGAAATTCCTAAAGGTTCTAAAGCGAAATATGAAATCGACAAAGACAGTGGTTTGATCAAATTAGACCGTGTATTGTTTTCTTCTGTGATGTATCCGGCTAACTACGGATTCATTCCGCAGACATATTGCGATGATAAGGATCCTTTGGATATTTTAGTTTTATGCTCAGTTGATGTTTACCCGATGTGTATGATCGAAGCGAAAGTTGTAGGTGTGATGCACATGATCGACAATGGTGAACAAGACGACAAAATCATTGCCGTTGCGAAACACGATATGTCGGTAAACTACATTAACGACCTATCTGAACTTCCTCCTCACACGATGAAGGAAATCGTTCGTTTCTTCCAAGATTATAAAACCCTTGAGGGCAAGAATGTGACCATCGAGAATCTTTATGGTCGTGCCTATGCACAGAACATCATCATGGAAAGTATCGAACTTTACAATAAAGAAATTAGGACTAAGTAACCATTTTCATGGACCTCTCAATTTTATTGTCGCTGTTCTTGTTGTTTTCAAGCCTTGTTGGGCTAGGACAGGAGCAGCACCCATGGCATCAGGTTTCCCCTGGGAAGGATGTCCCAAATACTGTTACAGCAGTAATTGAAATCCCCAAAGGCAGCCGTGGCAAATATGAAATTGATAAAGCTTCTGGAATGATCAAGTTGGATAGGGTATTGCATTCTTCAATGGTATACCCGAGCAACTATGGATTTATTCCACAAAGTTACTGTGGCGACAAAGATCCACTGGATATACTTGTGTTATGTTCAGTGGATCTTGTTCCTGCATCCCTCGTGGATGCAAAAGTAATCGGTGTGATGAGCATGACGGACTCTGGAGATCAGGATGATAAGGTTATCGCCGTAGCGAAAAACGATATGGCCTATAACTATATCAATGATATCTCGGAGCTTCCGCCGCACACTATGAAAGAAATCGTGCAGTTTTTTCTGGAGTATAAAAACCTAGAAGGAAAAAAAGTTATTATTAACAAAATAAGTGGAAGAGCTATCGCTCAAAATGTTATATTAGAGAGTTTAGAATTGTACAAGAAAGAATTCGCTAATAAAAACCTAAATCATGGCAATTGATATTTTTTGGACTATCTTTTTAGTGCTGGCAAATGGTTTTTTCGTTGCAGCTGAATTCGCTATTGTGAAGGTTCGAGCCTCTCAGATAGAGCTCCAGGCCAAATCGGGCAGTAAAGTTGCCAAGATGGCCAAGAGCATTACCGATCATTTGGACGGTTACCTTGCGGCTACCCAATTGGGTATTACCTTGGCTTCCCTAGCCTTAGGTTGGGTGGGTGAGGCCGTAATGACGCAAATCGTACACCAGATCTTCGGATTTTTCAACGTTGAACTTACCGGTAAATTAGCGACGAACCTAGGCCATGTCCTTGCGTTCAGTATCATTACTTTTTTACATATTGTTTTTGGAGAGTTGGCACCTAAGTCCATTGCGATCCAAAAACCTGTAGCAACGACCATGAAAGTGGCAGTGCCGCTTCAATTCTTTTATTACGTCTTCCGTCCTATCATTTGGTTGTTGAATGGTTTCGCCAATTTCTTGTTGAAATTGATCGGTATCCAGGTGAGTGCCCATGAAGCCAGCCATTCATCCGAAGAACTTCAATATCTATTGGAGAAAGGAAAGGAGAGTGGTGCCTTGAACAATGCAGAACATGAATTGATCAAGAATGTCTTCGATTTCAATGAGCGCATCGTCAAGAACATTATGGTGCCCCGAACCAAGATCGTAGCAGTAGACAAGGATGATACGGCAGAGGAGTTCATCAATACCGTAACGGAAGAGGGCTATTCCCGTATTCCGATCTATGATGACAATATTGACCAGATCATTGGTGTTGTCCATACCAAAGATATCTTACCACTTATTGTTAAGGGTAAGGATGTGGTATTGAAGAACATCATGCGTAAGCCATATTTTATTCCTGAAACCAAAAAGATCAACGACCTGATGACGGAGTTCCAATTGAAGCGGATCCAGATTGCTTTTGTCCTAGATGAATTTGGAGGAACGGCTGGTATGGTAACGCTGGAAGATATCGTGGAAGAATTGGTAGGGGAGATCCAGGATGAGTATGATGAGGAAACTCCAGTAGTTGAGCAGATTTCGGAAACGGAATTTATGGTGGATGCTGGTGCCAGTGTACATGATGCCAATGGATATTTGCCATTGGAACTGCCTGAAAGTTCAGATTATGATACGATAGCTGGTTTGGTTTCACATCTCTTTGAAAAGATCCCAGATGTTGGCGATAGTACGGAACAATTGGGTTACCGTTTTACCATCATCAAGAAGACGCAACAAAACATTGAATTTGTAAAATTGGACCTTGTCGAAACTCCAAACGATGAGGACGAAGAATAATCCATAATATTGTGCATTTATTCTATACAGCGGATTTAAAGCCCGATCAAAGCTTATTTCAACTTTCTGAGGAAGAAAGCAAGCATGCCGTGCGTGTATTGCGATTGAACGTGGGCGACCAGGTTCAGTTGATTGATGGGGTAGGTGGTTTCTATGTAGCTGAGATAGCGGATGCACATCCCAAAAGGACGCAGCTGCGCATCCAAAATTATACTCCTGAATTCCAAAAACCGGATTACCATTTACATATTGCAGTGGCACCGACCAAGAACATCGATCGTATCGAATGGTTCTTGGAAAAGGCGACCGAGATCGGAATCCAGGAAATTACGCCCATCATCAGCGAGCATTCCGAGCGTAAGGAGGTCAAAACCGAGCGTCTGAACAAAGTCATCGTCTCGGCGATGAAACAGTCCCTAAAGGCTTATATGCCCCTTCTAAATGAAGCTATAGGTTTTGATGCCTTCCTGAGCAAGATTGAATCAGAAAAAGACCTGAACAAGGCTATTGCCCATTGTGAGGAAGACGCTGAAAAGAAATACTTAAATCAGGAATTTGAAAAGGGTCAACGGTATTTGGTCTTGATCGGCCCTGAGGGGGATTTCTCACCCGCTGAAATAGAAAAAGCCATTTCTGCAGGATTTATTCCGGTATCTCTTGGGGAGGCCAGACTTCGCACAGAAACGGCTGCTTTGTATGCTTGTACAGAAATTGCTTTACTGAACCGTTAGTTCACGAGTTCAGCATCCACGATCTGAATTTCCGCATTACCTTTCAAGGGTTCAGGATTGAACTTCATCTTTCCTTTGATCTTGATCGGCTCATCCGTAAACTTCACCGTACCTTTTTTCATAAAGATCTCCACCATTGGGGGAATACCATTGGTACCACAGAACTGACACTGGGTGATCGGCAATACCGAAAGCATATAGGTGCTGTGGTTTCGGCCACTCACTAAGGGTACCATGTAACCTGGAAGATCAACCACGGTGTTCTCTAATTTCTTCAATGCAGGTGGGTAGGTCGGGGTATACACTTTTTTGTTACCCACGGTAGACACCTTGTACATCATCTTGTCAATGGCTTCCCAAGTACCGTTCATCATAGGAGTATGATCTGGAACTTGCGTTTCATTGCTATAGTTTCCGATTTGAGCTTTAGAAAAGCTCACTGTCATCATCAATACGAATACTGTAAATATTAACTTTCTCATCATTACTTATTACCTAAAATGGTAGAAATTGTTGTGTTGTATGCTTTTACTGCTGGGATAAGGGATGCGATCACCCCAATTAAACAAGCCGTAAGCAAAATTAACCATTCTTTACTATATATCTGGAATGCCTGGATAAAGTCTGCACTCTGACTGGTCTGGGTACTGATCAGGTACAGGCCGATATGACCAATGAACAATCCGACAATACCACCAATGAATGTTATTACCAATCCTTCGACAATCAACATGGTGAATAGTTTAATCTTACTTGCCCCTAAGGTTCTCATGATGGCAAGGTCATATTTTCTGTCTTTAAGCGCATTATAAAGACTGATAAATACGCTCAGTCCAGCGATGATCATGATGACATAGGCCAAGATTTCAAGGGAATCGATGCCTACACCCATTAGAGAAAACAATCTTGCTGTTTCCAATGCTGGGGATGCTGCCTGCATGCTTGTGGATTGGTTGACCAACTTAGGGACCACACCAATGGCAGCAGGTGAGCTGAATTTGACCAATAGGGCCGTTATCTCCAATCCTTTGTCCTGAACGATATCATCAGCGATGCTCTTTACGAATACATCCGACCTAGGGCGTTCTGTCACTAGGCTATCCGTAGTTGCTTGAGCAAGGGGGCTAGGTTTTTCCGCTACGACCTCTTCATGTTCGTGATCTGCATGGTCGTGTGCATGTTCATCATGTTGATGTGGCTCTGTAGCTGTATGTTCATGCCCGTGATCGTCATGGTCATGGTCTGCATGGTCATGATCGTGGGCTTCAGCAGCATGATCGTGCTCATGGTCATGGTCTTCGTGACCGATGCCATGGATATCCCAGACACTTTCTAAATTGGTCAATAGCAGGTTGTCTACGATAGAACCCGACGGTTTCAGGATTCCGACAACTGTAAAGGGGTGTTCTTCGTGTACATGGGCATTTTCGGCAAGACCATGTGCGCCGTGTACCTTATCCCCTAATTTCAATTTGTTTTTACGGGCGGTTTCGCTGCCTATGACTACCTCATAACTTTTGTTCCATAATTGACCATCGGCCAATTGAAGTTCGTATAAGCCCATGAAGCTGGTGTCAGTACCAACGATACGGTGGCCTTTGAAGTTATCTCCCAATGAAATGGGTACAGCTTTTTCAATGAATGGGTTATCCATCAGCTTTTCAGCTTCTGCCAGTTTAATATTCCCAGTAGGGTTGTCCACATGGTACAGGGCGCTCAGGATCAATTGTAACGGGCTCCCTTTGGCACCAACAACGAGGTCAACCTGTTTGCTATTGCTGTCCAGTTGTTTTTCAAAAGTGTCACTGGTAATATAGATACTCACCAAGATAGCTACTCCGAATGCGGTTAGGATGATACTTAACAGCGTGGAGCCCCATTGTTGTGATATGTTTTTCCAGACTAATTGTAATGTATTCATCTTATTGCGCAGCTAGTATATAGTTGTTAGTAAATTCATCTTTTAACCTTTTGTCATGGGTAGAGATCAAAAGGGTGCTTCCTTGTTCTTTGGCCAGTCCCTTGATGAGTTCCACCACCAGAAAGGTGTTCTTGTCATCTAGGGCTGCTGTAGGTTCGTCAGCGATCAGCAGCGAAGGCTTGTTGATCAAAGCCCTGGCGATCGCGACACGCTGTACCTGACCGCGGCTCAGCTCATTGGGTCTCCTGTTTCCAAAACCGCCAAGTTGCAGTTTTTCCAATAGCGATTTAATGGCCTGTTCATCCACGGCAAGTCCGGCAAGGCTTTGGGCCAGTTTGATATTTTCTGTTACAGAGAGATTTTTGAGCAGATGAGCTTCCTGAAAAATAAATCCCAGGTTCTGTGCCCTGAATTTATCCAGATCACTTCCTGAAAGCTGATAGAGATTTTGGCCATTGATGATGACCTCTCCCGTAGTTGGAGAAGAAAAACCTGCAATGAGGTTCAATAGCGTTGATTTTCCGGATCCTGAGTCCCCTAAGACCAAGGTGTGTTGCTGATCGGCCAGCAGCAGATCTTGGAAAGAAAGTGTGGGACCTTTAGGGTATTGATAAGATAAATTGGAGGTTTTTAATACAAAATCGCTCATAATAAAACTTTGTTGCAAAATAACACTAATTGTTGGCTAAACCCAATCTAAAGGGTAACAATTTGACCGATAGGTGTCTTAACAATTAATTAACTAGAGACTAATATTAACATAATAGAGTATTAATATTCACGTAACAATGCGATTATACTTTTGCAACATAATATTAACATTGTATGAATTGTATTAAACGAGTATTTTTATTGTTGGTTGTTTGCTTCGGCGTGATGATGAGCTATGCCCAGCAAGCACCATTTGGAGTAAAAGGGACGGTTGTGGACGTGGAGTCCTACCAACCTTTGGCAGGTGTTACAGTAACAATTGCGAACTCCCAGTTGGGCACAACAACGAATGACAAAGGTGAATTCTTTATCCCCTTACCTAGCGATAAATCCGCAGAATATCTGATTCGTGCGACTCTAATGGGGTACGACGCCCAAGAAATGAACTTTACGCTACAGTCTAGCGACACTGAGTTTGTGTCCTTTGCGCTGAAAAATGCAGATGCGGTGATCGAAGAAGTGGTGGTGACCAGACGCCGTGAAAAATTTACAGAATTAGCCTTATTGGAAGAAAGAAAGAAATCCAACCTGATGGTAGAATCCATCGGTGCACAGGAGCTATCTAGAAAAGGGGTTAGCGATGCAAGAGCAGCATTGACTAAAATGGCGGGTGTATCGAGACAAGAAGGTGTAAAGAACGTATTTGTACGCGGGTTGGGCGACCGTTACAACTCTTCTTCCCTAAACGGATTGCCATTACCTTCGGAAGATCCATTGAATAAAAATATCTCTTTAGATTTCTTCAGTTCAGATGTGATCCAAAGCATTAATGTAAACAAGACTTTCAACTCGAATATTGCTGGAGATGTGACTGGTGCAAACGTTGATATCTTTACAAAGGAAGCTACCGGAAACAGTTTTGAAATCAATGTTGGCGGAGGAGTTAACTCGCAAACGGTTGGTGCAGATAATTTCAGGAGAATTGACGGAACAAATTGGTTTGGAAGCCTTCCTGGCGGTTCAAAACCAAAAATGACCAGTTTTGATACCTATAATTTTGGTAATAGCTGGAATCCTAATACTCAAGGATCCCTTTTCAATTCAAACTTCAAATTGTTGGGAAATAAAAGGGTATTGATTGGAAACAATCCATTGAGCATTTTCTTCACAGCCAGTATGGATTCCAAATACCGTTATGCAAATGGAAAGATCCAGCAGTCTGATGACCAAGGTCGTTTGATCTTGAACCAAGATTTCGTGAGAAATGAATATACCGTTTCCCAAACCGGTATGTTGAACCTAAGGTACACTTGGGGAAATAGCAATGTGAGCTTTAACTCCCTGTATATCCATGACCAAAGACAGGACTTAAGTGATTTCCATGGATTTGAAGAGAATGTGGGAGATGCCAAGACTGACGTAGTTGACATGAGAAGACAACAGGTGAATGATAACCATGTTTTTGTCAATCAATTATTGTCCAAACTATTCTTGAATGAAAAATGGTCTGCAGACTTAGGTTTGGCCATGAATAATGTGATCGGCAATGAGCCAGATCGTAGAATTAACAGAGCGGTAACCAAGGAAGCCACAGGTACTAACCTTTCCAGAAACAGTGCTGGAGAGAATGAAAGATACTTTGGGGACATGGATGAAACCGGCTATATAGGAAAAGCGATCCTCAACTATAACCTAGATAACGAATCAGGTCTGGAAAGAAAGATCTCATTCGGTTATACCGGGAACTTTGTGAACAGAAATTTCAATTGGTGGGAATTCAACCATCAATTAAGAGCCGTTGCTGCGCCTCCATTAGATTTAAACAATATCGAGGCTATCATTGGTGCTGAAGGTTACAGAAAGTATTTTGATTTGGTAACCAATAGAGGTGGAGATGGAGATGTAAGCAACTTGAACCCTTTCTACTATAAAGGTAGCAGAAGGACCCAAAGTGGTATTGCTTCAGCAATCTACCAGTTTACCCCTGAATTTACGGCAGTATTGGGCTTGCGTTTGGACAATGTTTTCCAATCTGTAAGTTATCAAACCAACCTACCGGATTATTCAACCTCTAACTATAATAAAATCAACAAGAACTATTTCTTGCCAAGTTTGAATTTGAAATATTCCTTGACAGAAAATATGTTCTTGAGAGCTTCAGGTTCCAAAACCTATACCGTTCCCCAGTTTATTGAGTTAGCGCCGGTAAGATATAGAGGTAATAATAACTTCACCCAAGGTAACCCGGCATTGAATCCATCGGAGAGCATCAATGCAGATTTCAAATGGGAGTTTTATCCTAGCAATTCAGAATTGGTATCCCTTGGTCTATTCTACAAGAATATCAAAAACCCAATTGCGAAGGTTGAATCTGGTTCATCAGGAAGTACATTGAGTTTCTATAACATCGGTAAGGATGCGGTCGTATTCGGTGCGGAATTGGAATTGAAGAAAGATTTGATCAAATCTTCAGGTGCCAACGGAGAAAACGTATTGTCAGGAGGCTTGAATGTTTCTTATCTGCATTCGGACCAGAAGTTAAGTCTGGAAGGAAGATCCTTCAATAAAGAGTCTGACCAAATGGAAGGAGCATCTCCATTGCTAGTTAACGCAGACTTAACCTATAAATTAGCTTTTGCTAACGTGGATTTGACGCCTTCTGTTGTATTCAACTATTTCTCGGATCGTATTTTCTCCTATGGTACATCAGGGTACAAGAACATCATGGAGAAAGGTATTCCATCTTTAGATTTTGTTACTCAGGCGATGATTAAGAAGCGTATTGGCGTTAATTTAAAGATTGAGAACATCTTGAACCCGAACAGGGAATTGTCGCGTGAGATTGGTGGGGACTCGCCAAAAGTGCTGATTGAGCAGTACAAAAGAGGGGTAGATTTTAACCTAGGAATTTCTTATAAGTTTTAACAATAAATTAATTTTCACCTAACAGAAAGGTTAACTGTTAACGGTTCCTTTGTGTAGAAATAAAAAGATTATGAAGACAAAATTATTTTCGATTTTAGCAGCAAGTGCTTTAGCTTTTACAGCATGTACAGACACCAATGTGCCAACTCCAACGACTCCAAAAAGTGAGCAGGATCTAATTGGTAAGATTGACAAGAACACAAAATTAGATGCGAACGTTACTTACAATTTAACTGGTGCATTGTACGTTGAGTCTGGCGCTACTTTAGAGATCCCTGCTGGGACTACTATCAAAGCGAAGAGCGGTGGAACGAGTGTATTCTTGTTGGTAAAACCAGGAGGTAAAATCGTTGCAGAAGGAACAGCAGAAAAACCAGTTGTGTTTACATCAGCTTCAGCTACACCAAAAGAAGGTGACTGGGGTGGAGTAATCATCAATGGTAAAGCTCCTCTTTCAGGTCCTGCAGGTGTAGTGACACAAAACACTACAGAGATGGATGCAACTGTAAAATATGGTGGTGACAATCCAGCTGACAACTCAGGTGTACTTAACTACGTGAAGATCGAATATACCGGTGCTCGTATGGACTCAAACAAAGAGCACAATGGTTTAACATTGAACGGTGTTGGTAATGGTACAAAACTTTCTAACCTTCACTTAAGATATGGAGCTGATGATGCAATCGAATTCTTCGGAGGTACAGTAAATGCTACAAACATTTTGGTTGAGAACTGTTCAGATGATATGTTTGACTTTACTGAAGGTTATAGCGGTACAATCACAAACGCTTACGGTATCCGTATGAAAGGTTACTCTGATGCTACTGAGGATCCAAGAGGTATCGAAGCTGATGGAAACTTTGACGGTAAAAACCCAACTCACGTTAACCAATCAAATTTCAAGGTAAATGGAATGACTATCGTTGTCAATGCAGCTGATATCAAAGGACAAGATGGTAAAGTTTCATTGGTAATGAACAAAGAGGTTTTCAAAATCAGAAGAGGTGCTAAAGCGACTATCACTAACGCATTCGTTAAATTTGGTCCTGGAACTACTCCTTATGTATTGATCGATACAGATGGCGCTAACCCAGAAACTTCAATTAGCTACAACTTTGATCCAGCTAATGGTTTAGACAAAGCGAAAATCGTTAATCCTGTAAATGCATTGTTAACTAAAGATGCTTCCAAAGGTGCTGATGTAAATGCTTTTGCTTGGACTAAATTCCAATTCTAAGAACATAGTACTAAATAGTTTATCAAATACAAAGGACCGCCTTCATGGCGGTCTTTTTTTGTGGGTTTGAACCAGGATGGAAAGGATGGGAGGATAGACCAAGATTATGGCCAATATATCGCTATATAGGTATCAAGCTTAATTGGGGTAAGTTGATATCGGTTAGTGATTTATCCAATAAAAAAATCCTGGGGCGGGGAACCTCAGGATTTTTAACTAACCAATTATTAACCTAAATTATGAAATTTTTACTCTTTACTCTTTTTTACTCTGTTTGTACTATCTATAACGCAAAGCATATGCCGATTGTATATCGCATACCAGCTCTTAACATCTTTTAACAGATGGATTAGATTATCATGACAAAAATGAGATGATCAGAGATTTTTATGACATTTGACCCGTATTCGCCTACTTTATACCTATGCTATCCTTCCCAAAATATGTATACAAACAGAAAAGCCTGACAGCATCTGTCAGGCCTTATATCATCAAGTCTAAATACTAAATACTTTATACTAAATACTACTTCACCTCATGTTTGTGTCTGAACAAAATGGCAAAGAGTATGGCTATTACCAAGGTATATAGGGCAAAGGCGATCCATATATGGTGCCAGTCCTTTAAGTGAATGACCTGATCAAAGATTCCATTGCTGACATTCACCCCTCTGGAGCTGATGAATTTTTGCAGGGAACCATTGTCGGCTGTGGTGTCCAAGAAAGAGGCTAAAGAAGCGCTGTCGTTGAACGAAAGGGTGTAGAACCTATCAATGATCCATCCGGATACCCAAGAGCCAAATACGGCTCCAAATCCGTTGGTCATCATCATGAACAATCCTTGTGCTGATGAACGGATCTTGTTATTGGTATTGGTCTCCACGAATAGGGAACCTGAAATATTGAAAAAGTCAAAGGCCATTCCATAGACTACACAGGACATAATGATCATCCATAGGCCAGTGGAAGGGTTTCCATAGGCGAATAGTCCAAATCGAAGCACCCAAGCCACCATGGCGATCAACATAACCTGTTTGATACCAAACCTTTTCAGGAAAAATGGAATGGCAAGGATAAACAAGGTTTCAGAGATCTGCGATATCGACATGATAATGGTGGAATACTTCACCACAAAGGAATCTACATATTTTGGATAGAACTTGAATTCATCCAAGAACACATCGCCATATGCATTGGTCAGTTGTAAGGCTGCACCCAAGAACATGGAGAAGATAAAGAACATGGCCATCTTAAAGTTTCCGAAGAGCTTGAAAGCCTCGAGTCCCATGATCTGGGAAAAGCTTGCATTTTCTTGTATATGTCTTTGCGGTGGACACTTAGGAAGGTAGATCAAGGAATAGAGCCCTAATAGGATGGAACCTCCGGCAGCAATATAGAATTGCCCCTCTGTTGCTTTACTTCCACTCAAGTTTGTCATCCACATGGCCGCGATAAAACCAACCGTTCCCCATACGCGGATGGGAGGGAAGGCCTTGATCAGGTCGTAATTGCCTTGGTTGAGTGCTGTATAGGCAATGGAGGTGGACAGGGCTAAAGTAGGCATGTAGCAGCACATACTGAGCAACATGACCGTAAAGAATGATCCAGGGTCCTGCACTTGGGCAAGATAGATCAGACAGGCTGCGTAAAGCAAGTGTAAGGCTACATAAATTTTTTCGGCATTGACCCAGCGGTCGGCAATGATACCCATCAGAGTAGGCATAAATAAAGATGCAATGCCCATGGTTGAGAAAATGGCTCCGAATTCGGTACCACCCCAGTTTTTAGTCCCAAACCAATAGTTTGCTATAGTAATCAACCATGCTCCCCAGACGAAGAATTGCAGGAAGTTCATGATCGTTAACCTCAGTTTAATAGACATCGTATTTTGCTATTAGTTATTGTAGGTAGAAATTAAGATTTTCGTTTTTCTATTTCGTCCCTGATTTTGGCAGCCGTCTCATACTGTTCGTTTTCGATAGCTTTTTCCAGGGTTTTTTCAAGTTGTTCCAGCGTTAGGGAAGCGTAAGGTGATGGTTTGTTTTTTGCTGGTTCTTTTTCAACGCTTTCCTGTTCTTTTTCTTTTTCCTCGGTTGGAGTGTCCGATTGTTTGTAGTTTCCTACGTTTTCGATGTTTTCCAGAAAGGCAAAGTCATTTCCTTCGATCACGATTCCGGCTGTATTCATGATAAAATCATAGGTATAGATCGGACATTCGAAGCGTACAGCAAGTGCGACGGCATCCGAAGTACGGGCATCGATTTCAGAAGTCTGCTCTCCATCCGTACAGATCAATTTGGCAAAGAAGATTCCATCAACCAGGTTGTAGATCAGGACTTCTTCTAATTTTATCTTAAAGGTTTCCGCGAAAGATTTGAATAGATCATGGGTTAGGGGCCTGCTTGGGGTCATTTTTTCAATTTCAACGGCAATGGATTGCGCCTCAAAGCCGCCAATGATGACAGGTAGTCTTCGGTTACCTCCTACCTCTCCCAGAACCAGGGCATACGCTCCAGACTGGGTCTGGCTATAAGATAAGCCTACAATATCTAACTTGATTTTCTTCATCGATAACACGTTAACGTGATTACAAAGATGGGAATATTAACAGCAAAAAAAAAGTGACCTTGCGTTTTTTTAGGCAAGGCCACTCGTTCATTGTTTAGTTATTCCTAGTTGTTTTTTAAGTTTTTGATAGCTTCCGTCAGCTTTGGAACGATTTCGAAGGCGTCTCCTACGATTCCATAATCCGCCACTTTAAAGAACGGTGCTTCTGGGTCTTTGTTGATGACAACAATGTTTTTTGATGAGCTTACTCCCGCTAAATGCTGGATAGCTCCAGAAATACCGATAGCGATATAGAGATTCGGGCTGACCACAATACCTGTTTGTCCTACGTGTTCTGAATGGGGTCTCCAACCGGCATCGGAAACAGGTTTTGAACAGGCTGTTGCAGCACCAAGCACATCGGCTAATTCCTCGATCATTCCCCAGTTTTCTGGTCCTTTCATACCACGGCCTGCGGAAACCACGATTTCTGCTTCCGGAAGGGAGATTTTATCCGTTGCTCGGACAATCTCTTTGACCATAACATTAAAATCTTGGTCGTTCAGATCAGGTGTAAAGTCTACGATCTCTGCTGATCCTCCTGTTTCTTTCAAATCGAAAGCATTTGGGTTGACAGCAATCACCTTGACCGCTGAGCTGATCACTTCGGTTGCAAATGCTTTGTTGGAGAATGCAGTCTTTTTAACTTCCATTTGTTCACCATTGAAGGTAGGAAGGTTGATCGCACCATCAGCAAAACCTGCATCTAGTTTAGCGGCAACCCTTGGTCCCAATCCTTTTCCACTAAATGAATTGGAAAGGACAACAACCTTCGCATTTTCCTGCTTTGCAGCAGATGCTATAATGGATGCGTATGCTTTGTTCACAAAGTTCTTCAACTTGTCTTGGTTGGCATCCAAAACTTTGGATACGCCGTATTTGCCCAATTTTTCTAATTCTGACCTGTCCACATTCCCAATGGAAAGGGCGGTTACAGTATCGCCTAATTGGTCAGCAATAGCTTTGGCATAAGAAGCGACCTCAAATGCCGACTTCTTTAATGTACCTTCTGTATTTTCTATATATACTAAAATTGCCATGATTATTTCTTAATGGGGTCAATGAATTAAATAACTTTTGCTTCGGAACGAAGTAACTGAACCAATTGGTCCACATCTTCTACCAGTTTCACAGCGCCCCTTGGAGCAGGTGATTCGAATTTCGCGATATTGGACAATTCATTTACTGCTATTGGTTCCACAACTTGAAGAGGTTTGGTCCTTGCTCCCATAATGCCGCGCATATTCGGGATCTTTGGTTCTGCAACTCCTTCAGCAGTACCGACCACAACCGGTAGTGAAACGGTCAATACTTCTTTACCGCCTTCAATTTCACGGTCAATAGTCGCATTGTTATCTTGGATATCTAATTTCTTTGCAATGGAAACCGAAGGTAGGTTCAATAGCTCGCCTAATAGGGCAGCAACTTGGGCGCCGTTATAGTCTATGGACTCACGACCCGTTAAGATAAGGTCAAAGTTTTGTTCTTTTGCGTAGTTGGCAATCTGATTGGCTACAAACCAAGCGTCTCTAGGTTGAGAATTTACGCGAACTGCATCATCCGCACCAATTGCCAATGCCTTTCTGATGGTAGGTTCTGTGCTAGCATCACCAACATTGATTACAGTGACCGTACCTTTGCCACCTTCCGCCAATTCAACTGCTCTAGATAATGCAATCTCATCATATGGATTAATGATATACTGAATACCATTGCTGTTAAAAACCGTATTATCGTTGCTGAATGTTATTTTTGAAGTGGTGTCAGGGACATTACTTATACATACTAATATTCTCATAATTCAAACGTTTTACACAAACCTACATTAATTAAGGAGCATTTCAAAGCTGTGTTTCCTCGATTTTCAGGAACTGTTAGATAATTGTTAATTATCATAATAACACCAAAATGACGCAAAAATTATTATAATGGTAATTAAATATGTGTTTGTATTTTAATATATTAAAACATCATTGGTTTTGATGCGAGTATCTAATAGTCATTGATTTGTCATTTTGTATGCTAGCATAGTAATTCTATTCCGCGGGAGCAATGCTTTTGCATTTCTAAATATTGATTACTTTTGTTTATGGAAAGCAGATTAGCACAGTTACAGAATTTTTTAAGAGAAAGCCCAAACGATCCTTTTTTAAAGTATGCCCTGACCATGGAGTTTGTTAAGTTGGGAGATAAACAAAGTGCAAGAAATGGATTTGAAGACCTTGTACATTCCCACGCTGATTATGTAGGTACCTATTATCATTTTGGAAAGTTTTTGGAAGGCGAGGGGGAGAAGGACTCGGCACTTGAAATTTATGAAAAGGGAGTTCTGGTTGCTCAGCAAAAAAGAAATTTTCATGCGCTTAATGAACTGAAAAATGCCATGCTTATGGCTAATGGGCTGCTCGATGAAGACGATTAATGTTAAATTTTCTAAAAAATAGATTTGTGGTATCTTTTTTGCATTTTTTCTGGCAAGGAAGAAAATTATGCGAGTATTAACACTGTCATTAATCGGATTGATCATGCTGATCTTTGGATTTAGTTGTATTAACAACAAATCCAACGTCAATCAGCTTGTTGCTGCCGAAGATAATGCAGTGAAAGGTTTGGCAATCGTTGGGACCTATGAGGGTAAATTACCTTGTGCAGATTGTACTACAATTGCGACAGTACTTAGCTTAGACAAGAATAAAAATTATTCCATGCGGTATGAATATGTCGGCAAAAGTGCTGAGGTATTTGAAAGTACCGGAAAATGGAAGGTTGACCAGGATATTTTGAGTTTAGAGAATGTAGATTATAGCTTTAAGATATCTAAGGACCAACTCAATCAATTAGATCTCTCTGGCAAGGAAATAAAAGGCGATCTCGCCGAAAAATATGTCCTTCAAAAAATAAAATAAAAACCTGCAATTGCAGGTTTTTTTATGGAGCTACTTCCCACACTTTTATTAATATCTATTTTGAGGAATACCTAATGCTAGGTATTTTTTTCGCTTAGTGGGTTGATTATCTTTGGATAACACTAATTATTAAAAGATGAAAACCAAATTATCTTTTATGATGATGCCCGTTTTGCTCTTGCTATTGGTATCCATAGGCAGTATTTTTCAGGTAGTAGTGAATGAAGAGGAGAATACAGTCGATCCATTGGAAATAACAGGGCAATGGACAGCCTATGAATATTATGACAATAATATCAACCCCAAAGGCCTATCATCTGAACTGGATTATTCCAAGGTCAATCAAATTGCTAAACTGATAAAATTCCAATCTAAAGAAACCCCTTGCCCCGAAAAAGTAAGTAAGGTGGAACAGAAAATGGAATTCTTTAAGATCAATTTTAAGCCTAATGGCAAAGCGGAAATTTTTGAGAAACAATACTATAAGGCTAATTCCTTTGATTCACATTGTCGTAACACTGTTTATGATGAATCATATAACCAAAGAATGCAGGTGAATTGGAGGATTGATCAACCGGAAGCCGCGCTCATCCTGAATGATTCCACAAAAAGGCATCTTACTGTTTTTAAAGTTTTATATTTTGGTAATAATGAACTGCATCTATCCTTGAAACAGGATGAAGATTATATCCTTGTCAAATTACATAAGGATTAGTCAAAAAAAAGGCTGTTGCACTGCAACAGCCTTTTTAATATTATCGCACGAGACCTATTTATGGTTACAGATTTCTTTTACTGTTGCTACCACGAAGTCTATTTCTTCTTTTGTATTGTACTTGCTGAAAGAGAACCTCACAGATGGTCTGGTACCATCAGCTCCAATTCCCTGAAGGACGTGCGAGCCTATTTCGGAACCTGAACTACAAGCACTTCCGCCTGATGCAGAAACGCCCTTGATATCTAGGTTGAACAATAGCATGTCGCCCATGTTAGTGCATGGTAAGGATACGTTCAGTACAGTGTATAACGATTTATCTGAATCAACCTCGCCATTGAATCTTACATCTGGAACGGCTTTGATCAACTCAGCTTTCATATAATCCTTTAGGGACTGTATATAAGTTTGGTGTTCGTCCATTTCAGCATAAGCGATTTCCAATGCTTTTGCCAATCCCACGATTCCATAAACGTTTTCTGTGCCCCCGCGCATGTTTCTCTCTTGAGCACCTCCGTAGATAAGCGGTTTGATCTTATTGCGGGCATTGATATATAAGAATCCCACACCTTTAGGTCCATGGAATTTATGAGCTGCACCAGTAATAAAGTCGATTTTTAGGTCTGCTAAGTCATGTGCATAATGTCCCATCGTCTGAACGGTGTCTGAATGGAAGATGGCATCAAATTGCTCACATAGCTCACTAACCTTTTTAAGGTCAGTTAAGTTGCCTAATTCATTATTGGCATGCATCAAGGAAACAAAGGTCTTTGGGTTTTTAGACAAAAGCTCCTCTAGTTGACCAAGATCAACATTTCCTTTTTCATCAACGCGTAATAGATCTAAATGAATTTTTCCAGCTTTTTCCAGTTCTTCCAACGTGTGTAGAACAGCATGGTGCTCAATTGGTGAACTGATTGCGTAGGTAATATTATAAGCTTCAATAGCACGAACGATAGCCATGTTGTCTGCTTCAGTTCCTCCGGAGGTAAAGAATATCTCGGAAGGTGATGCATTCAATAATTTAGCGACTGTTCTTCTTGCTTTTTCAACAATGGTCTTCATTTCTCGGCCATGTGCATGGATGGACGATGGATTTCCAAAATTCTCGTTCAACATCTGAACCATTACCTCGATAACTTCTTTATCTAAGGCAGTGGTGGCGGCATTATCAAAATAAACTTGCATGGCGGCAAATATAATTATTCAATAGGATAATTCTGTTATATTTATTTTTTTCTGACAATCATTAAGCCTATTGATATTAAGTCTGTTACGAATGATAAATAGACTATTAAATCACTATATTTTGTATAGAAAGTAAGGTCTTCATTCAAATTGATTTCCTGAGACAGCGCAGTCGGCACCCACCAAGAACTTTTTTGAACAATATCCCCACGTTGGTTAATAAAGCCAGAAATACCTGTATTGGCTGATCGAACTACCCATCTGCGGTTCTCAATTGCCCTAAGTTTAGCGTATTGAAGGTGTTGGTCCTTTCCTGAGGTGTCTCCCCACCATCCATCATTGGTGATGACGGCAATAAATTGGGCTCCTTTTTTAATATATTCAGCTACATAATTCCCCCAAATGGATTCATAACAGATTACAGGTGCAGCGCCGATCCCACTGGCAGAATAAAAGACAGAGGGTTCTTCTTGGCTACCATACCCACCCGTAGTACCACCAAAATGCTTGAACAGTGGGGTTAAGAATGACAAGGTTTTTCCAAAAGGAGTTTTCTCCGCCCCCGGTACCAATTTAGATTTATGGTAAAATTGCAGCTTACTAGAACCATCCACCAATACTGCAGCATTGAAGCTGTCATAAAAAACATTACCGATCGGTCTTGCGGTCAAGGTCTTCTGATCTTCATAGATCTGGTAACTTTCTATCCCTGAAAGCACATTTCCATTGTGATAAGGCTCCAAGAATTCAAGGATCTTATTGTACTGGTCATATTCCCGAAACTCCTCCTCATTGATTCCATTAGATCCTGATATTGCGGTTTCAGGCCAAATAAAAAACTCGGTATTTAGTTTTGCTACCTTTTGCGAAAGATCGGTTAAGGTGTTTAATTGCTCCTCTGGGGTAATTGACCCAAATTTACCGTAAGGATCAATATTTGGTTGGACAGTTACAATTTCAGAAGGGTTGACATGTTCTTCGTAAGTGCTGTAGACAATTAAAGATCCAATAGCAGGAACGAGAATCCAGCCAGCCAATGAACCTAATAGCAGTTTCTGGCTATAGACCTCTACCTTTTCCTTCCTTTGCCAATACCACAGGAATACAATGATATTAGCTATCCAAATCCACAAAGTTCCACCATATACACCAGTAATGCTATACCATTGAACCAGTTGATGGAAATTGGCAAATCCATTCCCTAATGTCATCCAAGGAAACGCAAGTTCCCAAGTCTGGTGCAGGTATTCATATGCCATCCAAAAGGATACAAGCCCCATAAAGCTCAGCATGATGTTGTTCCTTTTGCGCATCTGGTAGTAAAGATTAAATGCCAGAGCCATTAAGAGAGGCGCCAGGGTAAATGGAATCAAAGAAACCATAAACGATGGAAATACATCTAATACAGCATTCATGGCATTAAATACCCAATAAATGGATGCGGTATTCCAGATGACACCTGTCAGAAACGCTAGACCAAATATCTTACGGCCTTTCTTTTTATAGTCCCCGCGGATCACGTTTTCCACAGCGACCAATAGGGGTACAAAAGCAATAAAAAGTAGAAAGCTAGAATATGGGATAGGGGGCCAAGCCAGCCACAGTAATATAGCACTTAGACCGGCTAGTAGGTAATTGTTTTTCATGCTATTATAATTGGCTTAAAACTTCGGCCTTCTTTGTTTCATATTCGGCTTGGGTAATAAGCTGCTTGTCATACAAGCTCTTTAATTTCTTTAATTTTAAAGTGATTTCATCATCCTCTTCAGCTTTATGCACTTCCGGACTAGGCGTAAGTGGCGCTGGGGCAGGGGAGTTGAAAGAAGTTGGCTGTTGATAGCTTTGAGGTTCTTGTTTTGCAGCTTGAGCTTGTTGGTTTTGTTGGGCAAACATAGAATTCAAGCTAGGTCTTTCCTCAAACCTTGGAAGTTCAACAGGTTTTTCAGCTTCAACAGGTTTTGTAGGTTCAGCTGGTTTAACAGGTTCAACCTTCTCTTCCGGACTAACCACAGGATTACTGTAGGCTGGTTTATTGCCATAAACAGGAGTACTTTCTTTAGCTTCATTTTTCTGGTTCTGCAGATTAGCTAAAGCATCTTTTATCAGTTGGTACAACTTCCTGGCCTGTATCTTTGGGATATAATCAATCGTTAAGTTCTCGCCGGTAAAGGGGATAACAGTAACCTTGGAGCCAAAGATCTCCTCTTTAAATGCAATATCCTTAATATCCTTCCAAGGGAAGATCTCGAAGTTGGTAGCAAGACCCAATTTTGTGAACTCACACAGAAAGATTCTCCTGTTAGAAAGGGTAATGCTATCCGGCAATAAGTTCACGGCCGGTTTCTTTTGCAGGGCTATATAATTAATGGATTCTCCAGGGGTCAACATATCCAAAATCTTTCCATGGATCTTTTCTACTACTTTTGGATCCTGTCCATCCTGAACAAATTTGTCGATTTGATAATTTTCCATTGATTTGATATTTACGTCAATAATTCTTTTTTATAATTACTCATGTCCCGCGACACAGCACACAAATTCCCCTTTGATAGGATTGGATTCAAAATGCTGTTTAATCTCTTCCAATGTGCCTCTCACGGTCTCCTCATACATCTTACTGATTTCTCGGGATATTGAAGCTTGCCTTTCAGGTCCAAATATTTGAATGAATTCATCTATGGTTTTCAAGATCCGATGTGGAGATTCATAGAAGATCATCGTTCTTTTTTCTTCTGCCAATGATTTCAAGCGGGTCTGTCTGCCTTTTTTTACAGGAAGGAAACCTTCAAAGCAAAAGCGGTCATTTGGCAGTCCAGAATTAACCAGGGCAGGAACAAAAGCCGTTGCACCAGGCAAACATTGCAAATCCAAACCTTCCTTGATCGTTTCCCGAACCAATAAAAAGCCAGGATCAGAGATGGCTGGCGTCCCGGCATCCGAGATTAGCGCGATCTGGTTCCCTTCCTTTAACAATCGGATAATTTCTTGGACAGCTTTATGCTCATTATGCTGATGATGGGCAAAGACTTTTTTGTCAATCCCAAAATGCTTTAACAAAGGTGCACTGGTCCTTGTATCCTCAGCTAAAATAATATCAACCTGTTTCAGGACATTGATGGCCCGAAAGGTCATATCCTCCAAATTACCAATTGGTGTGGGAACAATATATAACATAATCCAAAGATAGCGATTAACTAAGAATCTATTTCAGTATAATCTTCGGACTTAGGTATTTTGCTGATAATTTCCATCCATTCTTCTGGGATGTTGGTCAATTTCCTTTCTCTAATGTTCATCCAGGCACCATCCACTAACACTACAGCCGCTTTCACACCATTTTCCTTAAAGATCTCATGCCTGAAGGAAAACCTAGAATTGAGCTTGTTGAATTTAGTGATCACAACGCTTACTTTTACCCGCTCATCCAAACCTATTTCCCGCAAATAATTCAACTCTTCACGAAACAAAATAGGTCCAATCTTTCGCTTATTGAATTCCTCTAGCGACAGCCCCATCTTGTTCAGCATATTACTCCTTGCCTGGGCGCAAAAATCCGCATATGCAGAATGTCGTAAATGCACATTTGCATCAATCTGCGACCATAAAACCTGTCCTTCGTAAAATATATTTTCTTCCATCGACCTTAATCTTTAGTGTTTTTCTAAAAATATGAAAAATAAATAATCGGCTTTCCATGAAATACGAAGCTTAACAATCTGATGAGAATTCAATGTTAACTTTTTGCGAACTGCATTTCTTGCATTTAGGCTATTTTGCTGATAAAAAGAAATAAATACTCATTATAGGAAAATCGCCAGGTTGGTATGTTAACAAATTAATAACATCCAGTTAATAATCTAGTAAATCCCTATAAATATTTTTGGGCCATTAAATTATTAACTTTATGAGATTATTCCTATTATTCCTATTCAATTTCATTTGTTGTATTTCCTTTGCTCAAAGGACCACCCCTTTGGCTACAACGACCATCCTAAAAGGTAAGGTCATGGACAACAATGATCATTTTTCTTTACCAGGTGCAACTTTAAGAATTGCAGAAGGCAATAAATTCACGGTTTCCGATGCAAACGGAAATTTTGAATTCCTAAACCTTCCTGCTGGAACTTATACCGTATCGGTTGACTATTTAGGTTACCAACATTTTGAACAAAAGATCCAGACTACCGATAAGGCTGTTGAAATCTTTTTGGAGCCAGCTAGCAAAACAATCGATGAGATCCAAGTCATTGGAGATATTGCAAAAGGTCAAGCAAAAGCCTTGAACCAGCAAAAAAATAACAGCAACATCACGAATATTATTTCTTCTGACCAAGTGGGCCGTTTTCCGGATCAGAATATCGGAGATGCCTTGAAAAGGGTTCCGGGTATTACGATGCAAAATGACCAAGGTGAGGCAAGAAATATTATTGTCCGTGGTCTTTCCCCAGAATTGAACTCTGTGACCTTGAATGGTGACCGAATTCCTTCAGCAGAAGGTGATAACCGTAATGTTCAGATGGACTTGATTCCTTCCGACATGATTTCATCGATCGAAGTTAACAAAACATTGACCCCTGATATGGATGCAGATGCGATCGGTGGTAGTGTGAACCTGATCACTCGTGCCGTTCCGAATAAGCAACGTATTTCTGCTACCCTAAGTGGTGGATATTCCCCAGTTCGTGAAAAAGCAATCTACAATGGATCTTTGATCTATGGTAACCGATTCCTGGATAACAAGATGGGCTTGGTATTGAGTGGAACGATGCAGACCAATGATTTTGGTTCAAACAACATTGAAGCCGAATGGGATCAAAAAGATGGAAATGTATTCCTAAAAGAAATGCAGATCCGTAAATATGATGTGGTCCGTGTCCGTAGAAGTGTATCAGCTGCCTGGGACTACAACTTTAATTCTAGAAACAGGATTGCCTTAAATGCCATGTACAACTGGCGTGATGACCGCGAAAACCGTTTTGCAACCAAGTTCTCAAAGCTAAAGTACGATAATGCAACCAAGTCTTACACAGGACTGATTGAACGTGAAACTAAAGGCGGTATTGATAATAGCAGAAACAAAGGCCGTCGTTTAGAGCGTCAGACTGTATTGAACTTTTCATTGCAAGGGGAGCACCTTATTTCACCTTTGTTGGATATGGACTGGGCTGCTTCTTATTCAAGAGCCTCTGAATGGAGACCTAACGAAAGGTATATCTCTTATGAAAAACCATCGGGACCTCTTTCTGTCGATATTTCTGATCCTTACCTGCCATTTATTGCGAATGCAAACGCAGATTTGGACAAATTTGAACTTAATGAAATCACAGAAAATGAAAACAACACCCATGAAGATGAATTCGGTGCCAAATTAAACTTCCGTATTCCTTTGTCGGTGATTGCAGATCAAAAAGGAAGGATCCGTTTTGGTGGACGTGTAAGGTTGAAAACCAAAGAAAGAGTTAACAATTTCTTTGAATACAAGCCCGTTACAGGCTTTGAGACCTTAACTTCTGGAATGCCATTGGTGACATGGGACGCGAAAACTTGGGACCAAGGTGAGCGTTATGCTCCAGGGACCTTTGTAGATAAAAACTATTTAGGAGGTTTAAACCTAAGCGATAAATCTAAATTTGAAGAAGAGGCAAACCCAAAAGAGTTCCTTTCCCAAAACTATAAAGCAAAAGAGCAGATCTTTGCAGGTTATGTGCGTTGGGATCAAAATATAACGGAAAGAACAGCCTTGATCTTGGGAGCTCGTTTGGAGCATACTCGCATTGACTATACCGGTAATAATGTCGTTGATGAAGAAGAATTAAAAGGTCAGATCCGTAATGAAAACAGTTATACCAACATTCTTCCAGGTATTACCTTAAAGCATAATTTCTCGGACAACTTTATCCTTCGTGCTGCTGTGACAACCAGTTTGGCAAGACCAAACTACTACGCCTTGGCGCCATATGTTAACTCCAACATAGATGATAAAGAATTGTTCGCAGGCAATCCAAACTTGAAAGCAACCTATTCGACCAACTACGACATCATGTTGGAACGCTATTTCCAAAATGTGGGTATTATTTCCGGAGGTGCATTTTATAAAAACCTAAAGAACTTTATCTACATGTACAATGATAGGAGTTTTACAAATGCTCGTTTCTCGGAAGTGTTCCCAAATCTAGCAAACCCTATCGCTGCAGGTGAAACATGGGACTTTGCACAGTTTAGAAACGGCGAAAAGGTAGATGTTTATGGTTTTGAAGTTGCTTTCCAGAGACAGTTGGATTTCCTTCCTGGAAAATTCCTACAAGGATTCGCCATCTATGCAAACTATACCTTTACCGAATCAAAAGCTAAGGGTATCTCAGGTGAAGACGGTGTGTTGCGTGAAGGCCTAGGTCTGCCTAGAACTGCTCCGCACATGTTGAACGGGTCCTTGTCTTGGGAAAACAACAAATTCTCAGCTCGTGTATCTGCAAACTATACGGCAGCTTACTTGGATGAAATCGGAGATGATGCATTTACCGATGCTTATTATGACAAACAGTTTTTCCTAGATGCAAATGCTGCATATAAAGTAACTAAGTCACTTCGCATTTTTGCTGAAGCCAACAACCTAACCAATCAACCTTTGCGTTACTACCAAGGTGATGTACAGCGCATGCGCCAATTAGAATATTACAAGCCGCGCTATACCCTTGGAATTAAATATGACTTATAAAAACCAACAAATGAAGAAACAACTTACAATATTTAGTTTTTCGGCCCTCGTGCTTGTCTCCTGTGGAGATAAGTTGGCCCCTGTTGCCGAAAATGCGCTGAAACCAGCCGTAATTACTGAAGTGGTGCCTAATGATACCGATGATCCCGCTATTTGGGTCAACCCTCAGGATAGCTCCCAGGTAATCGTTATCGGGACAGATAAACATGAAAAAACCGGTGGGCTTTATACCTATGATATGGACGGAAAGATCATTAACAAGGTCGTTCCTTTGGATCGTCCAAACAATGTCGACATCGCTTATGGCTTTAATTTGGCCGGTAAGAAAGTAGATATAGCGGTAGTTACAGAACGCGGTACGGATAAGATCAGGGTGTTCAGCTTACCGGATCTAAAGCCGATAGATAATGGCGGAATTCCCGTGTTTGAAGGTGAAACAGAAAGGTCACCTATGGGTATCGCGCTATATACGCAAATGGATACTACAGGAAATAAGATCTATGCCATCGTAGGTAGAAAGATCGGACCGACCGGTAAATATCTGTACCAGTATGAACTACAGGATAAGGATGGCGTGGTCGTAGGTAATAAAGTGCGCGAGTTCGGAGCCTTCCAGGGAGGAAAGGAAATCGAGGCAATAGCCGTGGATAACGAACTAGGTTATGTCTATTATTCTGATGAAGGTTTCGGAATCCATAAATACTATGCTGATCCGGCTAAGGGCAATGAGGTCCTTGCGGTTTTCGGACAAAAGGATTTCAAAGAGGACCATGAAGGTATTGCCATCTACAAGAGCAGCGACAGTACAGGTTATATTGTAGCCTCCAATCAACAGAACAATTCCTTTAACATCTACCCTCGAGAAGGGGATGCAGGAAATCCTCATCAATATACAAGAATTGCTGAGGTTCCGGTATCAGCTGTGGAGTGTGATGGTGCCGATGCGATATCTATGCCGATCGGAGCTAAATTCCCGAAAGGAATGTTGGTTGCTATGAGTAATGGAATGGTGTTCCATTATTATGACTGGCAGCAGTTCCAAGATCAGATTGATGCAAAAAAATAACATACAACAATTGGATTGATAATAGATAGGCCGCGAAATTTTCGCGGCCTTTTCTCAACACTAACTATTGACCTATACTTAAAACTACCTATAACTTTCTTTATTATTTACGGACACATCTTACATTGGCGCCTCTTCCGTCCCTGATCTGTTCTAAATCTAGTACCATTGTCGTAAACACGGCACTCTGCCTGTAATACATGGTCATGTACGTTAAAGTGTCCGAAGTCCTATAATATCCTATATCCCCATATTTTGGAAAGAAAGGTACTATATTTCCAGCCTCATAATTGAAGTCTTTCAATGTTCTGTTCATTGCCCTGTATCCAGCCGCAACAAAGGGTAGGTGCTTGTCTGGATATCTCGGTGGACCCAATGATGAAACATTTGTCCAGGCCATATACCAGCCTTTGTCTCCAGGTTGGTTGTAGCGGACCCTGTTGGTCGTGTAATTTATTATGGTATGGTACTCAGAGGTTTTAGGAAGGCGCCAAGTTCCTTTCGGGTACACTTGGTCACATGGATCCCAGATCGTCGGACCAGTTTGTGGAAGTGGTCTTGGGGGTCTGGTATCAAAGTAATCCCTTTCTATGAAATTCATCATACCTCCAGATTTGTTGTTTACAAAACCGTTGTCATACCAAAACCTGTATTGATTCTTCAAGGAGTTTGCAACAAAGGTGAGGTTTCCACGTGCCCAACTTGCGCCACCATAATTTATTCCCGATTCGATCAGCCGTATTTTTAGCACATAGCGTTTGCCCATTTCAGGTGTAAAAGAAGGTACGCTAAATGGGACATTGTCAAACGTTCGATCAACAAAATAATCTACATTGGGCGCTTCTGAATTTACAGATTGACTTGTGATTATGGTATTCTTTATATTACCCGCTAAACTCATGTTTCCACCACTGGGAACAGTTAGGAAATCCATGTATTTCACCCAGCCTAAAGGAATGCTGTCGGCTATGGCGTCGGTCCACTGGCTTGCATTAAAAGCTACAGGCGTGGTGCTCGTGAAATTTCCGTTAATAATTGAAAATACGCCATTATTAAGACCAGTATTTCCCCCACTTTGAGGGAATTCAATACTGGTACTCTTAATTTTGGAAAAGGTACCCCTAGCGTCCAGCTCAATTCTGAGTAAGCTCATTTTCCGCTGGAAGGTTATCTGAATTCTATTTTCGGCTTCAGGGTCATCAGAAGTTCGGATCAGCCCTGTCGCGTATAAAAATTCCGACCCCTGGCCCAATGCTGTAGAATTAATGGTCAGATTTGGATTTGCAGGGTCAAATGTCGCTAGATCATTGCCATTATTGTAGGAATAGGCAAACCAACGGTAGTTTTTGTTCCTATAGGCGTCGATCACGATTTCAGAAGTTGCCGAAGCCTGTGCTTGGCCAAAATACGTAGTTGCCTCACCGGCATCATTGGCATCATACAGCACGATCAGGTATTTTGTGCTGCTGGGTAGCGGGTTTGCTATGGCTACCGAACGGGATTTCGGTTCAAAGGCTTTCGATTCGGCTAGCATATAGTCATAATCTACACCATTTGCAGAAGTCAGCTCTTTTTTAAAGATCAAGGGTTCAGCACTGTTCTGTTTTGAACTGTGCTTTGCAAGGATTTCCTTTGTGTCTATGGTTTCTCCAATGCCTTGTACACTGAATGTTAATCCTTCCTTGCCCCCAATTGTAGGCTCAGGTCTCTTGCATTGGCAAAAGAGGATTAGAAAAGAAAATGAGATGAAGACAATTGGGTCAATTCTGTGCTTCATTGTTTTTTTAATTTGGGTCTATTTGCTTTTAGAAGTCTACATTAAAGGTTTTGCCGTCGGAATCTTCCCATTCGTCAACTTTTGGCGTGTTTTCGTTTTCCCCTCCAATCCTTATCCTGGTTGATGTAATAGCAACATCAAAATCTAATTTAACAACATAGATTTCAATTGTTGGAAGGCTATATTCTTGTTTGAGATGTTCATTGTTTTTAAAAAAAGTTTTCCTTCTTGTTTTTTTTATTAGGCATAAAATCATGCTTTTTAGTTTATGAATATTTCAATCCGATCAATCTTAAACTGGTTGGTCTATAATTATTTAATATTATCAATGGTTTATAATCGTTTGTTTCAAAATTATATAATTCAAAACAATATTTCGTAAAAAATTTATTAAAAGTATAAAAATGTTACTAAAGGCATGTTTTTTGAAATTTTCTTTCGTAATATGTTTTATTAAGTCTGTAGTCGAAAAATATTCAAAACAAAAAAGGCGCAATGAAAATCATTACGCCTACAAGAAAAATTATTATATGTAGTTATATTTTTGCCTAATTATTTATTTTCTGACCCATCGCACATTTGTCCCTCTTCGGTCCAAAAATTGAGTAACAGCCAGGTTAATATTGCTGTTTTTTTTGCTAATCAAATGGGGGTTATCTCCTCACGCAGCGAACATTTGCTCCAATGCCTTCATGTGTAGTAAACACCCTCATGCCAAAGTCTATGCCTGCAAATCCGCCATAGTCAAAATTGAAAAACTGGGTCGTGTCCGAGGTCTTAAAGAATCCTTCATCAGCTGAAAGCGTTCCAAAACCCCGATAATTAAATCTCCTTAATTCTCTTGTCTTTCTGTCCCTGAAGCCAGCGGCAACTAAATTAAAATTATTGTTTTTGTACCTTGGAGTGCCCACGCCTGGTCGGTTTCTCCAAGACGCATACCATCCGCCATTATTTTCTTGGTCAACCCGATTTCTATTAATCGACTCTGCCAATTCGCCTAGTCTAGTGAATTCTGCTGCTGTTGGAAGCCGCCAAGTGTTTTCTGGATATACTAAAGCACATGGGTCCCAATTTCTGGGTTCGGCTTGTGGTTCTCCTATGGGTGGTCTGGTGTCAAAATAATCGCGTTCTATAAAGTTTATCATTCCGCCATTGACATTTTTTATAAAGTTGTTGTCGTACCAAAATCTATATTTGTTTTTCGGTGAATTGGCTACATAGGTCAAATTTCCCCTAGCCCAATTGCTTCCGCCAACTAAAAGCGTACTTTCCTTTAATCTTAATTTTATGGTATATCGCTTGCCTGCAACGGGTGTGAAAGCTGGGAAATTTAATGGAATGCCCGCTGTAGGTATTCCGTAATCTCTGTCTGCAAAGGTGAGTGCGGTAGGGTTATTTGGTGTGATGGTTTGACTCGTCAGGGTCAAACTTTTTAGGAGAGCCTGAAAATTCATAGGTTCACCGTTTGGAACAGTTAGCAACTGTTGGTATTTGACCCATCCGGTTGGGATGGTATCGGCTATATGATCAAGCCATGTTGATCTACTAAATGGCCCCTCTGCATTTATTTCTGTAAATACCCCATTTCTCAGTGAAAATTTTCCGTTTTTAAAGCCATTCGAAGATGCGGGGAAATCCACCGTCAGATTTTTGATGGAAGAGAATGCGCCTCTAGCATCGATTTCAAAACGTATCGCACTGACCATTCTTTTAAAAGTAATGGGGGCTACATTTGGAGCGTTCGGATCGTTGCTCGTTGTGATTACGCCTGTGGCGTAAAGAAAGTCGCTTCCGTCTTCAGCTGCTGCGGAGTTGACATTTAATATAGGAGATTCAACTGTTGGTTGGCGGAGGTAAGTAGAGGAGTTATAGGAATAGGCAAACCATCTGTATTGCCTATTGCGATATGCGGGAAATGGGATTGTTGGTCCATTGCCAGTGCTGGCGGAGAGAAGGTGAAATGACACAGCGTTGCCATTGCCATCGGCTTCAAAGAGCATGATGATGTACCAGTTAAATTCACCAAATGGTTTGCTGCTTACAGCTTTTGTCAATGCTATATTCTTTTCAGCGCTTTCTTCGATCATTAGATCGATGTCCATGCCTTCTATGTTGTGTAGCTCTCGATGGATTGGAAATTTATTGAGGTTTTCGGTATTCCTTTCTCTATTGGAGCCCATTAATTCTGTGCTACTATCTTCTTCGATCCCCGCTACGCGAAAGACAATCCCTTTTTCGGATGGTAAATCTATATCACGTGGCTTGCAACAATTTAACATGACAATGCAAAATAAACTGCTTAGAATAAATAGGGGGGCTGTAATTTTCATCATTTTAGGGTTTAGTTGGTTTTTCTAAAAGTCAAAATCTTTAATAGTTTCTCCTTCGTCCTCCCAGTCTTCAACTTCTGGGACATTGCCTGGGCCTCCCATTCTTACATGGGTAGAAGTGGCCATAAGACTGAAGTCTAATTGTAGGGGCTGAATGGAAATTTTCGGGCGTAAGTAAGGTTTTTTGTCTTTTTTCCTTACAGAGGCATTCAAATCTTCGGCGCCCAAGCAGTGTGGTTCCTGTGGGGTCTTCATGATTTTTTGGTTCTTAATAACAGGTTGGCTGTTTATCTATAATCGTTATTTTTTAATTAATTGGTTCTTAATTAATTAATATTAGCAAAATTAAATAAAAATATTAATACAAAGGTAAAAATTAATGTTTTAGGTATAAACTTTAAGTTAAGTAATTAGCCGATGCAGGAGGATTTGGAAAATGTGTGTCGGCAAGCAAAAAAAAAACAGCGCTATTTGACTTGGCGCTGTTTCTCGAAATGATAGGTTTTTTTTATACGCCTGAAGCGATTTTCATCAGCAATGCCGTTAACCATCCTGCATAGGTTCCGATTGCATAACTGAATACTGATAAGATTACTCCAACAGAAATTAAAGAGGGATGAAAGGCAGCAGACATCACGGATGCGGAGGCAACACCACCTACATTCGCCATACTTCCCACAGAAAAGTAAAAGAATGGCACCTTAAAGATCTTTCCAACAATGATCAACAATATAGCATGGAAACTGATCCAGATAAAGCCGACTACAAATAAACCAGGGTTGCCCAAAATGGCCATGATGTTCATCTGCATTCCGATCGTGGTAATCAGTACGTATAACAGAACGGTTCCGATCTTGGATGCTCCGGCAAATTCCAGTTTTTTTGCTGGAGTGAAAGATAGGGATATCCCAATGGCAGTAGCAAAGAAGATCAACCAGAAGAAAGTATTGGTCAGGGAGAACTTCTCCGTCTCCGGATAATGGGTTGCCATAAAGTTAGCAACAGGTTCTGCCAATAAGGTTGCCAGTCCCGTTCCTCCGAAGGCTAGCGCAATCATGATCATAAAATCTTTCGTCTCCGGAATGCGGCTGTTAACTTTTACGCGTTCATCCATTTTTGCCTTTAGGTGCTCCACGTCCTGGGAATCGGCCTTGAAGAATTTGTCCACGGCCTTGTATTTGCTTGCACCATATAATAGAATGGCCATCCAGATATAGGCTACAAAAACATCCACGGCGATGATGGAAGAGAAGAGGTTAGGAGAAGGTTGAAGGATCTCCTTTAAGGCCACTTGGTTTGCAGATCCACCAATCCATGAACCTGCCAATGCACCTAATCCACGCCAGACCTCATCGGGCCCTGTGCCCCCAACGACTTCTGGTGCGACCAAGGAAGTCAGGTAAACAGCCAATGGGCCGCCCAATAGGATACCTATTGTACCTGTTATGAACATCAATCCTGCTCTCTTGCGCAATGCCCACATCTCCTTGAGGTCTAGATTGATCACAAATAAGATCAAACAGGCCGGAAGAAAATAACGGCTCCCGATCGTCGTCAATGGCGAATTTTCACCATCGATGATATTAAACGAATTCAATAGCCCCGGTAAGAAATAACAGAGCAACAATGGCGGGATGACATTATAAAATCCCTTGATGTATCTGTTGGATAGACTGGAGGTGTAAAAAACCAAACCTAAGATCGTCATCAATAATCCAAAGACCACCGTAGTGTTCTCTATCAATGGTCCGGCTTCTGTATCGGTTATTTGCATAAAATTGTAATAATTGTTATTTTGCTGTGAAAATAGATAATTTTTCAATTATTTATTGAAATAATCAACATATCAAAAACATTAGATCAATCTGAATCATTCAAAAAAAGACCGAATGGACCGAAGAAATTTTATTAAAAACGGTGGTATTATCCTTGGTGCCACTTCATTAGACTTTTCAAATACCAACCTTGATTTCAAGAAAAAAATAAAAGTAGGATTAGTCGGCTGTGGAGGTCGTGGAACAGGTGCCGCCTTTCAGGCCTTAACTGCTGATCCAGATGTCGAAATTGTGGCATTGGCCGATATTTTTCCGGAACAATTGGAAACTGCGCTCGCTTCCCTGCAAGAAGCGCACAAAGATCGCGTCAATGTTCCTGAAAAAAGGAAATATGTAGGTTTTGATGCCTATAAAAACTTAATAGCCTCCGACGTTGACGTCGTGTTGTTGGCTACCCCTCCAAGCTTTAGACCGGATCATTTGACCGAAGCGGTTAAACATGGGAAACATATCTTCTGTGAAAAGCCAATGGCGGTAGATGTGCCCGGTGTACATAAAGTACGTGAAGCGGTAAAAGTAGCCAAAGAGAAAAAGTTGAACCTTGTTTCTGGCTATTGCTTTAGGTATTCAACTCCTAACCGTGAACTGGCAAAATTAGTCCACGATGGCAGTATCGGTGATATCTATGCCATCAGTACTTTCAGGTTAGGCGGTGAATTGACCGAAAAACCTAGGCAGCCAGATTGGACCGACCTAAAATATCAATTGTACAATTGGTTTTACTACCAACGCTATTCGGGTGATATCATCGTTGAACAGACCGTGCACAGCATAGATTTCATGAACTGGATCCTAAACCGCGGATTGCCTAAAACTGTTTCAGGAACAGGAGGTAGACAGAGCCGTCCTTGGGACAAGTATGGCAATGTCTTCGACCATTTTGCCATTGAGTTTGATTATGGAGATGGCTTGAAAGGGTTCCATTTCGGCAGACAGCAAAATGGTACCCAACCACGAAACTCCGTAGAAGCAATCGGGACCAAAGGCAATTTTAATGTAAGCCTTTTGAGTTCCTATGCAATCAATGGTTCAAATCCGTGGAAATTTAACGGTAAGATGAACAATATGTACCAGACGCAACATGATGAGCTTTTTGCGGCCATCAAGAATAAGCAAGTGATCAATGATGGTGATTTTATGGCGGATTCTACCTTAATGGCTATCTGGGCGCGCGAAGCTGCTTATACTGGTAGCATTATTTCGTTGGATGAAATCTTGAATTCAACCAAAACCTATGGTCCGAGTTCAGATGGATATAATTGGGAAATGGAAATAGATACTGCAAGAATCCCTAGACCGGGATTGGCAACATAATTATTGGTGAAAGGGAAATGTTGGAAAAGATAAAGATTTTAGTGGTTGGCTGTGGTAATATGGGAGCATCCCATTCGCAGGCCTATCATGAGATGGAAGAATTTGAAATTGTAGGACTGGTCTCGCGTGGAGACAGTAAAAAGAAATTGAATGAGAAATTAGCTGCGCAATATCCCTTGTATGACAGCTATGAGCAGGCCCTGGAAGAGTCGAAACCGGATGCGGTCTGCATCTCTACCTATCCGGATACCCATGAAGACTATGCCATCAAGGCATTTCAGGCAGGAGCACATGTCTTCATTGAAAAACCCCTTGCGGATACGGTTTTAGGGGCCCAGAAAGTAATCGATGCGGCCAATGCTGCCGATAAAAAACTGGTGGTGGGTTATATTTTAAGGCACCATCCTTCCTGGATTAAATTTATTGAGGTTGCCAAGACTATGGGGTATCCTTTGGTCATGCGCATGAACCTGAACCAGCAAAGCCAAGGCTATATGTGGGATGTGCACCGTAATTTGATGAAAAGCCTGAGCCCAATTGTTGACTGTGGCGTGCATTATATCGATGTGATGTGCCAAATGACCAATGCCAATCCGGTCACTGTATCAGCCATCGGTGCAAGGTTAACGGATGATATACCGGAAGATAATTACAATTATGGCCAGCTGCAGATCCGTTTTGATGATGGCAGTGTAGGCTGGTATGAGGCAGGTTGGGGCCCTATGATCAGTGATACGGCGTTCTTTGTAAAAGACGTGATCGGGCCGAAGGGCTGCGTATCCATCGTGGCCAAAGAAGCTGGAAAAGCTGGAAATTCAGACTCTGTCGAGTCACATACCAAAGCAGAATCCTTAAAGGTCCATTATGCTGATATCAATGCGCAGAATGAATTTTTGAAAAAAGATGAATGGCTAGACCTAACCGATGAGCCTGACCATCAGGAACTCTGCAACAGGGAACAACGCTTCTTCCTGAAAGCCATCAAGGAAAACTTAAATTTGGAAAAATCAATGCAGGATGCCATCAATAGCCTTCAAATTGCTATTGCATGTGATGAATCTGTAAAGACTGGTGAAATCGTAAAACTCTAAAATGCGCAAATACTCTCTTTTGTTCGGGTTGCTGTTTCTCAACCTGATGCTGTTAGCTCAATCCAAGAAACCTAATATTGTATTGATTCTCGCTGATGACCTCGGCTATGGAGACTTAAGTATCTATGGACAAGAAAAATTCAGCACCCCAAATATCGATGCCTTAGCTAAAAAAGGCATGCTCTTCACGGACTTCTACGCCGGGGCTCCTGTCTGTGCCCCTTCACGTTCTGCCTTGATGACCGGGCAGCATACGGGTCATACACATATCCGTGGGAATAAAGAAATAGTTCCTGAAGGTCAGGAACCTTTAGCTCAGCAAGTTGAAACCTTCGCCATGGCCTTGAAAGATGCTGGGTATAGAACCGGTGCATTCGGAAAATGGGGCTTGGGAATGGTTGGAACGACAGGTGATCCCCTGGAAAAAGGTTTTGATGAATTCTATGGTTATAACTGCCAAAGACAATCCCACCGTTATTATCCAACTCATCTGTGGGATAATGAGGAACGTATTGACCTGAAGGGCAATGAGAACTTAATGAAAACCACGACCTACGCTCCAGACCTGATCCATCAGAAATCATTGACTTTTATCCATAATTACAAGGATGGACCTATATTCCTGTTTATCCCAACAGTATTGCCTCATGCTGAATTGATCGTTCCGGAAGATGAAATCTTTCAGGAATTTGACGGTAAGTTTGAGGAAAAACCATTTAAAGGTAGCCCTTATGGACCTAATGCGAGTTCGGGTTATACTAGTCAAGCTAAGCCTAGAGCGACCTTTGCAGCTATGGTTACCCGTATGGACAGGCAGGTAGCAGATGTAGTCTCTGCCTTGGAAGAAGAAGGAATGCTTGAAAATACCATTATCATCATTACGAGCGACAATGGCTCGCATAGAGAAGGTGGAGCAGATCCTGATTTCTTTAAGAGCTCGGGTCCGTTCCGTGGAAATAAACGTGATGTCTATGAAGGAGGGGTGAGAACGCCTTTTATTGTGCATTGGCCGGCGAAGGTAAAAGCGAATAGCAAATCTAACCATATAGGCGCTTTCTGGGATGTAGCACCAACATTATTGGAAATTGCCCAAGCTAAACCGATGAAACAAACCGATGGTATCAGTTTCTTGCCAACCCTGTTGGATAAAAAAGGGCAAAAGGAACATGAATATCTATATTGGGAGTTCCATGAACAAGGCGGGAAGCAAGGCCTAAGGTTAGGTGACTATAAGGCTATCCGCTTGAATGCTAAAGGTAATCCGGATGCTGAAATAGCAATTTACCATTTACCGACCGATGTTGCCGAGCAAAACAATATCGCTGCCAAGCATCCTGAACTGGTGAAAAAAGCCAAGAAGATCATGGCTGAAGCTAGAACGGAAAGTGATATTTTCCCCTTTCAATAAAAAAGATTGGATATAAAAAGCGAAGGGCTGCAAATTTTGATTTGCAGCCCTTCGCTTTTTATATCTTATGGGCAAAATGTATTTGCCATTAAGGGATGTTCAGATATTTGTGGGTCTGTAAGGAGATTTCCCACCTAGGATTGTCCTTAACATAATCAATGATCAAAGGAGTCATCTCTGCAGCCTTGGACCATTCCGGTTGTAAGTAGAGTTTGCAGGTCGAGCTAACAAACTTCGCGTGTTCTTCGGCCCATTGGAAATCACTTTTATTGAAGACGATGACTTTCAGTTCACCTGCTGCACTCAACACATCTTCTCTCGGTCCCTTGAATTTTTTTGGAGATAGGCAGATCCAGTCCCAATATCCCGTCAAAGGATAAGCTCCGGAGGTTTCCAAGAAAATCTTGATGCCTGCTTCCTTAAGCTTTTGGGTCAGGTAGGTCAAGTTGTACAATAAAGGTTCGCCACCGGTAATCACCACGGTTTTTGCCGGATGTTGCAAAGCATGCTCCACGATGACGTCTGCAGAAGTCAAGGGGTGCATTTCAGCATCCCAGCTCTCCTTGACGTCACACCAATGACAGCCTACATCACAACCTCCCAAACGAATAAAATATGCTGCTTTTCCGGTATGGTATCCTTCCCCCTGTATCGTGTAGAATTCTTCCATCAAGGGAAGAAATGTGCCGTCCTCTGGAACTTGATTTGACATGTTACTGAATTTGAGCTGCAAAAGTAGGAAAAAAATCAAGATAAATGGAATTTCAATCCCTTGTAAGTCCTTCAAGCCTGTCGGCTGAAGGTCAAAATATAGACCTTCAAATTTTTAAAATCGAAAATTTCATTCGGGATTCCTTTTAGTCTTGTTCGAGGCATATTCGCAATTTTCGAAATATGTCCCGAATAAGAGTAAGGTGAGTCCCAGCTGTATTGCTTCCTTTTATTTTTGCTGAAGTTTTTTCTTCAAGCTGGGATTTGTAACGAGGCCAGAAATAGAAGTCCATGTTTCTTGAAATATAAGCAAAAACTTTTCTGAAATGACTGAAAATAAACTTTTTTCCCCTAGAGTTCATTTCGAAAAGACTAAAAATTTTCGTATTTTTGCATTGCATTAATTAAGGCAGCCTTTATAAACCAATGTAATTGTACATATTGGAAAGGTTGCAATTTTAGACAAACAATAAATCATAGTTGTAAATGATTAACATTACACTACCTGATGGATCTGTCCGTCAGTATGAACAGGGTACAACTGCTATGCAGGTTGCCCAATCGATTTCCGAAGGATTAGCTAGAAATGTATTAGCTGCAGAGGTAAATGGTGAGGTTTGGGATTCTTCAAGACCTATTGAAGGAGACGCTTCGGTGAAATTATTGACCTGGAATGATGATAAAGGTAAATCTACCTTTTGGCATTCATCCGCTCACTTATTGGCAGAAGCACTAGAAGCCCTTTACCCAGGGATTAAATTTGGTATCGGTCCAAACATCGAAACCGGTTTCTATTACGATGTTGACTTCGGTGACCGTGAATTCTCCTCGGATGACTTCAAGCAGATTGAGGACAAGATGTTGGAATTGGCTAAGCAAAAAGAGGTTTTTGAGCGTAAAGCTGTATCAAAAGCGGATGCATTGGCTTATTTCGAGGAAAAAGGTGATGAGTACAAGTTGGACTTGATCAAGGACTTGGAAGATGGAAAGATCACTTTTTATACACAAGGAAATTTCACAGACCTGTGTCGTGGACCACATATCCCGAATACAGGTTTTATCAAAGCGATAAAATTGACCAATGTGGCAGGTGCTTATTGGCGAGGTGATGAATCTCGTAAGCAGTTGACCCGTATTTATGGGGTTACTTTCCCTAAGGCTTCGGAATTGACCGAATATTTGAAGTTTATCGAAGAAGCCAAGAAACGTGATCACCGTAAGTTAGGTAAGGAATTGGAACTGTTTGCCTTCTCGGAGAAAGTGGGGATGGGATTGCCATTGTGGTTGCCGAAAGGAACTGCATTGAGACAAAAACTTCAGGACTTTTTACAGAAAGCGCAGATCAAGGCTGGTTATGAGCCTGTGATTACTCCGCATATCGGTCATAAACAATTGTATATCACTTCTGGTCACTACGAGAAGTATGGTGCGGATTCATTCCAACCGATCAATACACCGGTAGATGGCGAAGAGTTCTTGCTAAAACCGATGAACTGTCCGCATCACTGTGAGATCTACAAAACAAAACCTCGCTCTTACAAAGAGCTTCCGGTTCGTTTTGCAGAATTTGGAACGGTTTATCGTTATGAGCAGTCGGGTGAGTTGCATGGTTTGACCCGTGTTAGAGGGTTTACTCAGGATGATGCGCACTTGTTCTGTCGTCCAGATCAGGTGAAAGAGGAGTTCAAGAAAGTGATTGACTTGGTGCTGTATGTATTTGGGGCATTAGGTTTCAATGAGTTTACTGCTCAGATTTCATTGCGCGATCCAGAGAACAAGACCAAATATATCGGTTCGGACGAGAACTGGGCATTGGCTGAGGCAGCGATCATCGAATCGGCTACCGAAAAAGGCTTGCCTACCGTAGTGGAGTATGGTGAAGCAGCTTTCTATGGTCCTAAGTTGGACTTTATGGTGAAAGATGCCTTGGGCAGGAAGTGGCAATTGGGTACCATTCAGGTTGACTACAACCTTCCGGAGCGTTTTGAGCTGGAATATACGGGTAGTGATAACATGAAACATCGTCCGGTTATGATCCACCGCGCACCATTCGGATCCTTGGAACGTTTTGTTGCAGTTCTGATCGAGCACTGCGGGGGTCAATTCCCGTTATGGCTTGCTCCTGAGCAGTTTATCATCCTGCCAGTGTCAGAAAAATATGAAGAATATGCGCAAAAACTTTTGGAATCCCTAAATAATTCCGATATTCGCGGTCTGATTGACTTGCGTGACGAGAAAGTTGGACGCAAGATCCGTGATGCCGAAGTGAAAAAGATGCCTTACATGTTGATTGTAGGGGAGAAGGAGATGGAAAGCGGAACAATCTCAGTTCGTAAACATGGTGGGGTGGACTTAGGGTCGATCACAGCAGAGGAATTTAAAGATTTATTAATAAAAGAAATAACTGTTTAATTAAAGGAACATTTGGCAAAAAGTAACAATTTCGGCCCGAGAGGCCCGATAAGAAAAAAAGAACCAGAACATCGTATCAATGAGCACATCCGTGTTCCAGAAGTACGTTTGGTTGGTGACAATGTAGAGCAAGGGGTATTTCCGACACGTCAGGCATTAGCATTAGCTGATGAGTTAGAATTGGATTTAGTTGAAATCTCTCCAAACGCTACGCCTCCTGTTTGCAAAATTATTGATTACAGTAAATTCGTTTACGAACAGAAAAAAAAGCAAAAGGAAATCAAAGCGAATGCGAAGCAGACGGTGATTAAGGAAATCCGTTTTGGACCTAACACCAGCGAGCATGACTTCGAGTTTAAGTTGAAGCACGCAATGCGATTCCTGGAAAGTGGCGAGAAAGTTCGTGCTTACGTACATTTCAAAGGCCGTGCAATTGTGTTCAAGGAACAAGGTGAAATCTTGTTGTTGCGCTTTGCCCAAGCCCTAGAAGATTATGGTAAAGTGGAACTGTTGCCTAAGTTGGAAGGTAAGCGCATGTTCTTGACATTGGCGCCCAAAACCAGCCCAAAGAAATAAGACGTATCTAACAGATTGATAAAAATTATATAAGTATTATGCCAAAAGTTAAAACCAATTCCAGCGCGAAGAAACGTTTCAAATTGACTGGAACAGGTAAAATAGCAAGAAAAAACGCTTTCAAAAGCCACATCTTGACTAAGAAAACTACTAAACAAAAACGTAACTTAACTACTACTAGTTATGTGAGTGATGCTGATACAGGCAACGTAAAACGTATGCTAGCTATCGGTAAATAAGTTTAGAAAACATTTTATAACAATATTTTTTTAACCGGGTATAGGGTCGTAAGATTGCTGAAAAACGCAACGCCTTTTACCAAATTAAATTTTAAAAATTATGCCACGTTCGGTTAACGCAGTTGCTTCTAGAAGAAGAAGAAAAAGAATCCTTAAATTAGCTAAAGGCTATTATGGATCCCGTAGCAAAGTATATACTATTGCTAAAAATACAGTAGAAAAAGGTTTACAGTACGCTTACCGCGACCGTAAAACCAAAAAACGCGAGTTTAGAGCTTTATGGATTCAACGTATCAACGCTGGAGCACGTCAACACGGAATTTCTTATTCTCAGTTGATCGGTAAATTAAACGCTAAAAACATCGGCTTGAACCGTAAGGTATTAGCTGACTTAGCTTTAAACAATCCAGATGCTTTCAAAGCAGTTGTAGACGCAGTAAAATAAGTTTAAACCGCATCTTTTTGTTAGATATAAATAAAGCCATTCCGAAAGGGATGGCTTTTTTTGCTGGAGGAAATTAGGGGTTTTTGTACGGGTGTATCGCATCCGGCTGACGGATGCAGGTACAGATTATGGGGTTCTTTGTACTTCCTGTTTGACGTCAAAATTCCTTCCTCCAACTATACTTTCTCAAACTTACGATGACTGGCATCCCTAAAAAAACAAAAAAATAGATTCTTCGCTTTGCTCTGAATCCATTTTTAGCTCATTTTTGGTACCGTACGCTAATTATATTTTAGATCCTGTCATCCATTATCGAGGATAATTGAACTGCTCGCCATATAAACCTATTATATGTTCAAAATATGCAGCAGGCTTATGCAATATAAGCCCCTACGGAAATGGGGTCAATTATGAACAGGAAACAATCTTCAAATCATAATCTTGGTCCAGCCGTTGGGTGAGCCTGTCGAGAACCACATCCTTGCCTAAAATCTAATGTCTGATGTCTAGTGTCTGATGTCTGTTTTCCCCCAATACAATTTCAAACTCATCATAATCTGCTTTTCTCCAGGCCATATCTTGGGTGCTGCTTGACAATGCAAACCATGGGGAAAAGGTTTTTACTTTTATGGTTTTACCATCTGGCATAAACTCCAAAATCCTTATCCAACCGTCCCCACCACTTCCATAGGTTCCACCACCCAAGGCTTGGGCGTTAAAGGTCATTTGATTTACATCTTTACCTGCAGCGTTCTTGTCGATACGGAAGCCTACATGTTTCCTGGGGTCGTTTGGAGAGCCTATATGGCCGGAAAAAACCATTTCGATATTCTTGGATGGTTTTACCAGTTTTTCAAATACAGCAGTCCCGTAATTGGCGTCCTGCAGATCATACTTGGCGGTCTTGATGTGCTCGTTTTGGTAGTTTAGGTAGGCATGGGTCAACAAGACTACGCTATGGTCTCGGTATTTGTCTTGGTTGACGACCTTGTTTGCCCATTTCAATACAGTATCTCGAGGAGCGAACTCGATGGAAAGGAATAGAAACGGCTTGCCATGAGGTGATTTCCATTGATAGGCCGCATTTTCTAAGCTTGGGTTCCCATAAATGTTCTCCGTAACTTCCCTTAGGATCTTTTGGTTTTCGCTGTTTTTGTCCGGATAGAAATAATTTGGGAAATGCGTAGTCTTGGGTTTATGGGTATAGCTGAAGATGTTGTAGTCATGGTTCCCGGTTGCGGTAATGTAGGGGATTTTGCCATCCAGTTTTTCGAATGCTTTTGCGGCTGCTTCCCATTGCTGTTTACCGGTCTGGTCCATTTTCTTGGGATCTGGATTGATGATGTCATCGTGCTCCACCAGGTCTCCCGTGCACATGACCATCTGAATGTTGAGGTTGTCCTCGTTTTCCACGATCCAATTCATCATGACATCCAAAATAGGTTGGTTCCGCTGGAACTTCACGTAGTTCTGGATGTCAGGTAAGAGGACCATGGTCCAGGAACTGGAATCGGATAGATGAGGCTTTTCAAAGGCTTTTTTTTCTTGTGCTATGGCGTAAGAAGTGACTGTGACCAATAGGACACAGAAGCATATGATTTTCTTGATTGCGTTCATTTTTTTAGGATTGCTGAGAAAAACAAACGTGACCTGGGCCGGTCACGTTTGAAAATAAAAGTATTTGTATGAATTGTAAACGTATTAATAACCTGGGTTCTGGGTCAGGTTTTTATTGGCATCCATCTCTTGCGCAGAGATTGGCCAATACTCATCTTTGTTTTCCTTGAAGACTACAGCCTGAGTGCCGAAGACTTTACTTGCTACACTGTGGTTGTACACTGGGTTTGCATTCTCATCGATACGGGTCAATACGTTTTTATCCCAAGCATTAGCCAATCGGTTTAGATAGATATGGCCGTTCATGACTTGGTTTGCAATTCCCCAGCGACGAAGGTCGTGCCAGCGCAAACCATCATTGGCCAGTTCCACCTTTCTTTCATAGCGTAGGGCTTGGCGCAATTGCGCCTGAGAAAGTCCTGTAGGAAGGTTTGGCATATGCGCGCGTTTACGGATCTGGTTGATGGCATCATACACCGTACCGTCGATGCTGTTATCTTCAATCTTCGCTTCTGCATAGATCAACAGGAGTTCAGCATATCTCAACACACCAACATTTAAGTCCGAGAATCCGGAAACCGAAGTCGTCGGGAAGTCCACTAGATCGGTATGTTTACGCCATAGGTACCCGCTAAAGGAACGGTATGCGTTGGTGGCGTCAGCATTGGTCTGCGAACTAGGTTTGGTAGAGGTACCGTTGATTACAGGCCAATAGTTGTTCACTTTGGAGAATGAGGCATTGGGTTCGAATTGGAATCCCATAAACCTGGAATTCGGACGAACAGTGTAAAGGTCCAAACGAGGGTCTCTGTTTTCAAATGGTTTCTCCGGGTTGTAACTGGTCGATTCCGTGATGTACTTGCCATCTAGATCCTGGAAAGAGTCGATGAAGTTTTGGGTCGGTCCCCAATAACATACGCCTTTCCCAAGTCTGGAAGCTAGATAATAACCTTGATTATGTACGTTGTCGCTGATATTGCGGTTGTATTCAACCACCCAAATCCATTCTTTGCTGCTTTCGTATCCTTTGTGGCCAAATATATTGGCAACTTCTGGTTCGCCTTCCTTGTGTGACTTGTTGGCAAAGTCGATGGAATTGTCGAACTCCGTCAAGGCATGGATCCCATTGGATAGGGTGATAGCTTTTTGTGATGCTTCGCTAGCGAGCTTGTATTGTTTTGCATAGAGGGCAACTCTGGCTTTTAGGGTATAGGCAGCAATGCTGGAGGCCCTAGAAAACTTTGTTCCGGCCTGTGATTGGGGTAGGTTGTCTGCAATGGCAGTCAGTTCATCCAAGATGAATTTTTCTACCTCAGCTTTTTTGGTTCTACCCGGTAGTTCATCGCCCAGTTTCAATGCGTTTTTCAATAAGGGAACATCGCCATACAATTCGATCAGTTGGGAATAGGAATAGGCACGGATAAATCTCAACTCGGCATCGATCTTTTTGTAATCAGCTTCAGACATGCTGGTTTTGATGTCTGCCAATTTATCCAGGACATCATGTACCCTTCCGATGGTTTTGTAATGGGCAGCCCAAGGTTTGGTTGCCAAGGCATTGTCAGTCGTGATAGAACTGGTAATCGGTGATGTATAGTTGTTTCCCGGTCTAGCATAGCCAATATCGGTGATGTTGTCCATAACGTGCCAGATTGGGGTGCTGGAAGCATCTAGGAGGGTTAAACCTTTGTATGCTCCTAAGAGTCCCATTTCAGCTTCTTTTTGGCTGGCTGGGAAGGTTTCAGACGATGGGCCGTCCAATGGTAATCGGTCTAGGTCGCAAGAGCTCATGAGCGCTGCACATAATAAACTGATTCCTATGATAGATTTTGTCTTCTTGATCATTGTTCTTAAAATTTAAAGTCTAAACCAAATGTGTACACCTTAACCTGAGGGTAGAAGTTACCTGAACCTAAGGTTACTCCATCCTGTGCTCCTGAGTTATAATTGATTTCAGGGTCATAGCCTTCGTAGAAGTTTGTTTTTGTAAAGAGGTTCTGTCCGTTGGCATAGATGAATATTCCGCCGATCTTGCTGTTCGCCAGCCAGCTTTTAGGGATCTCATAGCCTAACTGAACATTTTTCAATCGGAGATAAGAAGCGCTTCTCATCCAGAAATCAGAGTTCTGCGTATTGTTTGTTGAGGTTACCGATACGCGTGGTAATGAGGCTCCTCTGTTGTCTTCGGACCAGTAGTCCAATTGCCAAGGTTTAATCGCCGAAGAGTTCACCGCTGGGATCACGTAATGTGAATCCAGGTAGCCATTTGCTTTGGCTACACCTTGCAAAAAGGCACTGAACCTAAGACCCTTGTAGCCTAAGTCTAGGTTGAATCCGTAGGTATATCGAGGCATGGTGCTGCCGATAATGGTTTTATCTGCATCCGTGATCTTGCCATCTGGGATGGCATTGCCATTCGCATCTAGATCACCCGCGATGTCCCTGTATCTGATATCGCCCGGTTTTAAGGTGCCGAACTGCTTAGGTCCATTGTCTATTTCTTCCTGGGATTGATAAAGACCGTCGGATTGGTAGCCGTAAATGGAGTTGATGGAATATCCTTCCTGTTGTCTCAATAACGTTCCTGAAACTTGTCCTTTCATGTCAAGGATCTTGTTCTTTACATCGGAAATATTGGCGCCGATACCTAATTTAAAATCGCCGAATTGGTTGTCGTAACGCACCGATGCTTCCCATCCTTGGTTCTGTACCTTGGCCGCATTTTGGAATGGTGCATTCTTGCCATATAGCTCAGAAACGTAAAGTTTCATCAGGATACCATCGGTCTGTTTTGTGTACCAATCGAATGTAACGCTGAAGTTGTTGAAAAGGGATGCATCCAATCCTAAACCGGCCATGGTGGTTTCTTCCCACAATAGGCCAGAGTTTGCCATGGTGTTCAAGGCAATCATTTGGTCAACCGCACCACCAACGGAAATACTTCCTAGATTCAAGGTTTCGATGTATGGTTGGTAGGTTGTTCCGATGTTTTGGTTACCTAAGATACCCCATGAACCGCGGAGTTTCAACTGGTTGATGGAATTTTTTAGGTCAGCCATAAATGGCTCTTCCGAGATTCTCCATCCAGCAGAGAAAGATGGGAATGCTGCCCAGCGGTTTGATTTTGCAAACCTGGAACTTCCGTCATAACGAAGGTTGGCTTCCAAAAGGTAACGGCCTTTGTAATCGTAGTTAAATCTTCCGAAAGTGGAAACCAACAGCCATTGGAATTGGTTTCCAGCATTGTTCTTGGTTTCTGTGTCTGCACCAGCGTTCAATACTTCATAGGTGTCGTAGGTAAAATCACGACGGTATCCCATCAGGTATTTTTCGTCATAAGTTTCTCTTGAGGCACCGAGCATCAAGCTGAAGTTGTGGTCATTGAATGATTTTTGTGCAGTGGTTTGGAAAGAGTAGCTTCCGTTGAAATAGCGGTAAGCAGATTCAGTCAGTTCCGTAGAAGGTAAGGCTGTGCCCGCTTCGCTTCCGTCTTCGTAATAGGTCATGACTGCCTTTGCGAATTCATGGATATTACGGGTGCGGTATCTTGGTGCTGCCATACCTGAGATGCTCAACCAATCGAATGGTTTATAGTTAATGGAAAGGTTTCCCAATAACTCCAGGTTGTTTACTTTTTTATTGCCACCATCTTCAATGAAAGCTACGGGGTTGTTTTTTACCCAGCCTTCTGACCAAAGGCCATCGCCTACGCGGATTGGGATGTTGGTTGGCATACGGCCAATATAATTCCAGATAGTTCCTTCATTAGCGATCTGTAAGCGGTTGCTGTTTACGGCTGAAAGGTCAAAACGGATGTTTAATTTATCATTTGGATTGATGTCCATATTGTTTCGGAAGGTGTATCTTTTGAAACCGGTGTTGTCAATCAGTCCATCTTGGGATACATAACCCAGTGAAGGAGCCACGCGGATCTTCCCAGCGCCGGCATTGAGGGAAACAAAATGGTTGTGGGTGAATCCTGAACCATTTAGGATGCCTTTTTGCCAGTCGAAATTATCTGGGTTCTCTGCATATAATTTATTGAATTCTTCAAAATCTTTTTCGCTGTAGATTACGGAGCCGTTATCGTTCATGTTGGCATCGTTAAATACTTTCATGAAAGTTGCACCATCCGTTACCTTCGGGATAAAGGTTGGGTCCTGCCAACCTGTATAGCCTTTGTAGTTTAGGGCAAATTGGTCCTTACCACGCTTGGTTGTGATCAAGATTACCCCGTTAGCGGCACGGGAACCGTAGATTGCCGCAGATGCTGCGTCCTTAAGGATGGAGATGTTCTCGATCAGGTTCGCATCTACATTGTCCAAGGATCCTGCTACACCGTCGATGATCACAAGAGGTTCAGAATCTGATCCGCCGAATGAATTGACACCGCGGATACGGATCTGACCCTGGTCGCCGCCTGGTGCGCCGGATTGGGAGGTTACTGTTACGCCCGGTGCGAGACCTTGCAGGGCAGAGGAGGTGGATACGATTGGTCGTCTTTCCAGCTGTTCGCTATTGATCGTAGAAACAGCTCCGGTTAGGTTTACCTTTTTTTGAGTCCCATAACCAACCACAACGACTTCGTCCAGGTTGGTCAGGTCGGCTGTAAGGATAACATTGATTGTCCCTTGGTCCGCAATGGTTCTTTCCGCATTGGCATAACCCATGCTTGCGAAAACCAAAACATCTCCAGTGTTGGCTTCGATAGCATACTCGCCAGTTGCTGAAGTTTGGGACAAGGCATTAAGATGACCCTTAATGCTGATGGTCACGCCTTCCAAAGGGTTTCCATCTTCATTGGTCACTTTCCCCGAGATATTCTTTTGCTGTGCCCATAGCATGCCTATAGGTAGAAAGCACAGCAAAAAAATGAGTTGCAGTTGTTTTTTCATTTAGATGCTTATTAATAATAAATAGGTTCTTTTTACAGATGTTTTAGAGTAGAGTTTTAATGTCCTTACAATATGTTTAAAATTGTTTCGAAAATAGCTTAATAATGTAAAATCAATATTAAGGCTTTGTTTTCGTTATGTTAAAACAAGGCATAAATGCCGATATCATATTAGATTTTATTCAAAAATAACAATAGGTTATTCGCTTATAAAGCGTTTCGAAAATAAAAAAAAGATTTTTAAACCAAAAATTTAAAAATCTTTTTTCTGAAAATGACTTAGAAAGGTAGCTTAAGCTAGAATGATTTTGATACCCAAGTCTTCGATAGACTTGACGATGTTTGGGGACACCTTGTTGTCGGTAATGATGTAGTCTACGTCGATCAGTTCGCAGATCTTGCCTAGGCCTCTTTTTCCAAATTTGCTGCTATCTGCCAGGATTGCAATCTTTTGGGAGGTTTCGATCATTTTTTGGTTTAATGTTGCTTCAGGTAGGTTACTGATGGAGATTCCGAATTCCAGGTCGATTCCGTCGGCGCCAAGGAACAGGATCCCGCAGCTGATCTCGTCCAAGATGCGGATCGCATACTGCCCGGCAACGGAAGATGAGTTGGTCCTGATTAGTCCTCCGAGCTGTAAAACCTCGATGTTGGGCTTGCCACTGAGCTCTAAACCAACTTTTAATGCCGGCGTGATGACCGTAAGCATGTGTGTGGATTCAATGTTTTTGGCTAGGGTGAACACGGTTGTGCCGGATCCGATCATGATGGAGTCGTTGTCTTTGATCAGTTTGATCGCGGCCTGTGCTATGCGCTGTTTCTCCTCGCTGTTGATGGATTCCTTCACCATGATAGGGCGATCGATAGCGTAAGGATTGCTGTTGGAAGCTCCTCCTTTGATCCTGAATAACAGGTTTTTGTCTTCTAGTACTTTAAGGTCCTTTCGGATCGTTACGCTGGAAACCTTCATGGTTTCGCAGAGCCAGTCTATCGTAATTTTCCCTTTTTCCTTTAAGCTTTTTAGAATGAATTCGTGTCTGTCTGTGATATTCATCATAATTCATTAAAATAAGTTAATATAATAGCAAATATAGTCAGCATTTCTGTACTTGCCTATTCTTTTTTTTTATTTAAAAATGTTTTTTTTGTATTCATTTATTCCTACATTTGAATTCATAACTGGTATTATTTTAATAACCGAATCTAATTTATGTCGAAATTTACGTTGCCTATTCCAGCCACTAAAAGGAGATGGTATATCATAATTGTCATTTTTTTAGCCATTGTCTTCAATTATTATGATAGGCAGATTGTGTCGATCTTGAAGCCTATGCTAAAGGACGAGTTTGATCTGGGTGACGATGGATATGCCTTGGTGATCAATGTTTTCACGGTGTTCTATGCCTTGATGTATCCGGTGTCTGGTTGGTTAGTGGATAAATTCGGCGAACGGAAGGTGATGTTGGTCGGCATATTGGGGTGGTCAGTTGCATGTTTGGGAGGTGGTTTTTCAAGGACTTTTGGTTCTTTCCTGTTTTTCCGAGGGATGCTCGGCGCTGCAGAACCTACAAACTTTCCCGCTCAGTTGAAGGTGATCACGGTTTGGTTTTCAGGAAAATTGCGTGCTACGGCAAATAGCTTATGTGTTGCGGGAAGTTCGATAGGGGCGATCATTGCGCCGCCTTTGGTTGCTTGGCTCGCCATGCGCTATAATTTCCATACGGTATTTATCGTTGCCGGGGTTGTAGGCTTGATCATTGCCCTTTTATGGTTCCTGATCTATACGGAACCGCCAGCAGAGATCCGTAAGGAAGCGATCGGTGAGGCGGATGCTCAATCTGCCGGATACGGTTTCTCATGGGGGCAGTTATGGAAGACCAAGACCTTGTGGGGGATCCTGTTGATTCGTTTTGTGAGTGATCCCGTTTGGTATTTCTGTCTTTTCTGGTTGCCCGGCTATCTACAGGAAGAAAGTGGATTGACCTTGGCGCAGATCGGTATGTTTGGATGGATTCCATTTTTGGTGGCCGATTTAGGAGCTATTGGCACTTCTGCATGGTCGGATAAAATGGTCCGCAAGGGCAAGGAGCCTTTGTTGGCCAGAAAAATTATGTTGAGTAGCATTGCAGTATTGGCACCATTGTGCTGTTTGACGGCCTATGTTTCCAATCCTTATCTCACCATTCTGATCTTTTCCTTGGTTGCCGTGGCTTGCTTAAGCTGGTTGTTTACCATTTCAGTGGTGATAGCCGAGGCTTTCCCTGTAAAGAATGTAGCTTCTGTTTTAGGGATCGCAGGTGGTTTTGGTGCATTGGGAGCAGTTCTGTTCAACTATTTCGTTGGTCAGATGATGGGATCGCTGGGTGCAGGGACCATTTTTATAGCAATGGCATTTATGCATCCCATTGCGGTATTGATTCTTTGGACCATGGTCAAAAAGGAGAAGCCCAAGGAGGCTGTATTAGTAGAGAATAATTAATTAAAAAATATTACAACATATTATTGTTATGGGAGAAGTTAAGAACATTTTGGAGCCTGCAAGAGAGACTCCTGTTCGTATGGAAGTTGATGTTTTGGTTGTTGGCGGCGGTCCTGCCGGTATTATTGCTGCTCAGGCTGCTGCATCAGACGGGTTAAAGGTTGCCTTGATTGACAACCGTAGCTTTGTTGGTGGGAATATGACCATCGGTTTACCGATCCTGGGTTTCTTGGGACAAAAAGGAAACCAGATCATCAAGGGTCTTCCACAGAAGTTTATAGAACGCTTGAAAGAAGTGGATGCAGCCTCAGAACACCGTCCATGTCCACTGCACATGAGCTTGACCTTAGTGGAACCGGAAGCAGTGAAAAATGTTGGCTTGAAGGTTTTGGAAGAAGCTGGCGTGAAAGTACTGCTTTATGTTTTCTCTGCTGGTGTTGTGATGGAAGGCGATGAGCTGAAAGGTGTAATCATTGAGAGCAAATCTGGAAGAGAGGTCATTTTGGCGAAAACGGTCATTGACTGTACCGGAGATGCTGATGTTGCCTATAAAGCAGGGGTGGAATGCGAGCAAGGAAACGATGTTGGTGGTGCCCAGCCTCCGACCTTGATGTTCTGTATGGCTGGAGTGGATACCGATAAATTGCGGATGTCCATTGCTGAAGAGCCAAGAACTTATTTGACTGACTTTATACCAGCGGAATACTTTGGGCAAAACCATCAGTTTATCGTGGTTGGTCTTAGGAGTGTGATGGAAAAAGCACGTCAAGCTGGCTATCACCTTCCGGTTGAACGTACGATTTTGATCACCGGTCTTCGTGAAGGAGAGGTTTGGGTAAATATGTCCAGGATCAATGGAGTAGATGGAACTAATCCAGAAAGTTTGACTTTTGGGGAGATTGAAGGTCGCAGACAGGTGGAAGAGATTCAACGTTATTTGGTGGATTTCGTTCCCGGGTTTGAAGACGCACATTTCACTAAAATGGCTCCATTCCTGGGAATTCGTGAGACTCGCCGTATCGTTGGAGATTATGTGATGACTGCAGATGATATCTTGACCTGCCGTCGTTTTGATGATGCCGTTGCTGTGGCAAGTTATCCATTAGATATCCATCATCCTGAAGGTGGTGGCTGTACCTTGACCTGGTGTGGCGATAGTTATGATATTCCATACCGTTCTTTGGTACCTAAAAAGGTAAAGAATTTATTGGTGGCTGGGCGCTCGATTTCAACGACGCATGAAGCTATGTCTGCCATCCGTGTGATGGCCCCATGTATGGCGATGGGGGAAGCGGCGGGGCGTGCGGCTAAACTAGCGGTTCGTCATGGCGTAAGCCCGGCAGATGTCAATGTGGAAGAGCTGAGGGCAGAATTGATCAATTCAGGGGCATATTTAGGAGAAGACCTAACGGCTACCGTTTAAAAATAATACAATGAAACGTTCCGAAATATCCAATCGCAGGGAATTCTTTAAGAAAGTAGGTTTGTTGTCAGCAATGCCATTATTGGCGAAGCTGGATTTACAGGCTGCTGTTGCTCCTGCACAGGGTGATCAGATTAAGGTGCTGACTTGTAATATCCGGGTTGATCTAGAGGAAGATGCCGCAAAAGGCTTAGGCTGGAAAGATCGCCGAGATGCCTGTTTGGCAATCATTAAAAAGGAGAAAGCAGATTTAATAGGTTTTCAAGAGGTTTTGAAAGGTCAGTTTTTGGATCTCAAGGAAAACCTGAAAGATTACTTTGCTTTTGGATTTGATGGCCCTGAAATGGATCAGTTTAAGGAAGGTTATCATGGCATTGCCAAGAACCCTATATTGTTTTCCAAAAAGAGATTTGATCTGTTGACAGCCAGTACCTATTGGCTGTCGGAAACCCCCTTAAAGGCAGGAAGCCTTTCCTGGGGTTCAGCAAGAGCGAGGAACGCAGTGTTTGTAAGGTTGCTGGATAAAAAAACTAATAAGGAAATCCGTTTAACAAACCTGCACTTGGACCATGTCAGTAATGAAGCCAAGGAAGGGCAGATCAAGGTGGTGCTGGATGAGGCTGCGCAATATCAAACTGACTTTCCGCAGATCTTGACCGGGGACTTTAATGTGGGGATGGATTCTAAGGTTTATCAGGATGTTATTGATGCGGGATGGAAAGATTCTTATGTGCAGGTCCGAGGAAATGAAGTCCCTGAGGGTACAACCCATGGATTTAAGGGAAATGACCCGAACAGGAAGAAGTCCAAGAAAATTGACTTTATCTTCCTGAACGGACCTTTGAAGGCCGTAGACACAAACATCATCAAGGATAGCTATAAAGGCGTTCTGCCAAGCGATCATTATTTTGTGAGTGCCGTATTGGCGTATCAATAAAGAAACGATTCAAATAAACAGCAAAAAAAGAACAGTTCATGGTACTGTTCTTTTTTTAGGGTGAATAGGTTTAATTATGTTATATTTTGTTTATTTTTATTTTACTTAAACACAAATTTCAATTTAAACCTTAACTAAATTTAATGGCACAGCAAAGCACAATGGATAGACTAGGTATACCTAGTCATTTAAAATGGGGTTACCTTGGTATACTTATCTTCATGATGGGTGATGGGGTAGAGCAGGGATGGCTCAGTCCTTACCTTGTCAGTCATGGCATGAGTATGGAGCAGTCGGCGGCTCTCTTCACAGTATATGGAATTACCATTGCAATCTCTTCCTGGTTTTCTGGCGTATTGGCAGAGAGTTATGGACCGCGTAAATCCATGTTCATGGGTTTGCTGTTGTATCTGATCGGGACCGTAGGTTTTGTGTCCATGGGAATGGCCAAATTGGATTACAATGCCATGCTGTTATTCTATGCCATCCGAGGCTTTGGCTATCCTCTGTTTGCCTATTCCTTTATGGTCTGGATCAACTACCGTAGTCCAAACAATATGTTGGGCAGAGCAGTAGGTTGGTTTTGGTTTGTGTTCACTGGAGGGCTGAATGTGCTGGGAGCCTACTATTCGAGTTGGGCATTGGACAAAATGGGTTATGAAAACACACTTTGGTCTTCTATACTGTGGGTCTTGATAGGTGCATTTTTTGCACTGGTCCTGAACAGGGATAAGTTTGAAACAAAAGCTTCCAAAGGTTCAAAAGCTCAGGAGTTGATGAATGGACTGACCATTGTCAAAAAGGAGCCCAAGGTATTGATCGGAGGAATTGTGAGGGTAATCAATACGACTGCCCAGTTTGCATTTCCGGTGTTCTTGCCGATGTATATGGCAGAACATGGATTCAATACCAAAGAATGGTTACAGATCTGGGGAACCATTTTCACGAGTAACATTGCATTTAACTTAATATTTGGATTTGTAGGCGATCGTTTAGGCTGGCAACGCACCATTATGTGGTTTGGTGGCGTTGGCTGTGCGATTACCACGGTCCTTTTCTATTATTCGCCGGTATGGTTCGGAGGAGCCTATTGGGCGGTAATGGCGGCAGGTATAGCTTGGGGAGGGCTTTTGGCCGGCTATGTTCCTTTATCCGCATTAGTGCCTTCATTGGTGAAGGAGGATAAAGGAGCAGCAATGGCCATCCTGAACCTTGGAGCTGGACTGCCAGTTTTTGTGGGGCCAGCGATCGTAGGATTGTTGATCGGCACCATTGGAAGTGAGGGGGTGATTTGGGTATTGGCTGTATTATATCTGATCAGCGCAGTATTGACAAAATTTATCACGATTCCAGAAGGAGAGCTGAGGGAATCGGAGAAAGAATTGAATACCGTATAATTAAAGAATTTAGATTAAAAATAGAATAACAACCTATGAAAGTATTGCTAACTGCGCCTTATGAGAACGAAAAAGCTTTGAATGAATTGAAAGGTCTTTTTGATGAAGTCATTTACCGTTCATGGAAACCAAATGGACGCGCCTATAATCCAGCAGAACTAAAAGCGTTATTGAAGGAGACAGGGGTTGATGCCTTGATTTCCGAACATGATGAAATCTCAGAGGAGGTATTGCGTGAGAACCCGAACTTGAAATTTGTCGGCATATGCCGTGGTACCCCATCGAATATCGATTTGAAGGTCGCTACAGAATTAGGTATTCCCGTATTCAATACTCCGGCAAGGAATGCACAGGCAGTCGCAGAGATGTTTATTGCTAATGTCATCACTTTGATGAGAAATACCGTTCCGGCTATCGATTGGTTAGAAGGAAAAAACTGGGGAGAAGGCGCACATACTTCTTATTTACAGTTCAAAGGAAATGAGCTTGCAGGGAAAAAGGTCGGTATGGTCGGATTTGGTGCCGTAGGACAGCATATTGCAAGGATGTTGGTCAACTTTCCTTGTGAGATCTATTATTTCGACCCTTATTTTACAGACCCTAACAGAGATTTCAAAAAGGTTGAATTAGAAGAACTGTTCGCTACATGTGATGTGGTAGGAATCCATTTGCCCGTTACGCCAGAGACTACAGGAATGATAGACAAGAAATATCTTTCATTGTTGAATAAAGATGCGATTTTTGTGAATACAGCGCGTGCGACGGTTGTCAATCGTGAAGATTTATTGGAAGTGATCGAAGGTGGGCAAATCCGTGGTGCCGTTTTGGATGTATTCTACAATGAGCCACCCGATGAGATTGACTACAAGATGATCCTGAACAAGAATGTCATTGCAACGCCGCATATCGCTGGTGCTACCCATGAGGTAGAAGACCACCACGCATTTATCATGAACAACAACCTTAGGGAGTTTTTCCATAAGGGTAATAAATCTATCAAACAGCTTGTCAACAAAGCAGTTTTAGAGAACACATCAATTAGCTAAACATGGCAACAAAAGAAGCTTATTTAATCGTCGACATCGGCACAGGAAATGCACGCGTTGCAATCTGTGGTATCGATGGCGAAATATTAAGTATCAAAAGAGAAAACGTTCATTACGAAACGGATACTCAATATGAAGACTCCATCTTCTTCAATCCTGAAGAGCTGTGGTCACAGATCCTGAAGCTTTCGAAAGAAGCAATGGCAGAATCTGGAGCGGTGAAGATCAATGCTATCACAGCAACTAGCCAAAGGGAAGGTATTGTGGTGGTTGACCAAGAAGGAAAGCCATTGCTCGGCATGCCTAATATCGACCATCGAGGAAGAAAATGGGAAATCGACTTACAAGATAAAGATCTGGTCTATGATCTTTCTGGTCGTTACCCTACATCATTATTTTCTGCTTTCAAGCTTGTCGGAGTAAGGGAAGTATATCCAGAACTATTTGAACAGATTGCCTGTGTCATGAGCATCAGTGACTGGATCCAATTCCAGTTTTCAGGGGTTGCAGGATACGAGCATTCTCAAGCTTCTGAAACCTTGTTGTACGATGTGGCAAAGAAATCATGGTCCCAAGAATTATTGGATCAATTCAACCTTTCCTCCAGCATCTTACCAGATTTGAAAGATTCAGGATCGATCCTGGGCGATATCAAAACAGACGTCTCGACCGCTTTTGGTATCAATCCAGCGGCAGTAGTAGTTGTTGGTGGAGGGGACACCCAATTGGCCATCCGTAGTATGGAACCTTCGGCTAATGACGTTGTCATCGTTTCGGGTACGACTACACCAATCATTAAGATAGTCGGTAGCTATGAAAAAGATGCCGAGCAGCGGACTTGGACCAGCAGGCATATCGATGCGGATAATTTTATCCTAGAGGCCAATGCCGGCGTGACAGGGCTTAATTATCAACGTCTGAAGGAGATTTTCTATCCGAATGAGGGCTATGATGTCATTGAAAAAGAATTAGAAGATGCAACCTATTCGCAGTGTGTGGCTTCGTTAGGTTCTTTGATTGCAGATGAAGAAGAACCCTTGACCAAGGGAGGTTTTATCTTCAATGCACCGGTATCCCATCAATTAACTCGCGGGAGCTTTGTTTTTGCGATTTTATGGGATATTGCCTGCAGTATCTATGAGAACTATAAGTTCCTGAGTGTGGTCTCTCCACACCAAGAGTCCTACATCTGGGCTTGTGGCGGCGGGGTGGAGAGCCGCAAACTGCGTCAGTTTATTGCCAACCTGTTTGGAAAGAGCATCAAGATCAGGGATACCTTCCGCCAAGCTTCCGTGCTGGGTGGTGTTTTCCTCTGCAATGATGCTTTAGGTGTCAAGAACGTGAGTCCGGAGTTATTGGAAGAGATACACCCGAAAGACCATGAGGAGTTTGAAAAACTATATCAAGAGTGGAAAAATGCTCGTAAAACCTTTAAAGAAGTAGTTTCCTAGATGAGTACATATTTTTTTGGATTAGATGTCGGGACCCAGGGAGCGAGGGTCGTTTTGGTGGATGAGAAAGGTGAATTGTTAGCTTCTGATTCCCGAAAATTCCAATTGGATGATAAATTCCGTGAGGAGCAATCGCCGCAGCTATGGTGGAAAGATTGTAAGGAGATGTTATCCAAGCTGATCCAGGAACTTCCAGATAACATTGACAAAAAAGATATCCTTGCTATCTCCGTTACCTCAACATCAGGAACGGTCATACCTTTGGATAACCAGAACCAACCCTTACATTCCGCCATCATGTACAGCGATCCCCGGTCAGCTGAACAGGGAAAGCGAATCAAAGCGATCGCAGAAAGAAACGTGCCACATGGCTATACCGGATTCAATGCATCCAGCGGAATCAGCAAAATGCTTTGGTATATCGAAACCTATCCTGAAAAGGTTCAGGATATCGCACAATGGATCCATGCTTCAGATTTCCTCGTAGGGAAACTTTGCGGAAACTACCAAGTGACCGACTATACCAATGTGTTGAAATCCGCTTATGATCTGGAGAAACTGGAATGGCCTACTTATGTAACCGAAGAGATCGGCCTAAAAGGAGAGTGGTTACAGGAAGTAGTACCCTCAGGAACCGTGGTGGGATCACTATTGCCAGCCTTGGCTGAGGAATGGGGCATTCCCGAAATCAAGGTGGTCGTGGGCATGACTGATGGCTGCGCTACACAAATGGCTTCAGGAGCTGTCAAGCCTGGTACTTGGAACAGCACGATTGGAACAACCCTTGTAATCAAAGGCGTAACGAAAAACAACGTCGTAGATCCATTAGGCAGATTATACAGCCATAGACATCCAGAAGGTTATTGGATGCCAGGAGGAGCCAGCAACACCGGTGCAGATTGGATTTCTCTACAGTTTGCAGAGGGGTTAGAAGAACTCAACCAAGAAGCTTCGCACCTGATCCCGACCAATGAGTTGGCTTGGCCACTACTCCAAGAAGGAGAGCGATACCCCATTATGGCTTCCCATGCCAAGGGATTTGCTCCCGACAACATCAGTCGCGAGAAGCTGTTTGCCGCAAATCTGGAAGGAGTAGCTTTTATAGAAAAATTAGCATACGATATTATCGAAGAGCTTTCAGGAGAAAAGATCGATGCGGTTTATTCTGCAGGAGGAGGCAGTAACAGTGATGTCTGGTTAAAGATCAGGGCTTCTGCGCTGAATGTGCCCATCTACAAGTGCAAAGAGGCAAGCGGTGCCTTTGGTGCAGCTATCATGGCCGCTTCCAATACCTTTTACCAGACCTTGACCGAAGCATCAGAGCATATGACAGCCATTGAAAAAATGGTGGATCCAGATCCTCAGTTGCATGCTTCCTACCAAGTACAGTACAAAGACTTTAAAAATAAATTGAAAGATTTAAACTATTTATAGATGATAACAATCTGTCTTTTGAGACACGGAGAAACTGCCTATAATGCAGAGGGTAATAAATATTGCGGACGGACTGATATTCCTTTAACGGAAAAAGGTCTTTCCCAAGCCAAGCGTATGAATGAGCTGCTTAAGGAATACAGTTTTGATCAGATCTTTTGTTCTCCATTGCAACGAGCGAAAAACACCGCGGAGATTGCTTCCGGAAGACCCGATGTGGTTCAAGTCGATGAACGCTTGATTGAAGTCGATTTTGGCCAATGGGAAGGCAAGCGATCTGAAGATTTCATTGCCGAAGATCCAAATTCATGGTACAACTGGTTGTCAGATCCAGCAAGCTTTGAAGCTGGAAGGACGGGTGAAAATGCAAGCCAAGTGATCAATCGTTTGGAGAGTTTCTATGCTGAGCTGTTGGAGAAATATGATGGGCAGACCATTTTGGTGGTCGGACATAATGGAGTGAACAGACTGTTCATGGCGCAACAGCTGGGTATGCCTTTAAAGAACTATAGAAGGATCGTGCAAGAGAACTCTGCATTGACCTTGATAACATTAGATAAACATTCAGGTTTCAATTTGTTAAAATTGAATGCTTAATTTTAGAGCTTCAACAAAAACCCTATGAAGAAATCCCATTTAGTCCTATTTACTTTGATAGCTATGATGCAGGCTGCTCCTGCATTTTCCCAAAAACTGCACAAACTCAATTTCAAAACTGTTGAGGAAATGTATGAGTACTTCAAGTATCAACCAGGAAAGAAGATTATCTCCGGACATCGGGGGACCATTGAGGACCAGATGCCAGAAAATTCCATTCCTTCCATGGAGGCAGTCCTAAAGCATACCTCCGCGATCTTTGAGGTTGATCCTCGTTTAACCAAGGATGGCGTGCCTGTCATGGTACATGATGCCACGTTGGAACGTACGACCAGCGGAAAGGGAAAAGTAGCTGATTTCACATGGAAAGAGCTTCAGGCATTAAAATTAAAGGATCATCAAGGCAACCCTACCAAGTATAAGATCAATACTCTGGAGGAAATGATCAAATGGGCTAAAGGCAAGACGATCTTAAATCTGGACAAGAAGGATCTCCCGATGGAAATGACGGCTGAAATCATCCGCAAGCATAATGCCTATGCTTGGGTTTGGGTTACAGTTCACAATGTGGAGCAGGCCAAGTTCTATTTGGATAAAAATCCCAAACAATATCTGTCCATGCACATCAAGACAGAAAAGGATTTAGAAGCCTTTAAGGCCTCGGGGCTTCCTTACGATCGAATGATCGTTTATATCGGACCTGAGATCAAACCTTCGAACCAAGCCATGTACACTTTCTTTAAGGAAAAGGGCGTGTTATGCATGATATCAACAGCACCTACATACGATAAGTTGGCAACGGTTGAGGAGCGTGCTGAAAAGTATAGGGCTGTTTTTGCAGACGGAGCAACTGTTTTGGAATCCGATCTGCCGATTGAAGTTAGCAAAGCCTTAAAATAACCTAGGATTAATTAAGTTTATAGATTGAGGAAACCGGTACTGGTTTCCTTTTTTGTTTTATAATGATTCTAGCGCTTATTGATAATTAAACCTGTTTAAGTTGTTGTTTATCAGTCGTTAATAATTTTTGTTTACCGGATGAAGCATCTTGAATAATCAGTATCTTCGTTTACTGATTATTAACACATGAGAAAACCAATTTTTTTAACCGTTCTCCTATTACTGGTTTGCAGCACTGTTTTATGGGCCCAATCGGCAGTAAGCATTAGCAAGGCCAATCTTCCTACTTGGTTGAGAGCAAGCCAAATGAAGCCCCAATCCATCGATTTGAATGATATCAGTATGGGCTATTATTTTGAATTGATCGAAAACCAATATAATCTGCAGAACCAGACCCATTTCAACAGGACCATCAAAGTCGTTAGCGAGGCAGCGGGAGCCGAAAATGCGGGGCAGGCGAGCGTCAGCTTTGATCCCACGTACCAGAAATTGGTTATCCATGAACTTAATGTTATTAGAGATGGTAAAGTATTAAATCGCTTGGATCTTTCTAAATTCAAGACTGTAGCCGTCGAGACTGAACTTTCGAGAATGATATACAATGGTATTTATTCCGCAGTTGCTGTTTTGGATGATGTCAGGAAAGATGATAAGATTGTGTTTTCCTATTCCCTAATCGGTTTTAACCCCGTATTTGAAGGGAAATTTGCGAACACCTATTATTTAGAAGGTACCGAACCAAATGGTCTGTTACACCTAGTTTATATTGTTCCTGAGGGCCGTATACTAAATATCCGAAAACAAAAGGGTGCAGCAGTCGAGAAAAAGCAGATAAATGGTAATTTAACCTATTATTATTGGGAGCAACCCATGAATGCGTCCGAAGAAACGGGATTGTATACACCCAGCTGGTTTGATAATACCCCTCGTGTTGAGGTTTCTGAATTCTCTACTTGGAGGCAAGTTGCAGATTGGGCGAAGAGGATCAATCCGATCCCTAATATTAAAACCGGCTCAGCTTTGGATAAGGAGGTGCAAAAACTTTGGCAGGAGGCTGGAGGAGATAGTCTGAAATATTTTGAGAAAAGCCTGGACTTCGTTCAGAACTCCATCCGTTATATGGGAATTGAATTGGGCGAACATTCCCATCGTGCTCATCTTCCTGAAGTGGTCTATAATCAACGATATGGGGATTGTAAGGATAAATCACTGTTATTGGCTTCCATGCTCAAGAGCAAGGGAATAGGGTCTTCTTTGATATTAGCTAATACCTATCAGGACAAGGAATTGGATAAAGTACAGCCGAACCCATTTGCGTTTAACCACATGGTATTGGCAGCAGTGCTGGACGGTAAAATGATTGCTGTCGATCCAACGATCAGTGATCAAGGAGGATACATTCTGAATCGATATTTTCCCTATTACGGTAAAGTCCTATTCCTTGAAAATGGAACTAAGCTTTCCGAAGTAAGAAAGCCGATACCTAACAATGCTTATTTTGTGAAAATTGTTGATGTCATTCAGATCTTGGATGATGGTAAAGCCAATCTTAAGGTCACAAGTACCTATTATGATCATGAGGCAGAGCGTATGCGCACATTACTGAAAAGCTCCGCAAAGAACCAGTTGCAACGAGAATATGAGGACTATTTCCAAAAAATTTATAGAAAGGCTAAAAATATCAGCCCATTGGACATAAATGATGATCTAGCCAACAATATCTTGACTATTAAAGAAGAATACCTCTTGGAAGATTATTTCCTGCAAGAGGACTCACAAAATGCAGCGCCAGCATATTCTAAATACATTTATGATCGTTTGCCAAACGTAGAAGATGGCACACTGGAACCAATTTCATTGAACTTTCCTATGAATGTGAATCATGAAATCAAGATTGTCAACAAGAACAATAAACCCTTAGGCTTTTTCCAACGTGAAGAAAAGGTGCTTGATCGGCAAGCTTATTGGTATTCAAGATCCCAGTCTTTCGATAAGGATACCCTCATGGTTTCAATTACCTTTCGCAGTAACGATTCTTTTGTTCCCATGGACGAGGTTCAGCAATACGTGGATGATTTCAAGGTCATGGACGATGGATTGAGTTATTCCTATTTTGTGGATAATAATGATGAGCTTGTGATTGGCTCAACGGGTGCCATTCAATTTGTCAAGATAAATTTTGGGGCACTTTTGATGTTTATTGTCATCCTTGCTGGTACAATTTACTTTTTGTTGAAGAAATTGGTGAAAACAAAACCAACTGGATTAATCAATCTATATCATGAGTATGAACAGAGAGAAATTGGCGGTTGGTTAATCATTCTGGCAATCAAGCTCGTTGTTGCGAACTTTGTCTTGCTAGGGTTGTTCTTCGTCAATTTTTCTCCAATCAGTAATTCGCTATGGGCTATGCTTGAAAATGCAGGGAATGCCTATACTTATTTACTGCTCTATTTAATGTTTTACCTGGCTTTTTATGCTGTATATTTAGCTTCTAATATCTATTCCTGTATATTGTTTTTTCAACGAAGAGATATCTTTCCACAGACCTATTTTATCGTGAATATTGGAGGGTTGGTCATCATGATCTTATCAAATTTCTCATTTTCCCTTATTTATCCAGATGGCTTGGTCTGGGGCTTTATGAGTCCTGGAGACCTCTGGACAATTCTCATAGTCATGGCTTGGTCTATTTATCTGGTGGTTTCAAAAAGAGTTAAACGAACCTTTACGGTACCTTATCAAAAAGATAGATATTACTACTTAGGTGAAAATGAAACATCCAATTCGGAGCCATCATCTGAATCAGAAAATCCATCCCCGGAAAACTATGGACCCCATCCCTTGAATAGTTAGAATAGGAGAGTTTAATATGCGTTATAGGGGTTTGTAATTTTTGGTTAATGTTGCGGGCGTATGCGATAATCCCCCAAGAAGGATAATGCATTTATTGTGCAATATCCCCCTCAATCTTGGCCAATCCTCATATCCCTTTAATCCTGGTTCATACCTCGATCTTGGTCCATCCTCTTATCCCATTAATCCTGGTTCAAAAGACATAGGTCTATTGTCTTTTGTCTCTTGTCTTATGTCTAAAGATTACTTTCCTTTTTGATTTTCCTTCTGGTCGTAATCGGTTTAGCCAATTGTTTGGCTTCATACTGTCTTTCCAGATATTTAATGATCTCTCCGGCGATATCCTTTCCGGTTGCCTGTTCGATTCCTTCGAGGCCAGGGGAGGAGTTTACCTCTAAGATCAATGGTCCACGTGCTGAAGGTAGCAAATCCACACCCGCCACGGTCAATCCCATAGCACGGGCAGCTGCAATAGCAGTTTCCCTTTCTGTCCTGGTTAATTTAACAACTTCAGCGGTACCACCACGGTGTAGGTTCGAGCGGAATTCACCCTCTTTGGCCGTTCTTTTCATGGCACCTACAACCTTGCCGTCTACTACGAAAGCACGGATATCGGTACCTTTAGCTTCTTTGATATATTCTTGGATCAAGATATTGTTTCCGAGTCCGTAGAAAGCTTCAATTACTGATGAGGCAGCTTTTTTAGTTTCGGCTAATACAACTCCGATCCCTTGCGTCCCTTCCAATAATTTGATGACCAATGGAGCACCTCCAACCATGGAGATCAGGTCGTCCACATTTGAGGCTGTCCTGGCGAAACCCGTGATCGGTAAACCAAGGCCAGCACCTGAAAGGATCTGCATGCAGCGCAGTTTGTCCCTTGAGCGAGTGATCGCTTGGGACGGGTTGGCTGAAATGACACCCATGACCTCAAACTGGCGGACAATTGCCGATCCATAGAAGGTTACTGAAGAACCAATTCTAGGGATGACAGCGTCAACCTCTGCAATATCTTGACCTTTATAATGAATGGATGGTTTTGCTTGTTGTATGCCTACATAGCATTTGCTATGGTCGATCACTTCGCATTCGTGACCTCTATTTATGGCGGATTCTACCAGTCTACGGGTAGAATATAATGACCTATTAGTCGATAATACAGCTATTTTCACAATTCTTTATTTGTTAAACAGATAACGATGTTATGAGTTTTATATGATGTTTGTTGCTAAGTTTTTTTTAGATACATCGACCAAGAATTTCCCCGTAATAAAATTACGTCCCAATAGCATGGGGTAGGACATGGCGGATCGATTTCGAAAGGACAATTTGATATCATATAGCTCGTTAAACATACGAATCTTGGTCAAAAAGATATAGCGTATCTCCGATTGTCCAAAAGAACTTTTTACTGTCCTTTCTCTGTGTACAGGGAAAGTCAGTTTCAGGGTTTTTTCACTGTCTTCGTTTGGCCTGATATAGGCGGTAATGTAAAGGTGGCCAGCTTTTTTTACCACTTCCATTTCTTCGCAATGTAGAACAGAGGTTTCAGCGCCGGTATCCGTCTTTGCGTGAATATTGTATAGACCTAGTTCCGGTAGGTCAATGGTTTCTGTTCTGCCAATGGTTTTTTTACCTCTCACTGCCTAGTCTATTCGTATACAAATTCTCCAAAAGGTGAACGGATGGTCACTTTTTTCTTGTCTGCAGCTTCCACACGACCAATAATCTGGGCAGGGATACCAAAAGATTCAGAGATCTTGATGATATCAGCAGCGATTTCCTCAGGAACATAAAGTTCCATACGGTGACCCATATTGAATACTTTATACATTTCTTGCCAATCGGTGTTGGATTCTTTCTGGATCAATTCAAACAGTGGCGGAATTGGAAAAAGATTGTCCTTGATAACATGAACATCGTCTACGAAATGCAGCACCTTTGTCTGAGCACCTCCTGAACAATGTACCATACCATCAATCTGGCTACGGTATTTGTCCAAGATCTGTTTGATCACCGGTGCATAAGTGCGCGTAGGCGAAAGTACTAATTTTCCGGCACTTACTTCTTCTCCTGTTTCAGTTTTAACCATGTCAGTCAATGCCTTACCTCCAGCAAAGACTAAGTCATAAGGAACAGCAGGGTCAAAACTTTCAGGATATTTCTCGGCAATGTACTTACTGAACACGTCATGGCGGGCTGATGTCAGACCATTAGATCCCATACCACCGTTATATTCTTTTTCGTAAGTAGCCTTTCCATAAGATGCTAAACCGACAACCACATTGCCATCTTTGATCTTATGATTAGAAATAACATCTTCACGCTTCATGCGGCAGGTCACGGTGCTATCTACGATGATAGTCCTCACCAAATCGCCCACATCAGCTGTTTCTCCACCTGTAGAGTAGATGCCGATACCCAATTCACGTAATTCAGCAAGGATTACCTCGGTACCATTGATGATTTCGGCAATCACTTCACCTGGAATCAGGTTCTTGTTTCTGCCGATGGTCGATGAAAGAATAATATTGTCAATAGCCCCAACGCATAATAGGTCGTCCAAGTTCATGATAATGGCATCTTGCGCAATGCCACGCCAAACGGATGCATCTCCGGTTTCTTTCCAATAAACATAGGCTAAGGAAGATTTTGTTCCGGCACCGTCTGCATGCATAATGTTGCAATATTGCTCATCAGCTGCTAGAATATCTGGAACAATCTTACAGAAAGCTTTCGGGAATAATCCCTTGTCAATGTTTTTGATTGCGTTGTGTACATCCTCTTTCCCTGCGGATACACCTCGTTGGTTGTATTTTAAATCTGACATCTTGCTGCAAAAATAAGCAAACCTCCCGATTATAGCGAAAAATTTTCGTTTAGAGAGGTTTGCAATTCGACATCTTCCTTTTAATGCCCGATAATCATAGTTGACAGAAGCTTCCTGAGACCTGTAAATACCTTAAAAACCTTATTCCGAGATCCCTTTCGGGTCGTAACCATTGTCCTTGACCTTGATTAATTGATTGAACAAATGCAACATGAGTGTATCTGTCCTTGGATCTTCCTTCAGGTATTTTTCATTTTCCTTATCGGTTGCAATGAGATTGAACAATTTATCGTTCATAAAATAATACCGTACCTCGCCCGCCTTTTTGGTTTTGTCCATGTCAAATTTCGGGTCTATGATATGTGTATTGTAATTGTACTGCTGCTCAAATACGAAAGACAGCTTATCATCTTTCAGGTACATGTCCTGCAAGGAATAACCACCTTCACCATAGTTCCTCGCCTTGATAAGTTCTAATTTGTTGTTCTTGAAGTAATATGTGGCCACACCGCCTTCAGTTGACTCATGTACTTGTGCAGAGTCTATTTTATCCCAATCTTTGATAGCATTGATCCTTTCAAAGTTTTCTCGGACCAGCAATGTCGAATCCGTGCTTGCTGCCACTGAACTGTCATTCCCATCCGTATTTGCTACCAAACTGCTATCTGAAAGTGTATTCCCTGAATTTTTATTTCCTTGGCAAGCGGATAAAGCTAGGACCGCTGCCAGTGAACATATTGCTAGTTGTTTCATATAATTTTTTAATAGTCTGCCTATGGAAGTACAAAAATAATTCCAAGGATATGCAGCAACAAAAAAGCCCTTCGTATGAATTACGAAGGGCTTTTGTATCAGCCTGAGCTTAATTTTTTTATTAATGTTTGAAGTGACGAACGCCAGTCGTTACCATAGCAACTCCTTTTTCGTTGGCCATATCAATTGACAATTGATCTTTGATTGATCCGCCTGGTTGCAAAACTGCTGTTACACCAGCTTCTCCAGCAATTTCAACACAGTCAGGGAATGGGAAGAATGCATCCGATGCCATAACGCTGCCCTTGATTTCAAAACCGAAAGATTGTGCTTTTTCGATCGCTTGCTTCAATGCATCCACACGTGACGTTTGACCAACTCCTGAAGCGATCAAGGTACCATCTTTAGCGAATACAATAGTGTTCGACTTGGTGTGTTTAACAATCTTATTTGCAAAGTATAGATCTTTCAACTGTTCTTCACTAGGTTTTACCTCCGTTACAGCAGTCATCTGTTCAGGACCTTCTACGGTATTGTCCTTATCTTGTTGGATTACTCCGTTCAATAGAGTTTTGAATTGCTGCGTAGGTAATTTAACCTCTTTGCGGCGAAGGATAATTCTGTTTTTCTTAGCAGTCAAGATCTGTAAAGCTTCTTCAGTGTACGAAGGAGCGATCAATACTTCAAAGAATAGGTTGTTGATTTCTTCCGCGGTTGCTTTATCCACTTCGCCATTGGTAATCAATACGCCACCGAAAGCTGAAACAGGGTCACAAGCTAATGCTGCTTCCCAAGCTGCCTTGATAGTAGGTCTTGAAGCTACTCCACAAGCATTGGTATGCTTAAGGATAGCGAAAGTAGGTTCGTTGAATTCATCGATAATGGCTACAGCAGCATCTACGTCAACCAGGTTGTTGTATGAAAGCTCTTTACCGTTCAATTTATCGAACATAGCGTCAAGGTTACCATAGAAAACACCTTTTTGGTGTGGATTCTCTCCGTAACGAAGAACTTGTGCATTTTGTTCCGATTGTTTGAATACGTCTAGAGGCTCTTCTTGATTGAAGTAATTGAAGATAGCAGTATCGTAATGCGAAGAAGTATTGAATGCGCGTTTAGCGAATGATTTACGTTGTTCAAGAGAAGTTGCACCTTCTTGTGCCGCTAAGATTTCTTCCAGTTCGGTATAGTCGTTTTTCGAAGAAATAATGACCACATCATTGAAGTTTTTTGCCGCAGCACGGATCAATGAAATACCACCGATGTCAATCTTCTCGATGATATCTTGCTCTGATGCACCAGAAGCTACAGTTTCTTCAAATGGGTAAAGATCTACGATTACTAAATCGATCTCTGGGATTTCGTATTCCTCTAATTGTTTTTTGTCGTCTGCCAACGGACGGCGAGACAAAATTCCACCGAATACTTTCGGGTGAAGCGTTTTTACACGGCCACCTAAAATGGAAGGGTAACCGGTTAAATCTTCAACACGTTCTACTGGGATATCTAAATCACGGATAAAGGACTCAGTACCGCCAGTGGAATAAAAAGTAACTCCGAATTTGTTTAGTAGTTGAATTAGAGGTGCAAGGTTATCTTTATAATAAACTGAAACCAATGCATTTTTAATCTTAACAGGATGATTCATTGCGTTTTGTTTGGAGCCGCAAAGATAATTATTTAAAATATAATTTTCTTGAATTTTATCACTTAATTAAAATGCCTCGGCTAAACAGTTTTAAATTATTAGTATATTGGATTATCCAATTCTAAAACAAAAAATTGACCATGAAAAATCACCTTATATTTCTAATGACCTTGTCCCTCGTCCTCATCGGTTTGGGCGGAATTGCTCAGGAAAACATTGGCGCTAAAGAGACCAAAGTCAGTTCCCCTATCGTTGCAGCAGACAATACGGTAACCTTTAATTTGGTTGCACCTGACGCAAAAACTGTTTATTTGACGGGAAATTGGATGGTTCAAAAGCCGCAAGAACTGCCTAGGGTTGCTATGAAAAAGGATGCTTCTGGGCTATGGTCGGTTAAACAGGATAGTTTAGGGTCAGACCTATTTCTCTATAATTTTATTGTTGATGGCGTGCGAATAAATGATCCTTTGAATGTGTACCAGGTGAGGGACGTGGGTAGTGTCTTCAATTACTTCATAACCAATGATGGGAATGCAGATTATTATAAGACCATGTCCGTGCCTCATGGTTCCATGATCAAGCAGTGGTATCCCTCTCGGATCAATAAATCCGAACGTAGAATGACCGTTTACACCCCGCCAGGTTATGAATCTTCCAAGGAGAAATTTCCAGTGCTGTATTTATTACATGGAATGGGAGGGGATGAAGATGCATGGCCAACCCTCGGTCGGGTCGCGCAGATCATGGACAACTTGATTGATGAAGGTAAGGTAGTGCCGATGATCGTGGTGATGCCTAATGGCCATACCAGCAATTCAGCGGCCCCTGGTTTTTCAGAAAAGGGAGAGTATAATATCGAGTTTTTTACGCCCGATGTAGGTTCTGGAGATATGGAATCCAATTTTGATGAAGTCATTAACTTCGTGGAGTCGAATTATAGGGTCATTAAGAATAAGAAAAACCGTGCAATAGCTGGTCTGTCCATGGGCGGATCCCATGCTATGTTTATATCCAGTTTCTATCCGAATACATTTGGATACGTAGGTTTGTTTTCCGCTGCCTATAGAATCAATGATAAGATAAAAAGAGAGGTCTATGATAAGTTTGATGAAAATCTGCTGAAACAAAAGGAAAATGATTACGAAATATATTGGATAGGTATGGGAGAAGATGATTTTCTTTATGACACTGGAGCTGATTTTAGGAAGAAGTTGGATGAGATAAAATTGGATTATATTTACCATGAATCCAAGGGTGGTCATACTTGGTCTAATTGGAGAGATTATTTAGTGGAATTCGGTACCTTCCTCTTCCGAGATTTTGATTAGACTAGGAGCAATAATATCCTAAGTAAAATAAGAGTTATTTGATAGGAAATCTTTGGGTTTCAGTTTGACCTCATTCGAGACACATTCGGAAAATTCGGAATGTGTCTCGAATGAGGTCAAGATGTATCCTAGGAAATTTTGAGTTTAATGGAATGCTGGATCAGGTCTCGAAGATAATGAAAAAGAAGCTTTTCCTAAGGTAGCTCCTATATTATATTTTATGATTCTAAGCTTTGTAATCCTTAGTTGTATTTTTTCAACAGGTTCTCGATCACTTTAGGGTAATGGGCGTGTTCAAGTTGTTGGCCATTGAACTTTAGTATTTCCAAAGTATCTCCTGGTTCTACCCGGAAGCGTGCCTGATGAATGATCTCTCCTTCATCGAAATTTTCATTTACAAAGTGAATGGTAATTCCGTGTTCGTCTTCACCGGCTGCCAATACTGCTTTATGCACTTTATCCCCATACATGCCTTTTCCGCCAAATTTTGGCAATAGGGCAGGATGTATATTGATAATTTTGTTTGGAAAGCTTTTTAAAAGGTTTTCAGGAACTAACCACAGGAATCCAGCTAATACTACTAAATCAATTTCAAGTCTTTTTAACAAGTCAACGATTTCATCTGTTTGGTAGAAGTCGTGCTTATCAAAAACATGCGTAGGGATTTCGAAATTATCTGCACGTTGTAAAACATATGCATCTGGGTTGTTACTTAGGACTAAGGCAACTTCGGCGCTGTCAGAGTATTTAAAATGCTCCATGATCTTTTGAGCATTCGATCCAGAACCAGAAGCAAAGATAGCAATACGCTTTTTCACAGTGTGTTATCGTTTGAAAATTTAACTTTAATTTTTCACAAATATAGCTGATTTTTTCCAATAAAGGGCGGTTTGACCTCCATATTGGGGTATTTTTTGTTAGATTTAGGGACATTAAGCTCAAAATATCAGGTTATGAAGAATATTATCTTAGTCCTATTGGCTGTTTTTGCAACCGTTGGCTTGTCGGTAGGGCAGGTTCCGGAGAGGATGCCTTCATTTTCCAAGTTTAGTGATATGAATACGGGGTCGAAGTTTACTTCTGACTCATTAAACCATAAGCATACCCAGGTATTTATCCTGTTTGATCCTGGCTGTGGGCATTGCCAAGAGCTTGGTCAGGGCATTGCCGAGTCCTTGGGTACGATTCGGGATGATGTAGATTTCTACTTTATATCCATGCAGGAAAAACCATTGGTGGATGGGTATATCAATATGTTTGCAAAAGGTTTGCGAAATGACAAGCGTGTCAAATTCCTCTACGATCCTGAAGGCGAATTTATTTTAAGTTTTAATCCCAAAAATTTTCCTTCGACCTATATCTATGAGGCCGAATCTCTACAAATAATCAAACAATTCGACGGTGAAAACCGTGTAGAAACGCTACTTCCGTACCTTCAAAAACAGGACTAGAGCATTAAAAACCTTATATTTCCTATATTTTACTTTATATTTCTAAAATTTTCCTAATAAAATAAAGTGATATTACTTATTTAATTGTTTTCATATATTTACATATTGAAAGTTTTTAAGGAAAAAACTGTCCTTGATTGGTAGTAGATAGTAAATTCTAACAAAAAGGATCTTGGTTTTGGAGATAACATAGATGCAGGCAACGATTTGTGCGAATGTGAAGACCTAAAAGAAAGCTGAAATCAAATTTTAAAAACATTTTTGAACAAACAATTGATGATATTTGAATTTTACGGGGCGATAAATTGCTGGAAATGAATGGTATTTATTTCTTTGGGGGTAATTTAACTCAAGGTTCGTATAAGTGGAAAATATATTTTCAAGCCGCATTAAACATTTTCAAAATTCTTTAGTCTTTGCGAATATCAGCCAGTCGATAATAAAATATTGTAATGGCCAAGAAATTACAATTGGGGTTGAAGTATACATTTATTTATGATTAACATTTATAAGGAATTAGCTTATCGCGATAAGGAATCTTTTATGGCGGTAGAAACTTTGATTATGTCACTTGATTTAGGACCTCAGAAGCAATTGGTGCTGAGCCAATTTCCGAACTGGGTAAATATTGCCAAGGATTATATCAAAGAACATTGGAATAAACACATCACTCTGGAAGAGTTATCCAATCTGTGTGCGGTTCATAAAGTAACAATATCGAAATATTTCGAAAAATATGCAGGTAGTACAGTACTCCTGTACCAGCGGAAAATTAGGATTATTCGAGCAGTTGAATTGATGCATTTTAGCGGTTATTCGCTAACAGAGATAGCTTTTTTGTGTGGTTTCTCGGATCAAAGCCATTTTACGAGGTACTTTCGTCAAATGATTGGATTCTTGCCTAAGGAGTTACAGAAGAACTGACGCTAATATCGTTCTATTTTAAATTTTAAGCATAGGTTTATTTTGTAACAAGCGAATAAAATCAATTGTTTAACATGAAAATATTACAGGGAAACCGACTGCCAAAACCAAATGGACATTATAGTACAGCCATAGTATCAAATCATTTTCTGTTTGTGTCGGGTCAGTTGCCCATATCGGCAGATGGAAAACATCACGAACAAGATGATTTCGAAAGTCAATTTACTGTTGTATTTCAGAACATTGAGAATATTCTATTAGCTTCTTCGAGCAGTATGTCGAAGATTGTCAAGGTTACAGCCTATGTCTGTGATGTGAAATATTGCCCCCAATTCAATGCTCTGTTTGCCGATTTTATTGGTAAACATAAGCCTGCCCGGACAGTTGTTCCGGTTGCTGAATTACGTCATGGATATATGCTCGAGGTAGACTTGATCGCAGAAGTTTAGTGTTGCACACATTTATTAAACCCGTATATTCCTTTTCATTCGAGTAATTGAGTTTAGTAGCGTCCCTGAAGGAAAACTAGTTTATTTTCTTTCTTAGGAGGTTCCGGATAAGGTTAAAGATGAAAAAGCGATTGGTTTTTTTCTTCATTTTATCTCCAATGTAAATTTTTATCCCAGGATGGATCTTGAAATTGGAATGTAAATTAATAAGAGAACTAAACAATGAAAAAGGGAGGTTTCCACTGGAAATCTCCCTTTATTTTTATTTTATCTAACGCCAGTTAATTTTGGCGATTGGCATGGTGAATCTAAGTGTTAAAGCTAATACTCAGCAAGGTTATTTCGTAGAAAGTACTTTTTCCAATAAAGCTGTGCCTACCTTTCCCAATTCATTGCTTGAGTTGGAAAGCATAATCACCACCGATTTTTCATCGGGTACAAAACCTACAAATGCATTTGAACCAGCTGTTGCTCCAGTATGGTGGTAGTAAATAACGCCATCCAACATGTTCATGTGCCAAGCCAGACCGATGTCACTGTTAGGTGGCACGAAGAAGGTGAACTGTTTGGTCAGGTTCATGGCTTTTTGAACATCAGTTTCCGGGTAGGTCAATTGTGCAATGGTATATCGTAGAAGGTCATTTACACTTGATTTCAGGGAGCCTGCTGCGGTTATGGCCTGGAAGTTCCAGAAAGGAACCTGTTGGCCTTCTCCATCAAATGGTGGAGCGATGTTTTTTTCCTTCGGGTTCAATTTATCCGTGCTGTTTGTCATTTCTAAGGGGGTCAAGATCATTTCCTTGACCATGGTCATATATGGCTTTTTCGAAATGGTCGATAAGAGTTCGCCTAATAAGCCATAGCCTAGATTGCTGTACTCGTAGACCGTTCCTGCCTCTTCTTTGGATTTGAAGCCTTTTAGGAATGCATACAGTGCTTTTTTATCATATGCAGCATAGGGATCACTGCTGGAGAATTTAGGAACCTTATTCCAGTTATCTGCAAGCCTTGGTAGTCCTGAGGTATGGTTTGCCAACATCTTGAACGTGATTTTTTGCACATCAGGATTTTGAGCTACGGAATCTGGTAGAAATTTTGCGATGCTGTCTTCCAGGGAAATAGTTCCTTTATTGACCATCTCTGCCAATAAGGTAGCCGTAAAAGTTTTAGTTACCGAACCGATTTCATATAAGGTATTGGCATCAGGAAGCGTGTTGTTTCCCGGAGTGGTTTCACCATAGAAAAATGTATTGATCTTGTTTTGATGAATGACAGCAACCGCAAGGGAATGCGCATTTCCATTTTTCGCATAATTGCGTGCTACCGAGTCGATGTATTGATCCAAAGGACTTTTAGCTTCTACATTGGAAAGGATTTCTTCCTTTTTTGGTGCCTCATCAGGGGAATAAGGTTTTATTAAAAAGGTATTGTACCTCATGTTGGAGTCAATGGCAAGTTGCATGGTCAGGGTTTCCTGTTGCAATTCCACTTTATAGGTTGCCAATCCTCTGCTAAACCCTGTTTTAGTCACATTCTCGATGCGGCCTAGGATAAAAAGATTGTCCAGTAATTCAGCCATCTTTTCCTTGCTGATGTTTTGTTTAAAATCATCGCTGGCAAGATTGTAGATGGAGTCAACTTGCTGGGAATTGAAGAAAAATTCAATTCTATTGAATACGGCTCTGTTGTTATTCTCGTCAACCGTCTGGGCTTTCACTGTGCCCAAACAAGATAAAACTAGGATAATGAGGAGGTTGATCGCTTTAATTCTCATGCCCAAAAATACAAAACAAATTATAAACCTATAACTTGCTTTAATCTTGCATAGCCAGACTTGCTGATATTGACCTTTTCACCGGTTAGGAGGGTGGCAATATAGCTGTCCTTTTCCATGGGTTCTATCTTTTGGAGTTGATCGACTTTTACGATAAAGGAACGGTGGACCCTGACATATTGTTTAGCATCCAGTTGTTTCTCAAAGGAGCTCATGGTCTTGTTCTTTAAGAACATGCCGTCAGGGGTATGGATTTTCACATAATCATCATAGGCTTCCAGGAAATTGATCTGTTGGACCGGGATAATCTTGATTTGGTTACCCGTTTTAACCACGATGCGTTCCAAGGAAGTATCCTCTTCCATGGATTCTTGGAGCTTGGCAGAGTCTATTTTTGGTGCTTGATGGCTATTGAAAGAGGCCTTGAATTTGTCAATAGCCTTTTGAAAGCGATCCGGTCTAATTGGCTTCAACAGATAGTCCACGGCGTTTTTCTCAAAGGCCTTGAGTGCATATTCATCAAAAGCAGTCGTAAAAATGACATGGGGCTGGTTGTCCAACAGTTCCAGCATTTCGAATCCGGTCAATTTAGGCATTTGAATGTCCAGGAACACCAAATCAGGTTGGAATTGCTGTATAGCCTTTACGCCTTCGAATCCATCATTGCATTCGGCCAATACTTCAAAATCTGGGTGTTCTTTTAGATATTCAAGGACCATGCTTCTTGCCAATGGTTCGTCGTCTATAAGGATTGTCTTTATCATAGTTGAGGGATTCTTAGGGTGGATATAAATGTATTTCCATCGACAGCTGTTTCCAATAGGTCAGTCCTGCCAAAAAGGAGGTACAGTCTTCGCTGAATGCTGGTCAAGCCAAAGCCAGTTCCTTTTTTCTGTTCAGGTTGATCCTGTTCGAAGGGATTGCTGATTTGGATGGTTAACATATTGTTTTCTAAATGGATACTGGTTCTAATGGTTACTTGGTCCGTCACATTGTAAAGGCCGAATTTAATGGCGTTTTCTACCAATGGCTGCAGGATCATTACAGGGATCTTGCCATTGAGAACGCTTTCATCATAATCAAATTCGGTACTCAGTCGATGTCCGAACCTTACTTTTTCAATATCCAAATATAAGCTTAAATGATTTATTTCTTCTTCTACGGTGGTAAACTGTTTTTCATCCTTTCTCATGGTACCACGAAGGAAGTCTGAAAGTTGGAAGACCATGTTCCGGGCTTCCGTAGGTTTGCTGCCGATTAAGGCGATAATGGAATTTAAGCTATTGAATAGAAAGTGGGGTTGCAGTTGCTGTCTTAAGTTGTAGAGCTCGGCATCGCGAACCATGCGCTCACTTTCGTCCTTTCGTCTTTTGTTGAATACGAGTTCTTCCTGGATATTCCAGAAGATATTGATGGTCATGACGCAAGTAATGATCAAGAAGTTGATCACAAAGCGAAACGGAAGGCTAAAATCTAAATAGACCAGGTTTTCATCGGGGGAAAGCTGAATAATCAAAATGCGGATGATGAGAACACTGATGGCTGAGAAGATTGCGGCCATGGAAAAAAGCTTCCAATAGTTCTTGTTGTTCGGAAGATAGAACTGGAGGGTACTATAGATCAGATAGGAGATTCCGGTCATGGTCAAGGCGCCAATGACTGCATCGTAAGCAGCAGTGACCTTGGCAATGTTTGACCAAAGCAAAAGTCCATAAACAATAAGGAAATATAAAACACAAATAATCCACGAGGAGGCATGGATTACATAGCGTTTGGATTGTTCACTAATGGGTTTTTGCATGCCTTAAACTAACTGTTCTTAATGGTTAATCCTCCGAATAGGGATGTACCAGTGATATAGATCTTTTTGTTCTCATCCGTAACGACTTCGATCATGGGTCTTCTGTCGTCTACCTCTCCAAAAATAGAAGATACGTTTGAATAGACTTTCCAATTGGTAGGGACGATGATTTTGGTGCTTCCAAACAATTGGAAGGTATCTATCACAACAGGTTGTTTCAGATCTGCCTGTAGAAAGTTCAACTGAGTGCTTCCAAATACCGATGTGATATTGCCACCCAAGAAATTTTTGCTCAGGATGACCTTTTTGGTGTCACTGAAGAAGTTATCTACTTTCAGGTAGTTTTCGAAATCGGGCAGGAATTTTCTTCCGTATGGCCTATGCTCAGTACCGGTGGCCTGAGCATAGGAGTCGTTAGGGTTTTGGGTACCAGGGTTAGTTGGTCCTTCGGTATTCCCTTGATAGTCTTGGTTTACGCGTTTGTCCCAGTCGTACTCATCGTTGCGTGGAGGAGTCGTTGGAGGCAATTGCGGGGTGCTTTTGTTACGATTGATCAAGTAGAAGCCCAGTGCAATAGCAGCAGCAGGGATCAAGAACCTACCTAAGTGGATATCCAATTCGTTCTTTAGTAAGAATACTGAACCGATAATGATCAGGACGATAGAGGATTTCTTTTCAAATTTTGAATTGACCCCGATTACCAGACCGATGACGATCAAGATGGTTTCCCATCCGAACATCCAATTCGGGATGATATTGCCCATGTTCAGGTTTTTGAATAGGATGGCTACTCCTAAAAAAACAATGATAAATCCGACTAAGTTGGAAGATTTGTTGTTTTTAGGTGGCTTTTCGTAATCTGTTTTCGTTGTTTGATTATTCATGATATTGTTTCCTTTTGAATTAGTTTACTCAAAAGTATAGCGAATATAAGCATAGCCACAGAGCAAATAGGTCTCTTGGGCATTTTTTTCGGTGAATAACTGTATTTAATCGGTAAAAATCCGAATTCAATTTGCGATCTCTTCAAATCTGGTGCAAATTTTTAATTATTATAACAATAATTTTTAAATAAAATTTGGATGATTGAAATTAAATATTATATATTTATGACTGAAAATAGAGGGTTAAACTTAAATTTTATATTAATCTAATGGGAGATTTTGACAATAAAGAGCGTGAAGAGGTATTTTCAAAAAAGGTGAGAGCGGGCAAACGTACTTATTTTTTTGATGTGAAAGCCACTCGCTCGAACGACTATTATGTGACAATTACAGAAAGTAAAAAGCGTTTCGAAGACGGACAGTTTATTAAACACAAGATCTTCCTTTATAAAGAAGACTTTGAAAAGTTTGCAGAAGGCCTTCAGGATGTAGTTGAATACATTAAAGCTAACCAAGAAGTTGTTGAAAAAAGATATGAGCCAAATCAAGACGAAAATGGTTTTGAGAACAATGGCGAACTAGTACAAAAAGACAATTACTCTTTTTAATTTAGTTTTGAATACATAATTAATGGGCCACTAAAATTTAGTGGCTCTTTTTTATTGGCAGCTGCATCGGCTTTGCATTTCCATTATTGACGGACAGCATGATGCTCTACATGATAATCCCCCAATAATATCCGTTTGACCCCATTGTATTTTATGCTATCGATTTCGTTAAATATGTTACAGGTATTATTTAACTAGATCGGTTAGAATTTCCTATTTTCGAAGATTTATTGAAACAAATTACTAATTACGAAATCATATGAACAAGTTGTTTTCAGCGGCTTGTCTTACGCTGTTTATCTTGTCGACAGCAGGGGCAGAGGCACAAACGAAAAAATTATCCTATGAACAGGCTTGGAACCAAGCACCTTCATTAACCAAGACGATCAGTCGTTTTGAAGGTTGGGCCGATGCCAATCATTATATAGAAAGGGCAAACAATCAGCTCTTCAAAGTCAATGTAAAGACTGGAAAAAAAGAAAGTTACAGCTATCCTGTGAACAGCTCGACGCAGGTTTTTGTAAAGGACAAGGATGTTTTTATCCAATATCCGGAAGGAGAGGCCAAGAAATTGACGAATTCCCCGGATATGGAAGAGCAAAATCCAACCCTGTCGCCTGACGGTAAATATGTAGCTTTTACAAGGAAAAGCGATTTGTATGGTTTGGAAATATCCTCTGGTAAAGAGGTTCGCTATACCACAGATGGGACAGACGTAATCTACAACGGTTGGTCTTCTTGGGTCTATTATGAGGAAATCTTAGGTCGCCCAACCAATTATAGGGCTTTCTGGTGGTCTCCTGATAGTAAGGAAATTGCTTTTATGCGCTTTGATGACAGCAAGGTTCCCATGTTCCCGATCTATGTTTCGAAAGGTCAGCACGGCTACCTCGAAGAAACTCGATATCCTAAAGCAGGCGACCCTAACCCTGAGGTAAAGGTAGGGTTTGTGAAAGTTGAGGGTTCTCCAATCGTTTGGGCTGATTTCAACGAGAAAGATGATCAATACTTTGGACAGCCTTACTGGAGCTTTGACAGTCAATCGATCATGGTGCAATGGATGAACAGGGAGCAAAATACCTTGAAGTTCTATGCAGTAAACCCTGATAATGGACAAAAAACGGAAATCTATAATGAGGAACAGCCAACATGGATCAATTTAGACCATGATGAGCGAATCACTTATTTGGCAGATAACAAACACTATATCCTGAAATCGGATAAAACGGGATGGGCACATTACTACCTATATACCTTGGATGGTAAATTGCTTAACCCTATTACACAGGGGGATTGGCAGGTGACTTCCATTGAGCGTATCGATGAGAAAGGTAAAGTCCTTTATTTTTCTGCGAGAAAAGAGAATTCAGCAACCAAGGATCTATATAGAATCGGTTTTGATGGCAAAAATATGCAGCGTTTGACCTTTGGTGACTATACGCACAATGTATTGGTGTCGCCAGATGGAAAATATTTCATCACGAACTATTCCAATATCCACACGCCAAATAAGGTTGCCCTTTTGGATAACAAAGGAAAGGTTTTGAAAGAATTGGCGGATAGCAAAGCTGATGATTATGCAAACTATAAAGTGGCAAAACGCGAGTACATGACTATCCCCTCGGAAGATGGGAAGTTTAATCTTCCATTGATCATCACTTATCCTACGGATTTTGACGAAACGAAACAGTATCCTGTGATCATGAGTATCTATGGAGGCCCTGATGCGGGTACCGTGAGAAATACCTGGAAAGGTGTGAATGGTGAATATTGGTCTCAAGAAGGGATCATTCAAATTGAAGCGGACCATAGGGCTTCTGGCCATTTTGGAAAGCAGGGTGTGGCATGGATGCACAGAAACCTAGGAAACTGGGAGCTGGTAGATTATATCACCGTTGCCAAATGGTTGAAAGCTAAGCCTTTTGTAGCTAAAGATAAATTGTTGATCACCGGACATAGTTATGGTGGTTACATGACCTGTCTGGCGTTGACCAAAGGTGCCGATTACTTTGACTACGGAATTGCGGGTGCACCGGTGACGAGTTGGGAATTATATGATACCCATTATACCGAGCGTTGGATGGATACCCCTCAATCTAACCCTGAAGGATATAAAAATGGTTCTATTTTGCCTTATGTAAATCAATACAAAGGTAGGTTGCGTATCATGCATGGCGATATGGATGATAACGTGCATATGCAAAATACAATTCAGTTGGTGGATGCATTGACCGATAGGGCGGTTCCATTTGAACTGATGATCTATCCTGGAAGCAGACATGGATTCAATCGTTCGAAAAGCGCTTATGATTTCAAGGAAAGAACAAGGTTTTATTACCAATACCTATTGGACAAACCTGTTCCAGAAAATTTAAGGTAAGAATTGTCGATAAAAGGCTAAGAATATAAAATCTTAGCCTTTTTTTATAACATATAGCGCTTCAAAAAAATTGATTCCACCGAAAAAATTATCATATTTGCAATATTATTTATGCCATGCTAGATTTTCTAAAAGACATTACATTTAAAGCTAACGACGTTGTTTTAAGAGCAATAGATATCCTCATGAGGAATTATATTTCTATCGCTGGGCTATGTTTTTTAATTTTTGTAACCTCTAACCTTTCATCTTTTCTAGCGATGTATTTGGATTCTTCGAATCTGATCGTGAAAGTGCTTTTGTTGCTGCTGTTTGTGGCTATCTATTTTGGTCTGCAATTGGTGCTTTTAAAGAAGGCTATTTTCTTGGCTAAAGATGAGAAAAGCCATGGCTTGATGGACTACCTGCCGACCATGTCTCAATTTTGCTATTACATCTTGGGATTATTGCTGTACAGTTTGATCGCATTTGTGGTTTACATCGTTATGTATGTGGCATTATTCCCTCTATTGTATTTAGGTGTGAACATGAATACGGTTCAGACCGAGATTCACCCATTCTTGACAGGTGTAATCATGTTGTTCGTATTGATCAGGACCACTTTCTTTCCATTCTTCATCGTGGAGAATGGCTTCAATACCTTTAAGTCATATCGGTTCAGTCTGGCGATGACGAAGGGGAATGTTTTGAGGCTATTGGCCATTATCTTTATTATTGCATTCACTCATCTACTACAATTAGGTACTGAATACATGGGGTATTCCCTGGTTTCAAAGATCTTGAGTCTTATCAATTCCTTTGTGATTATTCCTGTGGTCAGCGTTGTTATGTCAATTGTGTATATTGACATGATTAAAGCCTATAAGGGCAGTTCTGATCCTTCCCTTATGGATAACATTATATAAAATCATTTAAGTTTTGAGTAAAAGGAAATTAGCCATATTAGGTTCTACGGGCAGTATTGGGACACAGACCTTAGAAGTAGTAGAACAATATCCTGATCATTTTTCGATTACTGTACTATCTGCCGGAAGAAACGCCGATTTATTGATTCAACAGGCTCTTAAGTTCAGGCCAGCTGCAGTGGTCGTTTGTGAAAAGACGGCTTTTGAGAAGGTAAGCGATACTTTGCAGGGCAAGGGCATCGAAGTCCTGTTCGGTGAAGATGCACTGGTGGAGACCGTGCAGCGGGATGATATAGATATCGTCCTGACAGCGGTAGTTGGTGCGGTTGGGCTAAGGCCTACCGTTGCGGCTATTGAATCGGGTAAGGATATCGCTCTGGCCAATAAAGAGACTTTGGTGGTTGCTGGGGAACTGATTACAGGCTTGGTTGAAAAACATCAGGTTAAACTGTTGCCGGTTGACTCAGAACATTCGGCTATATTTCAATGCCTGGCCGGTGAGGAAGCTAACCCTATAGAGAAGATTATCCTTACAGCCTCGGGAGGTCCCTTCCGTGGGAAATCAATCGAAGATTTAAAGTCGGTGACGAAAGCGCAAGCTTTGAAGCATCCGAATTGGACAATGGGAGCTAAAATAACCATTGACTCGGCTTCTCTGATGAATAAAGGATTGGAAGTGATTGAGGCCAAATGGCTGTTTGGTTTAGAGTATGACCAGATCGATGTCATTATCCATCCGCAATCCATTATCCATTCGCTGGTGCAATTTGAAGATGGTTCCCTGAAAGCTCAGTTGGGCTTGCCGGACATGAAGCTCCCTATTCAATATGCCTTGACCTATCCGCAGCGATTTGAAAATAACTTTAAGCGCTTTAGCTTCTTGGACTACCCAAATTTGACTTTTGAACAGCCCGATATGGAGGTTTTCAGAAACCTGAAGTTGGCATTTCAGGCCCTTGAAGCTGGTGGTAATGCAGCCTGTGTGCTGAATGGTGCCAATGAAGTTGTCGTAGATGCTTTTTTGAATGACCAGGTTGGTTTTTTACAGATGAGTGAAATCATTGAAGAGACATTGTGTCAGGTGAAATCACAAAAAACGTTAAGTTTAGAGGATTATTTACAGTTCGATTTGGAAAGCCGGACTGTGGCACGAAGTTTAATAGAACGTATTTAAATAATTAAATAGTAAATAAAATAATAAAAATATAATCAATGGGAATTGTAATCATGATTGGGCAAGTACTTTTAGGCTTGTCATTATTAATCATCTTGCATGAGCTCGGGCACTTTCTAGCTGCTCGGGCATTCGGAATCAAGGTGGAGAAGTTTTATCTTTTCTTTGATGCCTGGGGTGTGAAATTGTTCAAATTCAATTATAAAGGCTGTGAGTATGGTGTGGGCTGGTTGCCATTGGGTGGTTATGTGAAGATTGCAGGTATGATCGATGAATCGATGGATACCGAACAGATGAAAGGCGAGCCACAGCCATGGGAATTCCGTTCTAAACCGGCTTGGCAACGTTTGATCGTCATGCTGGGCGGTATCATTGTCAATATTATCGTGGGTATCGTGGTTTTCTGGATGTTGACCTTTAAATATGGAACTACCGACTTTAACAACACGCAGCTTTACGGTGTAAAACCGGGCATTATCGGTGAAAAGGTTGGCTTGAAAGAAGGGGATAAGATCCTTGCCGTAAATGGTAAAAAAGCGAATCTATTCTATCAAGATCTGTTGACTTCGGACGTGTTGATGGGTGATGCGGTGTTGACGGTTGATCGTGCAGGTCAGCAAATGGAGATAAAATTGCCCAGCGATATCCTGAATGATGTCTCTGAACATAAGAAGAACGAGTTGGTTCAGCCTATGTTCAAGATGCTTCCCGTAACGATGGTCGAGAAGAATAGCAGGGCGGAGAAGATGGGATTGCAAGTAGGGGATAGCATTGTTTCGATCAATGGGGTTCAAGTGCAGCAATTGGATCAATTCAAATCTGAATTGGCAGCGAATAAGAATAAGGAAGTAAATTTGGATATTGTTCGTAAAGGAAGTCCAATGGCTTTAACAGCAGCTGCAGATAGTTCTGCTACCCTAGGTTTCCTAAACCTTCCGGTAGTTCAGCATAAATATGGCTTTATGGAGTCCTTGCCGCTGGGTGCAAGCAAAGCTTTCTCGGTGATTACGGATAACATCAAAGGCTTCGGAAAGATTTTCAAAGGTGAGGTGCGTGCTGACAAAGCGCTTTCAGGCCCGGTAGGGATTGCAACCATGTTCGGTACTGAGGTGGATTGGTTAAGGTTCTGGAGTCTGGTAGGTATGCTTTCCATGGCCTTGGCCTTTATGAATATCTTGCCAATCCCAGCATTGGATGGTGGACACGTGATCTTCTTGTTGATTGAGATGATTCAAGGGAAGCCATTGAGTGATAAGTTCTTGGAGAAAGCCCAGATCGTTGGGTTCTTCATCATTATCGCACTGATGATATTCGTTTTTGGAAACGATATTTTCAAATTGACGAAGTAATCTATTCAAAGATATAGGAAGCCCTGCGGTGTATAACCACAGGGCTTTTTTAATGGAAATAAGGTAGAGAATAAATTAAAAAACTATTGTTTGCGAATTAAAATAATTTGTACCTTTGTCTCCCGATAAAAATGAAAGAGACCTTCTACCCAATAGCATTTCAAAAAGTAGTTTCTACTTCTCGTCAATATATTAATTGATCTGTTAGCCCGTTTGGGCTTTTTTTATGTTTAGGAGTTAAGGAAATCTATCAGTAAATTAGTGATACGTTTTAACTAGAAATAAGAATGACCAACTACAGCAAATTGCCAGCAATTTTAGTCCTAGAGGATGGAACAGTTTTTCATGGTAAGGCCGCAGGAAAGATCGGTACTACTACAGGTGAGATTTGTTTCAACACTGGTACGACTGGCTACCAAGAGATCTTTACTGATCCTTCCTATTATGCACAGATTATGGTTACGACCAATGCGCATATCGGAAACTATGGTATCGATGATGAGGATGAAGAGTCTAAAGAGATTCAGATTGCAGGTTTAGTTTGTAAGAACTATAACATCAACTACAGCCGTAAAATGGCTGACCAATCTATCCAGAATTATTTCGAGGAAGAGAATTTGGTGGGTATCTCTGATATCGATACGCGTTCTTTGGTTCGTCATATCCGTAGTAAAGGTGCGATGAATGCGATCATCTCTTCTGAGAACCTAGATGTAGACTCCTTGAAAGCAGAATTGGCTAAGGTGCCTTCTATGGACGGTTTAGAACTTTCTTCCCGTGTTTCTACTAAGGAACCATATTACTATGGTGAAGAAGGTGCTCCTACTCGTATCGCTGTATTGGATTTAGGGATCAAAAAGAACATCTTAAGGAACTTTGATTCTCGTCAGGTGTATGCAAAGGTTTTCCCTGCAAAGACTACATTTGCAGAAATGCAAGAGTGGAACCCTGATGGATACTTCATTTCAAATGGTCCTGGTGACCCTGCTGCAATGGATTACGCGATCCAAACCGTTAAAGATATCTTAGCTGCTGATAAACCAATGTTCGGGATTTGTCTTGGTCACCAAATCTTGGCACTTGCAAATGATATCAGGACGCAAAAAATGCACAATGGACATAGAGGTATCAACCACCCTGTAAAGAATATTATCGCTAATAAATGTGAGATTACTTCTCAAAACCATGGTTTTGGTGTTGTAGCGGAAGATATTGAAAACTCTGATAAAGTAGAGATCACGCACGTGAACCTAAATGATAATTCGATCGAAGGTATCCGTGTAAAAGGTAAGAATGCATTCTCGGTACAATATCACCCTGAATCTTCTCCAGGTCCTCACGATTCAAGATATCTGTTCGATGATTTTATCGCTATGGTAAAAGGATAATTTCAGATAAAATATAAATCAGGTCGCATCTTTAAGTTGCGACCTTTTTTGTGCTTTTAAATTCGATGGATAAGGATAGGAGGCTGGACTGGTTAGTTTTGTCTATTTCAAAAGATGCTGCGTCCTGGATTTTTGGTTGAGTTTTACGATTTTCATAATATTCAATTTAGCAATGATTTAATTTTTCCAAGCATTAGGCCGAATCACTTAGATTTTTCATATTTTTGATAAAGTAAGAATTATTGTTATATTAGTGTCTTAGATACACTAAGTAAGGTAGCTAACGAAGTAAGATATTTAAATAAACCACACATAAAATGAGCTTGATAATTGACGTACATGCGCGCCAGATTTTAGATTCGCGCGGAAATCCTACGATAGAAGTTGATGTAACAACGCAAAACGGTTTTGTTGGCCGTGCAGCAGTTCCTTCAGGAGCTTCTACAGGTGCACACGAAGCGGTAGAATTACGCGACGGTGATAAAAAGAAATACTTAGGAAAAGGTGTTTTGAAAGCTGTTGAAAACGTAAATACAAAGATTGCAAAAGCTTTAGAAGGTGTTGACGTATTTGAACAAAATGCAATCGATAAATTGATGATCGATTTAGATGGTTCTGAAAACAAAGGTAAATTAGGTGCTAACGCTATCTTAGGTGTTTCTTTAGCGGTTGCTAAAGCTGCAGCTCAAGAAAGCCGTCAGCCTCTATATCGTTATATCGGTGGAGTAAATGCCAATACTCTTCCTCTTCCAATGATGAACATTGTAAACGGTGGTGCTCACTCTGATGCGCCTATCGCTTTCCAAGAGTTCATGATCATGCCAGTAGGTGCTGAGTCTTTCTCGGAAGCTCTACGTTGGGGTGCTGAGGTTTTCCATAGCCTTAAGAAAATTCTTCACGACCGTAACTTATCTACTGCTGTAGGTGATGAAGGTGGTTTTGCTCCAACTTTTGAAGGTACTGAAGATGCTATCGAAACTATTTTGGAAGCAATTAAAAAAGCTGGCTACAAACCAGGAAAAGAAATCTGCCTTGCGCTTGACTGTGCTTCTACTGAGTTCTTCGTAAAAGGTAAATATGATTACGCTAAGTTCGAAGGTAAAGGTGGAGCGGTTCGCAGTATCGAAGAGCAGGTAGATTACCTAGCTGAATTGACTACAAAATACCCTATTATCTCTATTGAGGACGGTATGGCAGAAGATGATTGGAAAGGCTGGAAATTATTGACAGAGAAAATCGGTGACCATGTACAATTAGTTGGTGACGATTTGTTTGTTACAAATACAAAACGTCTTCAAGAGGGTATCGATAAAGGAATTGGTAACTCCATCTTGGTTAAAGTTAACCAGATCGGTTCTTTGACAGAGACTATCAACGCTGTTCATTTGGCTCAAACCAATGGATATACTTCAGTAATGTCTCACCGTTCAGGTGAAACCGAAGATACTACCATTGCTGACCTTGCGGTAGCTCTAAACTGTGGTCAGATAAAAACTGGATCAATCTCTCGTTCAGACCGGATCGCTAAATACAATCAATTGTTGCGTATCGAAGAAGAATTGGGCGAGAACGCAAAATTCATCGGAAAAGATTTTAAATACGCTCCGAAAAAATAATTGACTTTCTAGTCAGGGAAAAGGGGACCTTTGGGTTCCCTTTTTTTATGGCTTCTGTTTTAGCAGATCAGTTTATGGCTTCTAAGGGTCCTTAGGTTGTTAAAATATTTATTTTTCCACAATGGTTAATTTAATTATTCCAATATGCTGTTTCTATACTTGTATAGTTCATCTTAAAATAGTTATCTTTAACCGAATTTTAATTGCTTTGGTCTAGCCTATGGAACGTTTCATTAATACTATCCGTAATCAATATCTTATCGCAGGAGTTGCATTCTTAGTCTGGATGTGTTTTTTCGATCGTTACGATATTACTACCCAGTACAATTTTCAAACTGAGAAAACCAAATTGGAGCAGGAGAAAGAGTATTACACGAATGAAATTGAAAGCATATCTCAATCCATCAAAGATGTGCAATATAACCAAAGTGAGATTCAACGTATCGCCCGCGAAAAATACAAAATGAAGAAAGACCAAGAAGATGTCTATATCATTACCGAAATAGACGCACCGGAGTCAAAATAGTTACAATCCCCTTTCCTGTTTTCCATTTCTCTCCTTGATATTGCTCTGCAATTATCACGGTTTTGTCATTTAACTTGACCGTCAGTTCAATCCTATTTTTCTGATTATTCCTCTGTGTTTTCAATTGAAAACATGTGTTTATAGTCTCTAAAGGCTGTTTTTTCAATTATTAAGGCTAAATGAAATCAAATAAATCATACTGCAACTAAATAGTATATGAATTGAAATAATTATTCTTATAATGATTATTTCAGATTCTATTTGGAATTGCCATGATAGTTATATTTTGCCCTAATAATTGTAAATAATTATAAAAAATAGCTAAATATGTTTTGAATATCATGGAATAATGAAAGTAATTTGAAAATATTAAAATATTATGTTTCGTTTATTTTATAAATAAGTTATGTTAATTATTATCTGCAAGAATTATATATAACTATAAATTACATATATGAAATATTACTACATGTAATTTTAAAAATACCCACACTAATTCTGTTCAATAAATAAAATTACTTAAAACGCTTTATATAGATAAAATATTGACTTTTTTAATATTTTTACGCCATTAATAACTATTTATTTAGCCGTAAGTCTAATTTTTATTAACAATTACAATTAAAAGATCAATTTTTTATGAAACAAAAATTACTCTGTCTTCTTTTTGTGTTTACATGCCTAATTGGGCAAACGTTTGCACAAAATCAAAATCTGAGTGGTACTGTGACCTCAGCGAATGACGGGCAGGCCTTGCCTGGTGTGTCGGTTCGTGTGTCTGGTTCAACGAATGCTACTCAAACAGATGCAAACGGGAAATACACATTAACCAATGTGGCTTCTGGAAGTAGCATCACATTCTCATTTATCGGTTATTCGTCTCAAACGGTAACTTTTAACAACAATGCAGTTATCAATGTTCAATTAAGCTCAGCAGGTGAAGAACTTGATGAGGTGGTTGTCGTTGCCTATGGTACAGCTAAGAAATCTGAAGTAACAGGTTCCATGGCTACCATGAGTGCTGAAGATTTGGACAAACGTACCGTATCCAACGTTTCCAATGCATTAGCTGGTATGGCTCCAGGTATCTCTGTTTCTTCAGGAAACGGTCAGCCAGGGTCAGGTGCTAGCGTACGCTTGAGAGGTATCGGATCTATGAGTGCATCAAGTTCTCCATTATATGTGGTAGACGGTGCTGTATTTGACGGTAACATCGGTGATATTAACGCTGATGATATCGAAAGCATCTCCATCTTAAAGGATGCGACTTCAGCTGCTCTTTATGGATCTAGAGCTGGTAACGGTGTGATCATGATCACAACGAAAAAAGGTCGCGGTCCGGCTAAATTAAATGTTGGCTTAACGCAAGGTATTACTGAAAGAGGTATCAAAGAATACGAAACAGTAGGAATCAATGATTATTATCCTGTTGCATTCCAGGCTATCAAAAACTCAAGAATGTTCCCTGCTAGCGGAGCTCAAGGTGCTTCAGAAGCAGATGCGAATAAATATGCATTCGATAATATCAAGAGATTCCTAGCTTACAACCCATTCAACGTTGCGGACAATGAAATCGTTTCAATGGACGGTACCATGAATCCAAATGCAGGTTTGAAATACGATGATTTCAACTGGTTTGATGCCATTCAACGTGTTGGAAAAAGAACTGATGCCAATATGAACATCGGCGGTAGCAACGAAAAAACTGACTACTACGTTTCATTGGGATATTTGAATGATGAAGGTTATATCTTAAACTCAGATTTCCAACGTTTCAACGGAAGGATCAATGTAAACTCTCAGATCAAAGATTGGTTAAAAGCAGGTGTTAACATTTCTGGTGCTATGTCTGAAGGTTCATTAGCTTCTGATGCTTCAACAGGTAATGGTAACTCCTACATCAACCCATTCTCATTCATCAGAGGTTTAGGTTCGATCTACCCAGTTCATGCATTTGATGCAACTACAGGAGCTCCAGTTGTTGACCCAGTTACTGGAGAACAATACTACGACTACGGAATGCATCCAGGCGCTGTAAACAGACCTTCAGGAGCAAGTCCGGGTAGACACGTTATTTACGAGACTATCTTGAATACTCGCCTGAACAAACGTACGATGTTAGGTGGTAGAGCTTTCTTGGATATTAAATTCTTGAAAGATTTCACATTCACACCTTCGGTTAGCATTGACCTTTCAAACAGAAACTTCGATTACTCTTGGAACAACCAAGTAGGTGATGGTGTTTCTTACAATGGTTTAGGTTCAGCTGAAAACTACATTACGAAATCATATACTTTCAACCAAGTATTGCAATATAGAAAATCATTTGATTTACATAACGTATCTGCAATAGCGGCTCACGAAAACTATGATTATCAATTCAGCAGCAGAAATGCGACCAAAACAGGACAGATTATTTCTGGAATCACTGAATTAGATAACTACGTAACTCCACTTTCTTCAGGAGGATACAAAAACGTGAACCGTCTTGAATCTTACTTCGCTAAGGCATCATATAACTACGATGAGAAGTATTATGCAGATGCATCATTCAGAACGGATGGTTCATCGATCTTCGATGATAGCAAAAGATGGGGTAATTTCTTCTCAGTAGGTGCTGCATGGGCTATCAACAAAGAAGACTTTATGTCAAGCGCTACTTGGATCAACGACTTGAGATTAAAAGCTTCATACGGTCAAGTTGGTGTCAACCACCTATTGGATGTAAACGGAAATACAATCTATTACGGATATCAAGCGCTTTACAACCTTGGATGGTCTAATGGTGGATTGCCAGGAACTGTTCTTAGTTCATTACCTAACCCTAACCTGACTTGGGAGTCTTCAAATACATTCAACCTAGGTGTGAACTTCGCTTTATTCAACAACAGATTAAGAGGTGAGGCTGAATACTACAAGAGAGGTTCAGACCAGTTATTACTATCCGTTCCACGTCCTCTTTCTTCTGCAGTTAGTACAGAATTCAGAAACGTTGGTTCGATGTACAATACAGGTTTTGAATTGTCATTATCAGGTGATATCGTAAGAAACGATAATTTCACTTGGACAATGACCAAAAACTTCACCACCTTCAAGAACGAAATCACGAAGATGCCGGTTGAATCTCCAGTTATTACTGCTGGAAACAAAAGAAGAGAAGTTGGAAGAGATTACTACTCTTTCTGGTTGAGACAATACGCTGGTGTTGACCAAGCTGATGGTGCTGCCCTTTACATCCCTGCAGAAGGTACTGCACAAGAGAACATCCGCGTAGTGGATGGTAAAGAATATGTAACCAACCAAAACTATGCGAAATTCGATTATTCAGGTACTTCAATTCCTGATGTAATGGGATCCATCATCAATACCTTCAACTATAAAGCATTCACATTGTCTTTCTTGTTGAACTACCAGATCGGTGGAAAAATCTATGATAGTAACTACGCTGGTTTGATGAGTACAAACTCATATGGTAAATCATACCATGTTGATGCGATGAAAGCATGGACTACATCAAATACTACAAGTGATATCCCTAGATTAGACCAAGCGAACAGCAACAACATCAATGCTGCTTCTACAAGATGGTTGACTAGCGCGTCTTACTTTAGCATTCAAAACGTAAACTTCCAATATAGATTACCAAGTAGCTTGTTGAACAAGATCGACCTGTCTACTGCACGCGTATTCTTAACTGGTGAGAACTTAGCCTTATTCTCAAAACGTAAAGGTATGAATCCTACAGAAAGCTTTGATGGATCTGTATCATCTACTTATTTGCCGACTCGTATTTTCAGCATCGGTGTAAATGTTGGATTTTAATTAGCAGCTGAATTATTATGAAAAAAAGAAATTTAACGATATATGCTTCCGTTTTACTTCTAGCCCTGAGCGGATGTAAAAAGGACTATTTGGAAACCGCTCCAACTGACAAAGTTTCTCAAGATGAAATCTTCAGTTCGATTGCCAATGCTAATACAGCATTGAACGGTATCTATAGATTTATGTTTGAGCGTACAACCGTAGTGGATTGGAATGTTCAAAACAAACCAGGTGTTGGTGGTATCATGCTAGGTCTTGACTTTATGGGTGAAGACTTAGGTATCAGTGATGCAAACTGGTTCGGTTCTACCGGTGAAGGTAACTGGCAAGGTGGTCGCAATGACAACCATAAATTGACTGAATACTATTACAGAACCTTTTACAAAATCATTGGTGACTCTAACTTTATCCTGGATAATGTAGATGGCCTTCCAGGAACTGATGAAGAGAAAAACAACCTGAAATCTCAAGCTTTGACGCTTAGAGCTTATGCTTACTCCAATCTGGTTCAGCTTTACGCTAAGAGATATGATGCAAGCACAGCTAACGATCAATTAGGTGTTCCTTTGGTATTGAAATCTTCAGATGGTGCGTTGCCAAGATCTACCGTGAAAGAAGTGTATGCTTCAATCATCAAGGATTTGGAAGAAGCGATCAGTTTGAATGTTGAATCAAGAGTTAACAAGTCTCATATCAACCTATATGTGACTTACGGTATACGTGCTAGAGTTGCTTTGACCATGCAGGACTACCCGAATGCAATCAAATATGCTCAATTGGTTATCGAATCAGGAAGTTTCCCATTGATGAACCAAGATACGTACATGAAAGGATTCAATGATGCTCCTTCTATGTCTGAATTTATGTGGGCTTCTATGCCGACACAGGATCAGATGGATGCATTCGGATCTTACTTTGCACAGATCGCTTACAATGCAAATACCTCTTTTATGCGTGCGAACCCTAAGAGAATCAACTCTGCATTGTATGACAAAATCTCTGAAACTGATATCAGAAAGAAACTATGGGAACCAAAACCAACTGCGGCTAACTTCCCATTGCCATTGGCATCTTTCGCTCGTCAAGAGTATATGACTAGGAAATTCTCTATCAAATCACCAGGTGGTGCTTTAGGAGATGTTCCTTTGATGAGATCGGCAGAAATGCACTTGATCTTGGCAGAAGCTTATGCAAGCTCAAATCAAACAGCTAATGCACAAGAAGCATTGTTCAACTTTGTAAAAGTTCGTGACCTTGAAGCGAAGAAATCAACCAACGCGGGTGCCGCTTTATTGGAAGAGATCTGGACCAACAGAAGAACAGAGCTTTGGGGTGAAGGTTTCAGGTTCTACGATTTGAAACGTTTGAACCAGCCTTTGGACAGAACTGTCGTTCCTAACTATGCTCCTGGAAGTGTAAATGGAATCGTAAAGGTTGCTGCCGGTGCTAAAGATTGGCAATTCTTGTTCCCATTGGCGGAATTGAATGCTAACGCGGAAATCAAACAAAACGATTAATTCGGTTTGTAAATAATAATCTGGAAGAGGTTGTCTGAAGAGACAACCTCTTCTTTTTTGAGGGAAAGGGAGAAGAAGGGGCATCGGCTCTGCTCTGCCAATGGGATGAAAGGTGGATTTGAACCAGGATGGAAGGGATAAGAGGATAGACCAAGATCATGGCATGAACCAGGATTGGGTTCCGCTCCGCTCACCCAACGAGGATGGGAGGATAGACCATGATTATGATCAACATTTCGCTGGAAAGTCCATCATACTGTAGGGACGTATCGAATACGCCCGCCCCCCAATGACTCTATTATCCTTATCCGAAGGTCACGGAAAGTACGCCAATTCTAATAATACTGTTTTTAATTAATCTATTTGATTTTTGATGTTGTTCTGAGATCCTTCCTGCGTACACAATATTGTCTTTTTTGCAACATACTGCCCTAGCAGGGCAGAATTATTTTAGAAAGGGTCTTGAACAAAAGAGGTGGTAACGAAAAACCGATGTTCGATTAATCGAACATCGGTTTTTCCCTAATTCCAGGCTATCATGCCGCGTCGGGTAAAATAATGAAACCCCTATAGGGTTCCATTTCTAAAATTTCAAAAACCAATGCTTTTTGCCAGCCTGCTGCTATCTTTATTTCTTCTGTACATTGTGGGCTGATGCTATTTAGAAATGCTTATAGATGGTCCATTAATAAAAACAATCCTTTTACCCTTTCACTAATGAAATTTCCTGGTAGGTATCAGAAATGGCAAAGATCCTATAGCCATGGTCATACAAAAGCTTAAAGAATTTCTGTCCTTTTTCCTTACCATTGGGAAAGAACCTTTCGTGGGTTTCAACGAGGATTTGCTTGATGGGGATGCCAGAGTTTAATATCCCTTCCATGACAGCGTATTCAGAGCCCTCTATGTCCATCTTTAACACATCAATGGATTGGTGCCCCAAATCGTTGGCAATCTCTTTAAACTCCTTTAAAAGCACGTCTACAGAATCGTGTTCATCGACAAGGCTATGGTCGTAAACACTTCCGGAAACATGCTCCTTGTTTTTGGGAAGATGGAAGGTAACCATCTCCGTTTTTTCGCCCAAACCAAAAGGATGGAAATAAAACTGTTCTGGAGTTTCATTATTACGCACGTAATTGATAGACTTTGGGGTAGGATCGAAACCAAAAACCTTGGCTCCATGTTTGGCTATGATGGCTTTATCAAATGAAATATCCTCACCAATGCCAAATGAATATACGATCGCATTATCGGGAACCAAGCTTGGATCGACATAAAAGCCGCCATATCCATTGCCATACCATTCCTTTGCACGTTTTTCCTCTACGTCAATAAAAGCAATCTTTCCAATGCGCGCTTTAACCCAATATTCTAATCTTTTAAGTTTGTCGTTTCTTTCCATTCTTTGTGGTAGATTAATTTAAATATACCCAAAAAATGGAAAAATCCTAAACTTCTGAAATTGCGTTGATGATATCGTATTGGGTGATGATATTGATCCTTCCAAAATCATCTTCCACCAATACCGCTTGGGTATCTTTATTGATCAATCCAGAGATCTTATCAATGGAGGTGTTCAGGTCAACAAATGGAAAAGGTTTGGATGTAATCTCTTCCACTGCAGATGACTTTAACGATGGATTTTCGAGCAATGCCGAAAGAATATCCGATTCTGTGACCTTTCCGATTACCATACCCTGTTGGGTGACAGGTATTTGTGAAATGTTCAGCGATTTCATGATATTGAAGGTTTCCACAACAGTTTGGTTTGCATCTGCCGTGATGATGGCCTGTTCGCCACGTTTTTTGAGAATTGATTTTGCCGTTAGCTTCTCATCTTTTAAGAATCCTCTTTCCCGCAACCAATCCTCATTGTACATTTTTCCCATGTAACGAGATCCATGGTCATGGAAAATCACAACGACTACATCATCTTCTTTCAGGTCTTTTCCTAATTGTAACAAACCTGCCAATGCAGCGCCGGCAGAATTTCCGGCAAAGATACCTTCCTTGCGCGCCAGGTCCCTGGTCATCAAGGCTGCATCTTTATCAGTGACCTTTTCAAACAGGTCTATCAGTGAAAAATCAACATTCTTCGGCAAGAAATCCTCACCTATACCTTCGGTGATATATGGGTAGATTTCATTCTTGTCAAATATGCCGGTTTCCTTATATTTCTTGAATACGGAACCATAGGTGTCAATCCCCCAAACCTTGATGTTCGGGTTCTTCTCCCTCAAATATTTTGCGGTACCCGAGATAGTACCACCGGTTCCGACCCCTACGACCAAATGCGTAACCTTTCCTTCGGTCTGTTCCCAGATTTCCGGACCGGTCTGCTCATAATGGGCTTTAGTATTGGAAAGGTTGTCATATTGATTGGCCTTCCAGGCATTGGGAACCTCTTTCTCCAATCGGCTGGAAACCGAATAATAGGAGCGAGGATCCTCTGGATCTACGTTGGTAGGACAGACGATCACTTCAGCACCAAAGGCACGAAGGGCATCGATCTTCTCTTTCGACTGCTTATCCGTGGTGGTAAAAATACAGCGATAACCTTTTACTACGGCCGCCATTGCCAATCCCATTCCTGTATTTCCCGAAGTCCCTTCGATAATGGTGCCTCCAGGTTTCAGTAAACCGGCTTCTTCAGCATCCTCAATCATCTTCAAGGCCATACGGTCCTTGATGGAGTTTCCAGGATTGCTTGTTTCGATCTTGGCTAAAATAGTTCCCTTTAAATTCTCAGTTATCTTATTTAGTTTGACCAAAGGTGTATTTCCAATGGTTTCTAAAATGTTATTATACCACATAGGTGAAGTTTTGTGTCTGTTTGTTGTCTACCACAAAAGTAGATATTTTTTAGAACTTCAAGTGTTTTACCGTTAAGCCATTGTTGATTAATTGCTTTAAGGCATCAATTCCAATTTTCACATGGGTTTCCACATAAGATTTGGTAACCGTCACATCAGATTTGTCTGTTTTAACGCCTTCCGGTACCATTGGTTGGTCTGAAACCAATAATAGGGCACCAGTAGGGATCTTGTTGGCAAATCCTACCGAAAAGATCGTTGCAGTCTCCATATCTACGGCCATGGCACGGATGCTCTTTAGGTATTTCTTAAACTGCTTGTCATGCTCCCAAACGCGACGGTTGGTGGTATAGACAGTTCCGGTCCAGTAATCACGGGAGTGGTCCCTAATGGTGGTGGAAATGGCTTTCTGCAGAGCGAAGGCAGGTAGTGATGGTACTTCAGGTGGCAGATAATCATTGGAAGTCCCTTCTCCACGGATCGCAGCGATCGGAAGGATCAGTTCACCTACATCTATTTTCTTCTTTAATACCCCTGTTTTACCTAGGAATAGCACTGCTTTCGGGTGGATGGCTGTCAATAGGTCCATCACGGTTGCAGCAACGGGAGAACCCATACCAAAATTGATGATGGTAATGCCGTCTGCGGTACAGGTCTGCATCGGTTTGTCCTCGCCCATGATCGGCGCATCGCCATGCATCTGCGAAAACAACTTCACATAATTGCTGAAATTGGTCAATAATATATATTCCCCAAATTCTTCCAAGGGTCTACCCGTATAACGAGGCAGCCAATTGTTCACGATATCTTCTTTTGTCTTTAATCCTGCTTTAATAGGGGAGTTTACCTCTTCGATATTTTCTTGTTTTTCGTCTTTTTTCTTAGTCATAATTTCATCCTTTCTTAATAATTTCCTAATACAAAAAACCCTCGCGTGATTGGCGAGGGTTTAGATTTTTATGCGACTTGCAGTTTCTTAAAGTCCGTCTTAGCAAACTTGTTCTTTGCATAATCCAGACTGATCTGCAAGGTCTTGTCTTCTGAATTTTCCTTATTGCTCGGAGTTTCGAACATGGCATCCAGCATGATTGCCTCACAAATGCTCCGTAACCCACGGGCCCCTAATTTGAATTCCCAAGCTTTGTCAACGATGAAGTCATAAACCTCTGGCTCGAATGACAGCTTGATCCCTTCGTACTCAAACAACTTGATATACTGTTTTACCAAGGCATTCTTAGGTCGGGTAAGGATATTCAATAAAGTTTCCTTATCCAATGGGTTCAGATGCGTTAGAACTGGCAAACGACCGATCAACTCAGGGATCAATCCGAAGTTCTTAAGATCTTGCGGAGTGATGTATTTATATAAGTTGTTCAGGTCAATTTCCTGATCCTCATCTTTCATTTTATATCCAACAGTTTGAGTTCTCAATCTGTTTGCGATTTTCTTTTGGATACCGTCAAATGCACCACCACAGATAAACAGGATGTTGCTGGTGTTTACCGAGATCATTTTCTGATCAGGGTGCTTACGGCCACCTTGAGGTGGAACATTGACATTGGTTCCTTCCAAGATCTTCAATAATGCTTGTTGAACGCCTTCTCCTGAAACATCACGGGTGATCGATGGATTATCGCTTTTTCTAGCGATCTTGTCAATCTCATCGATATAGATGATTCCACGTTCTGCGGCAGCGACGTCATAGTCTGCAGCTTGCAGTAATCTGGTCAAGATGCTTTCCACATCTTCACCGACATATCCTGCTTCTGTCAAAACTGTAGCATCCACGATACAGAATGGCACGTTCAAGATCTTGGCAACGGTCTTTGCCAATAAGGTTTTACCTGTTCCGGTCTCTCCGACGATAATCAAGTTGGATTTTTCAATCTCGGTCTCATCCGACTCAACACGTTGGTTTAAACGTTTGTAATGGTTGTAAACCGCTACAGAGATGACTTTCTTCGCATCATCTTGTCCAATCACGTATTGATCCAAATGTTCCTTGATTTCCTTTGGACGGATTAATTTAAGAGCAGTTTGAATAGATTTATTCTTGCGTTGCTTAAGCTCTTCCGCCAAAATCTCCCCAGCTTGTTGCACACATCTGTCGCAGATATGCGCACCATCACCCGCAATAAGCATTTGCGCTTCATTTTTACTGATTCCGCAAAATGAGCAATGGATATCTCTATTGTTCGATTTACTCATTGTTATTATTTTGTTTCTTTCTTCTTCGGTAGCAATACCTCATCTATCATACCAAATTCTTTGGCTTCAGCGGCACGCATCCAATAATCACGGTCTGATGACTTCTCAACCCAGTCATAAGTCTGGCCAGAGTGATCAGCGATGATCGTGTATAATTCTTCTTTTAATTTCAACATTTCACGCAGGTTGATCTCCATATCTGCAGCTACACCTTGTGCACCTCCAGATGGTTGGTGGATCATCACACGGGAGTGACGCAATGCTGCACGTTTACCTTTAGCACCTGCCACTAATAATACAGCACCCATAGAGGCTGCCATTCCTGTACAGATCGTTGCTACATCAGGAGAGATGTACTGCATGGTATCATAGATGCCTAGCCCTGCATATACACTGCCACCTGGTGAATTGATATAGATCTGTATGTCACGTTGCGCATCGGTCGATTGCAAGAACAATAACTGTGCTTGAACGATATTTGCAACCTGATCATTGATGCCATCTCCTAAAAAGATGATACGGTCCATCATCAAACGTGAAAATACGTCCATCTGAGCTACATTCAGTTGTCTCTCTTCTATGATGTATGGCGTAAGATTGCTCGGAATTTGTTGTTGTAGTCTAGAAATGTAACCATCTACATGTTGGCTTCCAATTCTATGATGCTTGATAGCATACTTTCTAAATTCGTTTTTATCTATATTCATGTGATTCTTTCTGTCTTTATGCTACTAATATAATATTTATTTTAATATCCAAAATTTTCCTGCCCAAAAGATGGCAGTTCCGTTATAAATGTAAATTTCTCCTCCTCGAAATCTATCCTGCAATAATAATGCTCAATTCCATTACTGACCAAAAGAAGGGGGATTTTATAAATACTGTTGTAATTTGCGATCTGTTCGAATGTTTTTTCGGTAATTTTGACAGATGGAGCCTTGAATTCTGCCAAAAGTACGCGCGATCCTTCTCGGTCATAAATCACCAGATCACTCCTTTTCTGCAGGCTGTTCAGGGATAGGCCGCCCTCGATCTTCATTAAGGACATCGGGTACTGATAGTGCCTGTTCAGATGACTGACCCAATGTTGTCGTACCCACTCCTCCGGTGTCAACAAAAGATGCTTTTTCCGCAGCTCGTCGAAAATATAATACTGATCCTGTTTTTTGCTGATTTTTGCCGGAAAGGGCGGTAAGTTCAAAGGAACCGGTCTAAACATTTACAAAATTACGAAATTTTCCAACCTTTTCCAACAAGCAAAAGTCTATGTATTTTCGTACTTTCGTACAGCATGAATGTCCAATCCATTTTATCCGATATCAAGAAAAAAAAACTCGCCCCAGTTTACCTACTGCATGGTGAAGAACCTTACTTTATCGACCTGATTTCTGATGCCATAGAACATACCGTCCTCGACGATGCCCAAAAGGGTTTCGACCAGTCGGTCGTGTACGGTAAGGATGCGGACTTCTCCAGCATTATCAGCATGGCCAAACGCTATCCCATGATGAGTGACCATCAGGTCATTGTGGTCAAGGAAGCGCAGAACCTGAAATGGAAGGATGATGAACTCCTGCAAAAATACCTAGAACAGCCAACTCCTTCAACCGTATTGGTTTTTGCCCATAAATACAGCAAGTTTGATAAGCGGAAAAAATCCTTTAAATTATTGGAAAAGGCAGGAGTGGTGCTGGAATCCAATAAGCTCTATGAAGATAAGGTGGCAGCCTGGATCAATGAGCAGCTGAATGCTTCAGGGAGAAGGGTGCATCCGCAGGCAGCTGCCCTGATGGCCGAATACTTGGGCACCGATCTATCTAAGATTGCCAATGAAATCGAAAAACTGCAACTGAATATTCCTGCAGACAAAGAAATCAGCACTGTGGATGTGGAGCAGAACATCGGTATCAGCAAGGACTTCAATGTGTTTGAATTGAATACTGCACTTTCCAAACGGAATGCGCTGAAAGCTTTCCAGATCGTGGATTATTTTGCTGCCAATCCAAAGAGTAACCCGATGCCGGTGGTGATCGGTTCGCTGGGTACCTATTTTACCAAGATCCTGAAATACCATTACCTACCCGATAAATCTTCCGCCGTGGCTGCAAAGCAGCTTGGGGTACATCCGTTTTTTGTCAAGGAATACGAATATGCCGCTAGGAACTTCAATAGAAGGAAAACCTTTGAAATCATCCATCTGATCAAGGAATTCGACCTGAAGTCAAAAGGAATGAATGTGGGACACCTGACTGAATCCGGTGATCTATTGACCGAACTGATCTATAAAATATTAAACTAAAAACATGCAAAAGCTATTTTCTCTTCTTTTCCTGATGCTGATCAGTAGCGTGGGTTTTGCCCAAAGCTCCTATTATACCTTAATTCAAGGTGGTGGAAATCTGGGCCTCCGTAATCCCGGTTATGAAGGCACCTTCAATGGATATTCCCTACATTTTATTTTCGGAAAGAACTTTGATGATAAAGCCTATTTAGGGCTAGGGATTGGAAATGAAACCCTGAAAGGAGATTACAGCAAATCTGGGGAAGTAGCAAATACCGATGGGAGGAAATCCAAATATGACCGTAACCTTTTTCCAATATTCATTGATGCAAGATTGCCAGTGAAGGATTTTGGACAAGCATCCAGAATCGGTTTCTTGGCTAATGCTGGTTATTCCGCGAGTATCGGTCCGGTCTATGATAAAGGCTTTATGGGCAAAGCAGGTGTCTTTTACCTTTTTGACTCCCTGAGCAAAACCAAATTCACGGTTTCAGCCACTTATGCCTACCAACAACTGCATGGTAGTTTTTATACCAGCAATTTCGATCATCAACATCTGAACCTTTCCGTGGGGATTATGCTGAAGTAAGGTGTTTTCATGCTGAGGTCCATTCGAAGGAACTTGGGGAGAATGCACTCCTTTAATATCAATCTACATGGATAATATTGGGTGTTTTCCTGTTCCTTCGGTTTCCCCTTTTTTGTCATGTTGAGGGTTAAAAATTTGAACTAAATTTATTGGAAGGTGATGACAGCATGTTGGCAATGAAAATCTATTAGCTCTTTTATTTTTAAATATAGACCCCCTTTTGGGGTTCCATTATTTTAGCTGGCATAGCACGTTAGCCTGAAAGTCGCGCAAAAACGATGTTCGATTAATCGAACATCGTTTTTGCATTAGCCCTATATTGTTTACCATCCATGCTAAAATAATTCATCCCCTCCAGGGATGTATGGCGGATAAAAAATATTCTCCTGGAAATTTAAGATAGGTCTAAATACCTCGGAACACAGTTCATTGGTAGGAACGAAACATCTCGGAACAGTACATACTTTTACCTGAACAGAAAAAAATGTATTGGCGTACATTTCCTGTACCGAAGCTACAAGAAAACAGAGTCTTTGGGGGCGGGCGTATTCGATACGCCCCAACAGTATGATGGACTTTCCAGCGAAATGTTGATCATAATCTTGGTCTATCCTCCCATCCTCGTTGGGTGAGCGGAGCGGAACTCCATCCTGGTTCATGCCATGATCTTGGTCTATCCTCTTATCCCTTCCATCCTGGTTCAAAACCAACAACCATACAAACAGCCCCTTCTACGTATTCAAAATTCCTTAACATGGAAAACTCGCTTCTTCCTTAGAAATTGTATAGATTTAAAGCATCGCACTTCACAATGAATTTTCCGATTCCATTTTTGTTGAAATCAAAAATTAAAAATTTTTAAGATCCATTGGACTTCAATCGGACCTTATTCGAGGCATATATTGAAAATTCCGAATATGCCTCGAATGAGAGTAAAAGGAATCCCGAAGGTTCTTGCCAAAAACTTTCATTATTTTTTTAACTTTCTTCCCCTCATCTAGTCTAGTACGTCCTATGTGTCGGATGGCATATGCCTAAAATCTTGGGAAGATATCAAACAAAAAAGGCTCGTTCATTGCTGAACGAGCCTTTTAAAAATATGGAGTTAAACTAAATTAGTGCGCACTTAGGCTTTTCTTTTTCTCCTCATCGAAACTAGCTTCCAATTCTGCTAATTTCTTTTTACCATAAGCCATTCGTGTAATCACTACGAAAAGCACCGGTACGATAAAGATGGCAAGGAAAGTTGCTGCGGTCATACCCCCGAATACGGTCCAACCGATAGTCTGTCTTGATACAGCACCTGCACCTGTAGACAACATCAATGGGATAATACCTAAGATAAATGCCAATGAGGTCATGATGATCGGACGCAGACGAAGTTTGACAGCGTCTAGCGTTGCTTCAACCAGGTTCATTCCGATATCCACCCGTTCCTTGGCAAATTCCACGATCAAGATCGCGTTCTTGGCCGCCAAACCGATAATGGTTACCAAACCAATCTGTGCATAGATGTTATTGTCCAAGTTAGGTAATAAGGTCAATGCCAAGATCGCTCCGAATATACCTAGAGGTACAGATAACAGGATGGAGAATGGTACCGACCAACTTTCATATAATGAAGCCAATAACAAGAACACGAAGAGGATACAGAGTGCAAAGATCTGGATGGTTTTGCTACCCGACTGTTTCTCTTGCAGGGATAGTCCTGAGAATTCATACGAATATCCATCGGAAAGGGTCTGAGCAGCTACTTCCTCCAATGCGCGGATGGCATCACCGGATGAGTAACCTGGACCAGCCTCTCCAGAAATCTGGATCGAACGGAAAATGTTAAAGTGGTTGACGATCGAAGGGTTTGTTGTCAGTTCATATCGCACTAAGTTTGAGATAGGCACTGGTTGACCCTGAACGTTTTTCACATATAATTTATTGATGTCTTCGATATGCATACGGTAGCTGGTATCTGCCTGTGTTACTACACGGAAGTTACGGCCGTATTTGGTAAAGTCATTCACATAGCTACTACCTAAGTAAGAAGATATAGTGCTATAGATATTGGAAACGGGAACACCCATACGTTTAGCCATTTCACGGTCTACCTGTAATTTGTAGTTCGGTGAATTACTGTTGAAAAGGGTATAGGCCATTCCAATTTCAGGGCGTTGGTTTGCAGCAGCCAAGAATCGGCCAACCATTGCTTCGAAATCTTTGATATCGACGGTCTGTCTATCCTGGATCTCCATGGTGAAACCACCCGCGGTACCCAAACCAGGGATTGGCGGCGGAGTTGCAGCAATTACAGTAGCCTTCGAATAGCCTCGATATTTACCCATGATGGCACCTGTGATATCAGATACGGTTTTCTGTCTTTCATCCCATGGTTTTAAGGATACGAAAAGGGATGCACCGTTTGGTTTTGCAGAACGGTTCAATAAGTTCATACCGTTGATGGAAGTCACATAGTTGATTTCTGGGAATTCCTTACGAAGATCGTTCGTCAATTCCGTCAAGACTTCTTCGGTTCGTGCACTGGATGCCCCTTCTGGTAAGCTGACTCCCATAAAGAAGATACCACCATCCTCATTAGGGATAAAACCGGCTTTCTTAGCGGTAAACATCCATCCGGTTCCTACGAAGATACAGACCAAGATAATCAATACCAGTGGAGCTGACTTAATCGCTTTTTTAACACCTTTGGAATAGCGGTAGGTCACCTTGTCGAACCAAACGTTGAATTTATAGAAGAATTTGTTCAAACCCTTGGAGTCCTTTGTTGTTGCCGAAGGTTTCAACATGATCGAACATAAGGCAGGCGTCAGGGAAAGTGCAATAAATGCCGAAAGCATTACGGATACAGCAATGGTAATCGCAAACTGTTGGTACAGTTTACCAACCATCCCTGGGATAAATCCTACCGGAACGAACACCGCTGCCAAGATCAGGGCAATGGCAATAACGGGCGCTGTAATATCCTTCATGGCACGCATGGTCGCTTCTTTCGCATCCATCTTATAATGGTCGATATAATGCTGGACGGCCTCCACCACTACGATGGCATCATCCACTACGATACCGATGGCGAGTACGAATGCCAACATCGTTAAGTTGTTGATCGAGAAGCCAAATAAGGTAAAGAAGATAAATGTACCCACAATGGATACTGGAATCGCCAATAATGGGATCAAGGTTGCTCTCCAACTTTGTAGGAAGAAGAATACCACTAAGGTTACCAAGATCATGGCTTCGATTAGGGTATGGATTACGGAACTGATGGAAGCGTTTACCACCGATACAGTTTCATAACCTACAACATAATCAACACCTGTAGGGAATGACTTCTTCAATTCCTCCAAGGTCTTATAGATACCATCGGCAGTTTCCACCGCATTACCACCAGGGGTTTGGGAAATCATCATACCCGATGCTGTATTTCCATTTACCTTGTTGGTAATACCGTAGTTAAATTGTCCTAGTTCTACTCTAGCTATATCTTTCAAAAGCACGATGGAACCATCTGCATTTGTTTTTACTACGATGTTTTCAAATTGGTCCACTTCCTCCAAATCGGAGTCCATTACGATTGGGTATTCAAATACCTGCATGTTTTCCTGAGGACGGGCACCTACCGAACCACCCGGCATACGGGAGTTCTGTTCTTGGATAGCTGTATTGACATCTGCTGGAGACATACCGATGTTAGCAAGTTTATTGGCATCTAACCATACACGCATGGCGAATGGTTGACCGAAAGCTTGCACATCACCCACACCAGGGACACGCAATAAGGCGTCTTTCAGGTAAAGGTTGATGTAGTTGGATAGGAAGTTGATATCGCGGCTACCATCTGGGGATACCAAGGAAACCATCATCAAGATATCGGTATTAACCTTACGCGTGGTTACCCCTAAACGGCGTACAGCCTCTGGTAATACGGGTTCTGCGATACTCACACGGTTCTGTACGTCCAGGGTTGCGATATCGATATCGGTACCTACTTCAAAAGTTACCGTGATACGGGAACCACCATCGGAGGTTGAGTTGGAACTCATATAGATCATTCCGGGAGTACCGTTGATCTGACTCTCGATAGGTGTCGTTACTGTTTTTTCTACTGTTTGTGCATCCGCACCTGTATAGGTTGCTGAAACCGATACAGTAGGGGGCGCAATATTGGGATATTGACTGATAGGTAAGGTTGTGATCGCGATAACCCCAATGATCGAAATCAAAATGGATACCACCATCGCCGTTACCGGCCTTTTTATAAATACTTCTGAGATCATTCGTTAATTATATTTTGTGGAACAGCACTTATTTTTTCGGTTGAGCTTGAGGTTGTTGAGGAGCCATTGTGGCTTTGTCCACAACCTTTGCGCCTGGTTTCAATGAGGTTACCCCATCAACGACGATCTTCTCTCCAGGATTGATACCTTTTGTAATCACGACACGGTCGCCTAATTTTTGTCCTAATGTTACTTGTTTCAAGTCCACAGTACTACTGTCGGTTACCGTATAAACAGAGAATGAACCTAACTGCTCAAAGATGGCACGGTAAGGAATTACCACAGCTTCTTCTTTTGAAGTACTTACCACATTCAAGTTCAAGTTCATACCTGCACGTAAAGTATTGTTGGGATTGTCGAAAGTAGCTCTAACCTTTAAAGTACCTGTTTGAGGATCCACTGCACGGTCAATTGTTGAGATTCTACCATGAGAACCATAAGTACTTGCATCTGGCAATGTCAGGTTGATCTGGGTACTTGATTTACCTGATTGAAGGTTACTGAACTCCATGATCTCTTTTTCATTGATCTGGAATTCTACAGCAATTGGGTTTGTTGAACTGATGGTGTTCAATAAGGTTGTTCCGGCTGATACTAAAGCGCCATTACGCACTTGGGAGATACCAATGGTACCTGAGAAAGGTGCGACGATGCTAGAACGTTGCAAGTTAACTCTAGCAGTAGTTAAAGCAGCTTCGGCAGCTTGAACCTGTGCTTTTTGATTATTGACATCAGTGAATGCATAATCCAATGTTTGTTTAGCGATCGCATCTTTATCTGCTAGGGTCTGATAGCGTTGCAAGTCTTTTTCAACACGAGCTAGGTTAGCTCTAGCGATTTCCAGATTTGCTTTGGCTTGGTCGACTGCAGCTGCATAACGAACGCGGTCGATATCATATAGTTTCTGTCCTTTGCTGACATGGGCACCATCAGCAACGCTGATATTGGTGATATAGCCAGAGACTTCTGCTCTAATTTCAGTTTCTTGTAATGGAACAACGTTCGCTGGATAGCTATGCTGTCCTGAAACGATTTCATGTTGTACAACAGCCATGGTAACAGGCATGGCTTGCGCTTGCATCTGCCCAGGACCTTGTTGTTTTGATCCCTCTTTGTTGCCACAAGCTGTAAAGAACAGTCCAGAGCCTAAAAGTATTGTTGAAAATAAACGAGTTGTATTCATGTTTTCGTAGTTTCTTATGTGAATTGTATTGTGGATGTTGTTGTATTAATTTGCAAAATTGATTGTTCCCAATGCTTTTTGAATATCTAGTTTGCTTGACAGTACGGCATACAGCGAGTTCAAGTAATTCAATTGGCTTGTTTTCAAGTCTGTTTCCGCAGTCATCAGCTCTAGATAGGTCTTTACCCCTGCATCATATTGTAATTTGATCGTAGCGTATACTTCTTCTGAAAGCTCTACGTTTTCTTTTGCATTTCTCCATTCATTGATATTGGCACGGTAGTTAGCCATGGCAGCGGAATATTGAGCACCGATCTGGTTTTCTAGGTTTTCAATGTCCATATCAATTCTAGATTCCAACAACTCTGATTTTCGGATTTCTTGAACGCGTTTTCCTCCTTGGAAAATAGGGAAGGATAGGCTCAGGCCAAAGCTGGACTGTGGAAAGTTGTCGCCATACAGGTCTGCGAATGAATTGTTTCTATAGTTAAGACCGTAGTTTGCAAATGCTCCTAACTTAGGAAGGAATTGCCATTTTTGATACTGTGTGTTCAGTTTTTGGATGTCCTTCATGGTCTGCAATTGTCTCAATTCAACGCGGTTGTTATAGTTCAGGACATCTGTGGTATCCATCAGGACATTGGATTCCATGTTTTGGTTCTCGAATGATAGCGTCAAACCGTTTGTTGGGTTCATGCCCAACAAGGTCTTTAGATAATCATATTTATATTTTCTAAACTCCAATGCAGATTTTAATTCAGCTTTAGCGTTGTTCAAAGAAATCTGGGCTCTTTTATAATCTGTTTTATCGACCAATCCAGTTTCATAACGTGCATTGGCCTCCGTGTACTGGCGGTTCAGGCGTGCGATGTTTTCCTGGATGATGTTGATCTGTTCTTCGCTTGTTAAGATATCGTAATAAGCTTTGCTGACATCGACTACGGTATTGATTTTAGTGTCTTCAACGCTAAGGTCATTTTGTTGTCTGATGAATTTGGCAGCCTTAGAAGCTTGGAACAAGCCTGGGTTAATGATTGCTTGATCTGCTTGAAAGGTCAATGCGGAGGTATTGCTCTGTCCCATTGCAATGTTCTGGCCGTTGATATTGGCGGTTGGCAATTGCGTAAAGTGGGTGAGGCTACCGTTGGCATTGATTTGCGGGAACCAACCCGAAAGGGCTGAAGCGATTTCGCGTTCGCCGATTTCCTGGTCGATCTGTGCCTGTCTGATTTCGATTTTGTTTTCCAATGCATATTGGATCAATTCGTCCAAGGTGGCATTACTGTTCAGGTTATTTGTCGTTTGGGCAAATACTGATCCTACAGAGATCGCAGTAAAGGAAAGATAAACTAATAAGTCCTTAATTCTAAAATTCATATATATTATTTTTTAACCCCGTTCCAAATGATGTCTACCATGGTTTCAATTTCTTGATCAGTAGGTTTTGATTTTTCGTATAAGCAGCCCCTAACCAGGGAGATAGCTACGCCCAAGTAGGCAGATATTAATAGTCGAACATTTAAATCTTTCAAATGTTTTAAGCGGACCCCTTCATCTAAAAAATGAAGCAAAACGTTTCTTTCGGACTTTTGTTGGAAGATGTTTTTACGGATACCTTCATAGAAAGGGGATCCATAGAATTGTTCCAAAAACCCGAAATGGTCTAGGTTGTCCAGATAGTACAACACGAGGTTTCTCCAGATTTGCTTGAATTTTTTTTCGTACGCCAAGGTAGGATCTATGGCTGAAAAAACCTGATTGTTCAATTTTTCTTTACAATACCAGTATAATTCTAAGATTAAATCCTCTTTGGAAGGGAAATAATGATAGATCGAGCCTACTGCTACGTCTGCATCTTTAGCAATCTTGCTCATTGGAGATCCGTGAAACCCATGAGTATTAATTAGTTTTAGTGTGCTAAAGAAGATCTGCTCTTTCTTTTCTGTCAATTGAATGTTCATTCGGTTGCAAATGTAGGCTTTTTTTTGAGGCAATTGTGTCACGTATTCGTTATAAATGCGATTAAATCGGATGCTATGTTAAGAAATTGTTAAATATTCAATTTCCCCTTGACGTGTGTATTTTTTACACTTACCTTTGTAGTATCATAATTTAGGTTTATAATTGGTTATTAAAGGTTTTCATTCTCCCCGTTTGAAAACCTTTTTCTTTTTTCAGGGGTTTGTGTAAAGTGCTGAGGATGAATGGGTAGGGTTGGTTTTGAACCAGGATGGAAGGGATAAGAGGATAGACCAAGATCTGGGTTTGAACCAGGATGGAAAGGATGAGAGGATAGACCAAGATCTGGGATTAGAACTAGGATTAATTGGAATTTATTGGATAAGAGGATAGACCAACACCATCTTTACAATATGGCGCTGGAATGTGCCCCCGACAGTAATGCCGACTTTCCAACAATTAGCTTGTTTTTTTTCTTAATGACTTATTTGCTTTCCTTCAGAAAGGTCTAGTGTCTTATGTCTATTGTCTATTGTCTCTCATTCACAATTGCGCAAAAACTCTTCGATTTCTTCTTTTTTGAAATGGGTTTTGCTATCGCCGAAATAGGTGGTGACATAGGTGAGGACATAGGCGATATCGACAGCAGAGAGTTCGGGTACTCCTGGCATCTGTTGATTGTATAAGGTATTGTTGACTTTGATTTCACCGGACATGCCGTTTTTGACGATGCAGGCCAATTTGCTTCTGTTCTCGTTCAGGAACTGGGCGTCGGTAAGGGGAGGGTATAGTTTGCCCAGTCCTTCTCCATTGGCGCCATGGCAATTTTGGCAATGCTTGACATAAATTTTCTGTCCGTTGGTAGCATATTGCATCGTTTCCACACTTAGATCTGTATTGCAGGAAAACAGAAAATAAAGCATGGAAACGAGTGCAATAGAACCTATGAAGTATCGAGCTATCATTATTTGTATTCTGCTAATATGACATCAAGATCTTCCAATAGTTGTTTTACTTGTTCATCGTTGGTGCCATCATAAGCGCCACGGATTCTTTTCTCAGGATCAATGATCACTAGATACCCTTGATGGTCATAGCCTCCTGGAGCATTGGGATCTTCTTTGGTGAAGACCATGTATTTTTCGGATATGCCGTAAATATCAGCTTTGCTTCCGGTCACAAATTGCCATTGATCATTATCGACTCCCAGTTTAGTAGCATAATCCTTCAGAACAGATGGTTGGTCATATTTGAAGTCGATGCTGTGGGAAAGGAAAGCGATCTTGTCATTGCCTTTGTATTTTTCGTATGCCTTCAGCAAGTTACGTTGCATGGTAGGGCAAATACTTGGACAGTGGGTAAAGAAGAAATTGGCCACATAGATCTTGTCCTTGAAAAAATCTTGGGTCAAGTTTGTGCTATCCTGGTTTAGGAAAGAGAAATTAGGGATGGTATGATAAATGGTGTCAACGACCTTTTTGCCATCGACTTCTTTTTCAACTGGACTACGTTCACCATAGATAGGCAGTTTTCTTTCCGTGGGTCCACAGGAGAATAATACAATACTGGCCATACATGCGGCAAACGCTCCGCCTAAGTACTTTTTCATTTTGTTTTTATTAATTGAATGCTGCTAATGAAGTTTTGATTTGTTCTGAAACGCGATCGAATTGATTTTTCATTGCGCTGATTTTGTCAACCTCTTTTTGTTGATAGGCTTCATCTTCGTTCATTGCATCATAATCCTTCATCCAGGTCATCATATGGTCTGTTGCATTCTCGATGCTATCTTTCAGGTTTGTCAGGTCAACACGAGTTTTTGCGGTATCCAAGTCGGCCTTAGTTGCCTTGATCGTTGCCAGGTTGCTGATGATAGAGTCGATCTTAATGGTCGTTTTATCAAACTGTGATATTTGAGGCATGATTTCATCATGGATAGCAATTGCCTGTTCAGAAAGTTTTTGATCCTTGTTTTCAACCTGTTTGTTTTGACAAGAAGCAAATGCAATGGAAAATGCTGCACTTAATAAGATTAATTTTTTCATGATTAATTAAATTATAGTTCTATACTCGATTTCTCAATTTGAGTAGGAGCAGGATTTAAAGATTCGAAGTTAAAGTCCAGGTCACGGATATAGATTTCATTATGAGCGACGGCACATAAGGTTCCGTGTTTGTCAAAGACTTGGGTCTGAAAGGTTCTGACCACTTTTCCTTCCTTTTTAATGGTTTGCAGGGTTTCATCCAAGATTTGCTGATTAAGGCGGATGTTTACCTCCAAGTCAAACCTTCCGGGCTTGATATAGTCGATATGGGCTGTTTTTAACCAAGCCACAGTTCGCATTATTCCCTGATGTTTGAAATATTGGTCCAAAAGGATCGGGTAGAAAGGGTCGATAGCGGAAAAGATAGTCCCTCCAAATATGGTTCTATTGGAATTGATGTTGAGAATGCTTCTGTTGATCTTGACATCTGCCCCTAAGAAATTGTCCAGAATCCTGCGCACCCAGATGCGTTGGAAAAAGAAAGGTGGGTACAATCTTAGGCCCCACTTTAAAGTATTTGGAGATACTTTCATGGCGATAAAAATACAGTTAATTTCTAACAAAAAACATCGTTCTATTGTAATAAAAGAAAGTCTGCCTTATATTCAATAAATATTCCTGGATTATGGACGCTCAAAAACCTAACAAGAACGTATGGATATTGATTTTTGTGGCCGCATTGGGCTACTTTGTTGATATCTACGACCTCATTATTTTCTCTATCGTCCGTATACAGTCTTTCAGTGATATCGGGGTGCCAGCAGATCAGATGCGCAGCAAGGGTGAATTTGTTCTCAATATGCAGATGGGAGGTTTACTGATCGGGGGTGTGATATGGGGCGTGTTGGGTGATAAATATGGAAGACTGAAGGTCCTGTTCGGTTCCATCCTGCTATATTCCATTGCCAATATTGCCAACGGTTTTGTCCATGATGTCACGACCTATGGAATAATCAGGTTTGTTGCTGGTATTGGATTAGCGGGTGAATTAGGGGCCGGAATCACCTTGGTTTCTGAAAGCATGCACCGAAAGAAGCGCGGCTATGGTACCATGATCGTGGCTGGAGTAGGGGTCTTAGGGGCGATTTTGGCCTACTTTATCTCCGAATGGTTCAGTTGGAGGACCGCTTATTTTGTTGGTGGCGGCATGGGGATCCTATTGTTATTTATGCGTGTGGGGGTTTTGGAATCGGGCATGTTTTCCTCCTTGGAGAATAAGTCGGTACAGAAGGGCAAGATATCGATGCTGTTTAACAATGGGGATCGATTTAGAAGGTACCTGTATTGTTTGTGCATCGGATTGCCGATTTGGTTTGTGGTGGGAGTCCTGGTCACACAGGCACCTGAAATTGGGCAGGCTTTGAATGCGCAGACGACCCTGAGTGCGGGGAAAGGAGTGATGTTTACTTATCTGGGGATTTCTTTAGGTGATTTTCTTGCCGGCTGGTTAGCGCAGATCTTTAAATCGAGGCGTAAGGTGGTTTTTATCTATCAAATCTTGATCCTTTTATTTTCTTGTATCTACTTGACCCGGCAAGGGATTTCAGAACAGGAGTTTATGTGGTTGGCCTTTTTGATGGGGCTGGGCGTGGGTTATTGGGCAACCTTTATCACCATTGCAGCAGAGCAGTTCGGAACCAATATACGTTCGACGGTTACCACTACAGCGCCTAACTTTGTGCGAGGAGCATTGATTCCTTCGACATTGATGTATGGGGTATTGGTAAATTGGGTGGGTATTATCGCTGCGGCCATGATCATGATCGTCTTGCTGTCATTGATCGCTATTTTTGCCCTTACGCGCTTAAAGGAGAGCTTTGATAAAGATCTTGACTATGTGGAAGAATAGGGAGGAAGAATAGCTTGTTTTTATTCAGATCTACCTGGGCATTTTTTGCATCTTTTGCCCTTTTTATATTTCTTACAACATTTTTTAAAAACCTGTTCTCCATTGGAGTTAAAAGGAGAGTGACCCTTCTGGTCTTCAAAAGGGTTGTTTTCTAAAATATGCAGCTTGATCATGGTCTCGTACATGATGCAAAGATAGCTAATTTAGATTAATTAAAAATAATTATCCAATTCTTTTTCTGAGTTCGATTGCAATATCGTTGGTGAATGTTTGAATGACAAGTGGGTCATCCACATTGTTATGGATAATTAGGTCACATTCTTCACGGTGAGGGAGAAGATATTGGTTGTATGAAGGGACCACATGGTTGATCCATTTATACATAACATCGTCATGGTCGTAGCCACGTTCTACAAGGTCACGTCTCAATCGTCTTTCTAATGCAATAGGTTCATCGGCATCCAAAAAGATCCTATAGTCCAGCAGTTCATTAATTTCCTCATAATGGAAAATAAACAGGCCTTCAACCACTAGGATAGGGGCAGGTTTGATTTCCAACATCTTGGGTTCTAGATCAGGATTGTTGAAGGTGTATTCTTTTTGGAATACCGTATTTCCTTCAAAGAGTTCCTTGATGTGCTGGTAGAACGAATCGCGGTTGATAGAAGTCGGCAAGTCAAAATTATAGAGCCTATTTTCTTCTTTTGTTTTGGTATTGGCAGGGATATAGTAATCATCTTGAGAGATCAAGGTGACTTCTTCTTGCGAAAAATGATTTAAAAAGCTTTTTAAAAAGAAAGTTTTTCCTGAACCGCTGCTTCCAGCGATTCCAATTACATAGGGTTTGTCCATTTTTTAACTTGCACTAATTTACTGGTGCGCCGTAGGCAATTTCAATAAGGAATCGTTTATCAAGTGCTCCAATATAAGATGCTGCGGATTTGGAAAGAATAACAATAGCATCTCTGCTTTCTGCAGTATCGGAGAATTTTCCTACAACTTTCGCAAAGGTAACACTTTTTGTCAATGGGTTTGTAATTTTTAGAATTGTACCTACTGGCGCTGTACGGTGCAAAGCCAGGTTACTGCGGCCACCGGACTCCAGGTTTTCCATCCAGATGCCTATTCCTTTTTCTTTTTTCTCGCGGATTCCGTAGCGATTAGTTTCGAATTCGATCTCTTCCTTGGAAATGTTTTCAGGGATAGGGAGGTTGATGGCCGCTGGTGCGGTTTCTTTCTGGATTACGACCACATTGCCATCTGGAATCTTTAAGGTCTGACCTTCGCGAACGGTGTCTGAATCCAGGCTGTTCAGCTTTTTAATGTTGTCTACTGTGGTTGAAAAACGCTTGGCGATTGAATATAGGGTTTCATTGGATCCAACCTTATAATCGGTTAAAATCTTAGCCTGAATGGTTTCTCCATTGGGATCTCCCAAAGGCTTTGAATCCCTATTGATGGGTTCGTTCTGAACAACCGCCGGTTTATTGTCCTGTTTTTTTTCTTCCTCCTTAAAAGGGATATAGACGGCATCACCCACGCGTAAATTCTTTTTATTGTTGGCATTCATGATATCCTTCACGGGAATGCCGTAAATCCTGCTCAGTTGATAATAGGTATCCTTTGCAGTGACACTATGTTCTATAAAAGTTTTTCCGTTTACTACTGTTTTCTTTTGACTAGGATTGCTGGATTGAGCCTGTGCCAGAGAGATTCCAGCGAATAAAAAAGCAGCAGAAAATATAATAATAGTCTTTTTGTAAGACTTTTTAAATAATCGTTCTTTCATCATTGAATGCAATTATACTAAATATGAAACAATTTCTCTCTTGTTAAAGGACATAAAGAAGACTTGACTTCCTAATTGGAAATAGGGTTGGGGAATCATTTTCTCCATGTCATGAAGTATGACTTGTTGATCTAGTATCTGGTTTAAATTACTTGTTGCCAAACAAAGGTCGAAATGGTCATTTTTCTGCTTGTGGTAACACCAAAGGAAATGGTGTCCGCACTTGCTCAACCAAAGGGGACCGATGTTATGCTCATTTTTTAGAAATCGTGGGGTCTGTTGATACGTGACTGGGTACTGTACTTTGTTGCATGCCATATCAAACTGAATGTCGTTTGCGGAGCTGTATTCTCCATTCTTGATATTGATGGCAATGCTTTCTCCAGAGGAGATGCTACGGTGTCTTGCATGGATGTAATCTTTGAAAACATCGAGTAAGACAAACTCATAGCTGCTGAAGATAATTTCATTGTTATGGATCTGGATGATCTGTATCCCTTCTTGCACCGGTGTCTGTTCACCGATCCGCTTAAGGATCAAATAGCCATTTTGGATGGAATCCAGTGTCCATTCCTTTCCATCCGCTTGGCATGGTGACATGAGGCAATTTCCTTCGAAATCGAACACAAAGAAAGAAGCCAGAGTAGTCTCCACATCCCTAGTTTCTATAGCTACATAGGGCTTTACGGAGTCAATCTCTATTTTCCAGATATTCGTAGGGAATGCTTTCTCGAAAATTTTATTTATCGTATATTTAGTCATCCGATGACAAGCAAATTCGGTAAAAAACACTATTATGAACAAATTTACAAAATACATTTTAGGTATTCTCGTCATTTGCTTTGTGAGTTTCTTTCAATCTAATGCACAGACGGTTTATTCTGTGCCAATCAAGGAAGATATTGGTCCCAATGCATGGCGTACCGTGAAAAATGCGATAAAGCAAGCCAAATTGAACAAATCAGCGTATTTATTGATCGATCTTAATACGTTTGGTGGTGCTTTGAATTTTGCCGATTCTATTCGTTCTAGCCTATTAAACGAAAATCAGTTCAAAACTATTGTATATGTTAACAATAATGCTGCTTCTGCAGGAGCATTGATCTCATTAGCAGCGGATTATATTTACATGCACTCGGGTGCAAGCCTAGGCGCCGCATCGGTGGTGAATCAACAGGGCGAAGTCCTTCCGGAAAAATACCAATCCTATATGCGTGGCCTGATGCGGGCAACCGCTGAAGCCAAAGGGAGGGATCCGAAGGTTGCCGAGGCATTTGTAGACCCCGCTATTTCGGTTCCTGAGCTTAAAGAAGATGGTACATTATTGACCCTGACAGCCTCTGAAGCTGTCAAGATTGGGCTGGCCAAAAAAGAAGTGAAAAGCCAGGTGGATATCTTTTCGGATCTCAATATTGAGAAGCCAGAGGTCACTGAACATAAGCTTACTTGGGTCGACTCTTTGATTGCCCTTTTGATCAATCCCTTGGTTAGTGGTTTGCTGATCATGGGAATTATTGGAGGGATCTATTTTGAGTTACAGGCTCCAGGAATTGGATTTGCCTTAGTGGTTGCCTTGGTCTGTGCTGCTTTGTTCTTTGCTCCGTTGTACCTTCAGGGCCTAGCGGATAACTGGGAGATTGCCATCTTTGTCTTAGGTGTCATACTCCTCGTGCTTGAAATATTTGTAATTCCAGGCTTTGGGGTCGCTGGTATTGCGGGAATTATATTAGTTTTATGCGGATTGGCTTTCTCAATGGTAGCTAATGATTATTTTGATTTTAAACTTACCCAACCAGGATTATTGATGAATTCCTTTATAATAGTAATAGGAGCCATGATTTTGACCATTGTATTAATGGTTCTTTTTGGCAAGAATGTATTGCAGTCTCCAACCTTCAAACGTCTGGTTTTGCAGGATGAGCAAAAAGCGGAAGAAGGATATACCTCTTCGGTTGCTAAACCAAACCTGATCAATAAGGTAGGTGTAACCAAAACGGTCCTTCGCCCTAGCGGTAAAATTGAAATTGACAATGTATGGTACGATGCGGTATCCTTAGATAGCTTTATCGATGTTGGGGAAGAGATCTATGTTGAAAAACACGAGAACTACAACCTCTTTGTAAGGAAGTTGTCAGAGCGTAAAGCGTAAAAAAGAAGTGAGATTAGAGATTTGAGAAGTGAGATATTAGGTTCATTGAGGGATTCAGTTGAGCTGTCGGACTTGGTCTAAATACTAATACTTTCTACTAAATACTTTTAAAAAATCAAAGCCCGGAATTATATTCCGGGCTTTGATTTTTTAAAACTTAGCGCCTAAAGTCAGGACTACGTTTGTTCGTGTATTTTTCACTTCTGCTGTTGGAATTGGACTGTTCCAAGAGGAGAATGTATAAGGGCTGTGGTTGTAGTTGAATTGCTTGTATTGCATTGCCGCTAGGTCCACATATAAGGATTTTGTAAGGACATAGCCTAAACCTAAGCTTGCAATGTAGTCGCTTTGGGTATCACCTTTGTAAGGGGATCCAATCAGGTTGAATCCAGCACGGGCAGCAAATTGATCTGTGATCAAGATTTCACCACCTACCTTGAAATTAAAGGTACCTTTGAAGGTATCATTGATATTGTTGTTTACTTCACTTTCAAATGTATAGTCAGGGTCGGTTACAATTTCGCGGTATTTAATGGACGAATAGTTTAGGTATTCCACTTCGGCAGAAAGCAGGCCCCTTCCAAAGAACTTGGTAAGACCAACTGCAGTCTTCCAAGGAGAAACTACGGCATAGTCATAGGATTGACCATAGTTCTTGGAACCGTAGCCAGGGTGTAAGGAAGTGGTTGTGTTTTCGTCCTTATAATAATCCACTATAGTTTCAATATTGCTATCTTCTTGGATTTCCGTCCAGGTAGGAGTGGAAATGTTGATGCCGATATTCCAATCCCAAGTAGGTTTGAAAATAGCCCCTAATCCGAAATTAACGCCTGAACCTTTTAAGGTCAGGTCATTGAAATCCGTTAAGTCATAGCTGATGTCGGTATATTTATTGGCAGGATCATTCGGGTTCGCAAAATCTGTATCTGGATTATCAGCCTTGATCTCTGCAGCAGTCTTGGTCCATCCTTTTTCTAACAAAGTAGCTTTGGAATCATATTTATAAGATATGAATCCGAACCTTGCACCGATATATAGTTTATTGCCATAGTTGGCACCGAAGGAAACATTGGTGTTATATTTATAACCTGTTGTCACTAAATCCATCTGTTGGTTTTTAGGGTCAGCCTCCAAAACGGTAGGGAAGTATCTGCCATTAGCACCAGGACCTTGTTCCACTAGGTATGAATTCCAGAAATCCTTTGCGAATACATCATCATCCTCCATAATATCCGTGTAGGAATGAACCAAAGAGTTTTGGTTGTTAGTCCCTGCATATTTCAGGTGATCGCTGAAATTATTCTGTTTGTCTATGCTTAAACCGACATTAAAATTTTGCCAGCCATAATCAGGATCATTATGCGTAGGGTAGTGGATGACAATACCTAAATTTTCCAGTCCGAACTTACCTTGACCTTGAGTTGTAGATTGGCCGAAAAAGTTTGATTTATTATTGTTGTTCAAATAGTTTACGGAAAGAGAGACATCGGACTGTCCAAAGAAACCAAGACCGGCAGGGTTTCCAGATACAGAACTGATATCGCCACCTAAGGCCGTATTAACCCCTCCCATAGCCTTAAAACGAGCAGTTCCATTTGTAATGTCTCTAGAGATCAACAAGGAATTGTCTACTAATGATTGGGCTTGTACGTTTGAATAGTTGTATGCGAGGGCAAGACAGGTAAGGGAGAGTAAGATTTTTTTCATTGTGTAATTTTGATCTTTTGTTTTTTTCTTAGGTCACTCAGGAACGGCGGCCAAAGATTGATAGAGGTTATATTAAAAACATGTATCCGAAAAAAAGTATAGCCAATATAAATTTATATTGGCTATACCATATATCTGTAGTAATTAGCGTCTGCTTCCGCTTCTTCCTGAAGAAGAAGAGCCACCGCCAGCACCAGAGCTTCTGCTGCTACCACCAGAGCTTCCTCTGCTGAATCCGCCAGAGCTACCTGAGCTACCGCGGTCAAAGCTTCCGCTTGAACGAGGAGTTGATGATCTGGTGCTTGGAGCTGAAGATCTAGAAGGTGTTCTGTTGATCGTACCTTGAGACCTACTAGAACCTGATCTTGAAGATGGAGTTCTATTGATCGTACCTTGGGATCTACTTGAACCTGATCTTGAAGAAGGAGTTCTGTTGATCGTACCTTGAGATCTGCTAGAACCTGATCTTGAAGATGGAGTTCTATTGATTGTACCTTCTGATCTGCTTGAGCCTGATCTAGAAGAAGGAGTTCTACCTACAGTACCGCTTGATCTTGTGCCACTACGTCCTGAAGATACACCTGATCTGCTATTCACAAATCTTCCGCTTGCATCTCTAGTTACGCGGCCACTGTTTGATCGAGGGGCATATCCATTTGAATAACTTCTACCAGATGCTACGCGTCTGTTTCCGTAGTAGTTTCCACCATAGTATGCATTTCCGTAACCACCACCGTAGTAAGGGTGTCCCCAGTAATTATAGTAGGAGTTAGGGCCCCAATAGTTACCCCATCCGTAGCCATAATAAGGTCTTCCCCATCCGTAGCCGTAGTAAGGACTTCCCCAACCCCAGCCCATGCCAAGATATGGAGATCCCCAACCAAAGCCTAAGGACCAGCCAAATCCAGAGTTCCAGCCAAGGCCGAAACCAGAATAGCCATACCATGGGTCAAACCAAGGGTCGTAGTACATCATTCCTGGAGAATTGTAATAGAATCGGTTGATGCGGTTTGCATATTCTAAATCCTCAACACCGCCTTCTACATAATCCTCATCGGAGTATTCATCTGCATAATAATCTGATTGAGCAATGGATTCTTCGTCCGTGCCATCAGTATAGTAGTAATCTGGGCTTTGATAAACCGTACCATTGTCCCTGTTATTATAGACATCGTCACGGTATACTGTCCGGCTTGTTGTCGAACAGGAGCTAATCAGAGCTGCGAAAGCTAAGGCTAACCCTCCCAAAAATATCTTGTTGTTTTTCATGATTCTAAAACAGTTAAAATTCGATATTACAGTCATTAATTATTATCTTAGACCCGATTTTATCGTCAGGGTTTAATCTACCAATCAAAATTACAAATTATTTTTTTGCTTTGGTTATTTATGTGTTAAAGTACACGCAAACCCATGTTTTTAGGTTAAAATACTATTTAAATTTTCGAATGAGTAAAGGGATAACAAGCCGTAGCGAAGATTATTCGCAATGGTACAACGATCTGGTAATAAAAGCCGATCTAGCAGAATACTCTGCAGTAAGAGGTTGTATGGTGATCAAACCATACGGGTATGCAATCTGGGAGAGAATGCAAGCCGTTCTTGACAAAAGATTTAAAGAAACGGGCCACTCCAATGCCTATTTCCCCTTATTTATCCCCAAATCTTTCTTTTCTAAGGAAGCATCCCATGTTGAAGGCTTTGCCACTGAATGTGCCGTTGTTACTCACTATAGGTTGAAGAATGATGGTAATGGAAACATTATCGTTGATGAAGATGCTAAATTAGAGGAGGAATTGATCGTTCGTCCTACTTCAGAAACCATTATTTGGAATACTTATCGTGGATGGATCGAATCTTATCGTGACCTTCCAATCCTGGTGAACCAATGGGCAAACGTGGTTCGTTGGGAAATGCGTACGCGTTTATTCCTTCGTACAGCAGAATTCCTATGGCAAGAAGGCCATACTGCACACGCGACCAGCGAAGAAGCTATTGCGGAGGCAGAGCAAATGCTGGAAGTTTATGCTGAATTTGCAGAAGGAACCTTAGCGGTTCCAGTGGTTCGTGGAAGGAAAACTGAAAACGAGCGTTTTGCCGGAGCGATCGATACGTTATGTATTGAAGCCTTGATGCAGGATGGTAAAGCTTTGCAAGCAGGGACATCACACTTTTTGGGTCAAAATTTTGCAAAAGCTTTTGATGTGAAGTTTACTTCCAAAGAAGGTAAATTGGATTATGTTTGGGCTACATCATGGGGAGTATCCACTCGTCTCATGGGAGCTTTGATTATGGCGCATTCTGATGACCAAGGGTTGGTATTGCCTCCGAAATTGGCACCTACTCAGGTAGTCATCGTTCCTATCTATAAGACAGATGAAGAAAAGGCGAACCTAGATGCCTATGTCGATCAATTAACTGCTGCCTTGAAGCAATTGGATATCCGTGTGAAATATGATGATCGCGATACACAAAGACCAGGATTCAAATTTGCAGAATGGGAATTGAAAGGTGTGCCTTTGCGCGTGGCTTTAGGTTCTCGTGATATGCAGAATGGTACTGTTGAGCTCGCTCGCCGTGATACGCAAACCAAAGAAACGGTTCAACAAGCTGGTTTGCCAGACCGTATTGCTGCTTTATTGGGAGAAATCCAAGATAACATCTATAATAAGGCATTGACCTTCCGTGATGAACATATCACTGAGGTGAATTCTTATGATGAATTCAAACAAGTTTTAGAAGAAAAAGGTGGATTTATTTCTGCGCACTGGGATGGAACGGTAGAGACGGAGAAACGCGTGAAGGAAGAGACCAAAGCAACGATCCGTTGTATTCCTTTGGATGCTAAAGAAGAGGAAGGCGTATGTATCTTTACAGGTAAACCTTCGAAACAACGTGTTTTATTTGCGAAAGCATATTAATATAATGAAATGAAGAACCTTTTGATATTGGGTTGTGGATGGGTAGGTGAAGAACTTGCTCGTCAGCTCAAAAAGAAAGGTTGGAATCTGTGGGTAACGACCCGTACAGAGGAAAAATACCATCGCTTGCAAGGCGATGGTATTTTTGCGTTTATCCACGACTTTGACAGGGATCTCAACCTGGATCTTCCAGTTGATGTCAGTTTTGATGCGATTGTCAACTCGATTCCAGCCACACAGAAAAATACGGAGGCAGAAATAGAGCATCGCTTTTCGCATGTTTTCAATATTCTATGTTCCTTAAATTATAAAAAGCATATCTTTTTGAGTTCCGTTGGAGTTTATCCCGATCAGGATGGCAACTTTGATGAGAGTTTTGTGGAAGAAGAATTGATGTCCCCAAAGCTTCGCATGGCTGAAAAGAAAATGATGAGCCTCCCTTATTCATCAACTTTTAGGCTAGGAGGCTTATTTGGGAAAGAAAGAATACTGGCTAAATACTTTCAGGATAAGGTGGTGCATATTGGGGATCAACCTTCAAATTTTATCCATTTGGATGATGTTGTTGGAATCATCGAGCGGAGTCTCGAAATCAATCTGCCAACCGTTTATTATAATCTGGTGGCTCCGGAGCATCCCTTGAAAAAGGAGGTGATCCTGAAAAGCGCCCAGAAATATATGTTCAGTTATCCTAGTGCTTTTGAACCGAAGGACAGTTTCCAAAAAGTGGTAAATTCAGATAAGATCATCAATTTGTTGAATTACGAGTTTAAATACCCTTCTCCATTAGATTTTTAATAACTTAGACCGACTAATACAAAATAATATGAATTACAAATTTGCAACCAAGGCAATTCATGCCGGACAGGAGGCAGATCCTACAACTGGCGCAGTGATGACGCCGATATACCAAACCTCAACTTACCAACAGAAAGCACCGGGTGACCATAAAGGTTATGAATACTCACGTGGTACCAATCCTACCCGTAAGGCACTCGAAGATTGTATCGCAGCGTTGGAAAATGGAAAGTTTGGTTTAGCATTCTCTTCAGGAATGGCCGCAACAGATTGTGTATTGCGCTTATTGCAACCTGGAGATGAGGTGGTAACCGGTGATGATCTATACGGTGGTTCTTACCGTATTTTCACAAAAGTTTATGAGCCCCTTGGAATTACCTTTAAGTTTGTCAATACTTCCGATGTAAAAGCAGTGGAAGATGCTATTTCAGACAAGACAAAATTGATCTGGGTGGAAACTCCAACCAACCCAACCTTGAAATTAGCAGACATCGAAGCTATAGGGAAGATCGCAAAAGCAAAGAAAATCCTTTACGCGGTTGACAATACTTTTGCCTCTCCTTATCTTCAAAACCCATTGGACCTTGGTGCTGACATCGTGATGCACTCAGTAACTAAATATCTTGGTGGTCACTCTGATGTGGTCATGGGAGCTTTGGTGATGAATGATGAAGAGTTGTACAAGAAATTATGGTTTTTCTATAATGCTTGCGGAGGTACTCCAGGACCACAGGATGCATTCTTAGTGCTTCGTGGTATCAAAACTTTGCACCTTCGTATGAAGGCTCATTGTGAGAACGGAAGAAAGGTAGCAGAATATCTAAAGAACCATCCTAAAGTAGAGAAAATCTATTGGCCAGGATTTGAGGACCATCCAGGACATGATGTTGCCAAGAAACAAATGAGAGATTTTGGTGGAATGGTTTCTATCGTAATCAAAGGTGCTGACCTTGCAGAGACTTTCCGTGTGGCTTCAGGCTTTAAGGTATTCACTTTAGCAGAATCATTAGGTGGTGTGGAATCATTGATCAACCATCCTGCAACCATGACCCATGGCTCGATCCCTAAAGAAACTAGAGAAAAAGTAGGTGTAGTCGATAATCTTTTACGCCTTTCGGTAGGGGTGGAAGATGCTGAAGACCTGATCGCTGATCTGGAACAAGCCTTATCGCGTTAATTTATTGTAATTATTATTTTATTTGCACACAGACTTTTGTACATTTGTGCAGCTTTAATAGGAGATTATCAATTATGGAAAATACAACTGTAGAAAGACCAGCAAAACATACGGACAATAATGCAAACCGTACTGAATATTATGTATCATTAACTATTGCCATCGTTATCGGCTTAGTAGGCGTGTTTATTCGTTTTGTACCGGATGTAATCCCTGCGTTGGATCAATTAGGATCTGTATTCTCATGGATCGCTAACATTGCACTTATCGTTGCTTCTTTCTTAGCATTCAAAGTTGTTTTTGCAATCTTAGGATTCAGCAAAAAGTAATTGCAAAGATATACAATACAAAAAGAGAGGGCTAAACATCTGTTTAGCCCTCTCTTTTTGTAGTATTATTAGTGAGTATTTAGTAGTAAGTATTTAGTATTTAGACCTATGGGTATCAGTAGGAAAAGTTAAAGGGGCAATTTTCATTGCCCCTTTATTAATTCTTTTAGAGTCTAAATACTAAATACTTTATACTTAAAAATACTAGTTTAAAATCGACCAAGTAGACCAAGGGATTCTTGAAAGGATCAATACCAATCCTAAGATATAGTAAATAAGCACTGTTTTGTTAGCGGCTTTTTGATCTGCTAATTTCTTAGCTTTAGAGTATCCCATTGTAATCAATACTAGACCTAAGATCATTATAATTGGATGTTCCAAGAAGTACAATCTAGCTCCGCTATTTTTCATGTTTTCTCCTGAAAAGCTGCTTAATCCCAGTGGGGATGTAAAGTATAATACCAAACCAATTACCAATTGAAGGTGTCCACTGATTAATCCGATTAAAGCGATCTTACGGTTGTAAGGCTTGTTTCCAGAGTAATTTACCAATGTAATGATGATTGCAATGACCAACGCTATTAACAATACAATAGCTAGGGTTGAGTGTAGATGTTTCATTCCTGTAAGCATAGTTTCAATTATATAATATTCACAAATATACTATTTTGAAAGACGTTTGTCGCCTAATTCTTTAAACTCTGATTTTGCTTTAAAGTTAGGGAAAATTGTATCCATACTTAAAGTGTAGCCAATGTCGAAAAATAGACGGATATCAGCGATGATTCCATCGAAGTTCCAGTTGTCATCTAGTTCATCAGTCACGGCATGATAACGGCCTGCTAATGCCTTCTGACGGTTCTTGATTACGGTTGTGTCCGATTCTAAGTAATCCCCTCCACTGCCCATATATAGTCCAGGTACACCCACTTTTACAAAGTTGAAATGGTCAGAACGATAGAAACCACCTCCCGTAGCACTTCCTTCTGGCACCATCTTACGGTTAAATTTAGCTGCCGATAGGATTGCATAGTCTTCCAATTCTGTCTGACCTGTTCCAGTAACACGGAAACCGTTCATCGCACCTACCGGATTGAAGGAGTCCATATTAATATTGGCAACAGTTTTGTTCAATGGAAATACAGGGTTTTCTGCATAATATTGAGAGCCTAATAAACCTTGTTCCTCTGCAGTAACCGCTAAGAACACCACTGAACGCTCTGGCTGAACCTTTGCTGCTTTAAAAGCTCTTGCTATTTCAAACAATGCCGCAACGCCAGTGGCATTGTCCATCGCTCCATTGAAAATAGAGTCGCCATTGCTAGCTTCACCAATTCCTAGGTGATCCCAGTGAGCGGTATAGATAATGGTTTCATCAGGCCTTTTAGAACCTTTGATCATGCCCAGGACATTGTTTGATTTAGACTCCCTGAAGCTATTTGCCAATTTAACATTCGTCGTCACATTCAATGGAACGGCCTTAAATCCTGGTTTTTTAGCTTGTTCCATCAGATCTGCATTCAATCCACCCAATTGGAATAGTTTTTTTGCAGTTTCATTGCTTACCCAACCTTGGAATTTACTTAGGTTAGCACCTTTATTTTCTGGAACCAACGATAGTCTTGGTCCTGTCCAACCACTTCTTACCACATTCCAGCCATAACTAGCCGCTTCTGTTTCATGGATCAACAAGATACCTGCTGCCCCTTGACGAGATGCTTCTTCGAATTTATAGATCCAACGTCCGTAATAGGTCATGGTATCGGCTTTGAATAATGTTTTGTCATAGCGACCTGGGTCAGAGACCATCACCACAACTGTTTTGCCTTTTACATCAAGACCTTCATAGTCATTCCATTTATATTCAGGAGCCACGATTCCAAATCCAGCAAATACCAGTTCGGTGTTTTCTACATCGATGGTTTCCGCCATTTGGGGAGTACCGATTACATAGTCATCTAGGTATTGAGCTGTAAGATCACCGTTTTTACCTTTAAAGGTCAGAGTTGGATTAACAGGTTTAGAACTGATTTCCACCATCGGTACATCTTGGAAATAGGATTCGCCATTTCCCGGATCTAAGCCAAGGGCTTTATATTGTTCTTGAATGTAATTTACGGTGATGGTATCGCCCTTGCTGAAAGGTAGGCGACCCATGAATTCATCCGAAGATAATTTAGCGACATAAGCTTTGTAGCTGTCTTCGGTGATAGCTGCTATAGCTGTCGAGTCTAAACTGTTTTTGTCATAGGAAGAACTGTCGCTCCCCGATTTACAAGATGCAAGTCCGAGTAATAAGGCTGCACTAATAAATAGTTTGTTGTTCATCATGATTGTTGATTATCAATTTTAGATTATTTGGTTATTGCAATTTAAGGATTTGATTCCATTTCGACCGGTTTTACCTCAGCAATCGGGTGAAATAGATAAATTCGCTGTGTTTTTACTTCCAGACACTTATATCTTTTCCGCAATCTCTCCAGTTTCTGGAAAACCCTTCCGTTTTTGATGCTGAAATAACTGTTGAATTCTATGCTGTCAATCGTTACGGTTTCAAATTCTGATTTATCGTAAGATTTCAAGACCTTATACAGGGTTAGGTCCGTACAACTGGAAGCTGCAGGATTGTTCATGTATTTGATCAAAGCCAAATGGATGTCTTCTGGAAATAGGTTCAGCTTAATGAAAGCATCCATTAAACTCTTGAAGTTGTTTTTCCATTCAGCGCCATGCGGCTTTACCTTGTTCTTATGCTGTTGCCAAGTTTTGAGGTGAGCAAACTCATGGACAGTCGTAATCAAAAAAGAATAGGGGTTCAGATCGTGATTGATGGTGATCTGATGGGGTTCGTTTTTGAAAGGAGAGCGGTAGTCTCCCAGTTTGGATGCTCTAGAACGAGTCACCTTAAACCTACAGGCAGTATCATTGATCCATTCAGAGATGATAGGAGCTGCGGTAGATGGGATGTACTTACTTAACTGTTTGCTAAAATCAGGCATGAAATACAAACATATCAGTTTTTTAGAGATTTCAGAATATTAATGCCTTAATTTTAGCTTGGGATGAGAATTATTTATATTTGATGAGGAACAGCATGTTAGGGATTAAATGGACAATTTCAACATGTTGCTAAAGCACAAAGGAGCGAATGTTAAGCAAACTACAGATAAAAAACTATGCATTGATAGATGCATTGGACATTAATTTCGACGACAAACTCAATATCATAACAGGTGAAACTGGAGCGGGTAAATCCATTATTATGGGGGCGCTAGGTTTAATCTTGGGCAATAGGGCCGAGAGCAAGCATTTCTTCGATGAATCAAGGAAATGTATAATCGAAGGTCACTTCTATATCAAAGACTATAACCTTCAAGATCTTTTCAATTCTTTAGACCTGGACTATGAGGATACCAGTCTGATCCGTAGAGAGCTGCATGCCGATGGCAAATCAAGAGCTTTTGTCAATGATACACCTGTAACCTTGCAAACACTTAAGGTATTAGGGGAGAAGTTGATCGATATCCATTCCCAGCATGCTACATTGCAGATCAATACGGAATCTTTTCAGCTACTGGTCTTGGATACCGTAGCACAAAACCAATCTGTACTCGCTGACTATAAAAAGAAATACCAAGAATATAAACGTACAGTCGCTGAACTCAAGCAATTAGAAGAAGACTTGGCAAAGGCCCGGTCGGAATCTGATTATCAGCAATTTGTTTTCAACGAATTGGAACAAGCCAATCTACAAGACCAAGAACAGGAAGGGTTGGAAGCAGAACAATCCCAATTGGAAAATGCCGAAGAAATAAAACGTCATTTTCATGCTGCAAGTTCAGAACTCCAAGACGGTGAAATCAATGTCTTGGACAGCCTTAAGCAAGCTTTGAGCTCTTTACAGAATGGTGCTCGCTATCTACCTTCCTCAGAATCCCTTGTTGATCGCCTGCAAAGCAGTTTGATCGAATTAAAAGATTTGAGTGCTGAAGTGGAGCAGGTAGCAGAGGGCATCAGTATGGACGAGGAACGATTGAGCATTGTGAATGAACGACTGTCTGTTTTGTATGACCTGCAAAAGAAACATCGCGTAGCTACTGTAAAGGAGCTTCTGGAGCTAAAGCAAGACCTCGAAAACAAACTGCAGGCTACCGATTCGCAAGGTGAACAGATTGAAGAATTAAAGGTGAAAATTGACAAGTTGCATCAGGAAATATCCAAATTGGCCGATCAATTGACCAAAAACAGGAGCAAGGCAACTAAGATCGTAGAGAAGGAAGTTCAAGATGTGCTATCCAGAGTTGGTATGCCACATGCTCAATTGAATGTTGAACTCAATCAATTATCGGATTTTAAATCAACTGGTCAAGATGAAGTATCCTTTCTTTTCTCGGCTAACAAAGGTCAAGCATTACAACCTATACACAAGGTAGCCTCAGGCGGTGAACTTTCTAGGGTGATGTTGGCCATTAAATCCTTGGTAGCAAAGACTTCAGCTCTGCCAACTATCATCTTTGATGAAATCGATACAGGTATATCTGGAGAAGTAGCACTCAGGGTAGGGGAATTGATGGAAGAGCTCGCAGACAATATGCAGGTGATCAGTATTACCCACTTGCCGCAGATTGCATCACAAGGGAATAGCCACTTTAAGGTATATAAAGAAGATAAGGGCAATAAAACGAAATCAAATATTGTATTGATGAATGAGGAGGAGAGGGTCTTGGAGATAGCACAAATGTTGAGCGGTGCCAATCCGGAAGATACGGCAATTCAACATGCCAAAGAAATGTTGAAATAAGGAAAAAGGGGCATGATCAATCATGCCCCTTTTCTATATCTTAGTTACCAACATCTGCATCGGTTAATACAATCTTAACGCGCATAGCTTTTGGAGCTTCATTTAATTTATCCAAATCAACAGCGTTCAAAAAAACCTTTCCTACAGAATATGAGGCGTTATAGCCATGACCAAATAAGCCTTCTGAAGGGATGTTGTGGAATGTTCCAACTTGATCTTCAAACTGAATGGCAACACTAACGTGTCCATCTTCATAATAAACATCATCAAGGTCTGCTACTGGAATTACTGCTTCAAAATTGTTTGCTGAAATTCGTTTCCAGTCACTTGATGCCAATGGGTGATAATAACTTACCCCTGGTAAATAATTTGTCACATATTCCTTTGTACAAGAGCTAAAGCCTACTAAAGAAGCTGTACCAATTGCGAGTGCTAATAAAAGTTTTTTCATGAGTGGTAAAAGTTATTTTGTAAATAATTTCATTCTTCTTTCTTATTCAGACAGATAAACTGTAAGAAAGTTTAAAGAATAAAGCAAAAACATGACCACTTTTTGAAACTTTTCAATAAACAAAGATGTATTTCCTTATTGCTTGATGTTTTTCAGTCGGTTAACCGAAAAGATTTTGATAGCATTTCCTTCCTTGGTCAATAACTTTTCGTCCTTAAAATCGGCCAGCATCCTACTTATGGTCTCGTTTGCCGTACCTGCTAAGGCTGCTAGGTCATCCCTGGAAATCTTGATGGTGACTTCATCCGATTCATTGTCTGATTTCTCTGCCACATTTACCAAAGCATTGGCCACGCGCTTGCGAACAGAATCGTAGGCAAAACCCAACATCTGTTCTTCTTTCTCACGAATGTTCTGTGATAGGACTTTGATCAGTTTGGAGGCAATTCCTGGCTTTTTGTACAAGAGCTCAAAGAAATTATCCTTATGGATCAAGGCAATTTCTGCATCTTCCAACGTGGCTGAATTATCACCATACTTATCGTTCAATAACACAGATTCCAATCCGAAGAATTGATTTTCTACATAGATGTTGGTAGATAGTTCCCTGCCGTCCTTATAGTTCAAGAAGCTGCGGACTTTTCCCTTTTTAATATAATATACATAAACTGGAGTGTCTCCAGCTTCGTAAATGGTTTGTTTCTTTTTGATATTCTTGATCCGTCCATGATCTGCAAGATCCTGTAACAGATAAGCCTGTTCCTGTTCATCAAGCCTTAGACTTTCCATATTAGGCGCAGTCTTAGATTGTAATTGAGCCCTTTTTTTGAAACGACTTTCTATGGCATTGAGCAATTCCATGTCATCAAATGGTTTGGTCAGGTAATCATCTGCCCCCATTTCCATGGCCTTGCGCAAGTCTGCTTTCTCAGTTTTGGCAGTAAGGAAAATAAATGGGATCTGTTGTGTGTTTTCATGTTTGCTCAACATATACAAAACCCCATATCCATCCAGTTCAGGCATCATGATGTCACAAAGAATGAGATCTGGCTTATGTTTAATGGCCATATCTACTCCAGTTTTACCTTCTTCAGCTACCAATACGGAATACTCCCCGGTTAATTCCAATATTTCCGCTGTGCTTTCGCGAATGTCACTATTGTCTTCGATTATTAATATTTTCCTCTTTTCCATTATTCTTGGATAAAAAACATCTTAAAAATTGCTCCTTGATTTACTTCCGACCAATATTCCAAACGTCCTCCCATCAATTCAACATATCGCTTCACAATATTCAAACCCAATCCAGTTCCTGGAATGCTGCCCGTGTTATTGGCACGGAAGAAAGGCTCAAATAGGCTCTTCTGTTCTTCCAGCGGGATACCGATCCCATTATCTTTCACCGTGACCAACAGCTGGTTTCTGCCGATCTGGGTGTTGAACTCAATAAAAGTATCTTCACCTGAATATTTAATGGCATTAGAAACCAAGTTGATGATACTGTTCTTCAAAAGATTGGGGTCGATGACAAAGTCAGATTCCTCACCGGTATGCTGATATAAAATATGTTGGTTTTTCTTACAGATCAACTGCATCTCCTCGGCAATCTCCTCACCAAGGTGTACTATGTTGGTATGCGATTTATTTACCATGACAACTCCCGCCTCAAGTTTTTCAAGGTTAAGGAAGTCATTTAATATCGTGTTCAATAATTGTACAGAACCTTTGATTCGGTTTGTATGCTTCTCAATTGGGCCATATTCCTGCTTCTCTACATAGCGATCGATCAACGATGCTGAAAGTTGGACCGAACTCAGAGGAGTCCTGAACTCATGCGAGGCCATGGATACAAACCTAGATTTCAACTGACTCAATTCTTTTTCCTTTTCCAAGGAAACACTGACATCAGCTTTTGCTCTCTCAAGCTCTGAAACCAGTTTGATCAGATCCTTAGTCCTTTCCCTCACTTTTAGCTCCAGCTCTTGGGTATGTTTCTTCAACTCATTTTGAGCCTGTTTCTCCTTGGTCAGATCGTGGATAAAGCCCGTAAATATTTTACGGTCTTTATAGAACACTTCGCTGACAGCTAAGCGAAAAGGAAAGGTGGAACCATCTTTTTTCAGACCTCTTACTTCGCGCCCAATTCCGATAATTCGTTTTTTACCAGTTTCTTCATAATTGGCAATGTAACGGTCATGGTTAGAACGGTCAGGTTCAGGCATCAATACCGAAATATTTCTGCCCACAACCTCCTCAGCTCTATACCCAAACAGCTCTAGGGCCGCAGGGTTGATGCTCTCTACAATTCCGTGATTATCGATCGTAATGATGCCATCAATAGCATTTTCGATGATCGCTTCTAATAGCCTAGCTGATTCCAACACGTTTTTATTTTACTAATTTTTTGTATTTGATTCGTTTCGGACCAATATCGCCTAAACGTTTCTTACGGTTCTCCTCGTATTCTGTATAGTTACCTTCAAAGAAATAAACCTGTGAATCTCCTTCAAAAGCTAAGATATGGGTACAGATCCTGTTCAGGAACCAACGGTCGTGGGAAATAATTACCGCACATCCTCCAAAGTTCTCAAGACCTTCTTCCAATGCACGTAAGGTATTTACGTCGATATCGTTGGTAGGCTCATCCAGTAACAATACGTTAGAACCTTTTTTCAAAGTAATGGCTAAATGTACGCGATTTCGCTCTCCACCTGATAAAACACCAACTTTCTTCTGTTGGTCAGCACCATTGAAATTGAATTTGGATACATAAGCCCTAGAATTCATCGATTTGTTACCCAACATGATGTTCTCATTGCCGCCTGTGATATTTTCCCATACGGTTTTATTAGGGTCAAGGTCATCGTGCATCTGGTCAACATATCCCAACGAAACGGTTTCACCAACCTTAAATGTTCCGGTATCTGCCTGTTCTTGACCAGTGATCAAACGAAATAAAGTAGTCTTACCTGCACCGTTAGGACCAATGATTCCCACGATCCCTGCCGGAGGTAAGGAGAAGCTTAAGTCTTCGAATAAAATTCTATCCCCGTAAGACTTGCTAATCTTGTCTGCTTCAATGACCACATTACCCAAACGAGGTCCTGGTGGAATGAATAACTCTAGTTTTTCTTCGCGTTCCTTCGTTTCCTCTGATGCTAATTTCTCATAGTTATGCAAACGGGCCTTTGATTTGGCATGTCTCGCTTTCGGAGCCATCCTTACCCATTCCAACTCACGCTCTAATGTTTTCTGACGCTTGCTTTCGGTTTTCTCCTCTTGAGCTAAACGTTTAGCCTTTTGATCCAACCAAGAAGAATAGTTTCCTTTCCAAGGAATACCTTCTCCACGGTCAAGTTCCAAGATCCAGCCCGCAACGTTATCCAAGAAATAACGGTCGTGGGTTACGGCGATAACCGTTCCTTTATATTGTTGCAAGTGTTGCTCTAACCAATCGATGGACTCAGCATCCAAGTGGTTGGTAGGCTCATCTAATAATAAAACGTCAGGTTCTTGTAATAATAGTCTGCACATGGCCACCCTTCTTCGCTCTCCTCCTGACAAATTGGCAATTAAAGCGTCAGGCTCTGGACAACGCAAAGCATCCATGGCGCGCTCCAATTTGCTGTCCAATTCCCATGCATTTGTAGCGTCTATAATATCTTGTAACTCACCTTGTCTAGCCAAAAGTTTATCCATCTCATCAGGATTTTCATAAACTTCAGGAAGACCGAATTTCTCATTGATTTCCTCGTATTCTTTTAAGATCGAAGCAGTCTCGGCAACTCCCTCTTCTACAATCTCTTTAACGGTCTTTGTAGGGTCCAATTCAGGCTCCTGAGCCAAATAACCCACAGAATAACCTGATGAGAATACAACCTCACCTTGGTAGGATTTATCTAGTCCCGCAATGATCTTCAATAAGGAAGATTTACCGGAACCATTTAAACCAATTACACCGATTTTCGCTCCATAGAAGAAAGAAAGGTAAATGTTCTTAAGTACTTGTTTGGATGGGGGATAAATTTTGTTTACCCCAGCCATTGAGAAGATAATTTTTTCGTCAGACATAGGTGCTTTGAAATTTTCTTTTATGTTTTTACACAAAGATAATGTAATTACTGACAAATTGATAGTTTTCGCTTGGTGGCGCAATTGTTGATAAAAAATATTTATAACAAATGGGTGTGATTTGTATTTTTAGTACATTTATACTGTTGATCACCCGAATTTAATTGAGAAAGGAATTTAATGGAAGCAAAATTTTCACCCCGAGTTAAAGATGTTATATCATATAGTCGTGAGGAGGCTCTTCGCTTACGTCACGATTATATCGGTACCGAACATCTATTGCTAGGATTAATACGTGAGGGCGATGGAGTGGCAATTAAGATATTGAAGAATATCGGAGTTGACATGGGCGCAGTACGCCAATCAGTGGAGGATGCTGTGAAAGGTTCTTCCGTTTCACGCTCTCCAATTAGTAATATGCCGCTAACTAAACAAGCCGAAAAGGTCTTGAAGATTACTTATTTGGAAGCTAAAATTTTTAAGAGTGATATCATCGGGACTGAACATCTCCTGTTAGCTATATTACGTGATGAAGAAAACATCGCATCACAGATCTTACAGCAATTCAATGTTTCATATAACGTATTCAAAACCGAAGTCGAACAGAATGCCACCGGCATCACTGATGAAGCTTCCAGTACGCCTCCAGGAGGCGACGAAGAATACGCTGATGAAGATTCACAGTTCTCTTCACCTAAAAAAGTATCTGATATCAAGTCTAAAACCCCTGTTCTAGACAACTTCGGACGCGACCTGACGAAAGCCGCAGAAGAAGGTAAATTGGATCCTATTGTAGGTCGTGAGAAAGAAATTGAAAGGGTTTCGCAGATTCTTTCCCGTAGGAAGAAAAACAACCCTATTCTAATCGGTGAACCTGGTGTCGGTAAATCAGCTATCGCTGAAGGCCTAGCACTGCGTATCATCCAAAGGAAAGTATCTAGAGTACTCTTCAACAAACGTGTAGTTACCTTAGACTTAGCATCGCTAGTAGCTGGTACCAAGTACAGAGGTCAGTTTGAAGAACGTATGAAAGCGGTCATGAATGAGTTGGAAAAATCGCCTGATGTAATCTTGTTTATCGACGAGATCCACACCATAGTTGGTGCAGGTGGTGCTTCTGGTTCTTTGGATGCCTCAAATATGTTCAAACCTGCCTTGGCGCGTGGAGAGATCCAATGTATCGGTGCTACTACACTGGATGAGTACCGCCAGTACATTGAGAAAGATGGTGCTTTGGACCGTCGTTTCCAAAAAGTAACCGTAGAACCTACTTCTATCGACGATACGATCGAAATCTTGAACCGTATCAAAGATAAATATGAGGAACACCACAATGTTACTTATACCCCAGAAGCTATTGATGCCTGTGTGTCATTGACCACAAGATATATCACGGATAGATTCTTGCCAGATAAAGCTATCGATGCTTTAGACGAGTCGGGATCACGTGTACACTTGAACAATATCCATGTTCCTCAATCCATCATCGATATCGAAGAGAAAATCGAGGAAGTTAAAGTGGAGAAAAACAAGGTTGTCCGCAGTCAGAAATATGAAGAAGCTGCCAAACTTCGTGATACTGAAAAGAAATTGATCGAAGAATTGGAGAAAGAAAAAGCCGCTTGGGAAGCAGAAACCAAAACAAAACGCTATACAGTTACGGAAGATAATGTAGCTGAAGTTGTGTCGATGATGACTGGTATCCCAGTGCAACGTGTTAGCCAATCGGATAGCCAGAAACTATTGAACATGGGTGAATCCATGAAAGGTAGGATCATTGGTCAGGACGATGCCGTACAGAAATTGGTGAAAGCCATCCAACGTACTCGTGCAGGATTGAAAGATCCTAAGAAACCTATCGGTTCCTTTATCTTCTTAGGTCCTACAGGTGTTGGTAAAACTGAATTGGCAAAAGAGTTAGCTCGCTTCATGTTTGATTCTGAAGATGCTTTGATCCAGATCGATATGAGTGAGTACATGGAGAAATTCGCCGTGTCTCGCTTAGTCGGAGCGCCTCCAGGATACGTAGGTTATGAAGAAGGTGGTCAGTTGACCGAAAAGGTTCGCCGTAAACCATATGCTGTTGTCTTATTGGATGAGATTGAAAAAGCTCACCCTGATGTATTCAATTTGTTGTTGCAAGTATTGGATGAAGGTCAGTTGACAGATAGCCTTGGTCGTAAGGTAGACTTTAGAAACACCATCATCATTATGACTTCAAACATCGGTGCCCGTCAATTGAAAGAGTTTGGTCAAGGGGTAGGATTTACTACAGCTGCCAAAGAAAATCAAACAGACTCGCATTCAAGAGGGGTTATCGAAACTGCATTAAAACGTGCATTCGCCCCTGAGTTCTTGAACCGTATCGATGATGTAATCGTGTTCAACTCATTGACAAGAGACCATATCTTCAAGATCATTGATATCGAATTGAGATCTTTATTTGCTCGTATCGAAGGTTTAGGTCATAAAATTAACTTGACTGAAGCTGCCAAAAACTACATTGCTGAAAAAGGATATGACAGCAACTTTGGCGCTAGACCATTGAAACGTGCAATCCAAAAGTATCTTGAAGATCCAATCGCCGAAGAGATCCTGAAAGGTGAACTTAAGACCGGTGAGACTATCTTGGTAGATTATGATGATGAAAAGAAAGATATCGTAGTTTCTTCTGCAAAGAATGAAAAGGACGATGACTCTTCTCTTGCTTCTGATGTCAAAAACAACAAGAAAAAAGATTAATAGAAAATATATCCAATATGGCGGCCTGAAAGCAATTTTAGGCCGCTTTTTTATATAATTATCTGCTGATTTTACTCCTTTTTACAACCAAAATTAAAATTAGAGGTCAAAATTCCTAGCTCATGGACCTTCCTCCTGCCAAAATCCTTCCGGTGAATTCCTGTGCAAACATGATTTATATCACTTTCTGTCATGATGCAGTGCATTCGTTTCTGCAGGCCTAAACGCTAATTTTGGAACAATAACTACTTTACTTAAGGGATGAGAGTGATTGCATATAACATTTTGGGACCTGAGAAGGAGCACCTCGCCAAGGCAAATGGTAAGGTACATGATTTGACTTTGATATCAAACGAGTTGAATTTTAGTACCATGCACTATGCCATAGGAAAAGAGGCTGTCATCATCTCCGATCGTGATGTGTTGGATAGAGTAATGTTATTTGAACTCTATAAAATTGGGATTAGAAATATTATCACCCGTTCAAGATCCACTGACCATATTGACCTAGATTATGCCGGAGAATTGAAAATACACGTTGCAAACGTCCCATTCGATAACTCCCTTGAAGGAATTGCCAAGCAGACCATCATGAACCTTACCCAATGGATGGTAGGAGGTTGTACGGGAGAGGCTTGTCAATGTAGAATGGAATGCAATAAAAAGGTTAAATATAGACGATATGGAAACGGAGATTCTAAACAAACTGATCAACAAATATAACGTAGCGGCTCCTCGCTATACCAGTTATCCAACAGTACCTTTCTGGGAAAACGAACGTTTTAATGAAGCCGATTGGCGCCAAAGAGTGGCTTTGAACTTTAACAAGTCCAAAGATCAGGGAATCAGCATTTATGTGCACCTGCCATTCTGCGAAAGCCTTTGTACCTACTGCGGATGTAATACCCGTATTACCAAAAACCACCAAGTCGAAGATCCTTATATTACCTCCCTTCTCAAAGAATGGCAGATGTACAAAGATATCTTGAAGGAAGATAACCTTAAGATCGCAGAAATTCACCTAGGTGGTGGAACTCCGACCTTCTTTACGGCAGAAAAACTGCACCGCTTGATCGCAGGTCTCTTGGAAGGGAACGAAAAAACGCAAGATGCCTCTTTCTCATTCGAGGCCCATCCTGCAAATACTACTTACGATCATTTAAAGACCCTTTATGATTTGGGATTTAAGAGATTGAGCTTGGGTATCCAAGATTTCGATGAAAAAGTCCAATTTATTATCAATAGACATCAAACTGTGGAAGATGTAGACCGTGTCATGAAAGATGCTAGAGGTCTTGGTTACGAATCCATCAACTTTGATTTGATTTATGGCTTGCCTTTACAGACGGCAGAATCCGTGCGCATGACCATAGAGCATTCCATGAAATTAAATCCTGACCGGATTTCCTTCTATAGTTATGCCCATGTACCTTGGATCAAACCTGGTCAACGCCGATTTACTGAGCATGACCTTCCCGTGGGAGAAGAAAAATTAAATCTATATAAACTGGGAAAACAGATGATCCAGGAAAGTGGTTATAAAGATGTAGGTATGGACCACTTCGCCAAAACGGATGATGCCCTTTATATCGCTTCCCTTGATGGGACCCTGCACCGTAACTTCATGGGATATGCAGATCGCTATACACCCTTGTTGATCGGTCTGGGTGTGTCTTCCATCAGTGATGCCTGGACAGCATTCGCCCAAAACGTCAAAACCGTTGAGGAATACCATAAACTCATAGGCGAAGGCATTTTGCCGGTCGTGAAAGGTCATATCCTAAATGATGAAGATCTGATCATCAGAGAATATATCCTGGATATGATGTGCCGTGGTAAAGTTCAGCTGAAAGAAGGTTTTGCCCTAAATGAAAAAATCATCGAACGCCTACAACCTTTGGTCGCTGATGAATTGGTGAGTGTAGATCAGGATATCGTTCAGATCAGTGAACTAGGGAAATCATTCCTGCGCAATGTCTGCATGGCATTTGATGAACGCCTGCAAAAAACAAAAGAAAGAGACAATTTATTCAGTCAAGCTATTTAACCTTATATTTATATTATGTCAACAAAAGGGGAACTGCAATTAAGTACAATTTGCTATCACTGTGGTGATCCGGTGGAGGATTCTGCCTATATCTTGGAAGACCATCGCTTTTGTTGCCTAGGTTGCCAAACTGTTTATCAGATCTTGAATGATAACAACATGGCATCCTATTATAAGTACAATACCCATCCAGGGAAATCCCAAAAAGCACAAAAGGAGGACCTTTCCTATCTGGATGAACCCAATATCATTGCCAAACTGGTAGACTATCAGGATAATGAACAGGCCATCATTACATTTTATGTACCTGCTATCCATTGTAGCTCTTGTATCTGGCTGCTTGAACACCTATATAAATTGAATCCAGGCGTGAAGACCTCTCAGGTAGACTTCATGAAAAAACAAGCTAGCATCACCTTCAAAAAGGACGAAATTTCCCTGCGTGAACTGGTCGATCTATTGCACAAGATCGGATACGACCCAAAGATCACCCTTCAGGATGTCGTCAAAGAAGGTAAGAAAATAAACCAAAGTGGACTTATTGCAAAGATTACCGTGGCAGGTTTCTGTTTCGGTAACTCCATGATGATCTCTTTTCCGGAATACTTCGGAATGGGCGAGTTTGAAAGACAGTATTCCAATTTCTTCAACTACATGAACTTGGCATTCGGTCTCCCAGTCCTATTATATAGTGCCTCCGATTATTTCAAATCGGCCTGGTTGAGCCTCAAGCAAAAACGCCTGAACCTTGATGTGCCTTTGGCCCTCGGGATCTTTGTGCTCTTCTTCCGCTCGGCCTTTGAGATCATTTCCCAGACAGGTCCTGGATTTATGGATACCTTATGCAGTTTGGTATTCTTTATCCTGATCGGAAAATATGTACAACAGAGAACATACTACCATATTTCCTTTGAACGCGATTACCGTTCATACTTTCCTGTTGCGGTAACTGTATTGGATGAAGGTGTTGCAAAGCCCACACAGATCGCTGACCTGCAGGTTGGCGACAGGATCTTGGTCCGCAATAATGAAATTATTCCTGCTGATGCCATTTTGCTGAATGGCAATGCATCCGTGGACTTCAGCTTCGTGACAGGGGAGAGTAAACCTGTTGAAAAGGTGTTGGGGGAAGTGGTTTACGCTGGAGGTAGACAAATGGGAGAGGCTATCGAATTGGAAGTGGTCAAAGCGGTATCCCAAAGTTATTTGACCAAGCTCTGGAACAATGATAGCTTAAAGCAGTATGAAAAGAAATTTGAAACCTTTGTAGGTTTTATCAGTAAATATTTCACCATTGGTCTTCTCATGATTGCCATTGCAGCCTGTGTGTTCTGGATTGTTGGTGGAAATGCAGATAAAGCTTGGGGAGCTTTTACGGCCGTTCTGATCATCGCCTGTCCATGTGCATTGGCCTTGAGCTCGCCTTTTACGCTTTCAGCTGCATTGAGCATCTTTGATAAAAACAAGTTGTACATCAAGAATACAGCCGCTATTGAACAGATGGCAGCTATTGAGACCGTCGTGTTTGATAAAACTGGAACCATTTCTTCGCCTACTGCATCCAGTATGTATTTCGAAGGAACCCTGAATCCAATGGAGCGAAATCTCTTGGCTTCCCTATGTCGTAATTCTAACCACCCATTGAGTAGAGAGATTATCAAATGGTTGGGCGATGTTCAGATGTTGAACATAGAAGAGTACGAAGAGGTAGTCGGAAGAGGACAATCTGGAAAATATCAAGATTACAGTATACAGATCGGTAGTGCCAGTTATGTGAATACCGCCAAAGTCGATTTAGAAGGGTCGGTTGTATATGTCAAGATCAATGATACCTTGAAAGGATATTTCACCCTGGAGCAATCTTGGCGTACTGGACTTACCGAAGTCATCAATAAGTTAAAGGCAGAGCATTATGACCTGCATTTAATTTCTGGTGACAACGAACGTAGGGCTGATGCATTGCGCATGATATTTCCCGCAAATGCTAAACTCCTATTCAACCAAACTCCTGCGGCTAAATTGGAAAAAATTACCGAATGGCAGCATCAAGGAAAAAAAGTCTGCATGTTGGGCGATGGATTGAATGATGCCGGAGCATTGAGGAAAGCGGACCTCGGTATTGCCGTATCAGACGATATCAATAATTTCTCGCCAGGTTGTGATGCCATCTTGGATGGTGAGGCATTCCATAAACTGCCGAAATTCTTTGATTTCAGTAAAGACGCCGTCAAGGTCATCAAGATGTCATTTATCATTTCCTTATTATATAATGTAATCGGTATTAGTTTCGCCGTTCAGGGAACAATGTCACCTTTATTCGCAGCGATCTTAATGCCTATCAGTACCGTTACTATTATTTCATTCACCAGTTTGATGACTAGAGGATATGCAAAACGGAGAAAATTAATTTAACTTTGTACTATGAACATCATATTTTTCTTAATCGGTTGTAGTGTATTGATTGCACTGTTCTTTTTGGGAGCTTTCTTTTGGGCCAGCAAAAACGGACAGCATGAGGATACATATACCCCTTCCGTAAGAATCTTGTTTGACGATGAACCCTACAACCCGGAAACAGAAACTGAACAAGCCGCTCCAAAAAAATAAAATCACAGTTTTTTTACATTCCTAATACCTTTTTGCTTAACGCCTTGCTTATCTTTGTGGCGTATGTTTCGACTATTGCATTTCTTGGCGCTATTCGGATACCTCAATGTGCTATGCTTGGAGGTAAAGTCTATCGACCTTTTTGGTTCCACGAATGTGGTAGCCAACGAAACCTTAGTTGAAGTCGTATTGGAAGAGGTGCTCAACCTGACACATCCTGTGAATTCCGAGGCCCTTCCTGAAATCATCTTCGATGATTATCGCATTCTTTCCCTGTTCCTAGGGTTAATACCATTGGTATTCATCTTTAACTGGTTAATTTCCAGACTTTACAGGATCAAATCAACCTTAAAACATCCGTTTTATCTGTCCAAGACACTATGCCTCCCTGGCTATTACCAGTTCTTGTATAGATACCGTCCTTTCTAATTTCCATTTTTTATATGCTTTCCATTTTGAAAGTATAGGGATTGTTATGCCATCTGCGTAACAACCAACATCTATTGTATTCTATTTTATTTTAATACCCATATTTTATATTGCTATGAAAAAACAACGCATGCTACTACCCGTAGTAGGTTGCGCATTATTAGTTGCATCCTGTACTGCTACCAGTAACGAAAAGACAACTGCTAATGCACCTAAAGTCGTTCCCGTATCTAATTTAGTTCAACTGGATACTGTTGTGTACAAAGAGTATATCGCAGATATCCAATCTCAACGTAATGTGGAATTACGCTCCCGTTTGGTAGGGTTCCTGGATAGGATCTTTGTTGATGAGGGAGCATTCGTGAAAAAAGGACAGGTCCTGTTCTCTTTGGTAGCGGATGAATACAAAGCTGACTTGGCACAAGCTCAGGCAGCAGTCAGCAGTGCTGAAGCTGAAGTGAAAAAAGTAGAACTGGAGATGGAAAGGACCCAGAAGTTGGTTCAGAAAAACATTGTCAGCTCAACCGAATATGATCTATTGAAAGTTCAATTACGTGCCGCTAATGCTAAAGTTGGGGAAGCAGAAGCCGTTTTGAACCAAGCAAGGACAAAATTGTCCAATACGCAGATCCGCGCACCTTTTGATGGCCGTATCGATCGGATCCAATTAAAAGAGGGTTCCTTGTTGGAAGAAGGATCCCTATTGACCACCATCTCAGATATGGCTAATATGAACGTGTACTTCGATATCTCTGAACAGGAATACCTAGGGATCGCATCTGACTCTACCTTTAATAGAAATAATTTCAAAAAAGAAGTTCAGTTGATCTTAGCAAATGGTGCTACCTATCCTAATACAGGAACTGCTGAGATCGTTGAAAGTGAATTCGAGGCCAGTACTGGATCTATTTCCCTGCGTGCAAAATTCAATAATCCCGATGGACTATTGAAACATGGTGCTACCGGGAGGATCGGTGTGCCTGTCCAGACTGGTGACCTGCTATTGGTGCATCAGAAATCTGTTTTCGAAATCCAGGACAAAGCATATGTATATACCCTAAAAGGGGATACCGTTAAGATGACCCCTTTCCAAAACGGACGTCGTGTTGGACATTACTATGTCGTAGAAAATGGTTTGCCAGCTGATGCTAAAGTTGTGTATGAAGGCGTTCAATCCCTTCGTGATGGAATGGTAATTCAACCAAAAATGGTTAAAAACTAAGAAGGGAGCGAGATTTAATGTTTGAAAAATTTATTAAGAGGCCGGTGCTATCGCTGGTCATCTCGATCTTTATTACCCTTTTGGGTCTATTGGCATTGTTTACCTTGCCCATTACCCAATTCCCTGATATCGTTCCGCCATCAGTAGTTGTAACGGCTAACTATACCGGTGCAAATGCCGAAGTAAGTACCAATGCGGTAGCCATTCCGCTGGAAAAGGCAATCAATGGGGTAGCAGGAATGACCTATATGTCTTCGGTATCCACAAACAATGGTAATACCTTGATCCAAGTTTTCTTTGAAGTAGGTACTGACCCAGATATCGCTGCCGTAAACGTCCAGAACAGGGTGACCACCGTGCTCGATGAATTGCCTGAAGAGGTAATCAAGGCCGGGGTGACCACCGAAAAGGAAGTGAACAGTATGCTGATGTACCTGAACCTGTATACTGATGATGAAACTGCCGACGAACGCTTTATCTATAACTTTACCGATATCAATATCCTGAAGGAATTGAAACGTATCGAAGGTGTGGGCTTTGCGCAGATCATGGGTATGAAGGATTACGCTATGCGTATTTGGGTAAAACCCGACCGTCTTTCCGCGTATTCCATTTCAACAGAAGAATTAGTGGCGGCATTGCGTAGGCAGAATATTGAAGCTGCTCCGGGTCAGACCGGTATCAGTTCGGATAAAACCGTCAATATGCAACAATACGTATTGCGCTATCCCGGTAAGTTCACCGAAATCAGCGAATATGAAAATATTCCGATCCGTGCCAATGTAGATGGTTCGATTATCCGTATCAAGGATATCGCCGATGTGGAATTTGGTTCCCTGGATTATGAAATGGTATCCAAAACGGATGGTAGGCCATCGGCATCCATCATGATCAAGCAGTTGCCGGGCTCGAATGCCCAAGAGGTTATCCAAAGGGTTAAGGATCGTATGGCGGAATTAAAAGATGCCACTTTCCCGCCGGGAATGACCTATACCATGGGGTATGATGTATCTCGTTTCTTGAATGCCTCAATTTCCAGTGTATTGATCACCTTAGTGGAGGCCTTTATACTCGTTTTCTTGGTGGTATTCATTTTCCTTCAAGATTTCCGGGCTACCATTATCCCGATCTTGGCGGTTCCTGTATGTTTGATCGGGTCCTTGTTCTTCATGCAGATGATGGGATTCTCCATCAACTTATTGACCTTGTTCGCACTCGTGCTCGCCATTGGAATTGTCGTCGACAACGGTATTGTCGTCGTCGAGGCCGTCTATGCCAAGATGGAGGAGGAACACCTTTCTCCAATGGAAGCAACATTGGCGGCAATGGACGAGGTGGGTTCTGCGGTTATCGCTATTACTTTGGTGATGTCAGCGGTATTCGTTCCCGTCGCCTTCCTGTCCGGTCCTGTTGGGATCTTCTATAGGCAGTTCTCCCTGACCTTGGCAGCAGCGATTGTCATTTCTGGTATCAATGCCTTGACGCTTACCCCCGCACTTTGTGCCATTATCCTGCGTTCACCGCATGATAAAAAACCAAGCAATAACTGGTTGGATCGTTTCTTTAAAGGATTCAACAATGTATATAACAGAATTTCCGGAGGGTACAAAGGGTTGCTTTCCAAGATTGCAGGTCGTCGCATAATCACTTTATTAGGGTTAGTTATTATGTTCATCGCAACTTGGGGTTCCGCAGCAATCCTCCCTTCCGGATTTATTCCTACCGAAGATCAAGGTATGATCTATGTGGCAGTAACTACGCCTCCCGGAGCAACAGTCGATCGTACTGAAGCGGTATTGAATGAAGTTGACAAAATTTCCAGAGAATTGGAAATGGTAGAAACGGTTTCCATCCTCGCTGGATATAGTATCGTAACTGAAGTTTCCGGTGCTTCCTATGGTATGGGGATGATCAACTTGAAGGCTTGGGATGAAAGAAATGAATCGGTAGATGATGTAATGAAAATCCTTCGTGAGAAAACTGCGCATATCGCCGATGCAGAAATCGAATTCTTCCCTCCACCGACCGTACCAGGGTTCGGTAACTCCTCGGGTTTCGAGCTGAGGTTATTGGATAGGTCCGGTAATGAAGACCTGAATCAGACCAATGAAGTCGTAAATGAGTTCATCACTAAATTGGAGCAAGATGAGGTAATCGAAAGTGCTTCAACCACATTTGATGTTAACTTCCCACAATATATGCTGAAGATCGATTATGATCAGGCTGCCAAAAAGGGAATATCTGTAGAAAATTCAATGAACACCTTGCAAACCCTGTTAGGTAGTTTATATGCGACCAACTTTATCCGCTATGGACAGATGTATAAGGTAATGGTGCAATCCGATGCCTTTGCTAGACAACGTCCAGAGGATGTATTGAACCTATATGTAAAGACCGAAGAAGGTGAAATGGTTCCTTACTCATCCTTTATGACGATGGAAAGGGTTTATGGTCCGGAGCAGATTACACGTTATAATATGTTTACCTCAGCCATGATCACCGGTCAGGCAGCCCCTGGCTTCAGTTCCGGTCAAGCTATCGAAGCCGTAGAACGCATTTCTGCTGAACTTCCGCAAGGTTATGCCATCGAATGGTCAGGAATGACGCGTGAACAGAAAATTTCAGGTAACCAGGCAGCCTACATCTTCTTGTTATGTTTGGTATTTGTGTACCTATTGTTGGCGGCTCAATATGAAAGCTTCTTATTGCCTTTGCCTGTATTGTTATGTCTGCCTGCCGGATTGTTCGGAGCATTCCTGTTCCTTAAGGTCTTTGGTCTGGAAAACAATATCTACGCGCAGGTGTCACTGGTCATGTTGATCGGTCTATTGGGTAAGAATGCGATCCTGATCGTGGAATATGCCAACCTGAAACGTAAGCAAGGTATGGATGTGCTGACAGCTTCCATTGAAGGTGCGGTTGCACGTTTGCGCCCAATCTTAATGACATCCTTTGCATTTGCTGCAGGTTTGATCCCGTTGATGCTGGCCAATGGTGCCGGTGCTATAGGTAACAGAACCATTGGTTCTGCTGCAGTAGGAGGTATGGTTATCGGTACTATTATCGGGGTAATCGTAATTCCTGGTTTGGTCGTTCTTTTCTCAAAACGTGAAAAGAAAAAGAAAATCAAGCAAGCTGCGGTTGCTGTAGCGGTACTGCTGTTCATTACCTCTTGTTCAGTGCCTAAAGCAACGGTACAAAAGGATATTTCTCCGACCTTGACCGGACAGGCCGATCAGGTCATGAAAGATTCCAGCTCCGTAGGAAGCTTAGCATGGCGCAATGTGTTTACGGATGCCCAATTGATCTCTTTAATTGATTCGGCATTGATAAATAACATGGATGTCCGTCAGGCCATCCACAGGATCGAAATGGCACAAGCTAATTTCAAGTTCCGAAAATCTGCGCTGTATCCTAGTTTGGATGCTGCAGTGGAAGGGGGCTTGAGAAAGTATGGCCATTATACGGAATCGGGAATCGGAAATTATGATTCCAACTTTTCGGATAACCTCAATGATGATGAGAAAATCCCGGAACCTTTCATCCCTGATTATTTTGTGGGTGTCCGTTCTTCCTGGGAATTGGATCTGTGGGGGAAACTGAGAAATAGGAGAGAAGCTGCTTTCTTGAACCTCATGTCCGAAAGTGAATTGAAACGCCTGATCGAAACGGAATTGATTTCATCGATCGCCTCTTCTTATTATGAATTGATGAGCTTGGACGAAAAGATTCAGGTCTATGAAGAGAACATTAAGCTCCATGAACGTGCCCTGGAGATAATCGAAGCACAGAAGGAGGCTGGCCGTGCCGATGAGTTGGCCGTGCAGCAGTTCAAATCACTGTTGTCCCAATCTAAAGCTAATCGTGCGCATGCAGCCCAGGAAATCCTTGCCTATGAACATCAGATCAATTCCCTTTTGGGAAGGGTCTACCAACCTATCGATAGGAATAGCAATGGAATTGGCAGCAATCTCCTGTTTCAAGACCTGACCGTCGGTAATCTGGACGAGCTATTGAATAACCGTCTTGATATCCGCAAAGCGGGCATGGATCTTCAGGCAGGATTCCATGAAATGGAATCTACCCGCTTGGCATTCTTGCCGACCGTGGCGATCTCTCCGTATTTGGGATTGCAGTCTTTCAGCTTTGACAAGCTTTTCAGTTTGGACAAATCTGTGACCTACGGTCTTTTTGGTGGAATTACCATGCCGATCTTCAGGCAGCGCGAATTGAAGTCAGAATATGAAAAAATGAAAGCCTCCTATGGGATCAGCTTTCTGGAATATGAAAAAACCGTCCTGAATGCAGTCAATGAAGTATCCCTGGCCTTGAATACTCAAGATGCCATTGTTGCTCGTGCGACGCATGTGAAGGATCAGGTAGCTGCGTTGGAATCGTCCATCGGAGCTGCGGAAGAACTGTTTATAGCAGGCCGGGTTACCTACCTGGATATCATCACTGCACAAAAAGGCTTGATCGAAGCACAAGTTGCCGATGTGGACATCAACAAGGAGAAGATGCTGAATCAGGTCGTTCTCTATAAAGCCTTAGGTGGTGGATGGCAATAAATGGGTAAAGTAAAATAGATGGTGTGGGTGGACTTCGGTCCACCCATTTTTTTTTGGATCGATTTTGAGGTGTTTTTTTGTGGCTCTCCTTCGGGACTCGTTCGGGGCATGTTCGGGAATGGTCCGGAGAGAACAGGTAAACCGGCCGGAGCGTACCCGAGGGCGCATAGGAGGTTTGGTCGCTCGCGTTGCGAATTTTCGGAATGTGGGTCGAATGAGGTCAGGCCGAAAGGGGAAGATGTTGGACCGGGATTCCCTTCCTGTCCTGGTCCATCCTCGTATCCTTTCCATCCTGGTTCCTTTTCATGATCTTGGTCCATCCTCCAATCCCTTTAATCCTGGTTCAGACCCGCCTTTTGGAAAAATTATCTGGCAATGCTACAGCGAGTTAGCTGGCGGCGGTAAAAATACTTTGGCCTCCCCCTTGGAAGTGAACGTATTTTGTCCCTATCTT
>NZ_JBSHMI010000011.1:0-119724 GCF_053645235.1 Sphingobacterium sp. NPDC055346
AGGGCAGAATTATTTTAGCATGGATGGTAAACAATATAGGGCTAATGCAAAAACGATGTTCGATTAATCGAACATCGTTTTTGCGCGACTTCCAGGCTAACGTGCCATGGCAGCTAAAATAATGGAAACCAAAAAGGGGTTCTATATTTAAAAAAATAAAAGAGCTAATTGATTTTCATTGCCAACTTGCTGTCATAACCTTCCAATAAATTCTGCGCAAATTTTCACTTCTCAGGTTGACAATGGAAAGGATATCTTTAAAATTTTTCAGGAACATCCCTTCGAGACTCCTTTTACCATTATTCGAGGCATATTGCGAAAATTCCGAATGTGTCTCGAATAAGGTCAAAATGATCTCTAAAGAAAATTTAAAATTTTAGAAAAGTAAACTCGCATGCATACAGCCATATATTACGATTTAATGGCAGTGATTTTAGTTAAGAGGGTAATAAATTTGTAGTTTTGTTAAATGGAAATTAATCAGATTCATGATTTTCAGGTTGCTGAAAATTTTATCAAATATGTTCAGGTTGACACCCAATCTGACGCGCAATCAAGTACAGTACCTTCTACAGAAAAACAGAAAGACTTAAGCAGGATATTGGTCGAAGAATTAAAAGCTATGGGCATTGAAGACGCTCATTTGGATGATTTAGGCTATGTTTATGCCACTATCCCTTCGAACACCGACAAACAGGTGCCTGTTATCTGTTTCTGTTCACATGTAGACACTTCTCCAGATTCTTCCGGAACCAATGTTAAGCCTTTGGTCCACCAGAATTACCAAGGTCAAGACCTTGTTCTTCCCGATGATGAAAAAATCGTGATCCGCATGGCCGATCACCCTGATCTGAAGGAACAAATCGGAAATGATATCGTAACTGCCAGTGGAAAAACCCTGTTAGGTGCCGATGATAAAGCTGGAGTGGCAGAAATTATGGATGCTGCCCGCATCTTGATGAGCAACCCTGAAATTAAGCATGGCGATATCAAGATTTTATTTACCCCTGATGAAGAAATCGGACGTGGAGTAGACCATGTTGATTTGAAGAAATTGGGTGCTGAATATGCCTACACCATGGATGGGGAAAGAGCAGGAACCTTGGAAGATGAAACCTTCTCTGCTGATGGCGTGAAGATCAAGATTGATGGAATTTCCATTCACCCTGGTTATGCAAAAGGAAAAATGATCAATGCGATCAAGGTTGCTGCAGACATTGTAGATAGCCTTCCTAAGGATCGTTTATCTCCAGAAACAACCCATGCTAAGCAAGGGTTTGTACATCCGACCAATATGGAAGGTACAGTAGAGGAGGCGACCTTGAACTTTATCATCCGTGACCACGACACCAAAAAATTAGCGGAACACGAGGCTGAATTGGAAACAATCGTTAAGGAAGTCTTGTCCAAATATCCAGGAGCAAGCTATTCATTTCAAGTTAGCGAGCAATACCGCAACATGAAAGAGGTATTGGATAAGGATACGAAAGTGGTAGAGATCGCCATGATGGGGATCGAACGCGCAGGAATGAAGGTAGAAAAAAGAAGTATCCGTGGTGGTACAGATGGGTCTAGGTTATCCTTTATGGGGCTGCCTTGTCCTAATATCTTTGCTGGTGGTCATGCCTTCCATGGCAAGCAGGAATGGGTTTCGATCCAGGACATGCAAAAGGCCGTATTGACCATCTTACACATCGCAGCCCTTTGGGAAGAACTTTCATAATAAAAACAATAAAACTAGAAATTTAGACCATATGCTACAGAACGAAGTATTAAAGAACATAGAGTACAGAAGAGCGGTATTCCAGGCGAACTATACAGATCAAGAGGTTACCCGCGAGGAATTATTGACTATTTTGGAAGCGGCAAATGCAGCTCCTACGCATAAACGCACACAACCTTGGAGATTTGTGGTCTTCCGCAACGAAGGTTTGATCCGTTTGGGTGATGAATTAGCAAGAATCTACAAGTCGGTAACGCCAGCTGAAAAATATACAGAGGCTACTGAACAGAATATGGCCAAAAAAGCGACCCAATCTAAGGCTGCTTTAGCTATTATCGTCGATTATTCTGGTGATCTTCCTGAATGGGAAGAATTAGCTGCTACGGCTTGTGCAGTAGAGAATATGTGGTTGGCAGCAGCATCTATCGGTATCGGTGGATATTGGGCTACTCCTGGATTGATCAATCATATCGGTCCATTCTTGAACCTGAAGGAAAATCAACGTTGTATCGGATTCTTCTACATGGGACACCATGAATCAGAACCGAGAGAGCCGGTTAGAAGCCCGATCGAGGATAAGATCCGTTGGGAAGAATAAGCAATAAAAAAGGTCAAGGAAAATATCCTTGACCTTTTACTTATACCCATTACTATATTATTCAACCGCTATTGCCACGCCCCCATTTTCACCAGTCCATCTTACTTTTTGTTCAATAAACGTCGAGATAATCGCATCTAAATTTTTATTGCTAGAGGAGGTCACTCGGATATTTTGAGGTTTCCCATCGGTTACATCAAAAGTTACCTGCACATTCCCCCTGTCATGAATGTCCCTTAATTCGGAATTCAGTTCTTCATTGAATTTTTCCCAGCCTCCAATTGGTACTGCATCGGCATTTTCCATGAGCATAGACTGCACATGCATCTCATGTTCCATCAAAATAACTTCATTATTACGTTCTGTTTTCTGATGGGTGATATATTTAAATAGGATCAGTGAGGATGCCACCAAGAATAAAACCGCAGCAGCCATCCCAACCGTCAACCTTTGCCAGTTATAGAATCTTCTCTTTTTATCCTCCGCTTTGGCTTCGATTTTCTTGGCCAATCGTTGCTGCAAAATGCTCAACTGATGGGAATCTACCCCTTGTTGGAGTTTATATCCATCGATAGCATCCTGTAAAAAAGGATCGTTCAAGGCTTCACGTTCCATCTCGTACATCTCTTCCTTACTCATGAGTCCCATGACGTAATTGTGAATCCGCGTTAATTGATAATTATTTTCCATTACTTTTTCTCCATACAAATTTTAAGATTCCGCCTGCCGTTCTGTATATAGCTCTTTACTTTGGCTATATCATGTCCCGTCTGTTCGGCGATATCTTTATAACATTTCTGTTCCAGATAAAACATTCGGATGCAAAGCTCCTGTTCTTGGTTCAGGCCCGCGATACAGGATTCCAATTTTTCAAAGTCTTGCTCCCCCCATTTCTTCTCATCACCATGGTTGAGCATCTTCTCCGATTCATAGAGGTTTTCCTCGATGTCAACCTTCGTAATCTGCTTGTTTTTCCTTAGCTGCATTAAGCAAAAATTGCGCGCATATACATAAACCCAACTCTTGAAATTATCCACCTCATACACGCGCAACTTATTTATTAGCTCATCGAAAATCTGCATGACCGCGTCTTGGCTTTGCTCGGCATCCTGAAGATACTTATAGCAAACACCATATAACAAGGACATGTATGGAGCATATAGCTTGCCTAGCGCATCCAAACTGCCTGTTTCTTTATAGTATTGCAACAACTGTTTTTCGTCCATGCTATTTTCTCTTCATGTATATGATGATTTCAGACCTGAATTTGCACAAATTATTTTAAATATTCCCATGGATAAACAGAAATAAAAAAGCCTCAAATCACGATGATTGAGGCTTGTATATTGTGGATTTCAAGGACTAACCAAACAAGGCGATGGCTAAGACCAGGGTTACAATGATATTGAAAGTTTGAGCAATCAAGAAAGCATACAGAGGTTTCTTATTGTCCTGTTTAAACAGATCTTTAAAGTTTGTTTCCAGACCGATAGAGGTAAAAGCAATGGCAAACCAAAGTCCTTGAACACTCTTTAAACTATCTTTGATGGATGCTGTGGTTTCGGGTGAAACCACAAAGGAGAACATCAAGGAAACAAATACAAAGCCAACCACGAATTTCGGGAACCTCTCCCAGATCAATTTCAAGGTTGGTTTTTCTCTTTTGGTTTTATCATCTACTGATTTGGAATAGGTCCAGTAGATACTGATGAAGAATGCCGCAATACCCAACAGTACATTCTGCGAGAATTTCACGATGGTACTGATCTTTAGCGCCTCCTCACCCACTAGGGTTCCAGAAGCGGCAACTGCTCCACTCGTATCGATACTACCACCTAACCAAGCTCCTGTAACCTCTTGGGATAGCCCCATAAGTTCAGCTAGATAAGGCATAAAGATCATCATCGGCACGGCAGTCACCAACACCAATGAGATGATATAAGATAGTTTTTTATTGTCACCTTCGATTGCTCCCGAAGTTGCGATCGCAGCGGATACCCCACAGATCGAAACTGCACTGGAAAGCATCAGGGACATTTCTTTATCGATCTTGAATTTCTTACAGATCCAGAATGCAAAGTACCAAACGGACACGACTACAACCAGAGCCTGGATAAGGCCTAATGAACCCGCTTTTAAGATATCGCCAAATATGACCGTTGTACCCAAAAGAACCAATCCGATCTTGACATACATCTCGGTATTCAGGGCTGCTTTGAACCAATCGGGCAACTTGAAGAAGTTGCTGATGATCAAGCCGATAGCCAAACTGAATATCACTGCCTCTAGATTGAAACTCTTAACACCTGAATTTCCAGCCAATACCAAGGCAAAAAGGGTCAGGACATAGATAATCGGAAATACTATCAGCAATGCCTTGAGGCTTTTCTTGAGCAAGAGGGCTCCTAAAATAGCCGTTACGTAGACTAAGATGAATTGCAGGCCCATTGCGCCTAAATTGGATCCAGAAAGTACTTTTGAAGTGAGTTCAGTAGAGTTTGACCAGCCGAAAGATGGAACAGGTACGACGAAACCAAGCAGGGCAAGCCCAATGATTCCGAATCCCAAGATAACAACTACCCAATCCTCAGAGAGTTCAAATGTTTTGGCAGACATAAAATGTTTAAGTTGATGATTTAATTAATTGATCAAATGCGGGCTGAAGATAGGGAAAATTAAACTGAAAGCCATTTTTTAAAGTTAATAAAGTTGTTACCGGAACGCTTTCCAACAGGAGTGAAGAGTCCACTCCTTTTACGAATGCTCCCATCTTGGCCATGAAGGTTGGCAGGGGCAAACCAAACGAAACGCCTGATGCTTGTCTTAGTTTTTGCATAAACTCGGCATTGCTTACCGGATTAGGACTGCAGGCATGGTAAATATCGGTTCGATGGTCTGATTTGATGATCCAATCGATCATTCCCACAAAATCGGCTTCATGGATCCAAGCAATCATTTGCTTTCCATCTCCTACCTGTCCAGCCAAGCCCATCTTTGCCAATGGGTATAGCTCAGCAAACATACCTGACTTCTTGGTTAGGATCGGACTCATTCTCAAGATCAGTTTTTCGGTATTTGGCGTATGGGCAGCTAAGAAGGTTTTTTCCCAATCCTGCGCCAAGGAACCTAGGAAATCATTGGAATATTCCTTTGAAGTTTCATCTTTTAGAGATGTGCCGCCATTGAAAATGGAAACGCCCGAAAAATTGATCCAGAGTTTTACCGGATTTTCCAATTGGGATACCGCTTCACCTAACAACTTGGTTGGACCCAACCTCGAGCTGCGGAGCAACGCTTTGTTTTTCTTGGTAAATCTTCTATTGATGGAAAGTCCACAAAGGTTGATGAGCACATCGGCACCTTCCAGTTCTTTCTGCCAGGAATCAAGGTTTTCGCCATCCCAATATACAAAGTCTAGCTTTGGATGGTGCTTGACCATACGCTTCCGACTCAGCACGATGATTTCATGGTCCTGTTCTCTAAACATACTGATCAATAAATTGCCTAAATTCCCGGTGCCTCCCGCCAATACGATCTTTGCCATAATTAAATTTTTATTTTGATGTGGTAATGGTCCTTCAATGCAATTCGAGCAGCATGGTACCCACACATCCCGTGAACACCACCTGCAGGTGGCGTTGAAGAAGAACCGATATAAACATTGGGATTGGAAGTGCGGTAAGGTGTCAAGGATTTGGTTGGCCTAGTGAACAGCTGCATAATATCCATCTGACCAGCATTGATATCTCCACCGATGTAATTTGGATTGTATTGTTCCAGCTGCCCGGTATTCATAGATGACCTTGCCAGGACGGTATCCCTAAAACCCGGAGCAAACCTTTCAATCTGATTCTCGATAGCTTCACTGCGGTCTGCAAATGAACCATGGGGGACATGACAGTATGCCCAAGCTGTATGTTTTCCTTCCGGTGATCGGGTCGGATCAAATTTGCTTGGCTGCGCGAATAAGACAAATGGCCTGTCCACTAATTTGCCATTATAGGTATCCAATTCGTTTTTTGCAATTTCTGCATAGGTATTCCCAATATGTACCGTAGCGGCAAACTGGCTTCTACCATCAGTAAAGGGAGTAGGATCTGATAATGCCCAATCCATTTTAAAGACCCCCATGCCATAACGATAGGCTTCCAATTGCTTCCTATAGCCCTCCAGAAGATCTAAGCCTTTAATCTTTAATATCTGCAGTGGTGTGAGGTCAAGGATCAGCACCTTATGTTTTGGTAGATCACGTACATCTTCGAGCCAAAAATTGAGCTGCAGTTCTCCTCCCAGTGATTCGTAATAAGCCAACATGGAATCAGCAATTGCTTGGGATCCACCGACTGGAATTGGCCAGCCAACTTGATGCCCCAACGTCCCTAACACCATCCCAATTGCTGCGGTACTCAATTTATTGAAGGGTAAGATGCCATGGGCCACCAAGCCCGACCATAAGGCTTTAGCCTCAACGGTCTGGAATCGATCGGCAATGACGTGCGCACTGCGTAATCCTGATAAACCGAACCTGGCCATCAACAAGGGATTGTCAGGAAACCTTAATGGTCCGAGAAGATCTTTTGAAAGGGAGTCCCAATTTTTGACAAATGGTGATAATAGTGTTTGATAAGCATTATAATCTTGCCCTAGCTCCTGCTGCATCAGCTTCATGTCCTGATGTAACACAACGGCTCGACCAGAGTCTAAGGGTTGGGAAACCTGAAAATCCGCGATTTTGAAAGCCAAGCCGAAATCCTCTAGCGGCAATGAGCGCATAAAAGGTGATCCAAGGGCCATGGGATGGATTGCCGAACAGACATCGTGCTTGAAACCTGGAAGGGTAAGTTCTTTGGTTCGCATCCCGCCTCCTACTGTATCGGCACCTTCTACAAGCAAGGTGCTTAACCCTTGTCTTTGTAGGGTGATGGCGGCAGCAAGTCCATTGGGTCCGGATCCTATAATGATGGCATCGTAACTTTTCAAATCATCGGTATGAATCTTAAAGTTAAGATAAAGCAATGTGAATTGCTAAAATGAGGGGCTATAAAAAAGAAAAAGCCCCATTGCTGGGGCTTTAATCATAATCAACCTTTAATACTTAGAAACAGTATTTATTTTCTTCAATCAATTTCTTCGCAATTCTCTGGCGAGCTTCTTTGACATTGAACGGTTGTGCTTTTGTAAAGCGACGAAGACCTACCAACATCATGTTCAGCTCATCCCCTTCTGCAAAGGAATTTAACGCTTCTTTACCGGCAGCATTGACTTTGTCAATCGCTCCATATAGATATACTTTAGCCATATCAGCTGCATAGCCTGCATGCTCTCCCGGTTGCGTATGCTGCAGTTTTTCTGCACGCAACAATACCGATTCTGCAACATATACATAGCCGATAATATCAGCAATATTCATCAGGATTTCTTGTTCTTTGGACAAGGACATCATCAGTTTTTGAACCGCAGCACCAGCAATCATTAATCCCGCTTTCTTCAAGTTGGCAACGATTTTCTTTTCTGCAGCAAAAGGAGTTTCATCTTCAGGACCAAAGTCAGGTATAGACATCAGTTCTCCTGCCACAGCTTGAGCAGGTCCCATTAAGTCTAACTCACCTTTCATCGCGCGCTTCAACAACATATCCACCACCAATAGTCTGTTGACTTCGTTCGTACCTTCAAAGATTCTGTTGATACGGGAGTCGCGGTAAGCTCTTTCCATAGGAGCTTCAGCGGAATAACCCATACCTCCATAGATCTGAACACCTTCGTCCACCACATAATCCAACATCTCTGAACACCATACCTTGATGATCGCACATTCAATGGCAAACAGCTCAACAGATTTTAATTTTGCTTTTGCTTCGTCCATTCCAGATGCGACCAATGCTTCATAGGCATCATCGATATTCTGTCCGGCACGGTATGCAGCCGATTCATTCGCGAATAGACGGGTAGCCATTTCTGCCAATTTATAGCGGATGGCACCGAATTTTGAAATTGGCAAGTTGAACTGTACACGTTCATTGGCATAATTGATTGCAGTGGTCAATACGGCACGTGAAGAACCGATGGTGGCTGCTCCAAGCTTGATACGACCAATGTTTAGGATATTCACCGCAATCTTGAATCCGTTCTCTCTATCAGAAAGCATGTTCTCTACTGGAACAGGACAGTCATTGAAGAAGATCTGACGGGTTGAAGACCCCTTGATCCCCAATTTATGCTCTTCAGGATTCATGGTGATACCACCGAAATCCTTTTCTACGATAAATGCCGTTAAGTTTTTATCATCATCAATCTTGGCAAAAACGATGAATACATCTGCGAATCCACCATTGGTGATCCACATCTTTTGTCCATTGATCAGGTAATGGGTTCCTTCAGCATTCAACTTCGCTGAGGTACGGCCAGAGTTTGCATCGGAACCTGAGTTAGGTTCTGTCAAACAATAAGCAGCTTTCCACTCTCCTGTTGCCAGTTTAGGGATATATTTATCTTTCTGCGCATCATTCCCGTAATACAGGATTGGTAAGGTTCCGATCCCTGTATGGGCAGATAAGGCCACGGCAAAGGAGAAACCTCCTCCAACAGCATCAGCCACTAACATGGACGTATTGAAATTCTTACCGAAACCACCGTATTGCTCTGGAATCGATACGCCCAACATACCCAGTTCTCCAGATTTGTCCATTAGGCTCTGCATCAATCCTTCTTCTTGGGCATCGATTCTTTCCAATTTATTGAGAACCTCTGTATCCAAGAAATCAATACAGGTTTGACGGATCATTTTCGCTTCCTCATCAAACTCTTCAGGAATGAAAATATCAGTGTACGGAGTTTCACGAATGACAAACTCACCACCTTTGATTGCTTTATTTTTTACTTCTTCGCTCATGATATTCTTTTTGATTTAGAATAAGTGAACAAGCACCTTCTTCTGTTTTATATTTTGTTAGTTTATTTTGTCTACAGCAGTTCAAAAATACCTGCAGCTCCTTGTCCTGTTCCCACACACATGGTAACCATACCATATTTCTTGCCTCTGCGTTTCAGTTCATGCAGCACCTGAACGGTCAATTTAGCTCCGGTACATCCCAGTGGGTGACCCAATGCAATAGCTCCACCATTAACATTCACCTTTTCTTCATCCAATCCCAGTTCACGGATTACGGCCAGCGATTGAGAAGCGAATGCTTCGTTCAATTCAAAAAGGTCAATATCCTCTTGTTTCAAACCAGCCTGTTTCAATGCCTTTGGAATTGCATAGATGGGCCCAATACCCATGATACGTGGTGGCACACCAGCAACGGCAAACGATACCAGTTTAGCGATCGGCGTCAGGTTCAATTCCTTCATTTTCTTCTCAGAAACCACCAATACAAAGGCTGCACCATCCGAAGTCTGTGAGGAGTTACCCGCAGTCACGGATCCTTTGGCGTCAAATACCGGTCTTAACTTAGCTAATGCCTCCAAAGAGGTATCAGCGCGTGGACCTTCATCTGTATCAACCACATATTCTTTTGTAGTGATCTTGCCGTCCTTCACAAAGTTGTCTTTCACCTTGATCGGAACGATTTCATCTTTAAACTTACCGGCTTTGATCGCGGCAACTGCCTTTTCATTTGACTTCAGGGCAAATTTATCTTGATCTTCCCTTGACACCTTATAGTCTGTTGCAACTGCTTCCGCCGTAAGTCCCATTCCCCAGTACCAATCCGGATGCTCTTTAGCGACCACGGCGTTCGGTACGATCTTCCAGCCACCAAATGGCATTCCCGACATTACCTCTACTCCACCTGCAATGATCATATCCGCCATTCCAGTCTTGATCTTCGCCACTGCCGTAGCAATGGTTTCCAATCCCGAGGCGCAGTACCGGTTGACCGTCAACCCAGGAACCTTATCGGTATCCAAGCCCATCAGGGAGATAAAACGCCCAATATTAAGACCTTGCTCCGCCTCCGGCATTGCATTTCCAACGATTACATCGTCAATATCTTCTTTATTTACATTTGGAACCGATGCCATTAAATGCTTAATCACATCCGCCGCCAAATCATCCGCACGCATAAATCGAAATCCCCCTCTAGGAGCTTTCCCAACTGCTGTACGAAATCCTGCTACAATGTATGCTTCCATGTTTTAGTATTTAGTAGTTAGTATTTAGTAGTTAGACCTAGAGCTGCTTCAATTTCCTCTGAAGAACAAAACTCATTTTTTGGACTTCATATAGTTTGTTAATTAATCTGTCTAAATCGCTATCTAATAAATAACCTAAATTTTTTGATATTATTAACTGTGTTTCCAATTCATAAGTCGAACCATGGGCTATTGCCAAAAATTGAACAAATGACTTATTGGAATTTCTCCCTGCTCCTTCAGCAATATTTGAAGGAATTGAAATTGCTGCCCGTTGAATTTGATTCACTAAGTTATATTTCTCTCTATCTGGAAAATCAGAAGTTATTTTATAAACATCTGAAACCAATTCAATCGCCTTCACCCAGAGCTTCAATTCTTTATAATTATGCATTTCTTAGTATTAAGTATTAGTACTAAAAAAGGTATTCAACATTTATTAAAATAAGGATAAACGACATTTTATCAATTTGTTAACCTTAAATTAAGTATCTCGGCCTTGTCTAAATACTAAATACTTAATACTAAATACTAATTTCTAAGTGGTTTTCCCGTCGTCAACATCGCTTGGATTCTTTCTAGGGTTTTGCGGGTTGCGCAGAGCTCTAAGAAGGCTTTGCGTTCCATGTCTAGAAGGTATTGCTCGTCGACTTCGGTTGGTGCGGATAGATCTCCGCCACACATCACCCAGCCTAGTTTTTCGGAAATCAGTTTGTCGTGTTCGGAGATGTAGTGTCCTGCTTCCATTGAGGATGCACCAACATATACGATTCCGAGACCTTGGTTTCCTAGTACTTTGATGTTCTTGCGGTGTGCTGGTTGAACATAGCCTGCGTTTGCTAATTCCAGCGCTTTGGCTTTGGCATCGGCTAACAGGCGGGCACGGTTCATCGTGATGGCATATTTACCTTCTTGTAGATAGCCCAATTCAAAGGCTTCCACTGCAGAGGTAGATACTTTTGCTTGGCCGATGGTCAAGAAGCGATCTTTCATGAAATTCTGATCGATTTGATCCGGACGGTAATCATCAGATGCTCTTAGGGCAAATTCCTTGGAACCACCGCCACCTGGGATCACGCCTACACCAAACTCAACCAGGCCCATGTACGTTTCGGCATGTAGCTGAACAAAGTCGGCATGCATCGAGAATTCACATCCACCACCCAATGCTAGTTGGAATGGTGCTGCAACTACTGGAATTGCGGAGTATCTCAAACGCATTGAAGTATCTTGAAACATCTTAACGGCCATGTTCAACTCATCGTAATCCTGCTCAACCGCCATCATAAAGATCATACCGATATTGGCACCCGCAGAGAAGTTCTTGCCATCATTGGAAATGACCAATCCGCGGTATTCTTTTTCCGCTAGGTCAATTGCTTTGTTCAAGCCTTGGATGACATCGCCACCGATAGTGTTCATTTTGGTATGGAATTCACAGTTGATGATTCCATCGCCTAGGTCGATGATGGAAACGCCAGAGTTTTTCCAAATGGTCTTAGCCTCACGGATGTGGTCTAATACGATCAACTCTTCTGTTCCAGGGATCGGTTTGTAGGATTTAGAAGCGATGTCATAATAATGACGGACTCCATTTTCTACTTTATAGAAACTATCAAATCCTGCATCCAGCATATCTTTTACCCATTGGGCAACTTCGCCAGATTGTCCAGGAAGACGTTTTTCTTCTTTTTTGATCTTTTCTAGGGTTTCTTTTACGCCGAGTGCATCCCATACCTCAAACGGACCGATCTCCCATCCGAATCCGGCACGCATGGCATCATCGATACGGAAGAAATCATCCGTGATTTCAGGCACGCGGTTAGAAACATATTCAAACAAAGGATAATGCATCGCTCTGAAAAGCTCTGCGGCCTTGTCTGTACCCTGCTCGTAAACTTTCATGCGCTTACGGATATCTTCAACGGGTTTAGTCGCTTCCAATGTGGAAGACTTTACTTTTTGCTGTGGACCATAGGTCAGGTCCTTCAAGTTAAGGGAAAGGATTTCAGAATTACCTTTGTCATCTTTTACCTTTTCATAGAAACCTTTTTTGGTCTTTTCGCCCAACCATTTATTTTCCACCATTTTGCTGATAAACTCAGGGAGTATAAAAACTCCTTTCGCTTCATCGTTAGGTGCATTCTGTTCCAGCCCTTTGGCTACATTCACTAGGGTATCCAAGCCAACAACATCCGCAGTACGGAAAGTTGCCGATTTAGGGTGCCCCATTGCAGGCCCGGTATATTTATCGACTTCCTCAACGGTAAGTCCTAATTTTTCGATAAGGTGTGTTACGGCCAACATGGAGTAAACGCCAATTCTATTGCCGATAAAGGCTGGAGTATCTTTACATAACACTACAGTTTTACCTAGCATTTTATCTCCATAAGCTACCAGGAAGTCTACAACTTCTTTTTTGGTATCCTTTGTTGGGATAATTTCCAATAAAGGGAGATAGCGTGGCGGATTGAAGAAGTGGGTACCACAGAAGTTCTCTTTGAAGTCTTGAGAACGGCCTTCTTCCATCAGATGGATCGGAATACCAGAAGTATTGGTTGTAATCAATGTCCCTGGTTTGCGGAACTGCTCTACTTTATCAAAAACTGATTTTTTGATATCCAAACGCTCAACAACTACCTCGATTACCCAATCTGCCTGAGCGATCTTGCTCATATCATCATCAAAGTTTCCTGTTGAAATACGCGTAGCAAAGGATTTGCTATATAAAGGTGCAGGGTTTGACTTGATTGCCGTATCCAAAGATTGGTTCACAATACGATTTCGGACAGCAGGGCTTTCCAATGTTAAGCCTTTTGCTTCTTCTGCTGGCAACAGCTCTTTAGGAACAATGTCCAAAAGCAATACCTCTAAACCTATATTAGCAAAGTGGCAAGCAATTCGAGAACCCATTACTCCGGATCCCAATACAGCTACTTTTTTAATATTTCTATTCATATCACGTATATTTTCTAATTTCCTATGGTTCAATTTGTATTACTGGAGAGTAGTTTGTGGCTACTTCATTTATTTTCTTTAAAAACTTGACAAGGGTAGCTTTTTCCTTTTCGGAGAAAGATGTGTTTAAATGTTCGTTGAACTCCCGAACTACGTCCTTGGCTACCTTTCTCTTCTCTTGTCCCAGCTCTGTGAGGTATACCTTTACAGAACGTTTGTCGGTATCACTGGTCTCTCTATAAATAAAGCCCAGAGACTCCAAATTGTTTAGTACGCGAGATAAGGAGGTGGTCTTGACACCGGTAGAATTTGCGATCTGAGACACTGGCGTACCTTCCTTATGGATATTGATCAAAATATATCCAGCAGCTTGAGTGAAACCATGCTGAGAGGCGATTACATTGTACTTGTTGGCAACTGTTTGCCATGCCGTCTTTAAAAAATAGTCGATGGTATTGTCTTGGCTCATATTCGGGTTTTCTAACATTTATTATGCAAGCATAACAAATTTAAATTTTACAATTGATAAATCAAACTGTTTTGTGATTTTTTAATAAATACTTGACACAAATAGATTATTAAAATTCATATTCGGGAATCTGGAACTAAAAATGAGAAATGTTGATAACTTTTAAAAACTGTAACTCAAGGTATTACAAATATTACAAAATAGGTTATAAACACTTTTTACTCTTCAATATTATTATTACATTAACTTTGCATCAAACAAAACAGACATGGCATTAGTAAATATTCCAAGATTAGACTTGACGCACTATACTGAGGGCAGTGCTGAACAACGCGAACAATTTGTGGCGGATATTGGCAAGGCATTCAACGAAACGGGATTCGTCACCATCGCCAACCATGGCCTTTCACACGAACTGATCGATGAGCTATATAAAGTGGTCAAGGAATTCTTTGACCAACCTTCGGAAATCAAGGACAAATATGAATTCCCTGAACTGGCAGGACAGCGTGGATATACTTCCAAAGGGAAGGAAAAAGCGAAGGACTCTAAAACGCCAGACTTGAAGGAATTTTGGCAAAGAGGACAGACCATCGTAGGTGAGGAATATTCGAAAGTGTATTTTCCAGATAACCCAGAGGTGAAAGAACTACCTAGATTCAATGCTGTAACAGCAGAAATCTATAAAAAACTGGAGGATGCTGGCCGTAATTTGCTAAAAGCCATTGCAACTTATTTGGAACTACCTGAAGATTACTTTGAAAAATTCGTGATCAATGGTAACTCTATTTTACGTGCCATCCATTACTTCCCAATCGAAAACCCTGATGCTATTCCAGCGGACGCTGTGCGTGCGGGAGCTCATGAGGACATCAACCTGATTACCTTATTGATCGGTGCTAGCGCAGATGGATTAGAGGTGTTGACCAAAGATGGAGAATGGTTTGCTATCAAGGCTAAAGGTGAGGACATTGTTGTAAATGTGGGTGATATGTTGCAAAGATTGACCAACAACAAATTAAAATCGACTACCCACCGTGTCGTAAACCCTCCTAGAGAGCTGATGAAGACATCAAGATATTCGGTTCCTTTCTTCTTGCATCCTAAATCAAGCATGAACTTGGCTTCATTAGATTCATGTATCGATGCAGAACATCCAAAAGCTTACGAAGATTATACCGCCGGCGAATATTTGGATGAACGATTGAGAGAGATTGGCCTTAAAATGTAAGAAAAGATATGAGTATTGAGATATGAGTATTGAGATATTAGAAATGGTCATACCTAAAAAGAGTTGACCGTTTTCTATCTCAAATCTCATATCTCATATCTATTAATCTCTCCTAAAAAACCCTCACACCTACACCAATATTCATAAAGATATTGTGCATATTGAAACTGATGCTTTCAAAGCCAGTTTTCATGATGCTATTGAAACCGTAATCAAATTGGGCAGTAGCATAGTAGCGTTTTGCGAAGTCATATTTTCCTGCTACGCTCATTCCAACATCTACTTTTCTGATCTGGCTTTTGAAATCATAAGCGGCATCTACGATCCCTACCTTTTCTCCTGTTGGTTCTTCATCACGGATATAGCCATCTGTTGCCATACCGTAGAATTTACGTTGTACAGCCATGGAAACATAAGGTCCGGTCTGAAGGCTCCAACTTGGATTTAATTGATAGGTCGCCATGACAGGAATGGTGAAGTAAAGATTCTCCACATTGGTCGTGATATCACCGTAATAATAGCCCCTAACATTTTGTGATGGATCTTCATCAGCATTAAAAGATGTTTTATATCCTTTAACCGTTGCTTCAGTCTTCATCCCTTTACCTTCAAAGATCAGTCCTGAGCGAACGCCCCATTTGTCATCGATGCCATAGGCCACTTTAACCCCTACGAAAAAAGGCAAAGCTGGTTTGAAACCATTGATCTTGCGAATTTCTACGGGCAATCCCAACGGAGAAGCTCCACCGATCTTAGTCCCTACTTCAGCATCTACTCTAAATTTCCCTTTTTCTAAAGCCTGTGCGTTTAGGTTCAGGGCAAAAAACAAACCAAATACACTCATTAGAACGTATTTTATCTCGATTTTAATTAATCTCATTATCTTACATTGATTTTCACTTCATCTACAATTAACTTACTTCCAACAGCACCTTGGAATATTGCTCCATTCTTGCTGGAAGAAAGCACTACGGCAATGCTATAACGGTACGCGTCGGCATCTAACTGGCTATATTCTTTCTTGAATACAAATGGCAGATCGAACTTCACTAAGCCATCTCCTTTTGTTGCAGAAGTTTCCTTCAATTGAGCAAGGGCTATGATATGCGGGCTATTCAACACATCTTTGTCGTTCAGCCAGGTTCTTCCTGCATCCTCTTTATCGTTTGCAGTAGCTTGCATCAACGCAACGCGATCAAATAATACAGCATAGATGTCACATTCATCCGTAACATTGACTTCTTTACCATTCATATCGATTACCTTTTTACCGGGTTCATATTTATAATAACCGGTCATGGAAACAGGGATTTTATTGAATGGGAGGCCAAAACGTGTCTGGATGTCTATGATACTTTTGGTAAACATGGAGCCAATGAACAGATTACCAGCCGCAATAGGCTTCTTCACCAAAGAACCTAAGAAACCAGTGGATTTAGTCTCCAGGTAAGCTGCATATTTTCCTGATTTCACAAATTTTGGATCATCGGTAGCTTGGGTTGGATAAGCTTTTTCGGTAGGATTAGAACCGGCTGTCAAGGCAAAGCCCGAGTTTCCGGAAGCCCATAACTCTTGCTGAACGCCCTCTACCTCTTCATAGAAATAAATCCAGTTTTTCTTCTCGTCATGTTTGAACAGTTCGAAATCAAACATTTCAGGAACGGAGGACTCCAGTAAAGTCACGGAATATTGTTTTTTGTACTGTCCATCTTCAGAAGTGACCTCATAAAATACAGGGGCAGAAAAATCTTGGACCGAACCTGAGGCAGGAACCGAAGTTGCTCCAGGCGTTAAGTCAAAATCAAGGGCGAATTCTTTCAAATCCACTTTCCCTGGTTTGACATAGATAACAACGTTTCTGTTGTTGATGATAGGTTTGACATTAATCAAACTATCGGCGATGGAGACTTGTGTGATATCAGCTTCCATGTTTTTCGCCTCGTCTTTAATACAGCTAGAAATAAAGAACACGACCCCCAAAAGGGCCCAAATAAATTTTGATTGCGGCATGTTTTTAACTTACTTATAGTAGATATTCAAATGGGTAGATCTCCAAATGATTGGCAAAGATAGAATTATTTGACCCGTTTCGATTATTTCTGCCAATCATATTCTCTTTTGATTCAGCTTTTTTACATTAAAAACATGATTCATCATTTCCTTCCATAGGTTCATCACAAAAATTTAGGGGCCATCAAATTCTTCAATATTATTGTGTCAGGAATAAACAAAGGCAGAAAATTGAAAGTTATGATGTTTTATTATCTAATCCGATTCTTGACCAGCATATTCGAAACGAACTACCAAAACCAGGTGCAAGATCAACTCCTACATCCCATTGAATCATACTTCAACTTGCAGGAGGAGTATCCACATGGAACTATTCATCTCATTGATCACTTTCAGGAAACCTTGATGAACCAGGATCCCGATTTTCTAGGCTTTCCGATTCTTCCTTTCAATTATCCTCAAGAAAAAACCGCTTTAGGCTAATACTATTTTCTTTTTTATAATTTTATAACTCGATTATGAATTTAAGCAGCACTAGATCAAACCACAAAATGACCTTCAGGAGATTCATTACTGAATTCCTCTTTATTATCGGCATGTCATTGATTTTCTTTGTGATTTCCATGTCCATACACCGACATTTGGCCATTTTATTCCTCTATGCTCCTTTTGGCTACCTGCTATATGCCTTAAATAACTTTTCGCTATTGGAGCTATTGGTCAAAAAGAAGATCACCAAAGTGGAGTACATCTTGATCAGCATATTGAGTGCAATCCTTATTTTTATCCCTTTCCTGATCCTTGTCCAACTTATACATGGACGATATAGTGACAAAATCATATTTGTAGGTGCCTTATTTGCTTCTGTTGTGATCTTGGCGACCTACTTTTACTTTTTCAGGTACCGAGCTGACAAAAAGACCATCGACTTCTTGAGAAAGGACTTGGGCAAGACCGCAGCGGAATATAAACTGATGCAATCTCAGGTAAACCCGCACTTTCTGTTCAATGTCATGAACAGCATCTATGGAATTGCCCTGCAGGAGAATGCAAGCCGCACTGCAGATTCGGTTCAACGGCTGAGCCAAATGATGCGTTTCCTGATCTTTGAAAACCAACAGGATCAAATCCCTCTTTCCAGAGATTTAAGTTACTTAAAAGAATATATCGCTATTCAGAGCTTAAGGACTGAGAGTGTTCCTAACGTCAAGATTGAACATGAAATCATAGATAGCTTGGACAGCTTGTACATTGCACCGATGCTCCTGATTCCCTTTGTTGAAAATGCTTTCAAACATGGCATCAGTATGAGCAAACCTTCCTGGATCAAGGTGAATGCAGATGTGGTCGATGGACAGTTGAAATTTTCCGTTTACAACAGCATTCACAAAAGCACCGGAACCGACCTGGAAAGAATGAAATCAGGAATCGGGCTGGAAAATGTAAGGTCTAGGCTGGACCTGACCTACCCTGACCGCTATATGCTGGTTATGGAACAAAACCAACAGGAGTATTTTGTTTTTCTGACGATTGACCTCGATGAAGTCCCTCATTCGGAGATAGCATCCAAAATGAACGAAAATGATTAAAGCCATTGCCATAGATGATGAACCGATAGCACTGGATATCATCAGGAGATACGCCGAACAAATTCCTTATCTAAATCTGGAAAAACAGTTCCTGAATAGTCTTGAGGCAAAGGAATATCTGCAACATAATGAGGTTCAATTGCTGTTCTTAGATGTGCGCATGCCAGACATTAATGGAATTGACCTATTCAAGGGCCTGGAAGAAAAACCACTCGTGATTTTCTCAACCGCCTATTCTGAATATGCCCTATCTGGTTTTGAACTGGAGGCATTGGATTATCTCCTAAAACCCTACACATTTGACCGCTTTGAAAAGGCAGTGATTAGGGCTAAGGAATTATTGGAACTAAAAGGTGTGATAGACAATAACCCAAGCTTATTCGTGAAGGACGGGTATCAAATGATAAAGATTGATTTGAAAGAGGTCTTGGCCCTTCAAGCCGTTGGCAATTATATTCGGTTCATTCTAGAAGGCCGTGAGGTATTGGCAAGGATGACCATCAAAGAATTTCTATCGGAGTGGGCAGATGATTCTTTTTTGCAGGTCCATCGTTCCTATATTATCAACTCGAACAAAATCAGTAAGCTAGACAGACATTCTATCTGGATAGAGGATATGGAAATTCCCATTGGCGGAAGCTATTTAGAAGAGGTAAAGGAAAAGTTTAAACTTTAAGATAGTTTCTCACGTTCCTTCTTCGGTAAGCCTTGAACAATCAGCTCATAACTATGGTCTATTAACTCAAAGAGTTTTTGGTCGTTCAACTGCCTGTTAGCATGTACCGTATTCCAATGCTTTTTGTTCATATGGTAACCAGGCAAGACAGTATGTTCATATTTCTCCCTTAATTCAACGGCATACTCAGGATCACATTTCACATTAAAAGAAAGTTGGTCCACCTGGTCTAATCCTACCAGAAGAAAGACTTTCCCCAATACCTTAAACACTAAAGTGTCTGGACCAAATGGTGTTTCCTCTGTACTTTCCTTTTTTGCGATGCAATAATCCCGAAGTTCTTCGATGTTCATGAGTTGTAGTATTTAGTATTTAGTATTTAGTATTTAGTATTTAGATAAACAAAATAATGATTTATATCCATAATTAAACAGCCCCAAGGTCTAAATACTAAATACTCATTACTAAATACTAAAAAAGGAGTTGCCCATTTCCAGGCAACTCCTTTTCAATATAAGGGGGTAAACTTAATGTTTTATTTAACCTCTTCGAAATCTACGTCTTGCACGTCATCAGCGCCACCACCTTGGTTTCCGCCATTGTTTGCTTGACCAGCATCACCTTGAGCTTGTTGTTGACCGGCTCCTTGTTGCGATGCAGCGTACATTTCTTCAGATGCAGCACTCCATGCAGCATTCAATTCAGTAGATGCAGTCTCGATATCTGCGAAGTTTTTGTCAGCATGTGCTTTTTTCAACTTCTCTAGACCAGATTCGATAGGACCTTTTTTATCTGCAGAGATTTTATCGCCATATTCTTTCAATTGTTTTTCAGTTGAGAAGATCAAGGCATCAGCAGAGTTCAATTTATCTACTTCCTCTTTTACTTTTTTATCAGCTTCTGCATTGGCTTCAGCTTCTTGTTTCATTTTCTTAACCTCTTCGTCAGATAGACCTGAAGAAGCTTCGATACGGATGTTTTGCTCTTTACCTGTAGCGTTGTCGATTGCTGACACTTTGATAATACCGTTAGCATCGATATCAAATACTACTTCAATTTGAGGGATTCCACGAGGTGCAGGAGGAATGTCTGTCAATTGGAAACGTCCTAACGTACGGTTCTGAGCAGCCATTGGTCTCTCACCTTGTAATACATGGATCTCAACAGATGGTTGATTATCCGAAGCGGTAGAGAAAACTTCCGATTTACGCGTAGGGATAGTTGTGTTGGCCTCAATTAATTTGGTCATTACACCACCCATGGTTTCAATACCTAAAGAAAGTGGAGTTACGTCTAATAACAACACGTCTTTTACTTCACCTGTCAATACACCACCTTGGATTGCAGCACCTAATGCTACTACCTCATCAGGGTTAACACCTTTTGAAGGCTCTTTTCCGAAGAATTTCTTAACAGCATCTTGGATTGCTGGGATACGAGTAGAACCACCTACAAGGATTACTTCGTCGATATCTGAAGTATTGAATCCTGCATTTTTCAATGCTGTACGGCAAGGCTCGATAGTACGTTCGATAAGTGGACCTACTAAGCTTTCGAATTTAGCACGTGATAAAGAACGAACTAAGTGCTTAGGACCAGATCCATCTGCAGTGATATATGGTAAGTTGATCTCTGTAGAAGTTGTGCTTGACAACTCGATTTTCGCTTTCTCAGCAGCATCTTTCAAACGTTGCAATGCCATTGGGTCTTTTCTCAAGTCCAATCCACCGTTTTCGTCTGCAAACTCGTCAGCTAACCAGTTAATGATAGCGTTATCAAAGTCATCACCACCTAAGTGCGTATCACCATCAGTAGATTTTACTTCAAACACACCGTCACCTAATTCCAATACTGAAACGTCATGAGTACCACCACCACAGTCAAAAACTACGATTTTCATGTCTTTGTCTGCTTTCTCAAGACCATATGCTAATGCTGCGGCAGTAGGTTCGTTGATGATACGTTCTACTTTCAAGCCTGCGATTTCACCAGCTTCTTTCGTTGCCTGACGTTGTGCGTCATTAAAATAAGCAGGTACTGTAATTACGGCACGAGTTACTTCTTGTCCTAAGTAATCTTCTGCAGTTTTCTTCATTTTTTGAAGGATCATTGCTGAGATTTCTTGAGGAGTATATTTACGGTCGCCAATCTCCACACGTGGTGTATCATTGTCGCCTTTTACTACTTTATAAGGAACTTTGTCGATTTCGCCTTTTGCCTCATTGTATGTAACCCCCATAAAACGCTTGATCGAGTAGATCGTGTTCTGTGGATTAGTGATGGCTTGACGTTTTGCTGGATCTCCAACCTTGCGTTCCCCGCCTGCTACGAATGCAACAACAGAAGGTGTAGTACGCTTTCCTTCGTTATTTGCAATAACTACCGGCTCATTACCTTCCATAACGGCTACACATGAGTTGGTAGTTCCTAAGTCGATTCCTATAATTTTTGACATATCTTGTTGTGTTTTCTTTAATGTTTAATGATTACTTATTCTCTATTAACAACGCTTATGCCAAACAGTTTTATCTGACTTTGTCATTCCAAAGTCGGAAAAATCTGCAAGGAATTGTCATTTGAGCGTGACATTCTGTCATTTTTTCTCAAATATTGGAATAATATGTATTTTTGGAAAAATTAATCCAACATGACTTTTGACGAATACCAGAGTTACTTCGAGGATATCTTAAACAATACCGAAAAACACGAAGCATACTCATCAAACCCTGACTATTTAAGTTACGCTAAACTCAATTGGTCCAGAATGAACAGATGGTTGAAAAAATTTGAACCATCAGCAGAAATGAAAGTATGCATTGAAAACATCAAAGATCCACAACACTGGATCTTAATCACAGAACCTTGGTGTGGGGATGCAGGGCACTCCGTTGCTCAGATCTATAAAATCGTAAAGGACAATCCTTTTATCGATCTTGATATTCAACTTCGCGACACTGAACCTTTTTTAATCGACGATTACTTGACCAATGGCGGAAAATCAATCCCGAAATTGATCATCCGTAATGATGTAGGACATGATAAAGTGGTATGGGGACCACGTCCAGATGCACTACAGGAAATCTTCGAAACTGAAAGAGCGGAAGGAAAACCCATGGAAGAAATCAAAGAAAACATCCAAAGATGGTATAATGAAGATAAAGGGGCCGAAATCCAAAAAGAATTGACAAAATTATTATCTGAATAAAAAAAAGCTGCAAATGCAGCTTTTTTTTATTCAGATATATTCCAATATAACCTTAATCCCTATAATGCCTTAAAATCCCCTTATCAAAAACCGTCCAAACTCCAGATGGCATATTTGCCTTTTTCAAAGCAGCATTAGACCAAGTATTACAGGAATAAAACAAACTGTAAGCTCCCTTAGCCTCATAGAATGCATCATCAGGACCATATTGCGCATTCGTCTCAATCAAAATAGGTTTACCATCCTCCCCGATATCCAAGGAATTCAGGATATAACTTTTCAGGACATTATACTGATTGCTATCGATATGAACTTTATAGCAAAGGTCATTTTCTTCCATCCGTTTATAGTAAGTGACATGCAGGGCAGTTTCACCAATACCCAAACCAGCTACCAAAGCAGTCTTTAAGGTCAGGTCCTTCCACTCAGGGGTATTCAGGTAAAAGCCTTTATCACCCCAACCAATAGAAACATATTGTTGATTCAAATCTTTTCCTTTATTGTTTTCAATGGGAAAAACCTCTGTCCAGTCCTGTAATTCATTCCGAATGGGAAGCACGATATCGGTATGTACATCATTGGATAGCACATAAACCGTGATATTTTTAGGTTTTCCCTCTTTATCGGGCTTATCGGCAGAAATCCTTGACAAGACAGAATCTGCCGCAAAGTATAGACCTGCAAACACTATTAATCCAATAAACACATAGAGAAGGGCCATCATAACTTTCTTCATCATAGATCGATTAAAGAAATAAAGATATCAATATTGTGGAAAAACAAATGGCAGGACTATGCCTGCCATTCGATATATTTTTAAAACTTGGTATTAAAATAATTTCTGAGGGTATTCTCCATCAGCTACCAATTTTGAGATACTATCCTGTACGATTGGTTTATCTTCCATATAAGTAACACCAAACCATTTCGAAGACGTTGGAATTACTTTAAAGTCAGCCTGTCCTTTTTTTACCATGTAATCAGGAACAGAAGGGATAAAAAATTCTGATTTAGGATTATCACCATTTTCTTCAACAAACTTAGGGAACATCTCCATCGCCACTTCAAAGATTTTAGGAGTAAAGCCCCAGAAGTTCATCGATACACGCGCATCCGCTGGCAATTCATTTTTTACTCCGTTCTCTTCGAAGACGATTTTCTTGTCGCCTTCAGCGCTATCATAATAGATGTTCGTTCTTTCCGTAACGGAAGCCATATGGCCTTCAGGAGTCACCTCACATACACCACGAGAAACATAGCCATAGTCTGACATGGTATTGCCCAATGCAAATCCCATCAAAGACATGTGCTTATCATCCGCCTCATTGCTTAGGAAATCAGCCATTTTCTTAAAGGCATCATAACCATAAAAATCATCAGCATTGATTACACAGAAAGGTCCATCAACTTCATCCTTCGCACTCATCACAGCATGAGCTGTACCCCAAGGTTTAGCACGTTCAATATCTTTATCGATTCCGAATTTCCTCAAGTTAAAATCTTGAAAAGCATAAGCTACCTCGATCTTACCTGCAAGCTTGGCGTCAAATTTTTCACGCATCACGGCTTCAAATTCTTCACGGATAATGAAAACTACTTTTCCAAAACCGGCACGGATCGCATCAAAAATGGAATAATCAATAATTGTTTCCCCATGTGGACCAAAACCATCCACTTGTTTTAATGAACCATAACGGCTAGCCATTCCCGCTGCTAGAACCACCAAAGTTGGTTTTCCCATAATGTAATTTTTTGTTTAGTACTCGATTTTCGTTTGCAAATATAATGTTTTAAATATTATCTCTTTTTGAAGATAGAGTTTAGGATGCCATTGGCAATCTTCCCTAATAATTTCGCGCCCTCTCTCGCCAATGTCCTGCTCGCCTGCGTCTGTGCGGCTTCCAATGGTGTTTGTCTCCTAGATCCAGAAGACCTCGTTTTCCCTGCTGCTTTCTCCGCTTCTTTCTGTGCCGCCTCGGCCTCTTTCTTTGCTTCAAAAGACTTCATGCGCTCCTCAATGATTTCTGATGCAGTCTGTCTTTCCACTCGTTCTTGATATTTCGAACGGTAATCCGAATTTTGAACCAATTCCTCATACAACTGAGGGCTACATGGACCCATTACGGCTCTTGCGGGCACTAAATGCGTTGCAACCACCTCTGTCGGAATACCTTTATCATTCAATACAGTTACCAAAGCCTGCCCTGTCCCTAATGAGGTCAAGACCTTATCGATCTCGTAAAACTCCGATGTAGGATAAGTTTTCACCGTTTTCCTTAAGTTATCGACATCGTTCGGGGTAAATGCTCTTAAAGCATGTTGGACCCTGTTCCCTAATTGTCCTAAAACAGATTCAGGAATATCCGTTGCCGCCTGTGTACAGAAGAACACCCCTACCCCTTTTGAACGGATCAATCGAACGATCTGCTCGATCTGCGTCAAGAAAGCCTTCGATGCTCCATTAAACAATAAGTGTGCCTCATCAAAGAAAAACACCAATTTAGGTTTATCTAAATCCCCAACTTCAGGTAATTTCTTAAATAATTGGGCCAAAAGGCTCAATAAAAATGTGGAAAATAACAAAGGTTGGTCTTGGATATCGGAAATGTTCAATAAGGTAATTACCCCTTTTCCATCCACTTTTCCAAACAGGTCCTGTATATCAAATTCTTTTTCACCAAAGATATGGGCAAGCCCCTGTTGTTCGATGGCGACAATTTTCCTTAAGATCGTATTGGCACTTGCTGTCGAGATCTTACCATAATCATTCTTGATTTCCTCAGCGCCGGGCCCATCAGAAAGGTAACTCAGCAACTTTTTAAGATCCGGAAAATCGACGATAGGCAACTGCGTATCATCCGCATATTTGAATATAGCACTCAATACCCCAGCTTGGGTATCGTTCAGGTCCAAGATACGGGCAAGTAGCACCGGACCAAAATCCTCGACAGTAACTCGCATTGGAGCACCTAATTTTCCGGAAAGAGAAAACAGTTCTATAGGGAAACTTGCGGGTTCAAAAGGGATCCCAACAGCGTTTCCACGCTCTATCAAGGCATCATTGGTTTTTCCAGGTTCAGCTAATCCCGATAAATCCCCCTTTACATCCAACATGAAAACCGGCACACCGGCATCCGATAGTTGTTCCGCAGTCAATTGCAGGGTCCGGGTCTTACCCGTTCCGGTCGCTCCTGCAATCAGACCATGTCGGTTCATCATCTTTAAAGCGAGGTTTACCTTAGCTGCTGTTACAATCTCACCATCAAGGATACCAGAACCTAATTGTATAAATGGCCCCTTAGGATTATAGGAGGCAGTTATCTTTTCAATAAATTGTTCTTTCATAAGTTATAGCCTTAAAATGCTAATTGAAATAATAAATAAAGATATAATTATTCAAATTAAGATTTTAAACAAAATTATGTTAACACAATATTAAGAATTCAGATTAAAGAGGCGACTTTTGTAATTTTTTCATAATAAAATTTCAAAAAAGAAACTATTTTAAAATTTAATTTTATTTTTGTTGCAGAAATGATTATTAAGACCCACATGTTTACAAAGGCATATAGAATATTGGCAGCAAAACTTTGCTTCTTTATCTTCTTCACGAAGATGCTGATTTCTATTACCCCTATGTTTGTGGATGTACTGGATAAAGGTACAGTCTTACAAGTAGTCATGCAGCTTGAAATTGAGAACACCGCGAAAGGGACTAATAGCAACAATGAGGACCTGCACGAAACAGGTATCAAGATCTTTAGACCAGGTGACATTGATTTCATGCTTTTCAACCCAACCGTAGAAAATAGCGCTGGTATTAAACACTACCTGAAAAACGAGAAGAGTATCTGTGCCTACCATGCCTCCGTACCCACTCCACCTCCTAATTGTTAATTCAATATCCTAAGGGTATACCCTGTTCTGACCTCATTAGATCGACGTCTTAATAGGAATACTGAATCAAATTATCATTTATTGAATTAAAAATTTAAAACGTAGGTTTATGTTTGGTACACGTACGTCCGCTTTTTTGAAATTATCAAAAAGGGACTTAAAATATGATTTCCCAGCTAGTATTGTAGTATTTTTAGTGGCTTTGCCATTATGTCTGGGAATTGCAATGGCGTCTGGAGCGCCTCTATTTGCCGGTATATTGACCGGTATCATCGGTGGTATTGTAGTAGCATCGATTTCAGGATCACCCTTGTCTGTGAGTGGTCCAGCAGCAGGATTAACAGTTATTGTTTTAGGTGCCATTGAACAATTAGGCGCTTATGAAACCTTTATTTTGGCCGTACTTATTGCAGGTGCCATCCAATTGATCCTAGGGATCATTAAGGCAGGAATGATTGGAAACTACTTTCCATCATCTGTCATATTGGGCATGTTGGCCGCAATCGGTATCACCATTATATTGAAACAGATCCCTTTAGCATTTGGATTATCGGAAACTAATGCATTCGATTTTGAAAATGGTGGCGGAATTACTGCCTTTACAAACACAGTGATCTCAAATGTCAATTGGGGTGCCACCATTATTTGTTTCCTTTCATTGGCCGTATTGATCTTTTGGCCAAATATCAAGAAGTTGAACAAAATCCCTGCACCGCTAATCGTCGTATTATTAGGTGTAGGCTTAGGTTTTGCCTTCCAAGGAACTTCATTCGCATTGAGCCAAGGACATTTTGTGAATATCCCAGTGGTATCCTCATTTGCTGAATTCCAAGGACTTTTCATTTTCCCGGATTTCACCCAGATCTTCAATAAAGAAGTATGGATTGTGGCCTTTACCATTGCGATCATCGCAAGTTTAGAAACCTTGTTGAGTATTGAAGCCGTAGATAAACTGGATCCTTTGAAACGTAATTCACCAACAAACCGCGAGCTGATCGCTCAGGGTATTGGTAATATTACAAGTGGTTTCTTGGGTGGTTTACCGATGACTTCAGTAATCGTACGTTCATCAGCAAATGCGAATGCAGGTGGTAAGACCAGACAATCGTCAATCTTGCATGGTGTTTGGTTATTGTTAGCTTTATTGGCCATCCCTAGTATGATCAACTTGATCCCTTTGGCAGGTTTGGCAGCAATTCTATTGCATACAGGTTATAAACTGGCAAAACCAGCCTTGTTCAAGCAAATGTTGGTAAAAGGCTTGGATCAATTTATTCCTTTCGTAGTTACGGTTGTTGCTGTAGTGTTCACCGATCTATTGACCGGTGTAGGAATTGGTATCTTGGTGGCGACTTTCTATATCCTGCGTGCAAACATGCACAATGCATACCACCTGAACATCAAATCTACCGATCATTCAGAGAACGAAACAGCTGTCATCACTTTGGCAGAAGAGGTAACTTTCTTGAACAAAGCACCGATTCAACAAAAACTTTACAATCTTCCGAAGAGTGTAAAATCCATCATCATTGATGGTCAAAAAAGTAAGTTTATTGACAAGGATGTCATCGATGTCATTAAGGATTTCGAGCAAAATGCCATTAGCAAAGGCCTGGAAATTGAGTTGAACGATGTTACGTACAAAAGAAACGGCATCGCCAAAAAACAAAAACTTAAAAAAGTAGTTTAATTAATTTAAAATAATTGCAGAAACTTGTAAGGTCTTTCATTAGACCTTACAAATAAATAAAATCACATAATAATGGGACAAAAAGAATTAGAAACAGGATTTACTCAGATTTTAGAAGGAAACAAAGACTGGATGGACTTCGTAGCGAAAGATTCATCAGGCAGATTTCAACAACTTTCTAAAGGCCAAAGTCCAGAAATCTTATGGATTGGATGCGCTGATAGTCGTGTTCCTGCGAATGAATTGACGGGAAAGAAACCCGGTGAAGTATTTGTACACCGTAATATCGCCAATATGTGTGTCCATTCAGACATGAGCATGTTAGCAGTATTAGACTATGCGGTCAATGTATTGAAAGTAAAACATATCATCGTTGCTGGCCATTATGGCTGTGGTGGTGTTGCCGCTTCATTGAGTTCTCAACAATACGGCATCATCGACAACTGGTTGTGCCATATCAAAGATGTTTACCGTTTGCACGCTGCGGAGATTGATTCTATTGAAGATCAAGAAGAAAAAGCAAACAAACTGGTAGAATTGAACGTAAAGGAGCAAGTATTCAACTTGACCTCTACCTCTATCGTCCAAAATGCATGGAAGAATGGTGCCGATTTAGCAATCCATGGAATGGTGATCAATATCGGAACCGGTCAATTGATCAACTTGGATACCACCTTTACCAATAATGAAGGTATGGGAACTGTTTTCGCATATGTATAAAATGCCCCTAGGACTATTACCATAGATTAGAAAAAGCCCTTCAACAAATTGTTGAAGGGCCTTTTTTATATATCAATATCTTCCCTATTTGACAAAGCTTCCATCTAAATTGATGGCTTTTGCAAATGAACTGGAAAAAAGATCGGCCACGACAGCAAATTGATCCCTAGTCACTTTATTCTCTGGAGAAAACTCCCCCTCAAACTTCAATTTGGTTTTCCAATCCTTGGCGATCTGTCTATCTACTTCATCTCCCTTAAAGGCAATGAATTTGATCATGCCCAATAAATCTTTCCACGTCATCTCATCCTCACGGTAATTATCCAAAAACCATAACTGACTACGGGTATAAATATCATTTAGGACAGCTTTAACATCCTTAAATTTGACGATTTGGTCACCATCAAAGATGTATTTCCCCTCGACTTCCTTTCCCAAAAAGAAACCAGTCAAATAACATTTTTGGATGGCAGCAAAATGAGGGTCTTTAACTTCCACATCCTGGTACGGGATCAATCTGGCCTTGAAAGCCAAAAGCTCTGCTTGTAGCTTACGGATATCGATTTTCTTGCTATCGGTCTTGAAGAAAGCTGTATAGCCTGCTGTAGCACCAATGGCCTGCCCAAAGGAAGATCTGAATCCAATGTTATCCGGCGATTTAGCCATGGATCTCAATCGCCCGATATCAAACAGGTTTTCTTTTTCAAAGTCCAACAAATCTTTCAGGAAGACCACAGAGGAAACCCTATCCAATTCTCCTACGGCCAAACTGGTCCTGCTGATTGCCAGCCCCATATCCTTGGCTTTAGTATATCCACCTTGCAATGCCGAGTCCAATTTAAGGCCAGATGCCTTAACCAGGCCTGCATCTTCACTGGCATCTACCACCGACAGCACTTCAAATTTCTGTCTATTGGAAAGGATAATTTCCCAATTTCTTTTATTTCGGGTTACTTTAGATATGCTCTGTTCCTTAATGACGGTCAGGTTTGGCAATTCACGCATATACTTGTCAATGGCATTCCTTGCCAATTGTGGATTAAAATCCTTTTTGACCACCTGAGCCAAGGAATCATCACGGGTCTTGCTGATTGCCATTTCCATCAGTATGCCCATCCATATTCCACCATCCAAGTTTTTATTGCCTTCAATCTGAAGGACCTCGGAAGTGATTTCCTCTGCCAAAATCGGCCTGTCCATCAGCATGACGGTCGGAACATTCGATCTGGCAGCCTGTATTGCAGCAGACAGGGCAGTAATGTCCGATCCATAAACGAACATCTTTGGTTTTGCCTTTTTTTGCGCACAAACCAGACAAGGAAATAGCAAACAAAGAAAGGTTAGGACTCTCAAATTCATAGTTCCATAATTTTAAATCGAAAATAAGCAAAATCAAACAAGTATTCGTTATGCTATTATCCATTATATCGTTGAAATAGCTAACTTTGCTACATGGTAGAAGAAGAAAAATCATTGAATTTTATTGAAGAGATTATCGAAGAGGATCTTCGTAATGGGAAAAATGATGGGCGTGTATTGACCCGTTTCCCTCCTGAGCCAAACGGCTATCTTCATATTGGGCATGCTAAGTCAATCTGTCTAAATTTTTCTTTAGCGCAGAAGTACAATGGCAAAACAAACCTACGTTTCGACGACACCAACCCTGTAACAGAGGATGTGGAATACGTAGATAGCATCAAAAAAGATATTCAATGGTTAGGATTCCAGTGGGCCGAGGAATTATACACCTCAGATTACTTTGATACACTTTACGACTTTGCAGTCGAATTGATCAAAAAGGAATTGGCTTATGTAGACGACAGCACTTCAGAAGAAATCGCTGCATCTAAGGGAACTCCGACCGTTCCAGGGACTCCGACCGTATACCGCAGCCGCTCTATCGAAGAAAACCTAAAACTTTTCGAAGAGATGCGCGATGGTAAATATAAAGATGGCGAAAAAGTATTGCGTGCCAAGGTAGACTTGGCGAGCCCTAATATGCACATGCGCGATCCGATCATTTATCGTATCAAACATGCACACCACCACCGTACCGGTGACAAATGGTGCATCTATCCAATGTATGATTTTGCTCATGGACAATCTGATTCCATCGAAAAGATAACCCACTCGGTATGTACCTTGGAATTTATTCCGCACCGCCCATTATACGATTGGTTGATCAACAGTTTGGAGATCTTCCCATCTAAACAATATGAGTTTGCTCGTTTAAACCTGAACTACACGGTGATGAGTAAGCGTAAATTGCTTCAATTGGTAAACGAAAAGTTCGTTGAAGGTTGGGACGATCCAAGGATGCCTACCATTTCAGGTCTACGTAGACGTGGATATACCCCTGAAAGTATCCGTAATTTCTGCGAACGCATCGGTATCCAAAAGCGTGAAAACATGATCGATGTCAGCCTATTGGAATTCTGTATCCGTGAGGACCTGAACAAAACAGCTTGGCGCAGAATGGCTGTATTGGATCCAATTAAATTAATCATCACAAATTATCCTGATGGGAAGGTTGAAGAGCTACATGGCGAAAACAACCCAGAAGTTGAAGGTGGAGAAGGAAGCAGGGTTATCCCATTTTCTAAAGAACTATGGATCGAGCGTGACGACTTTATGGAAGATGCACCTAAGAAATTCTTTAGATTAGGCCCTGGTCTTTCCGTACGCTTGAAACACGGATATATCGTAACCTGTACTGATTTCAAAAAAGATGAAAACGGTAATATTACGGAAGTGTACTGTGAATATGTTCCTAATTCAAAATCTGGCGAGGATACATCAGGCATGAAGGTAAAAGGAACCATTCACTGGGTTTCTGTACCACATGCTAAAGAAGTGGAAGTACGTCTTTATGACCGTCTGTTCCAAGATGAGAATCCTGCTGCTGCCGAAGACTTCAAAGCATCTATCAATCCAAATAGCCTACAGATCATTGAAAAAGCCTATGCTGAACCTGATCTGGCAAATGCTGAGCTTGGAAAAGGATATCAATTTATCCGCTTAGGTTATTTTAACCTAGATAGCAAGAATACAACTGAAGATAAACTTGTCTTCAACAGAACAGTAACATTGAAAGACTCTTGGGCTAAAGAGTCTAAAAAATAATCTGGTTTTAAGCCATAAAAAAAGGACAAGTAAATTACTTGTCCTTTTTTTATGACTCGATAGTTTTACAACCAAACGGCCTTATATTTCTTGTCAAGTCGGGAAGCTTCAGCCATCAACTGTTCATCTCCCAATTCTTTCAAGATCGGAACATACTGGTCTAAAGCCGCCAATCCCAACTGTATGGAAATGGAATCATAACCCCTATTTGCCTTTTGAAAGATTGCCAATTGATAGTCCAAATTTTCCTTAATGGCCTCCAATTGCCTACCCGCCAAAATCTTTGCTCTATCGACTTCCTTTACCTTCAGCAAGGTATCCACAAGTACAGTATTGTAGTAGGTCTGTCGCATGCTTTTGGTCTCCTTCGGTTGAAAATCATAGGCTTGCAGGGCCAATTCCCTTGCCTCCTTCAACTTTCCTTGATTAACCAAGGCTTGCATTCCATCTGTATAGATATTGGGGTAGATCCATCCCTCATAGTATTGGTTGGAATCAACATCGAAATGCTCCAACTTATTGATATTGGACCATTCAAATTTATGAATGGCATTGTCGTAAATCTTATCTGCATTGATCAGTCCGTTGCCCTTTGAAGATTGCCCCATATCTACAGGCATCAGCTTGCTGACCAAGCCCTCTGAAGCAAGGTATTTATCCATGCCCATGGAGATTGCCGGCGCACTTAATGAGACAAAGTAAATTGGCCTTTCCCAATTGTTGTTGACCAAAATGGACATCAAACTAAGATCTGCTCGGGTAACCAGATTTTCCTTGAGCTCCCATTGCATATGCTCTGGGATAAACTGCTGCCATTCCGCTGGAATATTGGCATTGTTCAGGGCCTTCTCCTTATCTATTTTAAGTTGGAGCTTTTTCGTCGGCATCACATTTACAAAACGACCATCACTGGTTTCAAGTTTGTTCCTATTATCGTCCGAAAGCATCACGTCCAGCAATTGATCTACATCTGTATAGCCTTCTATTCCTAGGTCAACCACCTGAATCACATCCCGAACTCCCTTTTTAACTTTATTAAAGTCGAATGCAATCGGCAAAGCTTTGGATTGATTGACATCCTCCATCGCCTGCTTTACATACCAATCCGAGCCAAGGTAGCCATAATTCAACACCCTGACATCTGTCCTGATCCCCTCTACTTCCTGTAGATACCATAATGGGAAAGTATCATTATCAGCATAGGTGAACAATATGGCATTGGGCTCACAGGAGTTCAAGGTATTCAAGGCAACTTCCCTCGTCATATGACGACCAGAACGGTCATGGTCATCCCAATTCTCCTTGACCAACAATACAGGGCCAGCAAGCATTGCAAATCCAACGGCAGAATACGTAATTGTCTTTATGGAAAGTTTGGTCCTTTTTTGCATAAATTCGATCAAACCCAGAACACCCAAACCGATCCATATAGCAAATACATAAAACGAACCTGCATAGGAATAATCACGCTCACGTGGTTGCAGCGGTGTTTGATTTAAATAGAGCACAATAGCTAAGCCAGTAAAGAAGAACAACAGACCAACAATGCTGGTGTCCCTTTGGCTTCGCTTCGCTTGCCAGATCAAGCCAGCAATCCCGAGCAGTAGTGGAAGGAAGAAGTAGGTATTCCTACTTGGATCTTCTTTCATACGATCAGAAATGGCATCCATTCCCGGCAAACGCAGTTCATCCAAAAAATTAATCCCTGAGATCCAATTCCCAGCGGTCAATTCCCCTTGACTAGGTGTATCATTCTGCCTGCCCACGAAATTCCACATGAAATAACGGGAATACATATGACCTACCTGATAATTGAAAAAGAACTTCATATTATCCAAAAAGGTTGGATCTTCCCCATCTTTCAGATTCAAATATTGTTTATAGAATTCAGTATGCTTTTGGCTGTACAACCTTGGAAACAATACTTCCTTGTCGTATTTATAGCCTTTGACATTTTCAAATTGCTCATATTGCTCGGTATCCTTTCTATAGCCTAAGGATTCATTAACATCCGTTATTTTTGAATTGAAGGTCGGTCCCTTGAACAAAGGCTCAGATTGATATTGTTCCCTGCTCAAATAGCCCAAAAAGGAATATGCATTATCAGGATCATTATTGTTCAGTGTAATATTCGTTTGGGCACGGATTATTATCATGCTAAAGGAGGTGAACCCGAAAAAGACCAAACAAGTACCTAAAATCAAGAGATTTAAGATAGGCTTGTTCTTTCTGATCGAATACATAATTCCGAAAACCGCTGCTGAAACTAAGAGCAGGACAAACAGAACAATGCCTGAACCAAATGGCATCCCCAATGAATTAACGAAGAAGAGATCAAATCCTGCTGCTATCTTTACGGAATATTGGATCACTCCCCAAAGAATAAAGGCTAAGGCGAGAACTCCCCAAGCAAAGGATTTTACTGCACCTTTCCAGGTCACGTGCTTTGACTTCCTGAAATAGATCAGGAGTGCTAAGGCAGGAATCGTCAATAAATTCAACAGATGAACTCCGATGGACAGTCCCATCACATAGGCAATCAGCAATAGCCATTTATTGGAATCCGGTTCATCTGCCCTACTCTCCCACTTCAACGCCAACCAAAATACAATGGCCGTACAAAGTGATGACATGGCATAGACCTCTGACTCCACAGCAGAATACCAAAAAGAATCTGTAAAGGCATATGCCAACGCCCCTACCGCTCCAGCAGCGAAAATCTGCATATTTAGAAGGCTATTCCCTTCTGACTTTCCTAAAAGCAGTTTTCTTGCCAAGGCTGTAATGGTCCAAAACAAAAACATAATGGTCAAGGCTGAACAAAATGCCGAACCTAAATTCATCCAAAGTGCAACATGTTCCTTATTTCCAAAAGCAAGGTTTGAAAACAGGTTCTGCAGCAAGAGAAACAAGGGTGCCCCAGGTTGATGAACAATTTCTAGCTTATCTGATGCTGCAATAAACTCACCGGTATCCCACCAACTGATGGATTGATCCACAGTGAATGCATACAATACAAACGCAATAACTGCACATAGCCAGCCGAGAAGATTGTTGATTTTGCTATAGTTCATAATAGTAGGTAATAAATGTGATTTAAATTTAGTAAAGAATTATCTCCCACATTTGTGATTAACATTATTTAACATGGAATACGCCTGCTCTCCTTCTTCCAAAAAGGCCTTATCATTACTGGATTTTCAGGAGCTTTATTTGGATTTGTTTTACCCACATTCCGAAAACTCGCAAAATGAATAAAATTTTATCCAAGGCATTCTCGAAGCTGTCTCGAAGCTGTCTCGTATGAGACTGGAATATTAGTTAAAAAACTCTCCTCATGATAAACGACAAAAGGCGAATGAAATCATTCGCCCTTTGTTCTTATTTTAGAGTTAGTCAATTTAATTACACTAATTTTTCAACGATATTTTTAGTAGGTCCAGGATTACTCATGGTGTAGAAATGCAGTACTGGTACTCCAAAGTCTATTAGTTCCTTACATTGCTGTACTAGCCATTCTTCGCCAACTCGCCTAACATCCGCATTGGTTTTACAGGATTCCACGGCATCACTCAGGTCCTCTGGAATATCTAAGTGGAAAATCCGAGGAAGGGTAATCAATTGCTTTTTGGTTGTTAACGGCTTAAGTCCTGGAATAATAGGAACATGAATATCATTTTCCCTACACTTCGTCACAAATTCCTTATATTTTTCTACATTAAAAAACATTTGGGTAACGATAAATTCAGCTCCCATTTCCACCTTTTTCTTCAACCATTTAAAATCGGTGTTGAAATTAGGTGATTCAAAATGCTTCTCGGGGTATCCGGCAACCCCGATACAGAAATTAGTCTTTTCGGATGAGCCTATATCTTCATGTAGGTAAGAACCTTCGTTCATATCCACCACTTGTCTCAATAGGTCGGTTGCATAAGCATGTCCTCCAGCGGTCGGAATAAAGTCGGCATCTCCTTTTCTGGCATCACCTCTCAGCACCAATACATTATCGATACCTAAGAAATTCAGGTCGATAAGTGCGTTTTCAGTTTCTTCTTTGGTGAAACCACCGCAGATCAGATGCGGAACCGCATCGACTTTATATTTACTCATGATGGCAGCACAGATGGCTACCGTACCGGGTCTTTTTCTATAGGACACCCTTTCCAACAATCCGTTAGCATGTTGTTTGTACAGGTAGTCCTCACGGTGGTACGTCACATCGATAAAGGGAGGTTTGAATTCCATCAGTTCATCCATCGTTTGGAAGATACTTTGGATACCCTGCCCCTTAGCAGGAGGTAACAGCTCAAAAGAATATAAGGTCTTGCCTTTCGCGTTCTTGATGTGATCTACGATTTTCATAAAAATATATTAAGGCTTAGAGAGAACACAGTGAACACTGATTCTTTGGCTTATCTTTCCCATTTTGGGGGTAGAATGTAGCACCTTGACTGGTGTCAGGTTGCTAAGGCTTCAGCGGGTCTAGTCCCTCTGCCTTTCTCTATAAGCGAGGGCTAATATCGTCAATAGCAAGGTAATCTCAAAATGTTTCAAGAAAAAACTTTGCGGATGGCATTGAATCAGAAGGAATCAGGGTTGGATGGACGGGACATATAAATGAATGGAAGAAGGTATCATCATAAAAAATGGGCGTGATTGACACGCCCATTCTCTTTTCAAAATATCTTATTAATCTTCTAGGTACATATCGATCAAACCCTCAGGTAGGTTCAGAACGATAATCTTTTCCTCGGGGTCTATGCCGACGATGAAGTCCTCGTTTAGGGGAAACATGGCGTCTCGGCCATCGATATCTACGGTTGCGATAAATTGCTGTGGCATCTCTTGGACATGGGTAATTTCGCCCAATTCGCCTTCATCTTCCTCAATAGCGGTATAACCTACTAGATCATGATAGGTAAAATCATCGGGATCGCGTTCCGGCATTTTATCGTTTGGCAGGTAGATCTGCTTTCTCAATAAAGGTTGGGCTTTGTCAATATGGTCAACATCTTCAAAATTGACATAAGCTGTGCTGTTATTGTGAAACTTGACCTTTTCTACAAAGAATGGCACCAATTTCTTGTCCATCTCCAAGAAAACTACATCCAGATCAAGGTCCATATAGTTATCAAATTCAAAAAACAGTTGCAGTTCACCCTTCAATCCTCGGGTTTTACTGACATAACCGATATAAAAACATTGATCTTTCGTCATATTCACAAATTAATTTCCAAAAATACGGAATTCTTTTTCTGTTGGGATTTTAGGGATGTAAAAACAAGATAAAATGGGAACAAAAAAGCCGGTTCATAGAATGATCCGGCCATTTTGAATACTTTATGAAGAGATTATCCTTCAGTTTCTTCAATGTTTTCAGTAGCATCAGCAGCTTCTTCTGCTTCTTCTGTAGCTGTTTCTTCAGCAACAGGAGCGTTTTTAGCAGCGATAGCAGCAGCTCTGTCTTCTTTTTTCTTAGCTTCAGCAGCTAAAGCAGCTTTCTTAGTTTCATCCTTAGATTTCGCTAAGCCTGATTTCTTTCCTTCGATTTGAGCATCTTTACCTTCAGCCCATTTAGTGAAAAGTTCTTCAGCTTTAGCTTCATCAAAAGCTCCTTTTTTCACACCGCCTTGTAAGTGTTTTTTGTATAAAACACCTTTGTAAGAAAGGATAGCGCGAACTGTGTCAGTAGGTTGGGCACCTTTGTTCATCCAGTCTAACGCTTTTTCGAAATCCAAAACGATAGTTGCTGGGTTAGTGTTTGGGTTGTAAGAACCTAAACGCTCGATGAACTTACCATCACGTGGTGAACGGCCGTCTGCTACTACTACGTGGTAAAAAGGTTTTCCTTTTTTACCGTGTCTCTGCAATCTGATTTTAGTTGCCATGTTTTTTCTTTATTTATGTATTCAACATATCCCCCGTTGCTTCATGCAGGAGGGGACGCAAAGATACAAAGTATTATCAATTAATACAATAGAGAATTTAAAGCTGTTTTACCTGTAAAATATGTACTCCTTCCGAGCTATAATCTTGAAAAAGATTTGAGTAATCTCCCAATAATACCGATATTCAGATACTTCAAACCATTGACATCTTATGCAAAGAATTGCTCCTTTAAGGATTGTAAAAGCTTCCGCTGGATCTGGAAAAACATTTTCTCTCACCGTACATTACCTGACCCTGTTGCTATCAAAAGAAAGCAGCTATCGGGAAATCCTTGCCGTTACCTTCACCAACAAGGCCACGGCCGAAATGAAAGGCCGTATTATGTCAGTCCTTCATGGCTTGGCAATCGGCAGTACAGCAGATGACATTGAGCAGTACAGACAGCAATTATTGCAGCAGAATACGCAATGGGACCCTGTAAGCATTCAGGAAAAAGCCAATCGGATCTACAGGAGGATTCTGCATGATTACAGCCATTTCTCGGTAAGTACCATTGATGGTTTTTCGCAAAAGGTGATCCGTAGTTTTACCTACGAACTGAACCTCGATTCTGGCTATGCCATCGAGATGAACACCAACAAAGTGAAGCGTGACCTGACCGTTATGCTGAACGAACTGTTGGATGAAAGACCGGACCTGTTGGAATGGATCATCAATTATGCCGAACAGAAGATCGGGAAGAATGAGAACTGGAATTACCGACAGCAGTTAATGGGTTTGGCAGGGTTGATTTTCTCGGAGAACTTCCAGGAGTTTGACAGTTTTATGATTTCTGCTGATACAGACAGGATATTCAACCTGCTCAACAAAGAAATTGATGAAAAGACCAATGCCTTTTTGGATGCCTTGGTTCAAGGGATTGAAACTTTCAAAGCTGAATATCGCCGATTGGGCGTTGATGATTCAGAAATGAAGGGAAAATCCAGGAACAAACTGGTAGCAGCCAGCAAGATCAACATAGACCCCAAAAAGATTTCTACCTCTGATATCCAGGAAAAGATATTTGACAAGTTTTTGGTTTTGTTGGATAATGAAGAGCATTATATCGACGACAAAAAGGAGGTTAGGTATGAATATATGCAGGGCATCCGTCCAGCATTGGATGCCATCCTATCCTTACAGCAGCATTTTGCAAATTATATTGCTTATCAAGCCGTACAGACCAACCTGTATTTCCTGAGGTTGCTCAAAGAAATGAGTGACCTGCTGAGTCAATGGAGAAAGGAAAACTCTGCACAATTGATCTCGGATGCACAGATACTATTGAACAAATTGGGCTTGGATGAACACAGTGACCCGACCTTTATCTGGGAAAAGATTGGCAACCGATACAATTACTTCCTGTTTGATGAGTTTCAGGACACTTCACGAATACAATGGAAAAACTATAGCCCATTGCTCCTAAATGCTCTTGCTGATGCTACGGGCAAGATTGCAGAACATTTAGTGGTAGGCGATGTGAAACAGAGTATTTATCGTTGGCGAAACGGGGACTGGCGAATCCTTTTGCAACAGATCGACCAGCAGGTTTCGCAGAATTTCCACCTGAACGAAAATCAGATAAATGAATTTATTGATAACGGAACCTTGGACACAAATTTCCGCAGCCTTCCGAATATCATTAATTTCAATAACTACCTATACGAAAAGATCCCTAGTCTATTACAGCAAGTTTTGAACGAGAAAGTTGGCGAAAGTTTGGGCGAGGAAGGCATGACTTGGTGGAATGCTACGGGCAACAATAGCTTACTTGAAAAAGCTTATCAAAACAGCAGGCAACTGATCCCTGAAAGAAAGCTTCAGACCGGCAAACCCATGGGAAATATTGAAATCTCCTTTTTCCCAGTCAGTGATGGTCGAGCGCGGAACAATCAAGTGATGGAGGCTTCGGTAGAGGCCCTTTGTTCCAAGATTGCCGAATGGATCAGGACTGGAAAATATAAGCCAGCGGATATTGGGATTCTGGTCAGGAGCAATGCGCAGGCAAAATTGGTCATCCAAGAACTGATGCGCTTCAAAAACACCGAGAACCTGAACTTTGAGGTCATCTCTGGAGACGCCCTAAGTCTAATATCGAACCATGCCGTCAATCTGATCATTGAAACCTTAAGGTCATTGGTTTTTCAATCGGAGAAACACGTTTTACACCTTGCCAACATGGCTTATCTTTTCCAATTGGCGCAGGGTAAATCCAACTTCGAGGAATCGGTATGGCTGAAGTTCAAGGACAACAATATCAAGGAACTGTCGGATGTTCTTCCGCTTACATTGATAGACTCATGGAGTCAATTGCAGAAAATGCCATTGGTCCATCTGGTAGAAAAACTGATCGATGTTTATCAATTAGGGAATGAAGGAAGTATTCATTTACCATACCTTTTAGCCTTCAAGGATATCGCTACAGCTTTCTCCACACAAGGGGAACGTGGAATCATACAGTTCCTGGAATATTGGGATGAAGATGGCGAAAGGGCTGTACTGCCATCAAGTGGCAAGGTCGATGCGATAGAGGTTAGCACGATTCATAAATCTAAGGGATTGGCCTATGAGGTGGTGATGATTCCATTCTCTTCCTGGAAATTAGATGGTCTGACCAATGGTGATTTTTGGATAGATGTAATGGATTCTCCCTTTTCAGAACTCGGAAAAATTCCTGTAAAATATACCCAAACCTTAGGTAAGTCGATCTTTTACAAACAATATTTTGAAGAGATGCTGTTTAACTATATGGATGCCCTAAATACTTTTTATGTAGCAACCACAAGGGCAAAAAGCCATCTCTATATTACTGCACCACAATTTAAGGATGAGGTTGACAAGAAAACTGGTGAGATACTGGGTTCTGAGGTCAAGAATGATTTTATTTCAGACCTTTTGATTCAGGTGCTAACTGCCAGCAATTCTCCATTCCGATTAGAGAACAATGAATTTACCCTTTTGGATGAGCCATTAGCCTCTGAGCAGTCAAACAAGAAGAAGGAAACTGAAGCGAGCATAAAAATTGAACTGAAGGATTATCCACAATCTTTAGCTCTAGAAACCGCTTTGGAAAAATCGACCTCAAGGAATATCAACACCATTTTGATGATGGAAAAGGCTGCACAATATGGGGTATTGGCGCATGAGATCGTCTCGCTGGTAAAGGATGAATCGGAAATCGACAAACTGGTAAACCAATATATTGAGGAAGGTATTTTGGCCAGGGAAGAGAAGGACCTTCTCTTGGAAGAAATACAACAGATCTGGAACCATCCAATCATTAACCAATGGCTGACGGGTAATTATAAGGTGTGGAATGAATCCAGCATCATCCTGGAGGATGGCAGTACCCAAAGACCAGACAAGGTGTTTACCAATGATCAGGAAACCATCGTATTGGACTTTAAATTTACACAAGGAGATTATATCAATCATAAAACGCAGGTAGGAAGATATATGAATGCATTGAGCAATGTAGGTTACGGCCATATCAAAGGCTATCTATACTACGCTAAATCGAAAGAATTAGTGGAGGTGAAATAAGGAAAGAACATGGAAAAAGCATTTTTAAGACTCGTTGCAGAAGACATTCAGGCTAAGTTTGGCCAAGATATATCAGATATTGCCATTGTATTCAATAACAAGAGGCCTATTACCTATCTGAAAAAACATTTGGTAGATGTATATGGAAAGGCCATTTGGTCACCACAGTTCTTTACCATTCAAGAGTTTTTTGCCCAATCAAGCAGCAATCTGCAGGCAACGGCATTAAGTCAGTTCTTCTACCTTTTTGAACTGCACAACGAATTATTGACCAAGGAAGGTCGTGATCCGGAGACTCTGGAGGAGTTCTACCCTATTGCGGAGATCATCCTGAGTGATTTTGGGCAGATCGATTATGATTTGGTACCGGTAGACCAGATCTATATGGAGTTGTTCGACAGCACTGAAATAGACCTTCATTTTCAACATTTCACGGAAGAGCAACAGTCTTTCATCAAGCAGTTTTGGAAATCCTTTAGCATGAAAGGGCATACAGCTGTTCAGCAGCGCTTTTTGGCACTATGGAAGCGATTACCAAAACTGTATAAAGCATTTCAGGAGAAATTAAAAAACGAGAAGCAGACCAACTACCCTATTCTATATCGGGAATTGGCCGAAGGTAAAGCCGAGAACCAAGACTTTATCAGAGAGCACAAGAAGGTCCTTTTTGTAGGATTCAATGCCTTGAACAGAGCTGAAGCACAATTGTTCAAAAAGTGGCAAGAAGAGGGCTTGGCCTTGTTTTACTTCGATGCGGATGCGCATTATCTGGATGATAAAATTCAGGAAGCAGGTTTATTCCTTCGTCGGAACTTATTTAATACCGGCCTAGTCAATGCATTGGGAGAGTCTCCAAATCTTATTGCCAACCGGAATACGGATGTCAACCTATACAAAAGCCTTGGAAAAAACAGTGAGGCTAAATTGCTGCATGATGTTCTGGCATTAAAAGACATAGATTTCAAAAATGAAACGGCCGCTATTCTATTGGCAGATGAAAGTCTGTTGGTGCCCTTGCTGCAAAGTCTACCCATTATGGACATCAATATTACCACGGGTTATCCCTTGATCCAATCAGCTATCTATGGATTGCTGGATCTATGGGCAGAGGTGCAAGTATTGATCACTCAACAGAAAAAGGAAAAAATACCCTACCAGCTATTGGAGACCTTCCTGAGCCATCCGATGACCAGGGTTAGTAGAAAACAGAGGCAAGATATACAGCGGGATTCTGCCAAGAGGCAGCTTTTTGAAATTCCAATTGCTGAGATTGACGTAAGTAGTTCAGCGCTTCCACATTTCTTCAGGAAATTAAATAATCCGGAAGAGCTTATCCCTCAAATGATCCATATTATCGACGATCTTTTGAGCAGTCTAGCCTTGGAAGGAAGGACTAAACTGATCGAATCCAATCTTTTGATCGAAACCAAAAAGGTTTTGAATCAGATGCACCTGGGTTTTGAAAAGCTGGGCAACTTGAGTGTCCTATTCCAAGTTGGTCTGATCAAGAAAGCATTATCTCCGATCAATTCAGCGATTGAAGGGGATCAGCTTCATGGATTGCAGATCATGGGTCTGCTAGAAAGCAGATGTTTGAATTTTGACCATGTGTATGTTTTAGGGGTCAATGAAGGAATTCTCCCGAAAACCTCAAGCTCTCCCACCTTTCTGCCGAATAACTTACGTAAGGCATACGGACTTCCGGTCTTAGAAAACCAGGATGCTCTTTCTGCTTATTTATTTTATAGACATTTCCAATACAGCGATGATATACACCTATTCTACAATGGAATCGTGGATGAAAGCAGTACGGGCGAGGAAAGTAGGTTCATCAAGCAGTTGATGTTTGAAACTAAATTTAATTTCATCAACCATATCCAACAACAACCTTTATTATTTCCAAATCAACCTCAGGAATTGGTCATCGAGAAAAAAGGAGCTATTTGGAACAAGCTTTATGAGAGTTATATCATCAATAAGAAACCGCTTTCAGCATCGGCATTTACTACTTACCTGATGTCACCGTTGCAGTTTTTCCTGAAATATGTGGCTGAGATCAAAGAACCACCGAGCATATCTCAGGAATTTGAAATGAATAAACTGGGGACAGTCATCCATAACTGTATGGAACATCTTCTAACGGCTATATTAGACCATAAAGATTTTGTTCCTACTTCGGAATTGGAGAAAGCGCTTGAAAATGTGGACACAATCGTAATTCAGGAAATAGGCAGGCAATATGAATCGGAATTACATGCCTTGGAAGACTTGAACAGTTTGCAGCGTATCATGCATAAAATATCTTCTGAATACATCAAGATGTACCTGCAATATGATATGGAGCAATATGAATCGATCAAGATCGTGGAGTTGGAAAATGATGTGGATTACCATTTGGACTTTGAGATCAACATCGATGGAACCCCTGAGAGGATCAATCTATATGGGATCATTGACCGTGTGGATGAGGTGATTACGAAGAATGGACAGCATAAACTTCGGATTGTGGACTATAAAACTGGGGCAGATCAAGTTATTTTTGGTAATTTGGATAAAGTATTTGCCGAAAACACCGAAAACAAAGCCTTATTGCAGACCTTATTTTACGCTTATGTCTATGAACAGGTTTCAGGACTGAAAGGATTGGAGCCACATCTATATGTTGCAAGACGTATGCGGGAAGATGGCACCTTATTTAGGAACAGAAGTGGTAGTTTGGTTTTTGAAGACCTGATCTTGGAGGATCAGAAGAAGGTATTTAAAGGTTTCTTGATAGAAACATTAGAGGAACTGTTCAATCCTGAGATACCATTCAAACATAATCCAGATGCTGTAGTTTATCCTTCAGACCCGTACACTTTGTTTTATAAGTACAGTGTTGCAGAAAAGGCCGAAGAGGAAGCTTAGGTGCGGTAAAACTTTATTTTGCAAGAATATCCATGTTAGAAGTCAATTTTAGAATCAAGGTTTTTTATCATGCCGCGAGGGATTTAAGCTTTACCAAAGCATCTAGAGAACTAAATATCAGTCAACCTGCAGTTTCCAAACACATTCAAGAACTGGAGAATACCATTGGTCAGGCGCTTTTTTTGCGTAATGGCAGCAGAATCCTGTTGACTGAGGCTGGTGCAACCTTAATGGAATCGGTGAAGGTCATCATCCATGAATATGAATTGGCTGATTATAAACTGGGGCTGCTCAACAATCAAATCCGTGGAAATTTGGTTATTGGAGCAAGCACAACCCTTGCTCAATATATCTTACCGAAGCTAATTGCCAAGTTTTCTGAACAGAACCCGCTGATCAATATCAAGCTGTTTACGGGCAATACGGCTCAGGTGGATCGCTGGCTCTATGAAAGGAAGATAGGATTGGGCTTTGTGGAAGGTATAGCTGAAGACCAATCCCTGAAATACAACAAGATCCTGGACGACCAGTTGATTTGGGTTGCCAGAACCACCCATCCCCTATTTAAACAATCGCCAATCTGCTTGGATGAGCTCAAAAAACAGGAATTTATCTTCAGGGAGCCTGGCTCTGGAACGAATGACATCGTATTCCAGAAGTTTAGTGAAAATGATATCAATGCCAGAGATCTGGTGAATCGGGTACAGATGTCGAGTTCAGAATCAATTAAACAATATATACGATATAGTAATGCCATTGGGATTCTATCCAAATACGCCGTTCAGAATGAATTGGAGAATGGAATTCTAAAACAAATAGAAGTTGAGGGCTTCGAAATCAACAGAGAGTTATATTTAGTTCATCTTCACGGGGAGCTGTCAGGGCTTCCAAAACAGTTTATACGCTTTATCAATCAATCACTTACAAAGTAAGATAACCTGAGGTTATAGCCCATAACATTTTACCGTTTTAGCTACTCCATTAACAAGCTTAAGTTTGTTCATATGGAAAACGATTTAAACAAACCACAAAACCTTCTCAAGGAAGTAAATAAGATTGCCAAACAGACCAAAATCGTGGCAGGCTTATTTATTTTCATCGTATTCGTTGTCCTCATGCAAGCATTGGGGTTCAACACCAATATATTTAAGGCCAAACTAGCTGCTGACAAAAAGCAGGATAGCGTGGCGACCAATTCCGTGAACCTGATCAAAGACTTTAAAATGGCACCCTATCCTGATTCTGAGGAAGGGAAAATGGCGGCCTATGGGGAAAAGCTAATCAAAGAAACGCCCAAATACCTTGGTCCCAACAACAAGCATGGCGATGTGTTCTCAGGCAATAATCTTGCCTGTGGCAGCTGTCACCTTAATGGCGGAACAAAGGAATATGCAGCACCCTACATCGGCTTAAGCGCCTTATTCCCTATTTATAGCGGCCGTGAGGGCAAAGTTGCAACAATAGAGGAAAGAATCAATGGCTGCTTTGAAAGGAGCATGAACGGCAAGAAACTGCCCTCAGAAAGCAAGGAAATGATTGCCATCGTGAGTTATATCAAACACTTGAGTAAAGATGTTAAAGTTGGAGGCAGGATAGAAGGTCAAGGCTTCGTGAAGCTAGAGACTCCTGACCGCAAGGCTGATCTTCAACATGGGGAGTCGGTATTCAAGACACAATGTGTAAGCTGTCACCAAGCTAACGGCCTGGGATTACCTAAAAAAGCTGATGAACCAGAGGAAGGTTATTTATACCCTCCACTTTGGGGTTCTGATTCCTTCAATGATGGCGCAGGCATGGGTAGAATGTTGACCGCAGCTAAATTCATCAAGGGCAATATGCCTTTGGGAGCAAGTGCTGATGCTCCTATCCTATCGGATGAGGAAGCATATGATGTAGCGGCCTTCATCAATTCCTTTGAAAGGCCTTCCAAAGTGAATAAAGAAAACGACTATCCTGATCTGAGCAAGAAACCTAAGGACAGCCCTTATCCACCTTTCGCTGATAAAATACCTGAAGAACAACATAAATACGGACCTTTTAATTTTTAAAAAGCATGAGAAATATAATTATTATTTGCAGTCTATTTTTAATGACTAGCAGCCTAGTAAAGGCACAAAGCAAATCAATTGACAACAAATTGATTGAAAACGCCAAGTTTGTTGGAGCGGAAACCCACAATAAACACTATAAAGCCATCTATCAATTAGACAGCAACAATCCTGATGTTGTTAAAAAGGCCTTTAGGAACATCAAGAACGTCTTGAATGACCCACGGTTAAAGGACAAGATTGAAGTGGAGTTGATAACTTTCTCTGGCGGTACTGAAGTGATGTTAAAAGACTCAGGCTATGAAGAAGCATTGAAAGAACTGATCGATAAAGGAGTTACGGTGGCTCAGTGCACAAACTCTCTGCAGGAGAGAAAACTGAAAAAAGAACAATTATATGATTTTATCGGCTATGTACCGAGTGGCAATGGTGAATTGGTCATCCGTGCTTCAGAAGGCTGGGTAATCGTAAAACCATAATACACGTTAATCCATTGTAGAAATATTGAATATATGAAGAATTTAAAACGAATATTATTACTTGCTGTTATATTGTTGATGAACAAAGCATTTGCCCAAGACCCTTTTCAGTATGATCCACCATGGAATACGCCGCCAAAGTCGGCAGTTGATTTCACCGTTCCAGGTATAGACAATGTTCCGGATCTGTTTGGTGATATCGTAGACCCGCAGTTAGTGGTGTTTTTTGCAGGAAACCAATTTATGGTCATGGATGATCTATTGGACGCCTTCAAAAAGAAACATCCCAAATATGAAAGGATCTTTGTGGAAACCTTGCCTCCGGGCATCTTGGCCAAACAAATAGAAGGTGGATCGATTACCATAGGAAATATGAGGATTACCCATAAACCCGATGTTTATGCAGCTGGCAAAAACAGGATCGACAGCATGCAAAGTCACTTCTCTAGAACAGAAGTCTATGCTTACAATAAATTAGCGATCATGGTTCCACAAGGAAATCCTAAAACTGTAAAAACGGTCCAAGATTTAGCTAAGAAAGATGTGAAGATTGCCATGCCTAACCCTGCATGGGAAGGTATAGGAAGACAGATTGTTTCAGTTTATAAAAAGTTGGGTGGCGACCAATTGGAGAAAACCATCATGAAGGATAAAGTAGCTGATGGATCAACCTACCTAACCAAGATTCACCACAGGGAAAGCCCTATGAAAATCCTTTACAAAGAGGTTGATGCTGCTCCTGTTTGGTATTCGGAGGTCGTATATCAAAAGCTATTAGATCATCCTGTAGAGATGGTTGAAATACCAAATGACCAGAATATCAAAGCAACATACATGATCGCCGAGATGAAGAACGCTCCAAGAGCCCAAGCAGCAAAAGATTTTGTTGATTTTATGAAATCTGATGAAGCAAAAGCGATCTATAAGAAATATGGATTTGAAACACCATAGTTTGTTTAATTAAAAAGAGAAGGGTTCCAATCAATGTTTGGAACCCTTCTCTTTTTATAGCTATTCGCTTATTTCTTATATTTTCTGATAGCTTTGTTCGCTCTTTTGGTTGCGGTGTCGATTTTATAATCAAGCCATTTATCTTTAAAGATCTTACGCATGGTGTCATCAAAGTGGCGTGTTACGAAAAGGTTTCTCGCACCCTTCAGTTTCTCGCTCAATGAATTCGCCAAAGCGCGGACAGAGATAGAATATCCCTCAGTTTCATATTGGATATAATGCCACCATCCAGCAGGCATGTACAAGGTCTCACCTGGATTGATTACCGCTTCATAACCATCTAAAAATTCTAAGCCTGGATAATCTTTTACATCGCTCTTTTTCAGGTTGGCAATGCTATGGAAATTATAAGGCAATTTATACATAAGGTCAGACTGGTTGTTCGGGAATAACCAGATACGCTTTGCACCTTGGAATTGCGAGATGAATACATGGGACATGTCAATATCAAAGTGGTTCCTAGTTGCAGAACCTTCACCACCGAAGAACATATAAGGTAACCACTGGATTACCTTGCCACCTGTAACATCATTGAATATGACGTCTTTTTTCAGTTCAGGTCTTATTTTCATAAGGTTAAACAAGAATAGACGAAGCTCAGTAGGTTCTTTACGGATCATATCCAAGTACTCTCCAAAGGTCATCTTTCCAACCGGAGGACTTGCTGCATGGTTTTGTGACTCCTCTTCCCGACCATAAACGTCGATTTTTTCGTTACCCGCTATTTCCTTGAAATAGTCGTAGCTCCACTTATTCCAACAAGGGCTATCCTTACTGATAAAGTCCTTGATGATAACAGGCTGACTCTTATTCAGATAGTCCCTAACAAAGTCTTTAGGAGCTATTCCAGATATACTATTAACAGGTTTTAATTTCACAATATTCCCATTTTTGAGTTAATGCAAACATAAAAAAAATATTTCTACAATAAATATACCCAACCCAGATGAAGGGAATATTTATGACTATTTTTTGGTAATGTAGGGAGAATATATTTATCAAAAAATGATAAACATCAAATTTGTAAGTGTTTCTTGATAATCGGTTTACGATCAAATAGCTGGGATAAATAGAAGGATTCTTGACCCATTACGGGAAACCATAAAAAAAGGCTATCCTTCTCAGGACAGCCTAAATATTATTTTGGGCGATTGCCTACTTATTAACTTGTTTGATGTACTGCTCAATGGCCATTGTCATACTTGGAGCATTCGGTGTCGGTGCTGGAATATCCAGGATCAAACCATGTTCCAATAATGCCTGTTGAGTAGTAGCGCCAAATGCAGCGACACGGGTATTGTTCTGTACGAAATCAGGGAAGTTTTCATACAAGGACTGTACACTGGAAGGACTGAAGAACACGATGATATCGTAAAACACATCTTTTAAGTCCTTGATGTCCGATATCACTGTTTTGAACAGCACAGCTGGTGTGAAATCATATCCATTCTCTTGCAACCAGCGTTGAGTTTCCTCATTGGCAACGTCTGAACAAGGAAATAGGAATTTCTCTTTGTTGTGCTTTTTCAGGACATCCTCAAGATCCTGAGCGGTTTGCTTTCCGAAGAAAATCTTGCGCTTACGATATTGAATGTATTTCTGAAGGTACAAGGCAATGGTTTCAGAAATACAGAAATATTTAAGTTCCGCAGAAACTTCAAATCGCATTTCCTCACATACCCTAAAGAAATGATCTACTGCATTTTTACTGGTGAAAATGACTGCAGAAAAATCTGCAAAATTAACCTTCTCTTTTCTGACATCTTTTGCAGAGACGCCTTCAACATGGATGAACCCTCTGAAGTCTAATTTTAAATTATACTTCTCGGCTAGTGTGAAGTAGGGAGATTTATCGTTTTCAGGCTTTGGTAAAGTAACTAAAATGCTCTTTACTTTTTTGGATCTTTCTACATCAATCTGCATATACTCTTTCTTAATTACTTAGTGACCTCACTAATATCAAAATTGGTGCTAATTCGAGACTGCAAAGATAAAGAATTAAATAAAAAATAGAAAATTTGAAATGACCGAACAGGTGAAAAGCAGTCCTAATAAACCTATACGAGAATAAAATAATTACAATACAAATGTAAATTATTGAGATAGTTTGAAAATAATATGCAGGAATAAACACTACAGCCAACAAAAAGGGCATTAGGAAAAACATGCTATTAAAATAAACTAAGTAAAGAATTGCAATATATTCCCTTACAATTTTTTCTAATTGAAATACAAATGATACAAAGCGGATGATCAGGATCTTTGCAATAAACAGCAAAGCGATGAATCCGGAGTTCTTCAGGAAGTTTTCAAAAGTAAGATAATTTTTGTCGCCGAAGCTTGACATGATCACCACGACAAACAAACCCAAGGACAAACTGAAAACGGCATACAAAAAGATATATGGCCAAGAGGTCGCTAGGTTATCTTCCTTACTGACCTGAAGCAATAACCGCTCTTTGTAATAGGCATCGACTATAATCTTAAGCTCTACCGGAAATACAATCCGTAGCACTCCTAACATCAAGAACAAAAGGAATACGATCAACAGGACCCATGCAGGCCTATTGCTCTTCTCTATCCCGTCCTGCAAGGCAGACTGTTTATGGTGCTTCCCAACTTCTTCAATCCCGAAATAAAGATCTTGATTTCCCCTTTTTAGCGTAGAATCATACGCTACTTTTAAATAATTGATTCCCTTATCAGGAAAAAGAATAATTTGACTATTTTTAAGGTTGTTGTCCAAGGACTCAAAGATGGCCACTCGTGCAAGAGAGTCTTTGATAGCAACGGAATCCACTAACAGCAGAGAGTCAACAGGCAATATTTGGCCATAACTTTTAGGAGCAAAGAAAATGCTGCTAAAAATTAAAACCCATATCATATAAAATCTGTTGATGTGCTTCATGAAAGGCGTAAAGTTAGGACAAAATAATTGCTTTAGAAATTGAAAATATGAGTAAAAAAGAAATTGTAAGATGCGGCTGGTGCGGCACGGATGAATTGTACCAAGAATACCATGACAAAGAGTGGGGAAAACCAGTAAAAGACGACAAAGTATTGTTTGAATTCCTGATCTTGGAGTCTGCACAGGCTGGTCTTAGCTGGATTACGATCCTGAGAAAAAGAGAGGGCTACAAAAAGGCTTTCTCCAATTTTGATTACAAGAAGATAGCGAAATATACAGAGGAAGATGTGGAAAGGCTATTGCAGGATCCCGGCATTATCAGAAACCGCTTGAAAATAAACAGTACGATCCATAACGCAAAAGCTTTTATGGATATCCAAAAGGAATTTGGGAGCTTTTACAACTATCTCTATAGCTTTCTTCCAGACCAGAAACCTATCATCAACAAACTGGAATCATTAAAGGATGCTGTCGCAACGACGGAGCTTTCAGACCGCATCGCTAAAGACCTTAAGAAACGAGGCATAAAGTTCTTTGGGTCCACCACCTGTTACGCCTATATGCAGGCCGTTGGCATGGTGAATGATCACCTAACCACATGCAGCTTTAGATAGCACCGGTACGGGGGATATTTTTATAGATATTTTGAAGGTTACGGCATTGCCCGTTATAGTCCAGTCCGTAGCCTACAACAAATTCTTTCTCGATTTCAAAGCCCACATACATGATATTGTCGAAGGAGTACAATAGGCAATCGGGCTTTAACAGCAAGGTCGCAACGGATATGCTGGCCACCCCTAATCGCTCCAATGCTTCAATGGTATGGACCAGAGAACGGCCCGAATCCACCACGTCCTCCACGATTACGATATGCCTGCCTTCCAGCGACATGCCCACTCCTATCAGCTCATGTATTTCGCCTTGATCGGTCCCAGCATAGGATGCCAGCTTCACGAAAGACATTTCACAGGGAATATGCACCTGCTTCATCAGGTCTGCCATAAACATGAAGCAGCCATTCAATACGCCGACAAATACAGGATGTTGGTCTTCATACCTCAGGTTGATATCAATTCCAATCAGGCGGATCCTTTTCTGGATTTGCTCATAATCAATCATGAGCTCAAATTCCAAATCGTCGATAAATATATTCTTCATGATTAATCGTTTTGTTTTGAACTGCCTTTACCAAAAAGTTTCTCCAATAAGGATTTGCGGATCTGCTCTTCCCTATCGATTTCATCTACCATATCCTTGATATCATCATGGTTCATCATGGAATCTGGCACTCCCTTAGGCCTTGGCGGACGTAGGTTAGGCTGTAGTTCCACTTGATAGAATCCATAATTTCCAGGAACGTTCTCCCCTTCCAACTGGTTCATTTTATTCATGATATAGCCATAGGTATTGAAATGCTTCATCACCCAAGGTTTCAAGTGGCCAGTATAATCGAAGGATGAAAGACCAGTTTTCGGTCTAGGAATAATGCTAGACAGGTACAAGCTCTCCCCGATGGTCAGTTCTGAAGGCTTCTTGCCAAAATAATATTTTGAAGCTTCTGCGATGCCATATACGTTTTTACCCCATTCGATGATATTCAGGTATACTTCCAATAAGCGGTCTTTGCTGACCTGCTTGGATTGCTCCATGAGCCAGACCAGCAGGATTTCTTCAAACTTCCGCATCATGGTCTTGTTCCGGTTCAGGTACAGGTTCTTGATCAGCTGCATGGAGATTGTACTGGCTCCACGTTTAAATTTTCTCTCCTTGATGTTGGTCACGATGGAAAGCTGGAAAGCCTCCAGTTCAAAACCATTATGTTTATAGAAAAACGGATCCTCCGTATTCAACACTGTTTTCTTCAAGATCGAAGCAATCTGATCCAAAGGAGTGAAATTAGGATTGGAAACATCCAATTTTATATCCCTCATCTTAAGGGTATCCTCATAGGCCTCATAGACAAATGGACCATTTAGGGCAGCAATATCAGCTTTCCCCCATTTCTTGACCTTTAGGTTTTTATCATCGATCTTGGAGGCAAACTTCAGCTCATCCGGATTGTCAAGATCCACATTGAAATCCATGTCATATTGTATGTCACCTTCCACTTGAATACCATCTAGGTTCTCAAACAATCCCGCTGGAAGTGCATCAAAGAAATTTTGGGCCTTGAACATACCGGTATGCACGGCCATCTCCAATATCTTCTTCGGTTTACGCGTAAACTTCAGTTTTGGCTGAAAGGAAAAATCCTTCACCTCCACTTTGGTACCTTGGACCAATTCGATCGTATTTTCAGAGACAAGGAATCCCCCATCTGCAGAACCTCCCGGCAAAACAATGGTTTCTTCGGATAGTCGATGGTGGTTCACCCTTAAATTCTTGGCACTGACCCCACCTAGCATCTCCAAACTTTCCTTACCCTTTCGAGCCACATTATCCAGATGGAAACTCAGTTCATCAAAGCTCACATTCAAGCCAAAACGCCTCCCAATAAAGGGTATCTGTGCATCTTTATTATCCGATGATATGGTTACATTGGCCGTCTGGCGGCTTGAATTGATATTTCCTTTAAAATTCCATTTTGCTTCCTGTTCATTGAGGAACACATCGATATCATAGTCACCATCGTCTATCTTCCCTTCAGGAATTTTCACCACCTGGGTAGAAGAAGAATCTTGAAAGGAAAGGCTTACATTTTCTAAATTTAAATTATTCGGAACGGCCTGAAAAGCTCTCTTCAAAAGATTATCAATGGTTTCGGCCAGGGTCTTGGTTTCGGTCACCTCTTTTGTACTGTCTACTTCAGACTTCTTGCGGAACAGGAAATCATAATTGGCAGCACTATCATGTTTGACCAAGGTAATATCCGCGTTTTTAAGGTCTAATTCATCCAGCTGTACCGTTCCTGAAAGTAGGGGGAATAATTTAACAGACACTTTGAACTCATCGATTGCGGCCAGTTGTTCTGCACTATCTGGAATCAGCTTTACCCGTTGAAAATCTACGGTGGTCAGACCTGCAAATTCATACTTTTGGACTTCAAAATTCAATGCATAATCATCCTTCAATTTCTTCTGCACCTTGGCTACAGCCTTGTTCAGCATATCCCCACGCACAGACATCGCCCATATAAAACCTATTAACAACACGGCTAAAATGCTTGCTGCAGTTATAATGAACCATCTCTTCTTAACGAAACTGAAATCGGGAATCTTGATATTTTTTACGTCTAACATATATTAATGTGAAAACCGAAGATTATGGTAAAAATATGCAAAAATCATTAAAAACATCATTATGACAAGATATTGAGCTTCTTTCTTTAGCTTTGTTAAATTAATTTAAATCCATGATTACTAAAGAACAGATTTTACATGCTTTAGGTCATGTGGAAGAACCAGATCTAAAAAAGGACTTGGTAACCCTCAACATGATCGAAAACATTGAAATATTACCGAATAAAATAAAATTTGATGTGGTACTCACCACACCTGCCTGTCCACTAAAGGGACATATTGAACATGCCTGCCGAAACGCCATTGCCTTATTTGTTTCCAAGGAAGTAGAAGTTGAAATCAACATGACGGCGAGGGTTCGCGCTGTTGATACCGCTCAATTGAAAAACATCAAGAACATCATCTTGGTTTCCTCTGGAAAGGGTGGCGTAGGAAAATCCACCGTCGCAGCAAACTTGGCCTTGGCCCTAGCAAATACCGGTGCAAAAACCGGATTATTGGATGCCGATATCTATGGCCCTTCGGTTCCATTGATGTTTGGTGTGGAAGGTGCAAAACCGCAGTCCTCTCAAGGTCCAGATGGTAAAAACAGGATCGTACCTGTCGAAAGGTACGGGTTAAAGCTTCTGTCCATTGGTTTCTTTACCGACCCGAACCAACCTATTCCATGGAGAGGTCCGATGGCAACTTCGGCAATCAAACAATTGTTTGGCGACACGGATTGGGGAGAACTGGATTACCTGATCGTGGACATGCCTCCAGGCACTGGAGACATCCATATCACTACGGCACAAAGTTATCCTATTGCAGGAGCGGTGATTGTAACAACACCTCAGCAAGTAGCCTTGGCTGATGCGATCAAAGGGATGGCCATGTACCAGATGGAAGGCGTAAAAGTGCCTATCATTGGTGTTATTGAAAACATGTCCTACTTTACACCTGCGGAACTTCCGGACAACAAATACTATATTTTTGGAAAAGACGGTGGCAAGCGACTAGCAGCAGACAACCAAGTCCCGTTTTTAGGGGAGATTCCATTGGTTAAATCTGTGGCCGATGCTGGAGATAATGGCTTCCCAATCGCCTTAGATCAGGATGAACCTGTGGCAAAGGCATTTGCAGACATTGCAGGACGTGTTGCACAGGAACTAAGTATCCTAGCTGCCCAAGCATAAGGATAAATCATAGAAATTTGAAAGGGGCAACAGATGTTGCCCCTTTCTCTTTTTAATCTATGTTTGGTAAAGAATACATTATTTTGTCAACCAAACCTGCGCTTGAACAGGGATAATTTCCTGGTCATTGTCCAGTTTCAACAGGAACATAAAAGCAATCTGTAATTGAGTAGCCGTAGCATTTGTCTCAAATCTTTCAACTAATGTTCTATTGGCTGCGCTACTGGCCTTAAAAGCAGCAATGGATGTATTGAAGACCGCCCTAGTTCCATTTCCCGGAATGGGAGCAGCAATATAGGTTCCCGCTCTCACCCCTCCAGCATTAACCGCTGTCGTTCCACCCAGCACCTTAGAAATTTCCTTAATTGTCCTCCCAGAACCTGATGGAATGGTCAACGTAAAACTGATCTCATTCTTGCTAAGCGGCTGCGTGATGTAAGGGTTAAACCCATAGGTTGTGGCACCTTCATAGGTAACCGGAATATCAGGCCTATTATCTTTATATAGGTCTGTATACTCTTTTTTGCAAGCTGAAAAAAGCGTGACAAAAAGAGCAATTATGATAGTATTGATTATATTTTTCATCGATTATAGTTTAATTAGCGTCCCACCATACTTTTACATTCGAATTTGGCACATCACTTCCCTGTGGAAAGTTCGGATTACGTTGCTGTTCTGCAAATATATAAACTGCGCGCACCGGTCTGGTTCCATCAATACCTGCTGCATTTTGATGTTCTGCCAAGACAGGATAACCGGTCCTTCTCCAATCGTTCCATTGTTCCAATCCGTTTGAGAACAGGGAAATATACTTTTGGGTAATGATTTTCTCGATCCTTTGGGCAGCGGTTCCTGTCAAGGTCACTTCTGCAGGATTATCAACAAAATACTTATCAATTACAGCGGATGTTACCCCTGCATCCGACATCGAAGCACGAATTCCCTGTTGGTACATAGCCTGGGCATCCCCAGCAATCCCATGGCGAACAATAGCTTCTGCTATGATAAAGGAGGTCTGTGCATAGGTGATCAAACGGGTTGGTCCCTCACCACTTTGCCCAGTTACATAGACATTATATTTAGACCTGTCATTGAATGGAGGTGCTGTACCTGCAAAACCATTATCTAGGGTCACATATTCACCGGTAGGTTTGGTCACAAACCTTTCAAGACGTGGATCCTTCTTATCGGTCAATAAGGTCACGAAACGGGTACTGATCAACAGGTCATTTTGGAATAGGGAGTTATGGGTCAACGTCCAAATGGGAGCCTGACTTCCAACCTGTCCACCAAAGTTTACCGCTAGGTTTGCCGAATTACTATTGATATAATAATTCTTGCTGATGATCTCCTGCAGGATTGCCTTAGATTGTGCCGGCTCTACAGCACTGATCTGCATGGCTAATTTCAACAACAAGGAGTTTCCTGCACGCTTCCAACTTTCCATATTTCCGCCATACACGATATCATCCACTCGAGGACTTAATGGGCTCTCCTTTTCGAGGTCTGCAAGACCGGAGCGAACCAAGTCAAATAGGTTTCCTAAGGAACCTTCAACATTGCCCAAATAGATATCCTTTTGTGGGGTTAACACCGGTGTGGTTTTACCCTGATCACCAATCAAAGCCTCATAATAGGGTACATCGCCCCAGACATCGGTGGTCATGGCAAAAGTAAGGGCCAACATGATCTTGGCAACACCCGAATAGGCAGGGCCATTATCTTGATTAGCCACATCGATCAGTTTACGATAGTTGACCATGGCGCCACCATACAGTTCATAAGACCATTGGTTACCAAAATCATCGCCGCTCGTAATATAGCGATCCCAACCAGCAGGGCTTCCAGAAGCTCCAGCAGTAACACTCATGATCGTAGAAGCAAACCTGTTCAATTCATTGGAATTGGCAAATGCAGTACCTGCAAGCGCCGTCGGCAGCAAAGTCGCTGCAGGCACTTTCAATGGGTTATTTGGTGTATCATTGACATCAAGGAAATTGCTACAGCCGACTAAGGAAAGCGACAGAACAAAAACCGATATTTTCCGTATATTATTTTTTATGATTTTCATTGTTCAATTTTTAGAAGGTAACTCTTAGATTAAATCCATAATTTCTGGCGGTTGGCGCTCCGTTCAGGTCCATACCTTGAACATTACCGGCACCTTGTGTATTCATCTCAGGATCACCAGGGAAACCCGGTGCAAACATCCAAAGATTTCTACCGCTTACCCCTACGGATATCTGTCCAAATGGAGTTTTCTGCAATAAGGAGTTTGGCAAGGTATAATTCAAGGAAACCTCTCGTAAACGGTAAGAGGTGGCATCAAACACCGCAGCCTCTGAACCAATACCGCCTAGGCCCTGCCAATAGGCTTGTGAAGATATCTGAATATCATTTGGTCTATATCCCGTCACGTTTCCATCTGCATCCTTGATTTCGATAACGCCAGGAAGGATCCTTGGCTTATCCCTGTCTACGGCTGTAATATCTACCATACCACCGCTGCGCATATCCACTTGCGAGAAAGAGAAAATCTGACCACCCTTTTGGATATCAAAAAGAGCCATTAAGCTTAAGCCTTTATAATTGATGGTGTTAGTAAATCCTAAGGTGTAATCTTTTTGCGGACTGGCGATCACTCTATTTCCTATTGCAGGCGCAAATCCACCGGTTACAGGATTGATCAGGAACTGACCCGCATCGTTACGGGCATGCTGCGCACCAACGATGACACCATAAGGATACCCTTCAGCAATGGATGGTGCAATACCGATAAAACTATTGATACCCGGAATTACCGTACTGGTGACTTCATCACCGCCGACTGGCTCCTTGCCAAAAATGGCTACGACATTATTTCTGATCTTGGTAAAATTGAAGTTGATATGCCAGCTAAAATTGTCTTTTCGAACTGGGTATCCCCCTAGCAAAACCTCAATACCCCTATTTGTCATTTCACCGATATTCGAGGTAAAGGAATTGTATCCCGATGAATTTGACACCGCTACATCAAAAATCTGGCTCGCACTTCTGGTACTGAAATAAGTAAAATCCAAGTCTATTCTATTATTGAACAAGCCCAATTGAGTTCCCACTTCATAGGAAGTCACGAATTCAGGCTTTAATTCAGGGTTCCCTATTGTACTTCCAATCTGAAACCCTGTAATACTGCTACCCCCAACAGATAATGGGAAAGTGATATTGGCTGTATTGTTACCATATCCTGCTGGACCATAAACGGAACTCAACAGATAAGGATCGGCATCACGGCCTACCCTTGCCACATTACCCCTGATTTTCCAATAGGATAAGATTTCTCCTCGTAAATTTTCAAAGGCGGTTGTAGGGACAAAGCTCAAAGAGGCAGATGGATAAAAATAGGTGTTGTTCTTTTCAGGAAGCGTCGAAGATTGATCCGCCCTTCCGGTCAATTCCAAGAATAGGTAATCATTATATCCTAAGCTCAACTGACCATAATAACCGATCAATCTACGCAAGGTTTTTCCTGCATAAGACGAAGTAAATACAGAGGCATTGCTCACATTGTCAAACATTGGAATAGCCAATGAACTACCGATTACCCCTGAATATCGATAAGAACGACTATTGATGTTTTGACCTAAAAGCAGGTTTGCATCCAGGCCTTCCATAAAAATATCATCTTTTTTGGCCGTGATCATCAAATCTCCATTTAGTTCACTTCTGAACCTCGTGTCTTCATCGATGGTACCAAGTGGTGCACGGGCAGCACCCGGCCTTTGGATCTGCGACCTCTGGTCAAAATAGGTATCAGCAGTAACCCGATAGGAAGCACTCAACCAATCTGTGAAATCATAGCCCACAACCAAGTTACCATAGGCACGGTCTACTTCGGATTGGAAAAACTCATTCTGTATACTCCATAAAGGACTGTTTTGCGTTGGCAAGAAATACTGTCTTTGACCAGCAGGGCTTAATATAGGTGTACCGTGCAGATCATAGGAAATAGGGATACGGGTAATCTGTCCAAAAGCACTACCACCATTTCCCATGGTCGCTCCGCGCTGGCTAGTTTTAGCATAATTGATAGTACCACTGATCTTAATTCCATTTTCCAGGTTCCTGCTTCCACCAATATTGGCAGTATGTCTGTTGTACTTACTTTCCGGAACAATACCTTTCTGAATGGTACTTGACACACCTGCAACAAAATTGGACTTTTCATCGCCCCCAGCAAGGTTCAATGAATTTTGATAAAAAGATCCTGTTTTATAAAAATCTTTAATATTGTTTGGATACGCTCTATAAGGCACCGTTAATCCTGTACCCCCTTGGATTACTTCATCCACGGATCCAAATCTTGGTCCCCATGAAAGTGTAGATTGGTTATTATAGATGTTCTGTGAACCCTGTCCATACATGTCCTGAAATTTCGGGAGATAACCCACATTTTGGAAGTTCATGGAAGAGTTTAAGGTTACCTCGGTCTTACCGCCCAAGCCTTTACCCGATTTCGTCGTGATCATCAAGACCCCTGCTGACGCTCTTGAACCATATAGTGCAGAGGCAGCAGGCCCTTTCAGGATGTTGATCGACTCGATATTGTCCGGTGGAATATCATTCAAACGATTGGATGGTTGAGAACCAAACAAGGTATTCTGGCTGTTATCGGTATCATTACTGAAAATAATCCCGTCGACAACAATCAATGGTTGGTTATTACCACCAAAGGAAGTAATACCACGGATATTGATATTGGTCGAAGAACCTGGCTGACCAGAAGCACTTCCGATCGTCACCCCTGCAACCTTTCCTTGCAATGAATTCAAAACATTGGTTTCCGATCGCTGAACTAGGTCTTCCCCACCGACCTTCTGGGTTGCATAACCAATGGATTTGGCTGTTCGCTCAATACCCTGTGCGGTCACCAATACTTCTTCGATGGCTTCATCGCCCGCATTCAGCACCATGTTAATACTGGTTCGGCCGGCAACCTTCACCGTTTGGCTCTGATAACCTACATAGGAAAACCGCAATGATGCATCTGCATTGGCTGAAATGTTGTAGGTACCGTCACTTGAAGTCTGGGTTGCTACAGAAGTACCAACCACACTTACCGACACTCCTGCCAATGGCGTTCCATCACTCGCTGAAGTTACCCTCCCAGTAACCTCTCGATCTTGCGCATACGCTGTTCCGCACAGGCATATGAACACAAAAATAAATTTGAGTAGTCTTTGTTTCATAAATTAATTGTTTAGTAATAAAAGTTTATATATACTTAATATTTGTTTAAATATTAACTTGAAATTGGCTCGAAATAACTTTATTAACTATATATTCTAAATTTCGTTAATATTTTTAATATAATCAAGAACATTAGGTAGTATTTGTTAATTTTAAGGAAATTATCCGAAAAATAAACTTGAAACCTCAACCAATATCTATTGTTTAGATTAATTTTAACCTTCAATTATTGCGCTTTAGTATAAATTCCGATAGTTATTGAGCAGAAATGGGAATAATGAAAAACAGCTAGGGTGAAAAACAAGTTTTGTATCTATTAATTTCAAGAACTGCCAAATTCAACCTAGTCTTATTCGAGACACATTCGGAACTTTGGCTACATGCGTCAATCCTTACTCAGTTCCTGTTCAGAAAATCTTCGGAAAATACTGGGGAGATTTCCGAATGATTCCCGAATATGTCTCGAATATGTCTCGAATAAAACCTGATCAGGAGGAGATGAAAATCAGGGCGGAATTGACCCATATCCTTAAGATCATCGAAGAGGGAAAAGCGCTGTCTGGGGGATAGGATTTTCGGAAATAAAAAAAGCCTTCAGGAAATCCTGAAGGCTTATATAGCAATTAAAAATTAGTCTATTAAATTTGAGGGTTATTTTGAATTTCCACTTGAGGGATTGGGAAAGTCAATTTCTCATCATTGTATCTATAAGATTGACCAGGGAAAGAAAGGTGGTTTGAACCTCTAGTGATGGTCGCTTTATTACGTTTCATCGCTAGGTAACTTTTTCCTTCACCCCAGAACTCGATACGAGTCTGTAAATAGATTTCATTTTTCAAAGCTTGGCCAGAAAGGTTAGAAATATAGGTTACATCTGCTTTTCTTAGGCTCACTACTTTTTTCAAAGACTCAGCAGCAGAAGCGGCATTGTTCAAGTTCGCATAAGCTTCAGCGTTCAAGATCTGCATCTCATCCACACGCATATAGATATAATCCGTAACCACATTTCTTTGACCCATTGCTTTACGCTCTGGTGCAAAGAATTTGTTCATTGGCATTAAGTTTTTAGCGTTGAATTGAGATTTTCTCACGTCATCAGCAGGAATTTTGTCGTAAAGACCTTTATCGATAGTTTTAGGGTCACCTGCAGCTGCATAGCTATAGGTAAAGTAATCTACCTGTCCCCACCAAGAAACCAAGTCAAGGTTACTCGCTAAGGTCAAGTCAACACCCCACATCCAACTTGGAGTATTTACATTGTTGAAACCAGACTCAGGGTTTGTTACAATACCATTTTCATTTAGGATAGCAGCAGATTCACGTTTTGTAGTTAAAGGGAATCCTCCATTGGCCAAGATATCATTGGTCAAAGTAACCACTTGTTGCCAATCAGCTTGTGTGCCTCTAGCACCTAATGCATAAGCTAACAAACCTTTTGCTACGTATTTGTTGATCTGATCTTTACTTGTTCTGTTGAAGTTGTCTAAGTAAGCAATAGACGTATTCAGGTCAGAAACAATCAGGTCATAAACATCCTTGGTGCTTGACAAAGGTTGGTTAGGCTGATCAGTAGAAGTATAGATCGGTAAGATCATTTCAGAACCAGTACCATACTCTTTAGCATATAAGTTTGCTAGGTAGAAATATGAATAAGCTCTCATCGCCTTAGCCTGACCCATAATATGTCTTTGTTCGATATCTTCAGCAGGAATTTCCACATCTGTACCACCCAAAGCATCAATAACAGTATTGGCAGCGAAAATGATTTTGTAGTAATATTTCCAAGCGTGGCTAGCTTCTAATTTAGTATAATCAGTTGTCGTGATGTAACGCGCGATTTGATCATACCAGCCATAGTTTCTTCCAGCCAATACCATATCAGAACACAACATGTCTGTATAGATGTCATAACCTTTTTGACCAAAGTCGTCATGGCTCTCTTCAGCGGCACCTTGCGCAGAGAATAAATTGTACATGGTTGAATAAAGACCTGCAATATTACCTTTTAACAAAGCAGGGTCTTGTTTTGCAGCTTCTTCCAACTGTTCGGTTGAAAGTTCTTCTGTTGGTTTTTCATCCAAGAAGTCTTTACTACAAGAAGCAGTAAACAACAGGGATGAAATCAACACTATATTTAATGACTTTTTCATTGTTTATCTAACTATTAAAATTTAACTCTTAAACCTGCACTTACAGTTGATAAAGGAGAGTATCTGTACATACTTGATGAACCAGCTTGGTGAGTTGAAGGATTGAATCCTTTTCTCGCTGAAGCGATAGCCAAGTTATCTGCAGAAACCCAGATTCCTAATGCTTTTGCACCGATAGCATCTAACACATTAGTTTTGAAGTTGTAACCTAATCTTACGTTGTTCAACATCAAGTAATTTGCAGATGTCAAGAATCTAGTTGATGAAGAGTTTACACCAACATCATTGTCATTATTCAATCTTGGAACGTTGGTGATATCACCAGGCTGTTGCCATCTGTTGAACATATCCGTGTGCCAGTTGTTACCACCGATCACATCATTGTTCATCAAGATTGCATAAGCACCGTCATAAGCATATCCACCTAAGCTATACAACATCTGTACGCTTAAATCGAAACCTTTGTAACCTGCTCTCAAGTTCACTGCACCTCTTAATTTAGGGATAGCAGATTTACCAACATAATGTTGAGTTGCTTCAGAGTATACTGTTGTAGTTCCTTCTTTGATCTCTTTATTTTCTGGGTTGTCGAACAAAGCCAATGAAGTGATCTGCTCACCAGTGTCAAACTGACCGTTTGCATTGTTGTCCGTATAGAACACCTTGAATTGGCTCTCACCAGTTTCAGCATCTACACCAACGAAATCTCTCATGTAGAAATCGTATAGAGAGTGATCTTTAGACCATCCATAAACACCTTGGATATCAATTTCCTTAGGTAAGTTGGTGGAAGGTTCGATAGGCATTTTAGTGATTTTGTTTTTGAAACTCTCACCGTTGATACCTAGATCTAAATAGTAATCTTGACCTTTAAGGATGTGACCTACTAAATCAAATTCGATACCTTGGTTTCTTAACTGGCCGTCGTTTACTTTGATTGTAGGGTAACCGATTGATGGACCAACACCTCTATCGAAGATTAAGTTGTCGGTATTTTTCACATAGTACTCAATTGTACCAGAGATATAGTTACCTAATTCGAACTCGATACCAGTTTGGAACATTTTGGAAGTTTCCCAAGTCAAGTCCTCGTTACCTTTAGTTACGAATGAGAATGCAGGGTTGTTGTTCAAGTTATCTACACTGTACAAGTCGTAACCTGGGTAGTAACCAACACCAGCTTGCTCACCAAGAACACCGTAAGAAACTTTATATTTCAAGAAATTGAAAATATCTTGGTCTTGCATGAAGTCTTCGTTAGATACAATCCAACCAGCACCTAATGAACCAAAAGTTCCCCATTTATCTTTCTTGAACCTTGAAGAACCATCTCTTCTAACTGTTCCGGATAAGTAGTATTTATTTTTGTAATCGTAGTTAACCTGTCCGAAGTAACTTTCCAAAGCGTAAGCTTCCGTGTACGATTTAACTGGGTTAGAAACGATTACGTTATTGAAATCAAGGATGTTGTTGTCCACTAAGTTGTAACCAGAGGCATTCAAGATATTGCTTTCCCACTTAACAGCCTCATGTGCTACCAATGCTTCCAATGAGTGATCACCGAAATCTTTTCTATAGCGCAATAAGTTCAATAAGTTGAAGTAGTTAAGCTCTGTACGACTTTGGTACAATGAACCGTTTTGAGATGCCGAACTTCCGTAGAATTTGTTTGCACGGTCATTGTAGATATTGTTATAGTATTGGATACCTAAGGAGTTTTCAAATGTCAAACCATCAATGATATTGAAGTTAACATAAGCTCTACCGTTCAATTCATTACGTTTGTGACGTTTGATGTCATAAGTTGCATCAGCGATCGCATTGGTTAATGAACCAAATTTACGGCCTGAGTTCGTTCCATAATCGTATACATAACCACCGAAGATGTTATCATCGATTTTGTTTCCGTTTTCATCACGCTCAAACAAAGGATAGATAGAAGGGATGTTGTCAACGAACCAGAAAATACTTCCTGAGTCTTCCGATTGACCACCTGTATTTCTTTCTACTTTCGAGTAGTTGGTGTTCATACCCACTGTCAACCAGTTGGTCACTTTATGGTCTAAGCTCAAACGACCTGTAAATCTTTCGAAATCAGAGTTGATTGAGTAACCTTTGTCACCTAAGTATCCGAATGAGGTAAAGTAGTTTGTTTTATCTGTTGCACCACCGAACCTAACGTTAAGGTCAGTTCTAGCTGCATTTTGGAAAGCATGATCTTCCCAGTTTTCAGGATCAAACTTTCTAGTTACATTGTTTTTAACCTTTCTAGTTACAGGATCGATTAGATCAGACACTGAACTTACGTTCCAAAGGTTGTTCAATGGATTGATACCTCTATCTGAGAATAAGTACTCGTTAGCATAAGCAGCACCGTCTTCACCAGCCAATACACCTTCGTTGTACATAGCTTCCCAGCTTAACCCGATATAATCTTCAGGAGATTTGATCACATCATAACGAGGCAATAAAGACATGTTTGTACCGAAGTTAACATCAGCTTCAATAAATGAGCTCTGACCTCTACCTGTTTTAGTGGTGATTACGATTACCCCGTTGGCACCTCTAGAACCATAGATAGCAGTTGCAGCAGCATCTTTCAATACCGTTACATTATCGATATCTGCATTATTGATGGAAGTAATGTTACCTGAGAAAGGCACACCATCCACCACGTACAATGGGTCACGGTTACCGTTAACCGAACCAAAACCACGGATACGTACTGTTGAAGCAGTACCTGGCTGACCTGTAGTATTGGTCACTTGAAGACCAGCTACCTCACCAGCGATTGCCTGCGATACGTTTGAAGTGTTCTTTTGTTGCAATTTCGTACCATCAACCTTTTTTGCAGAACCTGTAAAAGCTTCTTTGGTTGTGCTACCATAACCTACAACGACAACTTCATCCAAAGACATTTCATCTTCTACTAATTGTACATTGGCAGTTGTTTGGTTAGCAACATCTACTCTTTTAGAAGTATATCCTACAAATGAGAAGTTCAATACCGTCTTACCGTCCGCTACAGTAATCGTGTAACCTCCATCTGCGTCTGTCTGAGTAGCAATACTAGTTCCCACTAGCGCTACTGATACACCACTTAATGGTGCTCCGTCAGTAACCGAAGTTACCTTACCACTCACTTGACGATCTTGTGCGAACGCTACACTAATCATGCAGGTTAACACAAAAATTAAGCTGAGTAATTTGTGTTTCATAAATTTTGCTATTAATTAAAAGTTTTAAAACAGAGTCTGTTAAAATTTGTTAAACAGTCGACAAATATAGACTTACCTTAAATATTTCACAAATAAATTCCTGTAACCTATTATTTTTATCAAATAGGTAACAGAAAAGTTGAATTGTCAACTATTATAAGATTCTACGTTAAAATTTATAATAATTAGCAGTTATTTAATAGTTATTTGACTGATTTGAATAAAATAATTTTAATATTAACGAGATTATTATTCCCTTATCCTGCTGAATTACTGATATTTATAATTCAAGATTGAAAATTTGGTAAAATATTAGCGTATTTAGATGTTTAAACAAGTTTTAAGAAGAAGTAAAATTTGATATGCATTGCTAACCAGCAATATCTAGAGAACAATAACGAAACATTCATCACTGCATGGACAGAATTTCAAAACATCAGTCATAATCATGTTCGTTAATCAGAATATAATTTCGATTTATCCCTAAAACACTTCTCACAACACGGTCTTTATTGAAATTCAATAATTCGTCAAAATATATCTATTACATAAAAAATGTAAAATGCATGTTACTTTAAGATTATCTCTTTAATTTCTTGGTCAAAATGGGTGTTTGAACACAAAAATGGGTTTAAAACCTTTAAATCCACAATATTTCCTTAAGAGAAATATTACATACGATTAAAGAACAAAAGTATAATTCATTTCACAAAACCTTGAAAAGCAGCTTTTAGGAAGCTAAGCGGAGAAAAAAAACGGGATTGAACACTGTTCAACCCCGATTAATAAAGGCAGTTTATCTTAGGGCTAAGCATTAACCGCCTATTACAAACACAATATTATTTAGTTACTTATTCAATTTCGATCGGAACATCCTAGACATCTACTCGATATATCTTAAGAACTTGTAAATAAAGGAACCGCCAACAAATTGGACGGCCCCTTCATAGGTAATATTATTATTTGGTATCCCACCAAAGTCTGGTGTTCAATTCATCTGGACCTTGTGCGGCAACAGCTGCTTCATAGTTTTTACCATTCAAGCCTGCTTCCGTATTCGGGTATGCCTGACGAACAGGGATCTTTTTGTCGATTGACAAAGGAGCCGGACCAGGATGTAACTCTGGGAATCTAGTTCTTCTCCAGTCCACCCAGCTTTCATAACCATTTGCTTGGTAGTTAGCCAACCATTTTTGGGTAATGATCAACTTCAAACCATTTGCTGCACTATAAGCTACACCACTTTGCGTAAAGTAGGATGCTGGCGCAGTTACCCCTTGTTGTTGCATGGATGCATCGATACCTTTTTTGTAAAAAGTAGCAGCGTCTCCAGTCCCCCAACCGCGATAAGCAGCCTCAGCTAACATAAACTGAATTTGTGCATAAGTTGTGATTGGCAAACCATAGTTTTGAGCAGTGAATTTTTTACCGATCAACGAAACAGTTTCTTGGTTCAAATCATCATCCGCATTGGCCAAACCATAAGGCATACCTTTATAACCACCCCCTTGAACCACTTTTTCTGCATAAACTGGCAGACGAGGATCAGCTAAGTCTTCCAACGTTTCGATCATTTTTTCACTTACCGCATAATCCGTTCTTTTACCAACGAAGTAGTTGTTATAAAGCGGGTTTTGGTTATTGGCATCGTTCAGATAAGCAAAAACAGCGTTGTCAGCATTACTAGCGATTGCTCCTGCAGCATAAGCACTAGCAAACTCCGCTTTAGCTAAATTTGGATCAACATCTGCTAAGTGAATAGCAGCAACCATACGTAAAGAGTTGGCCCATTTTACCCATTTAGAAACATTCCCTTGGAAAAGGATATCACCATTTAATGCTTCACCAGTCTTTAATTGCGCAGCAGCTTCTTTCAATTCTTTCAACAAAGAAGTGTAGATATCCTTTTGTGTATCGTATTTAGGTGTCAATACTTCTTTACCTTTTAAGGCTTCAGAGTACGGCAACATTCCCCATCTGTCTGTCATGTGCAGATAAAAGAAAGCTTTCAAAATTCGAGATACCCCAATTTGGTTATCCGTGCTACCACCTTTTTGAACATAAGGTAAGTTTGCAGTTGCTGGATCAGAGTTTAAATTAAGGATGGTTTGTGCATCCAATAATGGCCCATTGTAATAAGCTGAAAAATCATAGAACTTATTTTGGAACCTAGACTCATTGGTATATTGAATCTCGGCCATATACTGGGGATATATATCCTTTGCCCAACCAGCGATACCGTTTCCTTGGTTACCAATTTGACGGATCACATTACTTATCAACAGCTCGGTATTAGGATCGGCTGGATTATTTGGATCTTTGTTAATCTCTTCAAAATCTTTGGTACAAGAAACTGAAAGACCAATCAAAACAAATCCAAGTATTGTATTTAAAAATTTCTTTTTCATAAACTTAATAGATTTACAGGCTAAACCTTAGATTAAAACCAAATGTCCTTGTGTTAGGCAACTGACCACCTTCGAACCATGAGCCTTCTAAGATGGAAGGGTCAAAGTTTCTGTTTTTAGCATAAATCAAGAATGGATTTTGTGCAATCAGGGTTAATGAAACTTTCTTGAATGGAGTTTTACCAAACATTCTGTCAGGGAAAGTATAACCGATGTTGATTTCACGCATTTTGATATATGAAGCATCATATACCCAGTTTTCCCAAATGTTACCTGAGTTCAATTTGTCTTGATATAATTGCTGAACATCAACATACACATCATTTGGAGTTCCATCTTCTTTCACACCATCAAGGAGAACACCACCACCTTGATCAACTGGGTCACGTTTAGGATTTCCTTTATCGTTCACACCTGCTGTTTCTTCGTACAATCCAGAACCATTACCGAACATGGAAGAAATAGACATGTATTTACCACCTTTTTGAAAGTCTAGCGAGAAACCTGCAGTAATTCCTTTGTAGTTGAACTGTGAAGTTAAACCACCTGTGAAATCAGGAAGGATAGAACCTAGATCGACGTCGCCTGAAGTAGGTACATAAAACCCGTCAGCTCCAACGATTTTTTCGCCTTTTTCATTTCTTTTGAAACCTGAACCTGTCAACATACCGAATGCGTCACCTTTACGGGCATTAACCGCAATAACTGGAGCACCTACGAAACCAAATGCATTTCTGGTACCATCCACTGTAACCCTTAGGTTGTTTACAACGATATTATTTACTGGGTCTTCGTACAGTTCAACAACTTTGTTTTTGTTGATACCAATGTTTGCATTCAAGTTCCAGGAGAAATTATCATTTTTAATCGGTGTACCACCTAATGAGAACTCATGACCCCAGTTGTCAATTTGACCAGCGTTGATCGCTGTAGTCGCATATCCAGATGCTGAAGTTACCGTCAAAGGAATAATTTGGTCTTTTGATGAACGTGTGTAGTAGTTGTAATCAAAAGTCAAACGGTCATGGAAGAATCTTAATTCCGTACCTACTTCGATAGATGAAGATAGCGTAGGTTTAAGTTCTGTATTCACCAATTGGTTAGGCACTGTCAATAAAGGACTAGAGCCATAAGGATTTCCGATGGAATAAGTTTGTGCAACCCTGAATGGATCAGTATCCGTACCAACGCGAGCGATGGAAGCTCTTAATTTACCATAGCTGAACCAATCTGACTCAATAAATTCAGAGAACAAGAATGATCCAGAAACACCTCCGTATAAGTAGGAGTTATTTTTCTTAGGCAAACTTGAAGACCAGTCATTTCTAGCATTAGCTTCTAAGAATAAGAAGTCTCTGAAACCTAATGTAATATATCCGTATAGGGAGTTTACTTTATAATCGCTTAAGAAAGAGTTCAGGGTAGGTCTGTTTTTGGACGCTGAAAGGGTATACAGATCAGGAACAGCTAGACCACCTGCAGTACGTGCATCAGTATATGTACGTTTGTTTCTTCTGTTTTCTACGAAAACAGCAGCTGCAATATCAAAATCTTGAACCTTAGTTGTATAATCAATACTACCTACGAAGTTCAATTCTTGTTGATTGTTCAAGTATTGGTAGTACTCGTCTTGGCTAAGTGTGTTGGAAGCAATTCTAGAGTTTTGCTCACCGTTAAAGAAGTTACCACGAGCGATTGCAGAAGCTTTCCAGTTTTCATTGAATTTATAAACTGCACTTACGTTTCCGTACAATCTTTTTCTGATATCATTCGAAATGTTTTTGTACACATGTGTATACGGGTTGTCCCAGTACTTAGGGTCTGTATTGGTTGGAGAAATCATGTTCCAACTTCTGTACGTACCATCAGGTCTTTGGTAATCTTTAAGATCATCCATGTTCAAGTTTCTTGCAAACCATTGGTTGAATGAACTTTGCGGACCTGAGCTATATCCGTCGATAGGAGTGTTGAAACGGTTTTCAAAAATAAAGTTGAGGTTCGTGCTAACCGTTAATTTATCGCTTAAATTCAAAGCTGCATTAGCACCTAACCAGTGTTTACCTTGTTTAGAATTAGGCATAACCCCAGTTCTGCTCAAATTGGTATAGGAAAGTCTTGAATTTAGATCATCCGTTCTTTTCGAAACCGCAACGTTTGTACTCGCCGTAACACCAGTTTCAAAGAAGCTCTTTACGTTGTCTGGCTGAGGTGAGAAAGCGGCTAATTGACCGAATTTAGGGTGGGTTGGATCCCAAGCGTACCAAGGCGCGATCATCGATCCGTCCAACTTATGACCCCAACTTTCATCCGCCGAGAAGTTGTAATATTGAGCACCATCTAAGGCTTTCAAATAATCAGCATGAATAGCAGGATTGTATTTAAACGTAGAGAATTCTTGGTTGTAACCACCACCATATTCGTTTTGATATGCTGGTAAGCCATAAACATTTTCAAATGAAGTGGCTTGGTTTACTTCAATACCGATTCCAGGAGTTGCTTTACCCGATTTGGTTTTGATCACGACCGCACCTTCTGCACCACGTTGACCGTATAGCGCAGTTGCCGCAGGGCCTTTCAAAACGGATAGGCTTTCGATATCGTCGTTGTTAACATATTCAGGACCTGTGATCACACCATCCACAACGTAGATTGGGTTACCACCTGTCAAGTTATTAATACCACGGATACGGATAGCTGCAGTACCGAATTTAGCACCAGAACCAGTTCTGATTTGGATACCGGAAACTTTACCCGCTAGAGCAGTGTTTAAATCTGCTTGTCTAGCCTGTGTAAGGTCCTCTCCTTTTACTTGTTGAACCGAGTAACCGATTGATTTTCTAGTTCTTTCAATACCTAGAGCAGTTACTACGACTTCTTCCAGGTCATTTTCTCCACCAACTAAACGCACATTAATAGTTGTTTGGGAGCCAACGGTAATGGTTTGGGATTCATAACCGATGTAGGAAAAGGTTAATTTGCCATTCGCTGGTACGGAAATTGAATAATTTCCAAATTCATCAGTTTGTGTAGCGGAATTAAGATCTACAACTCTAACTGAAGCGCCTGCAATAGGGCTGCCGTCAGATGCCGCTGTCACTTTACCACTCACTTGCCGATCTTGTGCATGCACGACGCCAATTAGCATAGTACACAGCAACAGAACACTGAGTAATCTTTGTTTCATGTTTCTTGTTTTTAGTTAATAAAAATTGGATTCTAATTTTTCTTGGCAAAAAGTTAGTATTGTTAAACTAGCGCCAAATCTATTTATATGCTGTTGGGGATGCAAAAAAAGGGCATTTATTTTTTGAAATTTTCGAAATTAAACTTAAAACACTATTAAAATTATATTTTATGCCGTTCTTGGTTAATTGAAAAGGAGTGATTTTAATCATTTTTTATGATTATTGAAAAATATTTCACTATTAATCATTAAATAAAATACACCTGTGTAATAAAAATTAATTTCATGTAAAATATCAGGTTAAATTAATTTTACAATAAGAAATTGTTAACCAAAACTTATTCGTTTTTCCTAAATGCATTTTTAAACCCATTTTACCCAATAATCATGTACATTTGCGTATGCGTTTTGACATCATCACCGTATTACCACAATTATTGGACAGCCCTTTTGCCCACTCTATTCTTCAGCGTGCGCAAAAAAAAGGGTTGTGCTCCATCCATGTTCATAATTTGAGAGATTATTCCGTGAACAAACAGAAATCAGTGGACGATTATCCTTATGGTGGTGGATCCGGAATGGTCATGCAAATTGCGCCCTTTGCAGCGTGTATAGAGAAACTAAAATCTGAGCGCGAATATGACGAGATCATCTATATGACTCCAGATGGGGAGACCTTAAACCAAGGGATCGCCAATGGGCTTAGCTCAGCCAAGAATATCATGATATTATGTGGGCACTATAAAGGGATTGACCAACGGATCAGGGACATTTACGTGACCCGCGAAATATCCATCGGTGACTATGTACTGTCAGGTGGGGAATTACCGGCAGCCATATTGGTAGATTCTATCGTCAGGATCATTCCAGGTGTGCTATCCGACGAAACCTCTGCCCTCTCCGACTCCTTCCAAGATGGCCTATTGGATGCGCCAATCTATACCCGACCGGTAGACTGGAATGGCCATAAAGTACCTGATATTCTATTGAGTGGACATGAAGCCAAAATCACAGAATGGCGTCATGAACAACAACTTATACGAACGAAACAAAGAAGACCGGATTTGCTAAATGACTAAAAATCCTGCCTAATCTTTGCTTTTTTCACAAATAAAGTTTGAATATTCAATTTTTCTATTAATTTTGTGATGCAATGATGACTGTAATTCAATATACTAACCGTTGGTGGCTTCTGACTATATAAGTCGGGAAGGTGGTATATTTTAGATAAAAATTTTCATAATCAACCAAAACCACTGAATGGTAGCCCGACGTATTTCGTCGGGCTTTTTTTATTTTTGAAAACTATTAAACACTTATATGAACTTTAAATTCAAAACTAACCATAAGAAGATCTTAGCGGACACGACTACACCGGTAAGCATCTACCTTAGACTGCGCGACACTTTCCCCAACAGCCTGCTCTTGGAAAGTTCGGAGTACCATAGCCGGGACAACAACATCAGCTATATCTGTTGCCAACCGATTGCCAGCATCATCTTGGAAAATAACGAACTGAGCATCAGCCTTCCGAACCAGAAGAAAACCGTAAAGAACGCGAAGGATCTTAACCTGAGGGAAGAGGTTTCAAAATTCAGGAAATCTTTTGAAGCAGATCCAGTTCCTGATGTAAATGTGATTTCCAATGGCCTTTTCGGATATTTCAGCTTTGAGGCCGTGGAATTCTATGAGGACATTGAACTAACGGCCAAAGAAAACAACAGACGGAAAATTCCGACGCTGCAATACCATATCTACAAATACGTCATCGCAATTGACCATTTCAGGAACCAATTGCATGTGTTTGAAAACCTATTGGAAAACGAACCTTCTGATTTAGACAGGCTTCAATTCCTGATCCAGAACAAGAACTTCCCTGAATATACCTTCCAAGTAAAAGGTGAGGAATCTTCAAACATGAAGGACGAAGACTTCAAGGCCTTGGTCAATAAAATGAAGGAACATATACAGAGAGGTGATGTTTTTCAGATCGTTCCTTCAAGGGCATTTGAAACTCCATTTTCGGGAGATGAATTCAATGTCTATAGAGCACTACGTTCGATCAACCCTTCTCCTTATCTATTCTATTTTGATTATGGAGATTTTAAGCTCTTCGGTTCATCCCCAGAGGCCCAGCTAACGATCAAGAATGATCAGGCAACCATCTACCCTATTGCCGGAACATTCAAGCGGACGGGGAATATGGACCTCGATGAAAAGATTGCGGAAGAATTGAAAAATGACCCGAAAGAAAGTGCTGAGCATGTCATGCTGGTTGACCTAGCCAGAAACGACTTAAGCAGGCACTGCCATCATGTACAGGTTAAATCGTACAAGGAGGCGCAATACTATTCCCATGTTATCCATTTAGTGTCCAAGGTAAGCGGAACGTTGAACCCAAACACCAATCCTTTTGATGTGGTTGGTGACACCTTCCCGGCAGGAACCCTATCTGGCGCCCCTAAACATATGGCCATTACCCTGATCGACCGTTATGAAGGCCTTCAAAGGTCTTTTTATTCAGGTGCTATTGGTTTTATGGGCTTTAATGGGGATTTCAACCATACCATCATGATCCGTTCCTTCCTGAGCAAGCAGAATGTACTGCATTATCAAGCTGGAGCTGGAATTGTATTGGATTCAGATCCCGAAAAAGAATTACAAGAAGTAAATAATAAGATATCAGCTCTTCGCAGGGCTTTAGAATTAGCGGAAACCTTATAAAATGAGCAAGCCAATATTAGTAATCGACAACTACGACTCCTTCACCTATAACCTGGTGCACCTCCTTCAAGAATTGAACGAGCGCTATGAAGTCGTTAGAAATGACAAGTTTGAACTCGAGGATATCGAGAAATACGACAAGATCTTGTTATCGCCAGGTCCAGGCATTCCTGAGGAAGCCGGTCTGTTATTGGATGTCATCCGTAAATATGCGCCAACCAAAAGTATCCTTGGAATATGCCTAGGACAACAGGCAATTGCGGAGGTATTTGGTGGCAAGCTCTACAATATGCCTAAACCACTGCATGGGGTAGCTACCAGTATACAGGTGACAGACCCATCTGAACCTCTTTTCGAGAATTTCCCAGAAGATTCTAAAATCGGCCGTTACCATTCTTGGGCAGTGGATCCTGACAGTCTAAACGAGGACCTAAAGGTTACTGCGGTAGACTCGAACGGTGTAATTATGGCCCTGAGCCATACGAAATATGATGTAAAAGGCATGCAGTTCCACCCGGAGTCCATCTTGACCGATAATGGAAAAACATTGATCGCCAATTGGATCAAGGGCAAGAATTAATTCCCATAAAAGAAGAATAACATGACCATATTAGATAAAATAGTAGCCAGAAAGAAAGAGGAAGTAGCAGCGGCCAAAGCATTGCTGAGCATTTCAGATTTACAGGCCATGCCGCTCTTTTCTCGGGAATGCCATAACCTGAGGGAAAGCATCTTGGACCCAAACAGAACGGGGATCATTGCTGAATACAAAAGGGCATCACCTTCAAAAGGCTTGATCAATGGCACCTCCACAGTACAGGAAGTAGTATCTGGCTATCAAAAAGCGGGAGCTTCGGCCATCTCTGTCCTGACGGACAAGGATTTTTTCCAGGGTTCATTGGAAGACCTGACCGCAGCACGTGAGGTGTTAGAAATTCCGTTATTGCGTAAGGAATTTATCGTGGATGAATACCAAATCGCAGAAGCGAAGGCATACGGAGCAGACATTATCTTGCTGATTGCGGCATGCTTGGATCGTCAGGAAATCAAAAGTCTTTCGGAATACGCCAAATCATTGGGATTAAATGTATTGCTGGAAGTGCACAATGAGGAGGAGCTCCAAAGGAGTATTTTTGACAGCATTGATGCCATAGGGGTAAACAATAGAAACCTGAAGGATTTCAGTGTTTCATTGGAGCACTCTTATGATTTGGTCAATAAAATCCCGGATCAATTTATCAAAGTATCCGAAAGTGGGATTTCAGACCCTGAGACCATCAAAGCCCTTAAAAAGGCGGGATTCAACGCCTTCTTGATCGGTGAAAACTTCATGAAAACAAAGGATCCGATGGAGGCCATAGTGGAATTTGTAAACAAAATCTAGACACTGAACCTCTAATAATATACAAAAGAAGGGTGGTCATTAGAATGTCTAAAATCTTGTGCCTCTTATCTATTGTCTATTTTTGTTTACCTTTGTAAAAATTTCAACAAATAATGTCGGTAAAGATAGGCGAACATATTGATTTAGGTGAGTTTCCATTGTTGTTGGCTCCTATGGAAGATGTCAGTGATCCTCCATTCCGTTACGTGTGTAAACAGAACGGTGTGGACATGATGTATACTGAGTTTATCTCCTCCGAGGGCCTGATACGTGATGCCGCTAAGTCTCGCCAGAAACTGGACATCTTTGAATATGAAAGACCTATAGGCATACAGATCTTCGGTTCGGATATTGAACACATGCGTCAATCGGCTGAAATCTGCACGGCAGCTAATCCAAACTTAATTGATATCAACTATGGTTGTCCGGTTAAGAATGTAGCTTGTCGTGGTGCTGGTGCAAGCCTATTGCAGGACATCGACAAAATGGTCGCGATGACCAAGGCTGTTGTAGATGCTACCCACCTTCCTGTTACCGTCAAGACGAGATTGGGATGGGACGACAACACCAAAAATGTGTATGAGGTTGCTGAACGCCTGCAAGACATCGGTATCAAGGCATTGGCTATCCATGGTCGCACCAGGGCGCAGATGTATAAAGGTCAGGCAGACTGGTCGATGATCAAGGACGTGAAAAGGAACCCAAGGATTCAAATCCCAATTTTTGGAAACGGGGATGTTGACTCTGTGGAGAAAGCTGCTGCTTGGAGACAGGAATTTGAAGTTGACGGCATTATGATTGGCAGAGCATCCATCGGCTACCCTTGGATCTTTAGGGAAATCAAGCACTTTTTCAATACTGGAGAACGCCTAGACGGCCCTACGGTATCGGAACGTGTCGATATCTGCCATACCCACCTGACCAAGTCCATTGAATGGAAGGGCGAGAAAACCGGAATTTTTGAAATGAGGAGGCATTATGCCAACTATTTCAAAGGAATTCCTAATTTCAAGGATTATAGAATGAAACTAGTCAGCCTACAGGATGTCAATGAAATCCTGGAAGTACTGGAAGAAATAAGATTTAATTTTGCAGAGGAAGTCGCTTAGGAATAAGCGACTTTTTTTGACTCCATATTTTGCTTATCGCCTTTTCAGGATCTTGAACAAGGTGTTTTTTTCTAAGTAGAACACAGCCCCCAAAAACAGGATAAACAATAGATTGCCTATCCAGAAATGTCCAAAATAAGCAAACCAAGAGACAATCAGTCCCATAAAAAGGTAAGCTAGGATCTTCTTGCTGTTATAGGGAATACTATAGTTCTGCTGTCCCCAGAAATAGGAAAGTCCAACCATCACCACATAGGCACTAGTGGTAGACAATGCGGCTCCTACATAGGAATAGCGAGGAATCAGAATGAGGTTCAAAATAATGGTAATAATCGCCCCTACTCCAGATATATACAGGCCATATCGGGTCTGATCGGATAGTTTGTACCAGATGGACAGGTTCATGTACACTCCCAAAAGCACATAATTGAAGAGCAAGATCGGAACGATAAACAGTCCTGACCAATAGGCTTCGGGCTCTAATTTGGACCCCCGTATAAAGGCTTTTAACCAGTCAAGGTTGGCACATAAACCAATCATCACGATGACCATCGCAATGACGAAATACTCCATAATCATGGCATAGGTCTTCCTCGCATTCTCGTTCTTAGCATAAGAAAAGAAGAATGGTTCTGCGCCCAATCTAAATGCAGTGACAAACAGGTTTAAGAAAACGGCAATTTTTGCTACCGCCCCATAAACACCAAGGTCCATTTCCCCTTGCTCTCCTGGCACCAACCGCGGGAACATGATCTTATCCAGATTTTCATTGATAATAAAGGAGATATTGGCAATCAAGATCGGGAAAGAATAGCTCAGCATACTCTTGATCAGCTTATTGTCCAGTCGGAATCTAAATCCAGCAATCTGCGGAATCAATAATAGCAAAGTAACCAGACTGGCCATTAAATTGGCAATAAAAACATTACCTAACCAACCTTCACGAAACCAACCTGCACTGAATTCCCTGAAAAATTCCGAGTTCTTGTTCCATTCTGGCAACCATGCCAACAAGGTAAAATTGACAGTGATAAAGACCAAGATGTTGATCAGTTTTACCAAACCATATCGAATTGGCCTCCCACCTGCTCTCAGTTTGGCAAAAGGCACTACTGCGATCGCATCGGCAGCAATGATCAGCGCAAAGAACTTGACGTACAGAATATAATCAGGTACATTTTCTCCCTCACTTAAAAAATGGGCAATGGGCTCTGTAAAAGTGAACACAGACAAAAGGAAAATTGCTGTGGTAAATAGGGTAATCAAGAAACTATTGTCGAATACACGATCTTTATCAGCGTCCTCCTTTTGCAGATAACGGAAAAAAGTCGTTTCCATTCCAAATGCTATGACAGCATTCAGCAGGGAAGCATATGAAAAAAGATTGGTAAAAACTCCGTATACGGAGGTGCGAAACTTCCCTGTAAAGAAAGGGGTCATCAAGAACCCAAGCATTCGGGACAAGATGGTCGAGAGACCATAGATCATCGTATCGCTGACAAATTTCTTAACTACCGACACGCTTATTTGATTTTCTTAACGACTTCGAAATTGCGGAATCCCTTGATTTCATCGGACTCTTCATATTCCACATGGGCAACTTCAGCATGTTCAGGCCCCTCCTGACAAAAGTCTATTAATGACTCTAGGGCGAAAACATCGCCCTCAGCTTCTATATAAACAGATCCATCAGGTTCGTTCATCACAAAACCTTTTACCTTCAATTGATCAGCAACAGCTTTTGTCGAAGCCCTGAAAAAGACTCCCTGAACTTTACCTTGAACCTTAATATTCCAATGTTTCATGAATACAAAGGTAAAAGAAGAAATAGAATTAGAAACTATCTAATTCTTCTAACCTTAACTTTCGGGTTCAGCTTGAATGTATCCATTCCTTCCAATAACACCAAGCCCGGTTTCTTGCCTACTTCCAAAGACCCTAATTCACTTTCTAGGTTCAATGCTTTAGCACCGTTCAACGTAGCCCATTTGATAGTCTCATTGAAGTCCAAATCCGGAAACTCTTGGTGGATAACCTTTAATTCCTCTAAAATATCCAATGTATCGTTTGACGCTAAACTATCGGTACCAATCACGATGTCATGGCCTCCCAACAAAAAATTGTCGATTTTAGGAATTCTATCTTCAATATATAGGTTGGCTTTTGGACAGAAACAGAAATAAACCGATCTACCCATTCTATCCACAAAATCCAGGTCCTTAATCGAAGTATATGTATTGTGCACTAGGATCAATTTATTCTTGCTAGGGATATAGGGCAAAAATGATTGCAGGGAGTTTCTAGCTTGGGCTCTAAAATCTTCCATCACCATGTCCATCTTCTTGAAAAACTCCAAGAACTCGCCTTTTTTATAACGGAAAAGCTTGTTTTCTTCATCACTTTCCTGATTGTGGATACTGATGATATTATCTTCGCTGATTGCTTTTTTCAAGGTCTTAAATAAGAATTTAGAACCAGAATAAGGCGCGTGAGGGGTGATTGAGGAATGTTTGTAATCAAAATGGAACTCAATTTCCTTAGCATTGTCGATTCTTGTAACAACATCTTCCTTATTGGTTGCCATTACTTCAACAAACGTATGGTATTTGATAGGGCTATTTTCCTTGATCTTAGCGGTAACTGCTGAGTTCACGTGGTCGCCGACAGCTTGGATTCCGTTTTCATACATCATTTTGTCAGCTTCTTCCATGGCCGCTTCCAACTTGCTTTCATGATTTCCGCGTTCGTTGATTACATTAGAAAGAAAGTTAGGTAATCCTGTACTTCTAGGCACAACACCTAATAAATGGGAAAGTTCTAGATGACAATGAGCATTTACAAATCCAGGAATTAAAGCTCCTTTGAATTGTTCCACTAAATTTTCATCTATTTCACCTGGATTGAAAACACCTTTCACAATCCCTTGATCATCCATCGCGACTACCCCCTTTTTAATAGCAGGCCCGGCAACAGGAAACACAACATCAGCAGCGTAATACTTCATAAGAAATTAATAGTTCCGTTTTTTTAAAGTTAGCGTAATTTGCCCATTGATGGCAATGCAGGCAATTTACAAAAAAATACTATCAGTTTAACTAATAAAATAATAATTACGAATTTGTTACAATAATATTTAAATTTTGTTTTATTTATCCAAAAGGCTAGCTTTGCGCTATCGAATAGGGGTGCCTTGTTGAAAAACACGAACAAAGGCTGAGATTATACCCTGTATTTCAAGTGATTACAAGAAATACATACCTGATCTGGATAATGCCAGCGTAGGGAAAGGGCGGTTAAATAGAACTTGTTGTGACCCCTTACAGCAAGAAAGTTTAACTCTTTAAAACATTTTTTTTATTATGTTTAACAAGCTTTGGGCAACTTTAGCCTTATGTTTGCTAGTACTTGCGAGCTTTGCTCAACAAAACTTCACTGTTAGGGTTTTAGACAAATCTGGAGCACCTGCAGATGCCGCAACTGTGTCCATCGACGGACAATCCAAATCCACCAATAAAGACGGAATTGTCGTTTTTGACAATCTAAGCACAGGCTTTCATGACTTAAAAATTTCTTTTATTGGTTATAAATCCGAGATTTTAAGAATAAATCCGAAAAATCAAGCTAATTTTTCCATTCAATTAAAAGACAACGTGTATGAATTCGAGGAAGTTTATGTAACAGCAACACGTGCGAAAGAAAATTCCGCGACTACTTTTAAAACCATCAATAAGGAAGACATCAAGAAAAACAACCTCGGACAGGATATTCCATATCTCCTGGACCAAACCCCTGGCGTCGTTATAGGTTCTGATGCCGGTGCTGGAATCGGATATACAAATATGACTATCCGTGGATCCGACAATGAACGTATCAATGTCACTTTGAATGGTGTCCCATTGAACAACCCCGAAAGCATGGGATCCTTCTTTGTAAACCTTCCTGATTTTGCCTCAAGTACAGAGAGCATCCAGATTCAACGTGGTATCGGAACATCGACCAATGGCCCTGCTGCTTTTGGAGCCTCTTTAAACTTCCAGACCGACGCCCTGGAAACAAAGCCCTACCTAGAGTTCAACAACTCCTTTGGTTCCTATAATTCTTGGAAAAACACCCTAAAAGCTGGGTCAGGACTGATCAGCAATAAATTCGCATTTAATGCTAGGTTATCTAGGATCTCTTCGGATGGCTATGTAGATAGAGCTTCCTCCAATTTAAAATCTTTTTATGTTGATGCAGGAATGTATACTGATAAACATACCTTGAAAGCCACTGTGTTCTCAGGTAAGGAAAAAACTTACCAAGCTTGGTATGGCCTTGCCGAACCATTATTCACTGGCAATAAAGAAAGGATTGAGGAGTATGCCGATAACCTTTGGTTGTTCGACAAAGAGCGTGAGAGATTCTTAAATGGAGATCGAAAATACAACTACTATACTTACGACAACCAGACGGACAACTATACGCAGACGCATGCCCATCTGAATTACTCCTACCGTCCTTCTGAAAAAATGACCTTCAATACGGCGCTTCACTATACCCGCGGTGCAGGATATTATGAAGAATTCAGACCATTGGATGGACTAGACCATTATGGAATTGATCCAGTAGTGGCTAACGGCAATACAATTAATGATACCGATTTGATAAGGAGAAGGTGGTTGGACAATCATTTCTATGGCTTGACCTATTCCCTGCTCTATAAGCCATCCAACAACCTGAACTTCACTTTCGGTGGTGCTTACAACCAATACAAAGGCGATCACTATGGAGAAGTAATTTGGGCAGATCAAGTCCCAGAGGATAAACTCAATGACAGATACTACTTTAGCCATGCCAATAAAAATGACTTCAACTTTTACGCAAAGGCAGATTATAGAGTAGAAAACTTCCTTTTCAATCTGGATGTCCAGTACAGGAACATTGTTTATAACGGAAAAGGTGATGATGATAAGATAAAGGACTTCACGTTTGAGGACACCCACAACTTTATCAACCCCAAAGCAGGCGTTACATATTTCTTGAGCGGCAATTCCAACCTATACGCTTCTTACGCCTTTGCGAGCAAAGAGCCTACTAGAAACGATTACGTAGAAAACCCAATAGGTGCAATTCCGAAGACAGAGAAGATGCAGGATATTGAGGCTGGATACCGCTACAGAGACGAAAACATCAATATAGGAGCAAACCTATATGCCATGCTTTACAAAGACCAGTTGATACCAACCGGAGCATTGAACGATGTGGGTTCAGCGGTAAGGATAAATGTGGACAAAAGCTATCGAATGGGATTTGAGCTTGATGGAAGTTGGAGAATCCATCCTAAATTCATTTGGTCAGCTACCGCAGCTTTATCGCAAAACAAGATTAAAAACTTTGTAGAAAACATCCCTGTTTATAGTGACGATTTCGATTTTGTAAAGTATGATTTGATCACGCATGAAACTACGGATATTGCAAAATCACCAACTGCGGTCTTATCTAATAATTTCACCTATAAACCGATTGAATCATTAAGTTTCAGCTTTTTGAGCAAATACATCTCGAGGATTTACCTAGACAATACCTCCGAAGTGAACAGAAGCATCGCTCCATCCTTCGTCAACAATTTCCAGGCTATCTATTCATTCTCGGTATTTGGCCTTAAAAACGTCGACCTAAACCTGATGATCAACAATATCTTCAACGAAAAGTATGCAACCTCAGGTTATACATATATCATGATTATGGAATCTGTAGGAAAGAGAGATTATTTCAATTTCTACTATCCGCAGGCTGAAACTAATGCCATGCTAGGATTAAATATTAGATTTTAATAGTACCAAACCCCACAGAAGATGTCCTTTCGTTCATTCGGAAGGGCATTTTCGCTTTTTGGGCGTTTTGAAACCCGATTGCCCAATTGATTTTGCCAATAACGAATTAAATAATACTTTTAAGCCATGCGAGCAGTAATTCAAAGAGTGACACATGCATCCTGTACGGTAGACGAACAGATTACAGGACAAATTGAAGATGGTTTACTCGTTCTTTTGGGTGTAGAAGAAGAGGATTCAAAAGAAGACCTTCAATGGTTGGGACAGAAAATAGTCAATCTGAGGATATTTTCAGACGAACAAGGCTTAATGAACAAATCCGTTCAGGATATCCAAGGCAACATCCTATTGATCTCCCAATTCACCTTATTTGCTCAGACCAAGAAAGGGAATCGCCCTTCCTTTATCCGCGCCGGCAAGCCCGACAAGGCAAAACCTATGTATGAGGAAATGGGAAAGTATCTATCAGGCCTTCTGGGAAAGGAAGTACAAATGGGGATTTTCGGCGCTGATATGAAAATCGACCTCCGAAACGATGGTCCAGTTACCATTATCATGAATACTAAAGACAAAGACAACTTCTAAACACATACTAATATGACAATCAAAGAAGCTCAGGAAATTGTAGACAAATGGATCAGTACCACTGGAGTTCGTTACTTCAACGAACTGACCAATACGGCCATGTTAATGGAAGAAGTTGGCGAGGTAGCCCGCATCATGGCCAGAAAGTACGGTGAACAGTCTTTTAAAAAATCAGATGAGGAAGTCAACCTAGCAGATGAAATGGCCGATGTACTCTTCGTTCTGATCTGCCTAGCGAATCAGACCGGAATAGACCTGACCTCTGCACTAGAAAAAAACCTTGACAAGAAAAATATGCGCGATGCAGATCGCCATAAAAATAATGAGAAATTGAAGCAATAGACATAAGACTATAGACATAAGACACAAGACCTTTGTCCATCCCTATATAGGGTTGGCCGATTCTATTAGGGAGTCCAAGCCGTAGTTTCGAAGTTGAAATTTCTTATGTCTTGTGTCTGTTGTCTATTACCTAGAACTCAATCTCCGCATACAAAGGCAAATGATCTGAAGCATACTCTTCTTTGATCACTTGATACTTTTTCCAATTAAAATCCTGATTCTTTAGCACCATGATATAATCGATTTCATTCTTTGTATTAACATTCGGAGAAGTAGGCTGATTGGATGTCGTATTTCTAACAAAATATTTTTCAAGGATCTGAATCGGTTTAGACTCCGGTTTTGCATTCAAATCCCCAACTAAGATCAACGGTTTTTTATATAGCTCACCAAGTTCATTAATGAATTCCGCTTGTGCGATCCTGTTCTCTTCCTTCAGGTCCAGATGCGTATTTGCCAATGAAACGACCTTTCCTCCAGGCAACTTTACATCTACAATCGCCAAAGAACGATTTTCACTTGTCACCGGCATAGGAAGATCATATCTCCTTTTACCTACGATCTTATGTTTACTCAAGATCAAAATGCCATAATAGCCTTTCTCCAGGTCGATTCCTTTAGAGAAGAAATATTCAGTTCCCGTAAGTTCTGCCAGTTTCTCTGCCTGGTTCACCATTTCCGAACGTGAGACGTTGATATCAACTTCCTGGATACCGATAATATCTGCATTCGCATCATTGATAACCTTTGCGATAGCTTCAATATCAATTTTCCCAGGAGTGGAAGGTGGATTGGCATGGTGAATATTGTAGGTCAGGATTTTTACGGTTTGCGCTTTCAGTTGCATGGACACAAAAAGCAATAGGATCAGGCTCAGTATTCGCATAATTAAAAATTTGATTGAAGTTAATATAATTCATCTAATAATACCAATTTATTATCTTAGCGACATGAAAAAACCTAATTTGATTTATTTATTCTTAATCGTCTTTTTTCTGGGCTCTTGCTCAGTTAATCAACAGACTGCTTCCAACCAAACCGAGTATGAAAATGGAGCAGTTGTGACGGCTCACCCGATTGCTTCAGAGGTGGGAGTAGAGATCTTAAAAAAGGGCGGAAATGCTGTTGATGCAGCAATTGCTGTAAAATTTGCTCTAGCAGTAGTCTACCCTAACGCTGGAAACCTTGGGGGCGGTGGATTTATGGTATTTCGTGGAAGAGATGGTTCGGTATCATCCCTTGACTTCCGTGAAAAAGCACCTCAGAAAGCTTCCAGAGACATGTACTTGGACAAAGATGGAAACCCTATTACCGACCTAAGTCTTTACGGACAATTGGCCTCTGGTGTACCGGGATCTGTCGCAGGGATGGATGCTGCCTACAAAAAATATGGCACTATCGCTTGGAAAGACTTAGTTCAACCGGCCATCGACCTAGCTACAAAAGGCTTCCCGATCACCAAACAACAGGCTGGCGAATTCAACCGCTACAAAGCCCGCTTCCAAAAATTCAATCCTAATGGTGCTGCAATCATCCGCGACACGGAATGGAAAGAAGGCGACCTATTCGTACAAACTGAATTGGCTGAAACCTTGAAGCGAATTGCAGAACAAGGACGTGATGGCTTCTATAAGGGACAAACTGCCGAATACATCGTTGCAGAAATGAAACGTGGCAATGGTATCATCAGCTTAAAGGACCTTGAAGATTATCAGGCAAGCTGGAGAGACCCTATTGTAGGCAAGTACAAAAACTATAAAGTGATTTCTATGCCTCCTCCTTCTAGCGGTGGTGTGGCATTAATGGCACTATTGCAGTCCGTTGAGAAATACCCGCTTGCAAAATGGGGATTCCAGCATGACAGTACCGTACGTGCAATGGTCGAGGCTGAACGCCGTGTGTATGCAGACAGAGCTACCCACTTAGGTGACCCTGACTTTTACCGCGTACCGATCGCAAACCTGACCGACGCCAAGTTCAACCAGGACCGTATGGCTAAGGTAAACTTGGATAAAGCTACCCCTAGCGATCAGGTAAAAGCTGCCAAGTTCCCAGGTTACGAATCTGAAGAGACTACCCACTACAGCATCGTTGACAAGAATGGCAATGCCGTTTCCTTGACCACAACCATCAACGGTTCTTACGGATCATGTGTTTGGGTAGATGGTGCAGGATTTCTTTTGAACAATGAAATGGATGACTTCTCCGTAAAACCAGGTTCACCAAATATGTACGGCCTTCTAGGTGGTAAAGCAAACTCCATCGAACCCGGAAAAAGAATGCTTAGCGCCATGACACCAACCATCATCGAAGAAGATGGAAAACTGAAAATGGTGGTTGGTACGCCAGGTGGATCCACGATCATCACTTCGGTATTCCAAACCATCTTAAACGTATTGGAATTCGACATGACTGCACAAGAATCCGTTTCAGCAGCCCGTTTCCACCACCAATGGCAACCCGACGTAATCGACGTTGAAGAAAAAGCAATCAACGACAAAACTCGTCAAAGCCTTGAAGAAGACGGTTACAAAATCAATAAAAGAGGTGCTATCGGCCGCGTAGAAAACATCGTTATCCTCAAAAACGGAAAACTCCAAACCGGAGCCGACCATAGAGGCGATGACCAAGCGAGGGGATACTAGAGAGTATTTAGTATAAAGTATTTAGTATTTAGACAATAGGACGCCCTACAATGTCTAAATACTAAATACTAAATACTAAATACTAACTACTAAATACTTTAAAAGCCTAATGATACCCCACATCATCCAGCTTGCCTTTAAATACCCTAAATTGGATGATAAAGTAGATAACTACCAGCAGGAAGGCAATCACGAACCAATATAGACCCACGGATAGGCCGTATTCATGGCCGGCGACATTGTAGACCGTTAGGGATGGATTGACAGAATTGGTTGATGGCAGTACATTTGGGAAGAGTGAAGCAACGGTCGTTGCAAAGCTCCCTAGGATAAATAAGGTAGAGAAAAGAAATCCCATACCATCTTTCTTAAATTTCTTGATCCAGAACTGACCAATCAAACCTACTCCAGCGATTACAGGAAAAATCCATAACCAGGAATGTCCGATTAGGTTATTGAGTGGAAATGGTTTTACATATTGCCATAACCCTGCTGTTAGGACCACTAAAAAAGCAAGGGCAATATTCAATTTGAAAATGATGCCTTTCAACCTTTGGTTCAAGCCAGTAGAGGTTTTGAGAATAATCCAGTTGGCGCCATGAATGGTAAGCGTAAATACAGAAACAATACCCAATAAAATCGTAAACCAGTCAATAATTCCGTGAACATCAGACATAGGGTCTAATGTGGGATTCCATAATTGCAGGAAGAAATAATGGGGTTCTTGTGTGGACACACCATTCTCCACCATGCCAAGGTTCACTCCACGCACCACGTTTCCCAGTGCAGCCCCAAAGAACAGGGCCAGGAACAGACTCGCCATGCCAAATGCCTTCTCCCAAAACCTTTCCCACAATTTATTGTGGATCTGTCCACGAAGCTCCAAACCAACGGCCCTAAAGATCAAAAACCATAATACCAGCATCAATGGCAAATAGAACCCACTGAAAGCCGAAGCATATAAAGTAGGAAATGCGAAAAACAGAACACCTCCCGATGCAATCAACCAAACCTCATTGGCATCCCAAAAAGGACCGATTGCATTGCGGATGGCTGCCCGCTCCTCATCGGTTTTTGCAAATAATAAATGAACAATACCAGCTCCAAAATCATATCCATCCAGCACCACGTACATGCCCAACATAAAGACCAAAATGATAAACCAAAACATTTCCATAAGCTATGATTTTAGTGCTAAATTAGTTTCAGGACCTTTTCTGATGATCTTCAATACCAGCATCAAGAACAACAGACCCAATAAAATATACAGCCCTACAAACCCCAATAAGGTAAACAGGGTGTTTCCTGAAGAAACCGTAGGAGAAACTCCATCGACCATCCGCATCAGGTTGAAGACCAACCAAGGCTGTCTGCCCAATTCCGCAGTGTACCACCCTGCCGTATTGGCGATATAAGGAAATGGAATCATGAACATCAATATCCATAATACCCATTTCGTTTGAAATAGCTTTTTCCGCCACAGCAGGAATGCAGCAATCATCATGATTCCAATAAAGATGGTCCCTAGACCAGCCATGATATGATAACTGTAATATAGTCCAGGAACGTTTGTCGGATGGATATCTTCATCAAATTCATTGAGCCCTTGAATGGTGGCGTCCCAACGTTGATGGGTCAGGAAACTCAAAACCTTCGGCACGGCGATCTTATTATCAAGTTTTTTGTTCTCCATATCCGGTTGCCCGATCAATATTATCTCAGAACCGCCAGTTTCGGTCTCAAAGATACCTTCCATGGCAGCAAAGGTAGCTGGCTGATGCTTTACCACATTCTTGGCCAACATATCACCGGTGGGAAAAGCCACAGCAATCGAGGCTATCAAACCAAAAACAACGCCTGTCTTTAAAAAGACCTTTCCATAATCCGCATGTAGATTGCTCAGCAGGTAAAACGCTCCTACTGCCGACACAAAGAATGCGGATGTCACCAATGAACCAGCTTGATTGTGCAGGTAAGAAGGTAACAGCCAAGGATTGGTAAATAGCGCAGAAAAGTTGTTGAGCACAAACTTTCCGTTTTCCAAAATCTCATAGCCGACCGGATGCTGCATCCAGGAATGGGTCGCCAATATCAAGTAACCTGAGGCCCACGAACCGATAAAAACCATCAAACCTGCTACGAAATGGAGTTTATGTCCCAAGAGTTTCTCCCCAAAAATAAACATCCCAAGAAAGGAGGACTCCAAGAAAAAGGAGAACATCCCTTCCATTGCCAAGGTCTGGCCAATTATCCCACCAGTCAACTCCGAAAACTTCGCCCAATTTGTCCCGAACTGAAACTCCATCGGAATCCCAGTAACCACCCCCATCGCAAAATTCAGCGCAAAGATCTTCATCCAAAACTTGGAAGCATCATTATAGATGATGTTATTGGTCCTAAGAAATCTCCATTTGAAATAAACAATCATGAGTGAAAGACCCATGGTCAATTGCGGAAAGAGGTAGTGAAAGGTAATGGTAAATGCGAATTGCAGGCGGTTGTAGAGGATCATATCTTCCATTAGACAATCTGTTTTGTGGTCGAACTTTCCTTAAAATTAAGGCATTACAACTGCAAATCAAACAAATATTAATAAAATACCATATTTGCCTGAATTAAGTCTTTTTGATGAAAATTTCTTAGCTGAATACGTCAACAGGATTCCATTGACGTTAATCTTCGAGGTATTTATCCCCTATCTGTTTATTGGCCTTAGCGCCAAGTGTCTTTAACTGTTCTATTTTCCGAATCACATTTCCAGAGCCTGAACTGAGCTTCTTCATGGCCTCATCATGCTTGTCTGCGGCTTTTTGGAGCATCCCCTGAAGCTGATCCATATCATTCAGGAAACCAACAAACTTATCATACAACAAACCTGCTTCCTTAGCGATCTCCAGAACATTCCTGTTCTGCCTTTCCTGTTTCCAAACACTGGCGATTGTCCTTAACGTGGCCAATAGTGTCGAAGGGCTCACGATCACCACGCGTCTATCCCATGCCTCACTGAAGAGTTCTGGTTTAAAGTTTACCGCTAGGCTTAAGGAAGACTCAATTGGGATGAACAGCAAAACAAAATCTGGCGATTGTATGCCATATAGCGAATGGTAATCCTTGGCCGATAGTTCCCTAACATGGTTCTCGATGGATTGTACATGCTGTTTAACAAATATTAACCGATCCTCCTCGGTATCTGCATTTACAGCTCGTTCATAGGCTACCAATGATAATTTGGCATCGACAATCAAATGCTTCTCATCAGGTAAATAAATCACGGCATCTGGTTGAAACCTTCTGCCATCCGCCTCCTGAACAGAAGCCTGAAGTTTATATTCTTGGTCCTTGATCAGACCCGAACGTTCCAATACTCGCTCTAAAATAACCTCGCCCCAATTCCCTTGCTTCTTATTGTCCCCTTTCAGCGCCCTGGCCAAGTTATTTGCCTCATCCTTGATCTGTACGCTCTGTTGCATCAATTGTTCCACTACGCCCTTCAGAACATTGCGCTCAGCCGATTCCTGCTGATAGGACTTCTCCACCTTCTCCTCAAAGGTTTTGATCTTCTCTTTTAAGGGATCCAATACCTGCGAAATATTTTGCTGGTTCAACTGCGTAAACTTGAAAGATTTTTCTTCCAAAATCTTATTGGCCATGACCTGAAACTCATTGTTGAACTGGGCTTTCATGTTTTCCATTTCCAGCCTTTGCTCAGCAAATTTCTCCTGTTGGGCCTGTAGGTAAGCATTCGTCCCTTCCAAACTCCGCTCTACAGTTTGTCTCGCCAAGTTTTCTTCCCGCAGTTCACTGGACAGGCGGTCTCGATCGGCAATCAAGATCTTTTCACGCTCCTGAATTTTGGCAAATTCCAATTGGAGGTCTTTGGTAGCATCCTGCAGCCTATTATGCTCTTCCCTAGACACAGCCCTTGCGTTGCGCCAAATAAGAAAGGCACAGATAGCAACAAGGACGATAAGGGAAACAAGATAGACGACTTCCACGCTATTCAGATTGATAAACTATATGATTACTGTAGTTTCTGATGGGTTTTCCACCATAGATCCGGCATTTCACCAGCAACTGCCATTTGATAATCCTCATAACGGCATGGCACTAGGTAAAAACGTTCATTGACAGATTTGGAGCCAAAGTATGGAACTTGCATCCACCAACGGTCAGACTTTTTGCTCTTCACAAAAACCAACTCATAATCCTCTGCTTCCAAAGTGGTTCTGTAGATGATATAATTAGATTTAGGATACATCGGAGCATCCTTTTTACGGCTATAGAACCCATCGATGAAACACCAGATCATTTGGGCGATCAGCATGCCGGTCTGGCCCATGGGATCAAAGGTCGGGTTGTATTCATAGATTCCAAAAGAACTGCATTTATCGGACATGCCAGCATATCTTGACAGTTGACAGGCTTCATCACCATATAATCCATTAGGCCCTGCATTTGCATTTCCGCAAGCTTCTGAAGCGCGAATGGCACCAATGTCAAAACTGACCATATCCGCCGAACGGATAATAGGCTCTGCTTGGTCCAGCTTGCCCGAAAAGCTTCCCAATCGCATCGCATTGAAAAACAATTTATCATACATATTGATCGACTCTTTGCTCACTAGATAGGTCTGAAAACCAATATTGCTAAGATTGAACAAATAATCTGGCTGATGTAAGATTAAATGGTTGAGATAGGTCTGTGAATTCAAAGGCATATCCTCGGCATTCTCCTGATCCAGATCAAACCTAGAATCGATGACCGCAACATCTACACGTTGCTCCAGATTCTCATACGAAGTATACTGCGCATAGGTCAGATCCTGTCCGCCGCCAATCAGTATAGGAAGGATATCTTTTTTCATCAATTCTTCCATTACCAATTTTACGGCCACGTAGGTGTCCTTTACCGTTGCTCCTGCTCTAATATTCCCCAGGTCGGCGATCTTCACGCTGTAATCCCCTTGATAGAGATCGTAAAGATGCTTGCGGACCATGTCCGGTGCTTTTTGCGTACCGTTGTTGTTGACTGCTGACCGTCCCTCTTCTACACCAAAAATAGCAATCTGCGGATAGCCCGTTTCCTCATCCCATTGCGGAAATACATCCGTATATTTTTCGATGGAATGACCGAATTGTGAGTTGTAATATTCTGTTGGAAGACCTAATTCTTTTAGGGAGATGGGTGATAAAAAATCAGCTAAAGTCATATTGATTGTCTAATTCCTCAAATTTTATTGAGTTTATCCTATTGTATTTAGCAAATATGCATTTATTAACTTACTTTTGAACTACATAATTTTTCAACAATAAGTTAGGAAGTGATATTAGTAACAGGCGGAACAGGTTTTTTAGGGTCTACGTTATTGCAGTACCTCATTGATGAGGGGCATAGTGTGATTGCTTTGAAAAGATCGACCTCCATTATTCCTGACCCCTTAAAGTCCTCATCACTCATCCAATGGGTGGATGCTGAAATAACAGATTATTTCGCCCTCGAAGACATTATCCCTAAAGTCGATCAAGTTTATCACTGTGCAGCCAAGGTTTCTTACCAAAAGGAAGATGCCGCTGAGGTCATTGACACAAACGTTGAGGGTACCAAACACATTGTCAATCTCTGCCTGGAACACCAAAAAAGATTGCTCCACGTCAGTTCGATTGCCGCTTTGGGATTCAGCAAAAAAGGACTTCCGGTAACCGAAAATGACAAATGGGAATTTAACCCTAAGATCTCCAAATATTCTTTGGCGAAGTACGAAAGCGAGATGGAAGTCTGGAGAGGGGTCGCCGAAGGTCTGGACGCCGTAATTGTCAATCCTTCCGTTATCATGGGTATTGGCTGGGGCGAAAAAGGCTCCCGTGCCATTTTCAACATGGTAAATAAAGGTAACAAGATCTATCCTTTGGGTTCTGTCGGAATCGTCGATGTTTCCGATGTGGCAAAGATCATGATCCTCCTGATGAATTCCGATATTTCCGGCCAAAGGTTTATCCTCAATGCTGAGAATATCAGTAACCAAGACTTGCTGACCAAGATCAGTGAATTGATGAACAAGCCCGCACCACACATCAAGGCAAACTCGCTGATGCTTTCCGTAGCATGGCGTTTAGCAAAATTAGGTGCTGCGATCAGTGGGAAGAAACCTGCCCTGACCAAAGAGTCTGCTCGCGCAGCAAACAGTAAATTACAATACGACAATTCCAAAATAAAGGAAACGTTGGGCTATACATTTAAACCTCTGGATCAAACCCTAAGAGAAGTATGTGAAGCCTATTATTTATAGCAACAATCTAAACAAAACATACAGTGAAAAACTATTACATCATAGACTTCGATAGCACTTTCACCCAAGTCGAAGCCCTAGACGAATTAGCAAGGATATCCTTAGAAAACCATCCTGACCAAGAGAAAATTTACAACGAAATCGAGCGCTTCACCAATTTGGCTATGGAAGGCAAGATTTCTTTCCGTGAAAGCTTGGCTGGACGTGTAAGTTTATTGCAGGCTAATCGCCAACATTTGGACAAACTGATCGCTCATCTAAAAAAGAAAGTTTCCAAATCTTTCAGTAGAAACAAAGACTTCTTTAGGGAGAATTCAGACACCGCTTGGATCGTTTCCGGTGGGTTCAAGGAATTTATTACCCCTGTAGTCAGTCCGTACCATATCAAAAAAGAAAACATCTACGCCAATACCTTCAAATTTGACGCTGATGGGAATATCATCGGTTATGATGAAGCCAACCCCCTATCGGATGAAGGAGGAAAGGTTAAGCTCTTAAAACAGCTCAATATCGAAGGTCGGATCTTTGGAATCGGTGATGGGTATTCAGACTTCCAATTAAAAGAATCAGGCTTGATCGAAAAGTTCTATGCCTTTACCGAGAACATTTCTAGGCAATCGGTAACTGATAAAGCGGATCATATCGCACCAAGTTTTGACGAATTCCTATATGTGAATGACCTCCCTAGAGCTATCTCCTACCCAAAGAACAGAATCTTATGTCTTATTGTAGGTGATGTCCCTGAAATTGCTGCGCATATCTTGAAAAGAGATGGATTCTCCATCCGTGTCAAGGAGACATTGGAAGAGAAATATGTGAAGGACGTTGGCATGCTATTATTGGGTAACGGAGAAACCATAGCAGATGATGTACTATCAAGAGCAGATAAATTAAAGACCATCGGCTATCTAGGCGATGTGAAGGGACATATCTCAAAAGCTATCTGTACTGAAAAAGGAATTGTGGTTTTTGATGACAAAAAGAACAAAAAACGAAATGCGGAATTTATCCCTCGCCGTATGGCTGACTTCATCAACAATGGTGATACAGATCAAAGCAGGAATTTCCCTAACCTAACCCTACCGGGCTTAACAAGGGCGCACCGTCTACTGCACATCCATAAGAACGTCCCTGGTATCATGGCGCAGATCAACAAGATCTACGCGGAAAATAATATCAACATCTTTTCTCAATTCTTGATGACTAGAGGTGAAATAGGTTATGCGGTTACAGATATCGATGCTGCTTACGATAAACAAATGCTTAGGCAATTGAAGCAGGTCGATAACACCATAAAATTTAGGATTTTATACAAGTAAAGAAAGTTTTTGTCTAAAAAGCATGGATAAACTAATGTTTTGGGTTTGCCAAAACCGAATGCCGACAATAGCATTACAGGGAGTAAATAACGAAAATTGTTTATTTAGCTTTTTAGACAAACTTTCTTTTATTTTCAGGAAACAACAGACTGAAAATGCCTAGGAGTTCCATCTCCATATTTTCCATTCAAGCCTAGGCTCAAATTAATTTTTGCTATCTATTATTATTTTTAACGCTGTTGCGTATTATAAAATTGTATTTATGTTGCTATTTTTTCTATTAGAGAAAATAAAAGCTTCTTAAAAACAATAAGTTTTTCCCGGAGTAAAAACCAACTCTATAGGAACATCCCATTCCCCAATATCTTCGATTAAATCCACTGGAGGAAAGTAGGAAATCCCTGTCCTTAGGACCGAAGCATTACAGCTGGCAAAAAAACGATCATAAAAGCCTTTACCATAGCCTATCCGATTCCCAAAATGATCCACGACCAACAGGGGGGCCAAAACAGCTTCAATTTTTCCGGTTTCAATTTCTATTGCCCCTTCTGGCTCTGGAATCCCCCAAGCATTATGGATGAGCTGGGTGTCCGAATTAAAGATGAAATGTTTTAATTGATGGGTTTCAAAATCAGATTTTGAAATTACGATTTGGGTATGGGGATAATGCTCCCAAATCCAATGGATAAACTTGATCGTATCATATTCCTTGAATTTAGCGATGGCCAGGTAACAATGCAAGTAGGTTATCTTGGACCAATCGTAAGAGGTCAATTCCTGGAAGATCAACTGATCCAGCTCAGCCACTTCGGCCGCGGTCAGTTCATTCCGCTTTTGTTTATATGTTGTCCTTAAATCTGCTTTTTTCATGCTTGGATAAAAAAAACGGCCTTGAAGCATGGGAGCTAACAAGACCGAATAATCAACCTAAACCTAAGATCTTATTTTACACGTTCCATGTAATCACCGGTACGTGTATCCACTTTTACTCTATCTCCTTGATTAATGAACAGAGGAACACGGATCTCTACGCCAGTCTCTACAGTAGCATTTTTCAATGCGTTCGTCGAGGTATCACCTTTCACTGCAGGCTCTGTATACGTAATTTCCAATTCCACACTTGCAGGAGTTTGGGCCATAATAGCCTCTTCACTCTCAAATGCCACGATAACGTTCATTCCTTCTTTTAAGAAACGGGCTGAATCACCAAAAAGAACTTTTGGAATATTGAATTGCTCGTAGGTCTCGTTATCCATCACCACGAAAAATTCCCCGTCCTCATATAAATATTGGTAGTCATTGGTCTCTACTCGAGCAATTTCCACCTCTTCATCTGTTCTAAATCTGTATTCTACTAATTTTCCAGTCTTAACATTACGCATTCTTGCTTGATAGAATGCACGCAAGTTTCCTGGGGTACGGTGGATGTATTCCTCTACCGATACTAATTCCCCATTGAAACGAAGTATATTTCCACTCTTAACGTCTGAAGCTTTTGCCATATTTTTAATAATTTCTTTCGCAAAAATATAAAATCTCTTCCATGTTTCCAATGAAAGACCAGTCCTTCCTTACTTATAGCTCATGATCTGCAATTGCTCCTCACAGAAGTTATATTCATGCTCTTGATTGGATCCGATTACAAGGATACGATCGGACTTGGTCTTTTCGATCAAGTTCAGGTACCATTGTTCTCCCTCTTTATCTAGATTGCTTGTAGGTTCATCCAAGAATAGCAATTTACTTTGAGAACAACAAGCCAAAATCAATTTAACCCTCTGTTTCATTCCCGATGAAAAATGTCGGATGTCTTTTTCAAAGGTATTTTTCGCAAAGCCTAAGGTATCTTTGATACGAGCCATATCATAACCCGGAAGGTAATCCTTGAACTTGAAATGAAATTCCAACATCTCATTCAACGAAAATTCCTCGATCAACTCAACATAGGGCGCAGCAAGGCTTATCTTTTGAAAAACCTGCTCTATTTGCTGTTCCTGACCTCCTTCTTCAAACTTTAGTGTTCCTTCGCTTGCCGTTAGTGCGCCGGTGATCACTTTGATGAGGGTAGATTTCCCCGATCCATTCGGACCGAGGATAGCATAGCTCTTTCCAAAAGAAAAGGTATAATCGAGATGTCTGAAAATCCATTCCCTATTATACCTCCTACCAATATCTTGTAAAATTATATTCAAATAGTCGTATTGTTTAAATTTATATTCCAGATCGGCCTTGACCAAATCCTTTGACAACTCCTCGGTTAGATGCTCTTACAAAACCAAGGATCTCATCCCGTATTTCAGTAGCCTTAAATTCTGCCTCGACAATATCCAATGCCTTACCTAAATTACTGTGCTGCACAAAAAGTACCCTATAGATCCCTTGGATCTCATTGATCTGTTCGTTGGTATAGCCTCTTCTTCTCAATCCCACAGAATTGATACCAGCATAGGAAATAGGCTCCCTTGCAGCTTTTATATAAGGTGGGACATCCTTTCTGACCAAGGTACCACCCGTAACAAAGGCATGTGACCCGATCTTACAGAACTGATGTACGGCAACCATACCCGCCAAAACGACATAATCACCTACGGTAATGTGTCCAGCCAAGGTACTTGAATTTGAAAAGATACAGTTATCTCCTACAAAACAATCATGGGCGATATGGCTGTATGCTTGAATCAAACAGTTCTTTCCGATTACGGTACGGTATCTGTCCTTTGTTCCTCTATTGATGGTCACACACTCACGGATGGTCGTATTGTCGCCAATCTCAGCCGTCGTGATCTCACCTTCAAACTTTAAATCCTGAGGTTCCCCAGAGATAACAGCTCCAGGAAAAATCCTGCAATTTTTCCCAATTCGTGCACCATTCATAATGGTTACATTCGAGCCTATCCAAGTTCCCTCGCCTATCTCCACATCCTTATGGATGGTAGAGAACGGCTCAATAACCACATTCTGTGCAATCTTTGCCTCAGGATGTATATATGATAATGGTTGAATCATTCTTATTTAATTATCCTTTGACCTTTACTATCTGGGCCATTAATTCTGCTTCACTTACCACCTTGTCACCTACCATACCAACTCCTTTCATCCTCGCAATTCCTCTACGGATTGGCTCCAATAACTCACAAGTGAAAATTACGGTATCCCCTGGCACTACTTGGTTCTTGAATCTCGCATTCTCGATCTTCAGGAACAAGGTCAACCAGTTTTCTGGGTCTGGGACAGTATTCAACACCAAGATCCCTCCTGTTTGGGCCATTGCTTCAATTTGCAATACCCCTGGAAATAATGGTGCGCCTGGAAAATGACCCATGAAAAGATCCTCGTTCATCGTTACGTTCTTCAATCCTACCACGTGGGTCTGCGACAGTTCCAAGATCTTGTCGATCATCAAGAATGGCTGACGATGTGGTAAAATATTCATGATTTGAACCGTATCGTAAACCGGAGGCGTATTCGGGTCATAAACTTTTACATTCTTTTTGTTCTTTTCACGCTTGATCTGCCCTTTTATACGTTTGGCAAATGCTACGTTGGCCGCATGTCCAGGACGCGCTGCCATAATATGTCCTTTTATAGGTTTCCCTACTAAAGCCAAATCACCGATCATGTCCAACAGCTTATGTCTAGCTGGCTCATTTTGGTATCGCAAGGATATATTGTTCAAGATACCCTCTTGTGCCACCTCAACACGTTTATGGAAAAGATCCTGCAATTTGTCCAATTCACCTTCCGATACTTCCTTATCTACTATAACGATCGCATTGGACAAATCGCCACCTTTAATCAAGTTTTGGCTTACCAATGCCTCTAATTCATGTAAGAAACAAAATGTACGGGATCCAGCAATCTCCTTGCTGAATTCATCCAAATCACTGATAGAAGCATGTTGACTGCCCAATACTGGGGAATTAAAGTCAATCATACAGGTGATGCGGTAGCCATCAACTGGCATCGCAACAATCTCTACCTTGTTCTCTGGATCGGTATAGTGAATATTATCAGTTACTTCAAAGAAATCACGGTCTGCATCCTGATCTTGAAATCCAACCTCTTGGATCTTTTCGATAAAGATAGCCGAACTTCCGTCCAAGATCGGCACCTCAGGAGCATCGATCTCAATCAATATGTTATCTAATTGCAAGCCTACCAATGCTGCCATCAAATGTTCGATGGTACTTACAGAAGCGCCGTTTTGAGAAATTGTAGTTCCCCGCGCAGTGTTGCTCACATTATCAACATCTACACTTACAATTGGTTGACCCTCTAAATCTACTCGTTTGAATTTGTACCAGTGGTTTTCTGCAGCTGGTTTCAAAGTCACATTCACTTGTTTACCAGTATGAAGACCCACGCCCGAAAAATGGACGTCAGATTTAATGGTTCTCTGTTTTACATTCATATCTAACATTAGTATTTTGCAAAAAAATTATCTTGTAAAGTTAGCTATTATTTTTTTCATTTAATTGCTTTTCTAACTCCGCAATGCGTTTTTCAAGCTCTGGAAGCTTGGAATAAAGCACCTGCGAACGCAGCTCATTGCTGTATGGAAATGCTGGGCTCCCACCCCATTTCTTATTCTCTTCCAATATCGATCGGTTAATTCCAGATTGGGCCTGAACCTGACTGCCCTTAGCAATGCTGATATGACCAACCACACCTACCTGACCCCCTAATACCACATTCTCGCCAATCTTTGTGCTTCCTGAAATCCCTGTCTGCGCAGCGATAACCGTATTTGACCCTACCTCCACATTATGGGCAATCTGAATCAAGTTGTCCAATTTCACACCTTTCAATATGCGGGTAGAACCTAAGGTTGCTCTATCGATAACCGTATTCGCACCAATCTCTACATCATCTTCTATAATGACATTCCCAATCTGAGGGATCTTCTCATAAGACCCATCTTCTTTGGGTGCAAATCCAAAACCATCACTCCCTATGACTGATCCAGCATGGATGATGACCCGGTTTCCAATGATGCAATCTTTATAAACCTTTACCCCCGGCAGTAAAACACTATGATCTCCAATCTTTACATCATCAGCAATATAAACTTGAGGATAGATCTTCACTTGGTTACCAATCACTACATTCTTTCCGATATAGCTGAAAGCTCCTATATATGGATTTTGACCTATGCTTGAACTTTCATGGATAAAAACCTGCTCATCGATTCCACTTCTTTCATTCCTCATCTCATCGTACAGCTTCAACAATTCCGTAAAAGCAGTATATGCATTCTTAACTCGGATAAGAGTGGCCTTCACTGTTTTCTGCAAGGCTAGATCCTCATTGATCACGATGATCCCTGCATCTGTATCGTATATAAAGTGTTCGTACTTCGGATTCGCCAAAAAAGTCAAGCTCTTAGGACCAGCCTCCTCAATTTTGGATAACTGATCGACTAAGGTTTCAGGATTCCCCTCTACCTGTCCTTTTAATAAGGTCGCTATTTGTTCCGCGGTAAATTGCATTAAGTAATACTTGTATTTTAATTATATGTTAACTATCATTTGTTGATCAGAAGAAACCTGTCCTACCTCCTTAGGATAGGTAATGGCAAATTTCTCCACTCTTCTAGATAATGATTCAATATTTGATAGATCTGAAGCTTCAGCTATATCCAATAATTGCCCATCTTTCATCATCACACATATTTTGCTCTCCGATGAATCATAAGCATTATTTCCAATAACCTGTTGATACAACAAATAATCTAAATCGTCTTGATTCACATCAAATCTTTCCTTCAACCTTCCCTTCAATTCCGACACATATTCTTCAGAGAACGGCGTATTGCTTAATTCCGTGCGGAACAATTCTCTGCGGAGAAGTTTAGAACATAACATACTCAGTATCTGATCGTCATGGTCTGCCCAAACCTTGATCGCTGATAAAATATCCGTGTCATCTAAACGAGTAAACCATTCTAAATGCGACTCGTTTGAAAGAAAAGTCTCTTTATCAATCTTGTTGTTCAGGAAATGATCCAATGCTGGAGTAGCAAACAATTTTACTCCTTTATTGCTCAGTTCTTTGGCTCTTGCCAGCGCTTTGATCAACATCTGTTCGGCAGTGATGACTGTTTTGTGCAAGTATACCTGCCAATACATCAATCTCCTCGCTATCAAAAACTTTTCTACCGAATAGATCCCTTTCGCCTCCACCACCAACTCATCATCCTTTACGTTCAGCATTTTGATAATCCTATCAAAAGAAATCACGCCTTCAGAAACTCCTGTAAAGAAACTATCTCGGTTCAAGTAGTCCATTCTATCGGTATCCAGTTGGCTAGATACTAATTGATGCAAGAATTTTCGGTGGTATTGATCGTTGAAAATGGTTATAGCTAAATCTAATCGTCCTGAAAACTCTTCATTCAACTTGTCCATCAATAGAGCTGAAATCAACTCATGTGACACACCTTCAACTAAGGTATGCTCAAGCGAATGTGAAAAAGGTCCATGCCCAACATCGTGCAGAAGAATGGCAGCCAGAGCAGCTTCCTCTTCCTTTTCCGAAATCGACACATCCTTTCCTCTTAAGGTCTCGATGGCCAAGCTCATCAAGTGCATAGCGCCTACAACATGCTGAAAACGAGTATGCAAAGCTCCCGGATAAACCAAATGAGTCATGCTCACCTGCTTGATATAACGCAACCGCTGCAAGTATGGATGTTGAATCAGGTCATAAATAAACCCCGACGGGATCGTAACAAAACCGTAAACAGGATCATTTATTATTTTCTTCTTGTTCAAATGCCTAAATAGTGATTAAAATCTAGCCTCACCCACTTGTACTATCCAGTATATTATGGCTAAGATACGGGCAAAGATACATACATGGTACTTAATAAATGTTAAAAAAAATCCAAAAAGGGTCAATTTTTCAGTAAATACCTAGATTCCATTACAAGGATCCTTATTTCACAAGGACATTCCTAGTTAAATTCCATTAAATAATCCCTAAATATCCTGCTATTTCCTTCTCCAACTCTAAGATAATCAAAGCTTAACAAGGAATTTACCATCCTAATTTCAGGATATTAAATCCCTACTTTCATTAATTATCATTACAAATGCTTGCTTTGTCACAAGACCTATTTTTTTCACCCTTTATTACCTGCTTTATCCTCTTCATTTCCCTGAATCTTGGTTGGATTTCGAGATTTTTCTGACCACATCCTTCGGACCTGGCTTTGACCTCATTCGAGACACATTCGGAAAATTCCGAATGTGTCTCGAATGAGGTCAAAATATAATCCAAAAAATCACGCCTTTAGGATAGCCTCTCAAATACAGATAAAACCCGGCATGCATCCTTCCTCACAGACCGATTCGCTAATATTAATAACGAAAAAACAACAGCAAATCCCTTTAAAAGCTGTAAATTAGCTTTTCTAAGGATTGATACATGCAGAAAATACATATACTTTGGGCTGATGATGAGATTGAGTTCTTGAAACCACATATCTTGTTGTTAGAACAGAAAGATTATAAGGTAAAAACCGTTAATAACGGCTCTGATGCTGTTGAGGCTTTTCAAAACGAACCCTTTGACCTGGTCTTTCTCGATGAAAACATGCCTGGATTAACCGGTCTGGAAACCTTGGACAAGCTGAAAGCCATCAACCCTTCGATACCAACCGTATTGGTAACCAAGAACGAGGAAGAGCATTTAATGGAAGATGCCATAGGTGCCAAAATCGATGATTACCTGATCAAACCGGTCAACCCAAAACAAATCTTATTGACCATCAAGAAGTTCACCGAAAACAAACGGTTGGTTTCTGAACGGACTTCAATGGCGTACCAACAAGATTTCCGCGAATTGGGGATGCGCATGAACGACAACCTCAATTTCCAGCAGTGGGTGGATGCTTATAAAAAACTACTTTACTGGGAACTCTCTTTAGAAAAGTTGGAAGATGCAGGGATGCATGAGATCTTGACCATGCAGAAATCTGAAGCCAATCTACTCTTCTCCAAATTCATTGAAAAAGAATATCTCAGCTGGATAAAGAATCCAGAAAATGGACCAACCCTATCCCATCAACTTTTTAAGAAGAAGGTATTCCCAAAAATGGAAGCCGAAAAGCCTACCTTTTTCTTTTTGATCGACAACTTAAGGTACGATCAATGGAAAGTCATCAATGAAGTGATGACTGATTATTACCGCGTGGAGGAAGAGGATAGCTATTACAGCATCTTACCTACCGCAACTCAATATGCCAGGAATGCCATTTTTAGTGGTCTGACCCCTCTAGAGATGGAAAAGCGCTTTCCAAAAGAATGGCAGAACGATGATGATGAAGGCGGCAAGAACCTCTACGAGGATTTATTCTTGGCGGACCAAATTAAAAGGGTCTATCGAAAAGATATCCGACACAGCTATACCAAGGTCATAACGATGGGACAAGGCAAGGATGTCTTGGAAAACATCAACAAGTATATGCATAATGACCTGAACGTACTGGTCTATAACTTTGTGGACATGTTATCTCATGCCCGAACGGATATGGCCATGATCAGGGAGTTGGCTAATGATGAAGCGGCATACCGTTCCTTGACCTTATCTTGGTTTGAGCACTCCCCATTATTGGATGTTCTGAAATGGCTTGCCCAAAAGAATGTTCGGGTCATCATCACAACAGACCATGGCACTATCCGTGTCAAGAAACCTAGCAAGATCATTGGAGACAGGAATACTAACACGAACTTAAGGTATAAGCAGGGCAAGAACCTAAACTATATTGACAAAGATGTTTTTGTGATCAAAAACCCACTGGAAGCTCAGTTACCACGTGTTCACATGAGCTCCACCTATGTTTTTGCCAAGGAAGACACCTATTTTGTCTATCCAAACAATTATAATCAGTTTGTACATTATTTCAATGGCACCTTCCAGCATGGGGGGATATCCTTGGAAGAAATGATCATTCCATTCATCACCTACAGTCCAAAATAATAAAGCAGTAAAAATGGAATATAGAGTTGCGAACACAGAAGGCTTAGCGGCTGCAGCAGCATGGCTCATTGAAAACGCAGGTGAAAAAAGAGTATTTGTTTTTCAAGCACCTATGGGAGCCGGAAAAACGACTTTTATTAAAGCGATCTGTGCCTACTTAAATGTAGAAGACAGCACATCAAGTCCCACCTTCTCTATTGTCAACGAGTATCACACGGAGAATGGTCCAATCTATCATTTTGATTTCTATCGATTGAAAAGCGAACAAGAGGCTTATGATCTAGGTTATGAGGAATATTTCTATTCCGGGGACTATTGTTTTATCGAATGGCCGGAGAAAATCCCGAATCTGATTCCGGAAGATGCCGCGATCGTTAAAATAGAAGTTACTGAAGATCAGAGCAGAACTATCTTTTTGAAATAATTTTTATTTCCGTTGCAACCCTTCTAGGCTGAAGGGCGTCTTTACAACAAACCAGATCACAAATTGGAGCCTAATAAAGTTATACATATATGGGAGAGGTGCAAGTCCAGAGAGAGACAAGCTCAATCGGAACTGTACCAATACTTTTCACCGAAAATGTATGCTTTATGTTTAAGGTACGCCAAGAATCAAGATGAAGCAGCTGATATTTTACAGAACGGTTTCATTAAGGTTTTCAATAAATGTGAGCTCTATGAGGGCAAAGGTTCTTTGGAAGGATGGATTCGCCGGGTCATGGTCAATACAGCGATTGAAAGTCACCGCAAGAACAAGGTGCATTTTCTTTCAACGGATGAACTTAGCGGGAAGGAATTGGAACAAGCTGGGACTTTTTCATTAAATCATTTGGACTACAAGGATTTATTGGCATTGATCAAAAAGCTACCCATGGGCTACCGTACGGTTTTCAACCTGTATGCCATCGAAGGCTACAACCATAAGGAGATAGCGGATATGCTGGACATCAGCGAAGGCAGTTCGAAATCTCAACTTTCAAGAGCAAGAGTTTGGCTGAAAGAGCGCATTCAAAAAATGGAGGAATTAGGAATATGAAAGATCAAGAAATAGACAAATTGTTTTCAGATGGTCTCCGGGATCAAGAAATAATACCGGAAGCATCCATCTGGCAAGGCATTGAAGCCAAACTTGATGAGGAAAAAATCGTTCCATTGAGAAAGAAAAACAATGTTTACATTTGGATGATTGCAGCCTGCCTGGTCTTAGCTTTAGGATTTTCCATAAAAATGTACCTGTTCCAGGAGAACACATCGGTTGAAAGCACTCCAACCCTAGCGCAACATGAGGATCCGATGGAAGAAGTCATGACCAAAGCAATTGCACAGGCCCCAATTCCAGTCGAAAAAGAGATAGCTGAAGCACCTACACCAGTAGCATCAAAAGCAGAAAACCAGAATAATGAGGTTCTTCTTGATCAAACTCCAAGAAGGCCAGCGAAAAACCTGGTCATAGCAAAGGTTGAAAACCCAGAGCGAGAAAATATCATATTACCTACTCCTGCTTTGAATGTAGTGACCACAATAGATATGGATGATATTGACGAGAAACCGGCAGACCTAGTTGCAGTAGAAGTAGCACCTATCCAACCCTTGGTCAATATAATCGAACATGAAGAGGTCATGTATGCCGAGGCAAAAAAAGAACCTAAGAAAAAACAAACCATATTCACGAATATCCTGAACACGCTATCCGAGAACTTGAACCCTTCGAATAAGGCTGTAAAATTCAGTTCGGACGAGGAAGGGACCATTACGGTAGATTTATTTAACAGCATTGCAAAAACCAGAAGATAACATGAAAATTAGACTTTTTCCAACACTCATCCTTGCATTAGGCTTGATTAGCTTTTCTGCATCTGCTCAAGAAAACAACGAAAAAGAGAAGAAAGACAGCACCAATAGCAGTAGCCATGATTTCTCTTTTACCCTTGGCAAGGAAGACAAGGACAATGGGGAAAAGGACAGCAAAGAGATCCAATACCCTAGAGCGTATGGTGGTTTAACCTTTACAAGGATAGATTGGGGATTTTCAAGGCTTTCAGACGACGGTAGTTTTACACTGTCTGAGCAAAATCAATTCTTGAGCTATAAAAAGGCTTCTAATTTTGGCTTTGATATCGCACAGTTTGGTTTAAGGTTCAATGATAACTTTAAGGTTTACCTTTCTGCTGGTTTTGAATGGAATTATTGGCGCCTGAAACAAAATGTCCTGCTGCTGGAAAATGTGACGCCATTGACCTACGAGCCTTTGGATGATGATGCAAACTATTCGAAAAATGTTTTTACTTCCACTTACTTGCGACTTCCGCTTTCATTTGAATTGAGAAGTAGACAACTGAACAATGGAAAAAGGGTAAAACTTGCTTTTGGAGCAATGACAGGCATATTACTGAAAGGAACACAACGCTTGAAGAGCGATGACAATGGAAAGCAGAAGTTCAAGGATACCTATAACTTGCAGACATTTCAATATGGTCCATTTATCCGCATTGGCTATGACGATTTTGGCTTATTTGCCAAGTATTATATGAATAATCTTTTTGAAAAGAGCCCAGCCCAAGAGGGTGTTAAAAACATTGCTTTTGGATTGACTCTAGGTTTTTAATAGTAAAAACGATTCGTAAACTGTATTTTTGTGTCGGGTTCAAAAGATCCGACATTTTTTATGGCGCAACAATCTAACTCTTGTCAATATATTTTTTCTGATGTTCAAAAACCTAACCTTCCCTTAATCCATGGGGAAAATGTGTCTGCAGTTTTTGAAGGCAACCTTATCGTGACTGCGGTAAATCAGGTAAATTTTGGTATTGAGGAAGGCAAGATTACGGCGATCATCGGCGAATCAGGAAGTGGCAAAAGCACCTTGCTGAAGTTGATTTACGGCCTATTGGAACCCCATACGGGAGAGATTAGATATAGAGGTTGGCTGGTTCCCACCCGAAAAGACAAATTGATCCCGGGACATGATGCCATGAAATTAGTCTCCCAAGGATTTGATGATTTAAACCTTTACGCCAAGGTATGGGATAATGTGGCCTCCCAACTCTCCAACACCAACCTGGAGCTGAAAGCTAGGAGAACACAGGAAGTCCTGGAACAATTGCGCATCGATCATCTGGCACAAAAAAGAGTTGCCGATTTAAGTGGAGGCGAAAAGCAACGTGTCGCTATTTCCAGAGCATTGATCAATGATCCAGAGGTATTATTAATGGATGAGCCCTTCAACCAAGTAGATGCTGCCTTTAGGGATGAATTGCAACAGGATATCCAAAATATTGTCAAAAACACAGGCTTGACCGTTATTTTGGTTTCACATGATCCAGCGGAAGTATTGGCCATGGCAGACTTTCTATTGGTGATGAAAGCAGGAGAAATAGCCGATTACGGGAATCCATCGGTTTTATATGCTACGCCAAACACACCCTATACAGCTAGATTATTGGCGAAGAGCAATGTATTGACCCCCGTCGCTGCCAAAATCTTGGATATAGAAACCCGCTCATTAATTTCTATCCTGCAGGAAAACGTCAGCTATGAAATCAATGCGGACGGAAAGTTCTGGATCAAGGATATTAAATTCAGAGGCTTCTATAATGAGGTTATTCTCGGAAATGACGAATTAACCTTGCACATGGTTCAATTTCCAAAAGTTGAAATCAAAAAAAATACGAGAATCAATATCCTCGTATCTTCCTATCATCAATTTCAATAGAAATATCTTTTATCGATTTACGTTCTGCAACCATTCCATCATGGCTGCAAACCAATCTCTATTATCGGTTTTATTGACCAATCCGAATCCATGCCCTCCTTCTTCGTAGGTAAAGATCGGATTTGGAATATTATAAAGTCCTAAAGAATCTTGGTACCTGTAACTATTTTCAATAGGCACGACCTTATCATCCTTGGCACTCATCAGGAAAGTAGGTTGGTTGTTTTTATCCACTTGCTTTTCCATGGAGAACAGTTCAACATCTTCAGCCGTAAAATCAGGACCTAGCAGGTTGTTTTTGGAACCTTGATGGGTGATGGTAGAATCCATGGAGATAACGGGGTAACACAGCACCGAGAAATCAGGTTTCAAATTTGCTTGTTCAAGAAATTCCGTTTGGGGTCGGTCATAAAGGTTGGAAAGTGTAGCTGCTAAATGTCCTCCTGCGGAGAAGCCAATGACTACAACCTTTTTATTCGGGTTTTCCGCTCTGATCTGTGCCATGGCATATTGGGCGTCTTGAAGTGGTCCAAAACGTTTGTCTTCCATAGTTTCCACTTTTGGAAGCCTATAAAAAAGCACATAGGCAGAGTAGCCCAAGTCGTTTAGCCTTTTTGCTACATCATGACCTTCGTGGTTGATGGCCACACCGGCATATCCACCACCTGGAATTACCAAGAATACCAGATCCTCTTTTTTTTGATTGGCTTTATGGACGTATAATTTAGGTTTATCCAATTCGTCGAGGGAATCAACTATTAATTTAGACTTTGGAATTTCCTCGTTTCCATACAAATATCTCATTTGCCCAGTATCTTGGGCTTTGGTATGCCATGCAATCATGCTTAAAATAAAAAGGATTAGGTATTTTCTCATCGTTTATAAGTTCGCCATGACGATCAGGTTCAGGTCCTTGCAAGGCAACTGGAACTTCTCGCTCATGTCTTTGTTAGTTAGATTTCCGTGATATAAATAGATGGCACTTCGTATGCCTTGATTAGCCCAGATCATATTGTTCATTCCTCCTGCCTCGCCAATCTCGATCAAGATCGGAGTGAAGATATTGGTCAGGGCATAAGTGGCGGTCCTAGCAACTCTAGATGCAATATTGGGAACACAATAGTGGATGACATCATATTTCCTGAAGGTAGGTTTATCATGATTGGTCACTTCAGAGGTTTCAATTACCCCACCTTGATCAATACTTACGTCTATCAGAACAGAATTAGGTTTCATCTTGGAAACGGTGTCCTCAGAAATCAAACATGGTGTGCGACCGTTCCTTGCTCTTACTGCTCCAATCACCACATCACAGGTTCGAACAGCTTTATTGAGGACAATCGGTTGGACTACGGAAGTGAAGACGCGGCTGCCTACATTGCTCTGTAGACGTCTCAACCTATATACCGAGCTGTCAAAGACCTTGACCTGTGCACCAAGTGCAATGGCAGTCCTTGCAGCAAACTCCCCAACGGTACCAGCTCCAATAATGACCATTTCTGTTGGCGGAACACCAGTAACCCCTCCTAACATCAAGCCCTTGCCATCAAAAACATTGGAAAGGTATTCAGCGGCGATCAATACGGAAGTCGCTCCGACGATTTCACTCATGGCACGGACAACAGATAGATGTCCACCCTCATCTTGTAAATATTCGAAGGAAAGCGCGGTGATCTGTTTTTTCATTAAGGCTTTCAGGACTTCAATCTTCATCAAGGAAGGTTGTTGGGAACTGAACAAAACCTGCCTGTTCTTCATCAGTTCCACCTCTTTCAAGGTAGGACTGGAAATCTTAATGATTAAGTCTGCTTTATAGACTTCTTTTTTATCGTATACGATACGGGCTCCTTGCTCGCTATAATGATGGTCTTGGAAATTGGAGGCATCACCCGCTCCAGTTTCAATAATGATTTCATGACCATTTTCTACCAACAACCCAACAGAGAGTGGCGTCAGTGCAATTCTATTTTCTTGGAAGGTATTTTCTTTAGGGATACCGATAGTTAAACTGCCTTTTTTTCTGTCTTTCGAAAGCAAAGCTTCCTTAGGTTGTAGTACTCCTTCTTGAGCTAATTTAGATACATTTATCATTTACGTAAATATAATGCAAGTTAAAAATACGCAATAATATTTCAACAAATAAAGCTTAAACGACTATATTTGGTTAAAATTAAAATAATAAACTTTAATAATCTTAAGTTTACAAACTAACCCGTTACGATGAAAATAATTAAGCCGTTGAATCACATCAAGATAGTTCCGAGATGGATTATTTTTATGTTTGACATAGCCGTTTCAGCTTGTGCCTTTCTACTTGCATTTACCCTATACAACAACTTCAACGTCGATTCTTTCTCAAAAACTGATTTCTCAATTGAGTTCTTATTTTGCATGACTTTAACTGCCATTTCCTTCTTGGTATTTAAGTTATATAGTGGTATCGTAAGGTATACATCGGCGGTAGATTCTATCCGAATTCTATCGACGATTGTCTTCACGTCGATCATCATGTTTTTGGCGAAGTTGATCTTCATTGCGTTACAAATACATATCAAAATCCCCACAAACCTGATTATCATCTATGCTTTGTTTGCATTTACAGGCCTTACAACCTATCGTACCTGTATCAAGATCTTCTTTCAATACACCAAATCCACTAGGAATGGCCGAAAGAATGCTATCGTATATGGTGCCGGTGATTTAGGGATAGCTGTGAAGAGAACCTTTGAACATGACTTTCGTTCTGAAAAGACCATTGTAGCCTATATAGACGATAATGATGAAAAAATTGGCAAGTCCATTGATGGACTGAAGATCTATGGATCGAAGGATTTTACCAGGGCGGTTGATAAATTCGGTGTGGATGAATTGATCATTGCTTCTTCCAATATTGATATTGACATCAAGAACAATATCATCGATCAAGCATTGGAGCATAATATTACGGTATTGACCCTACCTCCGGTAAATAGGATTATCAATGGTGATCTATCTCCGGCGCAGATCAAACAGATCAAAATCGAGGACCTGCTAGAGCGCGCTCCGATCCAGATTTCCAACGAGAAGCTGATGGATCAATTACGTGGTAAGCGTGTTTTGGTTACTGGTGCAGCTGGATCTATAGGAAGTGAAATCTCAAAGCAGTTGGGCAAGTATGAACCGCAGATGATCATTCTTTGTGATCAGGCGGAATCTCCTTTGCACAATCTGCAATTGGACCTTCAAGATCAGTTCAAGAACCAAATTTACCATACCTATATTGCTGATATCCGAAGCGAGGAACGTATGCGTTTGCTCTTCGAGACTTTTAAACCGCATTACGTTTATCATGCTGCGGCCTATAAACATGTCCCTATGATGGAAAACCATCCCAGTGAAGGTGTGAAAACAAATGTTTTTGGAACCTACTTATTGTCCAATCTGGCAGTAGAGTTTGATGTCCAGAAATTTGTTTTTGTTTCAACAGACAAGGCGGTTAACCCAACGAATGTGATGGGTGCCACCAAAAGGATTGCTGAAAAATATGTCCAATCCCTGAACAACTTCCTGACCTCGGTGAATGGCATTAAAGGGACTAGGTTTATCACGACACGTTTTGGAAATGTTCTGGGATCGAACGGTTCAGTGATTCCAAGATTCAAGGACCAAATAGAGAAAGGTGGACCAGTAACGGTGACCCATCCTGATATCACCAGGTATTTCATGACCATTCCTGAGGCTTGTCAATTGGTAATTGAAGCAGGAAATATGGGTAATGGCGGTGAGATCTTTGTTTTTGACATGGGAAAATCGGTAAAGATTGTCGATTTGGCCAAAAAGATGATCCGTTTATCAGGCTTAACCCCTTTCAAGGATATAGACATTAAATTCACGGGGTTAAGGCCGGGTGAAAAGCTCTATGAGGAGCTATTGAACGATCTTGAAAACACGATGCCTACCCATCATGAAAAAATCATGATTGCAAAGGTCCGTGAGAACGACTTTGAGTTAGTAAAAAATGAAATACACATGCTTTCCAAACAATTGGACAGCAACAACAACCTAAATATTGTAAGGCAAATGAAAGTCATGGTTCCCGAATTCAAAAGCCAGAATTCCATTTACGAACAATTGGATAAGGAAACAATGGTCAACGTGAACCCCTAATGCCTTTAAATATTTTTCCTAAATTATTGCAAGTATTCTTTAAAAGTGTATTTTTGCGTTCCGTAATCTATTAAAACTAAGAATGTCACAAAATAAACAAAACGGTTCTTCAGCGGTAAAATCAGGGCCGAAGAAATCATTTTTCCAAGAAAATGAAAAGAGTATCATCTTTATTGTAGCAGGTATCGTCGTATTGATCCTTCTATATTTTGGATACCAAAAATTATATTTAGCACCAAGAGCAGAGAAAGCTGCTAACCAAATGTACCAAGCGGAATATTACGCTACTATTGATTCGCTTCAGAAAAAGGCAATCGATGGCGACGGTTCATTCCCAGGTTTCAAAGAAATTGCTGACGAATATTCTAACACTAAATCTGCAAACGTAGCGAATGCATACTTAGGTGGTCTATACTTACGTCAGAAGAACTTTAAAGAAGCGATCAAATACCTAGAGCAATATACAGAGACTGGTAGTCAAGTATTGGATCCATTGGTGATCGGTCTTTTAGGTGATGCTTATTCAGAAGAGAAAATCTATGACAAGGCTGCCAACTATTACAAAAAAGCAGCTGAAAAAAGTGCTAATGCATATACAACTCCAATTTTCTTAAAGAAATTAGGTTTGGTATACGAGGAACTACAGGATTACAAAAACGCTGAGGCTTCTTACCAAAAAATCAGAGATGAGTATCCTGAAAGCGCAGAATCTACAACAGTAGATAGCTTTATCGCTCGCGTTCAAGCAAAACAACAGTAATAGTATTAAGTACTAAGTATTTAGTATTTAGACTGGAGTACTATTAATTAAAGGAATTAATACCAGGAGGTCAATAAGCATTGGCCGAATACCAAAAATATTTTAATTAACTTTGAGGGCTACCTATGGTAGCCTTTTTATTTTAATTTATATCTATGTCGAGTACTTTAAAAAATCTATCTGATTTTTCCCATTTACAGGTGGGCAATGCTGAGCATCTAAAATTTGCAATTGTTGTATCTCAATGGAATGCTCAAATCACTGGAGCTTTATTGAATGGCGCATACAAAGGGTTATTAGAGAATGGCGCGAAGGAAGAGAATATTGAGCTAATTGAGGTACCTGGAAGCTATGAATTGATTTCAGGAAGTGACATTGCTTTGCGAAATAAAGAATTGGATGCGGTAATTACCCTAGGTTGTGTTATCCAAGGTGAAACGAGACATTTTGACTTTATTTGTGATGCCGTAGCAAATGGTATTGCACAAGTGGGGATCAAATATAATAAACCGGTAATTTTTGGCGTATTAACTACAGACAACCAAGAACAGGCTTTGGATAGAGCTGGTGGCAAGCACGGAAATAAAGGTGAAGAAGCTGCCATAACGGCAATCCAAATGGGCCTAATCCATAAAAACCATTAATGGTATTGTTTTTGATATCTAGGAGGTTATGAAACAAAATACACATACGGACAAAGCAACCCAATCATTCCCAATTTGATTCTGGGGTTGCAGCTTTATGCACGTAGTGAATTCCTCTCATATTATCACAAAATTCAGTATTATGAAACAAAAGAAGAATATAGTTTTCTATATCTATTTAATATTTGCTGCCATCACTATTTCTCCAGCAATCCTCTTGGCGCAGTCCAATGGCATTGTAGATAAAATCTGGAATGCAGTAGGTGGTAAAAACAAATGGGAAACCACAAAATATATCATGTTTACCGTATCTGGGAATAGCAAATACCCTTCAATCAGCGGAAACAGAAAATTCTTATTGGATAAACAAACAGGAAATGTTCGTTTTGAAGGTACTTTGAACAATGAGAACGTAGTTGCTCTGTTAAATGTTCAGAACCAAAAATTAAATCATGTTTATGATGAAAATGGAGCTGAAATGGCCCTGCAAACCTTTAAAGAATTACTGCCTGATTTGATCGCGCAATACAATATTGACTTGAAGGTACTTTCCTTACCGATCACCATTATGGCTTCCAATATCAGTTCGCAGACCAGTAGCAAGATCATCAATGCGGAGAAGCTACAGAAGTTGGACTTTTCGAATTTCTTAGGTAATTCGGGTAGTTTCTATGTAAGCGAGGAGTCTGGTTTGGTGAAACGCTTGGATATTGATAACAAGAGCTATTTGGTAAATGGCTATAAGGATATCGGTAATGGTCTGATCCTGCCGACAACCTTTAAGGGATCTTCGGATAGCATTACCTATCAAAAGGTAGCTTCCTTTACCGAAATGGAACCAGAGAAGTTTAAAGCATTCTAAGTCTAAAATCCTTAAGAAATAAAAAGGCCATTCAATATTTTGAATGGCCTTTATTTTTGAATCTTCATGATCCTTTCCATGATCTGGATCAAACCAGTTCTGGAATTATCTTGATGAAAGGCTAAATACACGTTACTATCCAACTTCTTCTTCAAACCGGATGAACTAATTATTGAGAAATCTGGGATATCCTTCACCATACTTAATGGCGCAATGGCATAGCCTACCTTCAATCTCACCAGTTCAAGGATAGCATTCATATTATTGCATTGATGTTTTATTTTGGGTTCAAAGCCTATTGTATTGCAAAACTCTTCGCTAAGCCTTGAATATTCTGGCGCATAGTCTTGATTGAAAGAGATATAATCCATTTTACTGATTTGATCCATGGATTGTTGACCGAAACTATCCTTATGCCCTACTAAACATAATTCATCTTTGAAAAGCAGCTTCTTGACAATAATTGGATTGGGGATGCTGCTTCGAATAATGGCAAGATCTAACCTTCCATTTTCCAAAGCTTTTATTTGAGATTGGCTAGATGCTTCTATAAGATTGACCTGCAGATTTGGAAAACTATGTTTCAGGTCTTCTAAGATTCTTGCGATAAGTCCTTTTGGTGTCGAACTGATATAGCCTAAACGCAGTTCGCCTGAGACCTGTTCATGTATCAATCGGGTCGTATTTTTAACTTGTTCCAAGTGATCGATCAGTTCATTGATTTGGGAATAGAAATATTGCCCTGCTTCGGTAAGTTCAACCTTTTTATTGTTCCTGTGAAAGAGATCGACCTGCAGTTCATTCTCGAGTTCTTTGATCTGTCTGCTCAGCGGTGGCTGTGAAATAAAGAGCTTTTTGGCTGCATTGCCAAAATGAAGTTCCTCTGCAAGGGTCTTGAAATAGAGCAGATGTCGTAGTTCCATGATACCTAATAAGTATTATACCATGATAAAAATAGTATTTTTTAGGTATAACTGAATCCAATAAATTTGGATATAGAAAAAATAGATTATGGAAAAATCAACATTAGAAGAAATAGAACAGCGCTTTGACGCCGATGTGGAGCGCTTTGCCAATTTGGAAACCAGTCAGGCAAATACCATCGATGCGGTATTGAACATGGAATTGATTACTGACGGTATCCGGGATATCTATCCAAATCTGAAAAATATATTGGACATCGGCTGTGGTGCAGGCAACTACGCCATCAAGACCTTAATGAAAAGCAACAACAAGGTGAATGTGGATTTAGTAGACTTAAGTCAACCGATGTTGGATAGGGCAAAACAAAGGGTTCAAGAATTAACGGAAGGCGATGTTCAAGTATTTAAGGGAGATTTTAGGTCTGTAGATTTACCTGAAGGGAAATATGATGTAGTCATCGCCACTATGGTTGTGCATCATTTACGGGACGATCAAGATTGGGAAAACGCCTTCAAGAAATTATATGGATTGCTAAATGAAGGTGGAAGCATCTGGATCTTTGATATGGTGGAGCAAAATAGTCCTGAGATCCAAAAGTTCATGTTTACTGATCGCTATGGCGAGTTTTTAGTGGGATTGAAGGACAAAGACTATCAAGAACATGTATTTAGTTATATAGAAAAAGAGGATTCGCCTAGACCTTTGCTTTATCAACTGCACTTATTGGAGAAAGTAGGCTTCAAAAAAGTGGATATATTGCATAAGCATTTATGCTTTGCTTCTTTTTTGGGGTTTAAAGGGGATAGATATGAGATGTGTGATTTGAGATGTGAGACAGTGGAAAGGCTTTTTTAGATAAGAAAAGGGAACTTCCAAGGTTATGGGAATCATAGCCTTGGATGTTCTGCTTATTGGGAGGTGTTTTATTGGGCTATGTAGGTTGATACCCTTCCTACTCTACCTTTATCGTCTACCACGGCTAAATTGACTTTATCTCCTTTTTTGATGTTTATACCTTCTTTAGGGAATCTTTGCGATCCCACTTTGGGTTCTGTCCCATCGGTGGTATAAAAGATAGTAAAGCCAGGATATTCTATATTTGCTTGTAGTTTGTTTCCTTTTTGGATAACGCCTACAGACGGCAATCTATAATTGAAACCATCGGCAATCAGTTCAAGTTTTGGAAGTTCCTTTTTACCTACTTTATTGACAAATTCGGAGTAGCTTTGAGCAAAGGCATTTTTATCAAACTTTGAATCTTCTTCCCAAGCTCTTTTAGGCGCCCAAGCACGCTCAGACAAGGCATACAACCTTGGGAACAACATATAGTCCATACGTTCTGGGGTCAATACGGTTTCTGCCCAAAGAGCGGCTTTAATGCCTAATAGATTAGATTTTCCTTTTTCGGTCAAACGAACTTTGGATGCCAGGTATTTCGGTTCCAATTTCTTGCCCGGCTCTGTAATTTCCATATTGGAGAAAAAGTTTTCGGGTAATAGCGAGAAGGAATGATAAAGATCGGAAATAGCAGCCCATTTTAATCCGGGTTCACTGAAGTCGCGATCCCAAACCATATCCAAGTAGAGGTTTGCAGCACTGATGAAGATGGTCTTGTATCCTGCATTGGCCAATTTATAGACCAGGTCTTCATGACCTCCGCCGATTACATTATTCCATACATCGAGATGCATGTTGAGATGCGCCAAATCTTCATTGACTACCATTCCAGACCCTTTATTAACCATTCCGAATTCTTCCCATCCGGCCATGGTCAAACCCTTGGAGGCACAGATTTCATAGATCTTCTTTACATAATAAGGCCAAACTTCATAAACCGATTTGAAACCTTCTTTTTGCATCAATGCTTGGATCGCCGGAGATTTCTCCCAAGAACCTGCGGGGACCTCGTCTCCGCCCAAGGAAACCACATCTAACTTTAAGCCTACCTCGTCATACATCTTCTTGATATCATCCAACACAACGCCTAAAAAGCGGTAAACGGAAGGCAATGCCGGGTTCATGACATTATCATCCCAGTATTGAGCTGAGCTGTATTCTGATTTGTCCTCGGCTTCATAAAGTAAAAATTCCTCCGCTTCTTGGGTTTTGCCGGCTTTCATCAACCTGTTGTACCTCGCTTCCATCGATTTAATGGCAGCACGGGCATGGCCAGGGGTTTCGATTTCAGGAATAATGCTGATATAGTTTGCCGAAGCATATTTCAAGAGGTCTTGAAATTGAGCTTTGGTCAAGAAATGCCCTTCAGTCACATTCGCTCCTGAACCATAGGCAGGTTGAATGCTCGCTCCATCCTGATAGAAAGGAGATCTTTGGGAACCAATTTCTGTCAATTCTGGTAAGGAAGGGATTTCTAAACGCCAGCCCTCATCGTCAATGAAGTGCAAGTGGAGTTTGTTTACCTTCAATTGCGCCAATACATCGATGTATTTTTCGATAGTTTCGACACCTTTAAAATTACGGGCTATATCCATCATGAAACCGCGATATTCAAACCTTGGCTTATCATTGACTTCTAAGTACGGAAGGCTTACATCTGCCTTTCCTTTCAATTGCTCCGCTGTAAGCAGGGACTTGATGGACTGCAAGGCATAGAATGCACCAGCAGCTTCGCTTGCTTCAATGGTAATGCCTTTGTTGTCGATCTTTAGGTTGTACTCCTCATTAGCCATTCCTTTTTTATATAGTATCCTGATATTGGCATTGGCTTCATCGCCATTGACAAAATTGAATTGGCTCAATTGCTGAGCTAGCTCTTGGAAAGGCTTTAGGGCAAAGTTGAAATGCTCATGCACATAATAGCTGACATCTGCATTGAACTTATAATTCCCCTTCCCTACTTTGATATGGGCAGGGGTAGGAAGTATTAATTGCTCACCCGAAGAGATCCGAGATGCATTCTTTTCAAAGAGTTCGTTTAAAAATTTGTTCTGTTCTTCGGAACTGAGATGCAATGGAATCACCTGGGGATGTCCGATATTGATGATTTCTTTTGGATTATTTCGGTTTTGAAGGTAGAATCCATTTGGAGTCAGGGAGGTATGGGTGATCGGATAGGGCGATTTATAATCGATCACCAAGGAATCATTCCCCTTGATGAGGGATTGATCTGTGAAATCGATGGAATATAAGTTTCCGTTGCGGTTGTGTATCGAATAACCATCCACACTTTTCTCTTCAATGGGATACATGGAATTGAACCAAAGGTTGTATCCTTTAAGGTTCAAATTCTGCATGTCGTTGTTTTTTACAATGATCTTCAGGGCTAAATTATCATTGGGGTTATAATTTTCATTGAAATCCCATTTTACTTCCAGATTATTCTTTTGGGCATGTGCTTGACCTGCCAACAGAAGAACTCCGCAGAGACTTAGGGCTTTAATTAGTTTCATATGATGTAGTTTACAGCTTAAAAATAGCACCTTAAAAGGGAATCAGCAATTTTTATGAAAAATATTTTGTGTTAATAAAAGTAAATTCTATATTTGCACACCGGAAAACAAAACGGCCCGTTCGTCTAGGGGTTAGGACGCAAGATTTTCATTCTTGAAACAGGGGTTCGATTCCCCTACGGGCTACCAGATCGAAGATCAAAACATACAAAAGCTTGCAAATTTAACGTTTGCAGGCTTTTTTGTTTTTACGGCAGGTCAAAATATTCAGAAATTCGCAAACTTTTAGTGAGTCATTCGGTGAGTCATTAAATTCGATTAAAGTACTCACTGAAACGAATTCAAGTAACTGATTTACAACATTTTCTACAGTCGAACATCTTGATGTGTTTTTGCTGCAAGGCTAATTTTGTTACAAATTTTAAACGTTAAATCATGAGTACAAATTATTCCTTGCTCTTCTACTTGAAGAAACCAAAGAATTATGTCAGTGGAACTAAGCCCATTTACATGAATTACGATCAATGGATCGGTCTGTGAAATATCCACAGGGAAGAATTGTGACCCCAGTCGATGGAACTCCAAAGCAAATCGATCAAAAGGAAATACCGAGGAGGTCAAGACTTTAAACAGCTATCTGGAAACTTTGAATCTTAAGGTTGCAGCCATCCACCTTGAAACCCTGAAAATGGGAGACGCCCCAACTATTGAACTGTTGAAATCTAAAATTACTGGGAGGGCAGATAATCAAAAGACATTATTGTTGGTTCTGAAAGATCATAACCATAAAATGGAATCATTGCTGGGCAATGGCTTCCGGGAAAATACCTTAAAAGGTTATAAAACGACCTATTCGCATTTAGAAAATTATATTGCAAAGGAATTTTCAGCTGCAGATATTGAACTCCATAGAATTGACCATTCCTTCATAGTAGGTTATGAATACTATCTTAGATCTGAAAAACTATGCTCTGATATTTCCGCTGCCAAATATATTAAGCATCTCAGAAAGATCGTTAATCTTTCTTTAGCTCATGGGTGGATTGCCACCAATCCTTTTAGGTTTTATAAGTCAAATGCTAAACCTAAGGAGAAATCCTATCTAACCAGGGGGGAACTGTTAAGAATTGAGGATAAAAAGCTCGAAATTTCAAGACTACAACATGTCAGGGATATTTTTGTGTTCTGCTGTTACACCGGGCTTTCTTATGCAGATGTGACAAAATTGTGCAAGGATAATATTGAGGTGGGTATCGATAATAGATTTTGGATAAAGATCAGAAGGCAAAAGACCAATACGATTTCTTCCATTCCGATACTTCCAAAGGCACTTGAAATCTTAGAATCATATCGAGATTATCCTCCTTGTGAATCAAATGGTCCAATGTTGCCTGTACTGAGCAACCAGAAGATGAATAGCTATCTGAAAGAGATTGCAGATCTATGTGGAATAACGAAAGAACTGACCTTTCATATTGCTAGGCATACATTTGCCACTACTGTCACCCTGTCAAACGGAGTTCCGATTGAAACCGTTTCAAAAATGCTGGGATACCTCGATATCCGGACTACCCAACACTATGCAAAACTCTTGGATAATAGGGTAAGTAAGGACATGGAAAATTTAGAGGTTAAATTATATGGATCGAAATAAAATGATAAAATCATTAACGAATAGCACATGCTACAATTGACCTATGCGGAAGCAAGGTTCAAATCGGAGAATGCTGTTTATTAATTTAGGTTAAGTATTTTTTTTGATATAAATCAATCATTATATTTCAAATTGCATCAGTCAGTGCATCGGATCGAGGTCACGTTTAATTGGAAAGGTTCACCTAAACCACATGAATTCCTTGCCCTGACCTGAATTGTGCCTGAAACTGGGGAACTGGAGGTGGTAATATTGGTAATAAATGAAGTGGTAGTGAATGCATTTGTGTTGTTGGGACCTCTCCATCCGGCTGGCAAAACCCAATCATAGGAAGTAATGCCAGTCGTGTTCGTAAAATTTGCTTCTAGCATGTACCTTTTTCTTGTACATAATTGACTAGGGATTGCATCTACCACATCGATACCCGTTGCAACTTCAGGGAATGACGAATTTACGTTCAACACAAAGTTCTTTACACAGTTTCCTTGGGTTACCCTTAAGGTTATGGGTCTTTTTGTTGAAGTTCCTCCTTGGTACTCCTTTAAAGCAGCACTTCTGGCACCTTGGCCACTCACGATCTGAATACCGGTAGGAACGATCCATTGATAGGATGCTCCGGCAATCGCAGGGATCGAATAGGTCTGGGCAGTGGTACATGAAATTGTAGCAGGTCCAGTGATAATACTCGGTACGGCCAATAATGCAGCGTTAAAATTGATCCTTCTGTAGCCCAGCTCATTACTCTTTCCATTCACATAGCTGTAGCCCCCGGTCTTGTCGGAAGTCGAAGTAATTATTGACTAGTCCTAAAATAAGTTTACACATTTCTGTTAAAATTTATCCAAAGATTTCTATCAGTGAAAAATTTACATATAACCATTCAGAAGCGTCCTAAATAAGAAAAAAATGGCGGTGGTTTAATATAGCAGGGATTGCTATATTTAATTCGCTAAAATCATACAACCGCCATGGTA
>NZ_JBSHMI010000012.1:0-15937 GCF_053645235.1 Sphingobacterium sp. NPDC055346
ATAATTTAGCTTCTGTGGAAACACATCGGCTACGTCACTGCTAAATTGAACTTTCGGTTCAATTTATCCGCCACTTCGCCAATGCGTTTCCCGTTATGGGCCATTTTTGAATGACAATGCGAATAGATACAGACAAACAAATGAATTTACTTAGTGATAAGAACGTTGCAATAATTGGTGGTGGACCCGTTGGACTGACTATGGCAAAATTATTACAGCAAAACGGCATAGACGTTTCAGTTTACGAAAGAGACAACGACCGAGAGGCAAGAATTTTTGGTGGAACCCTTGACCTACACAAAGGTTCAGGTCAGGAAGCAATGAAAAAAGCGGGATTGTTACAAACTTATTATGACTTAGCCTTACCAATGGGTGTAAATATTGCTGATAAAAAAGGCAATATTTTATCCACAAAAAATGTAAAGCCCGAAAATCGATTTGACAATCCTGAAATAAACAGAAATGACTTAAGGGCTATCTTGTTGAATAGTTTAGAAAACGACACGGTTATTTGGGATAGAAAACTTGTTATGCTTGAACCTGGTAAGAAGAAGTGGACACTAACTTTTGAGAATAAACCGAGTGAAACAGCAGATTTGGTTATTCTTGCCAATGGCGGGATGTCCAAGGTAAGAAAATTTGTTACCGACACGGAAGTTGAAGAAACAGGTACTTTCAATATACAAGCCGATATTCATCAACCAGAGATAAACTGTCCTGGATTTTTTCAGCTATGCAATGGAAACCGGCTAATGGCATCTCACCAAGGTAATTTATTATTTGCTAACCCCAATAATAATGGTGCATTGCATTTTGGAATAAGTTTTAAAACACCTGATGAATGGAAAAACCAAACGCAGGTAGATTTTCAAAACAGAAATAGTGTCGTTGATTTTCTTCTGAAAGAATTTTCCGATTGGGACGAACGCTACAAAGAATTGATTCATACGACGTTGTCATTTGTAGGATTGGCTACACGGATATTTCCTTTAGAAAAGCCTTGGAAAAGCAAGCGCCCATTACCCATAACAATGATTGGGGATGCCGCACATTTGATGCCGCCTTTTGCAGGGCAGGGAGTAAATAGTGGGTTGGTGGATGCCTTGATATTGTCTGATAATCTAGCCGATGGAAAATTTAATAGCATTGAAGAGGCTGTTAAAAATTATGAACAGCAAATGTTTATCTATGGCAAAGAAGCACAAGAAGAATCAACTCAAAACGAAATTGAAATGTTTAAACCCGACTTTACGTTTCAGCAATTGTTAAATGTATAAAATGGAATAAAACGGCACATAACAAACAAATTGGCAATAGAGCCGGTGAAGTACTTCTATTGAACTTTTGTGCAATGTTGAAGATTAGTAATTCTATTCAACATTTGTGCTAAAAGTCGGCTCCATCGCCAATTCGCCGAGTTATGTGTAATTTTAGCCGCAAACGCAGTTAAAACAAAAAGGCTCCGAATTTCGGAACCTTCTTTTTATCATTTCATTTTTCTAAAAAACTTGTACAACAAATCGATTTTATTTGAACAAAGAATTGGCATTGCTTCAAAAAGGGTTTCTTCATCCCATTCCCACCATTTCATTTCCTGCAATTTTTGGATGTCATCATCACTAAATCTCTTTTTTATCAATTTGGCTGGATTTCCCCCTACAATTGAATAAGGTTCAACATCTTTTGTAACCAAAGCACGACTGCCAATAACAGCTCCATCTCCTATCTGAACTCCTGGCATTATCATAGCTTCACTACCAATCCAAACATCATTCCCAACAACTGTATCTCCTGCTTTTTGAAATCCATCTTGGCTTTTACTGAAAACATCAAATTCAGACATATAAAAAAATGGAAAACTGGAAATCCAATCATATTTATGACCTTGATTACCTGCCATTATGAAACTTGCACCGCTCCCTATTGAACAATAAGAACCGATAATTAGTTTATCGACATCATTCCTGTCCGGAAACAGATAACGAGCACAATCGTCAAATGAATGACCGTGATAATAACCAGAATAATAAGAATATTTACCCGAAATTATATTGGGATTAGTTATGTGGTCTTTGATTATTTTTCCTTTAAAAGGACTTTCGAAGTAATTTTTCATTATTTAACATATTTAATTTACAATAAGAGACAATAAGGAAACGAAGAATAATACTAAACTATTCTCTTCCTATACGTTGCGTAAAGTAAATTTGCTAATCTGATAATTTCATCTGACAAAGATACTAAAAAACTACACATAACATCGCATTGGCAAAATGGCGGGTTAAGTTCAAAATTCAACTTTTGTGCTTTTTATTCCGCCGAATGTGTCCCACATTCAGCTTTTTTTTAATAATTTAGCTTCTGTGGAAACACATCGGCTACGTCACTGCTAAATTGAACTTTCGGTTCAATTTATCCGCCACTTCGCCAATGCGTTTCCCGTTGTACGACATAGTAAAACCGAACCAAACAAAATGAAAGTCAGAGAAGAAAAGTTAAGAACAATTATAGAATGGTCGGAGAAAAACGAAGATGTAAGAGTTCTTCTTCTGACAAGTTCACTTGTAAATCCTTTAGCACTTGTTGACGAATTTAGTGATTTAGACATTGAATTTGTTTTTGAGGATAATACAAATTACATTTCAGACAAAAGCTGGACGCTTAAATTCGGAAATCCAATTGCTATGATTGAAGAAGACGAAAGTTGTTTTAACCATAAACACGCAATGAAAATGCTACTTTATGAAGACGGTGTGAAAGTAGATTTTAAACTTTACAGCAAATCAAAATTTATAAAGGAAACGCAAGAGAAAGAATTACCAGAAGATTGGGATATTGGTTATAAAATTTTAATTGATAAAGATGGTATTACAAAGCAAATGCTGAAACCAACTTATCAAATTTCCATTATCAAAAAACCGTCTGAAAAAGAGTTTCAAAATCTAATAAACGATTTTTGGTGGGACACAACTTACGTGGCAAAGTGTCTTGTGAGAGATGAAATATTCTATGCGAAATTTATGTCGGAAACCGTTATTCGCACAGAATATTTAATTCCTTTAATTGAATGGCACATTGCAAGTGAACACAATTGGAACATAACGACCAATAAATATGGACGACTTTTCAAAAAGTATCTTAACCAGGAAATGTGGGCTAAAACAGAACAAACATTTTCAGGGAGCGATATAAAGGAAAATTGGACTGCTCTATTTTCAATGACTGATTTAGTTTCAGAAATAGGAACTGAATTGTCAAAAAAATTAGAGTACAAATACCCGGATAAATTAGAAAATGACATACGAAAATATTTAGCTGGACTAAAACCCAAAACATAACTACGTCGTACAACATCGTATTGGCAATAGGCGGGCTGAACGGCTTCGTATCAACGGAAGTGCAAAATTCAACTTCTGTTCTTCGATTAAAGTTCAGTGCTAAAAATCCCGCCCATCGCCAATACGCGGCACGTTGTTAGCAATCCGCTGCGCTCCTTGCTAACAATGGCTCGGCGACTTACGTCGCTTGCCGTAAGCCGCCGCTTCGCGGACTGCTTACAACAAGCGACTTGGCTAAATAGCTCCGCTTTTGTATCTTCGATACAGCTTCGCTACTTCGCCAATTCGCCGAGCCATTGTTGGTGGCAAGCAATGGGCGACCGTTTCACCGACAGAAAAACTGACAAAAGATGAGTGCAATTACAAAATTCATAGACGGCTACTTGACAAAATCAGGCAGAGCAGACATTGACCCTGTTGAAGCTAATGATTTGCTTGCGAAAGCAGGAATTTTGAAAGACAGCAAAGACAGACCAGGCAAACCGCTTCGGGACTTGTTGCGTAAAGGACAACTACCACACGCTTTTCAAGCAGGTGGTAAAGGTTCAAGTTGGACAATTCCACATTCAAGCAAAGGAAAAAATGCTATTTCAAATTATTCGTCCACTAATCAACAGACAAAAAAAGTAGCAACTGTTAAGCCGACAAAAGCAACAGAAACGACAACCGATATTTCGCAACTAAAAAAACAACTTGAAAAAGCACGTCAAAAATACAAACCCGAAACAGTAAAGTATTTGCTTGTTGCAGAAGCACCGCCAGACAGTTTGGAACGTTTTTTCTACTACGACGATGTTCGCCAACACGACTATTTATTTTTGGGTGTAGCAGAAGCACTTTATCCAAAACTTAAAGAACAATTTCTTTTAAGTGGACGAAGTAGTGAAATAAAAAACACAATTTTGCAGACACTTCAACAAGACAGTTTTTACTTGCTTGACTTGTCTGAATTACCACTTTCGCTTCTTGACACGGACTTGCAATCACAACTTCCGAGTTTGGTTGACAAAATAAATTCTGTTGCGGACGACAACACTCAAATTATTTTAATCAAGGCAAATGTTTACGACATTGCTTTTTATTACTTAAAGCAAAAATTCAAAAACGTAATTGACCAAAGAATTACATTTCCAGGACAAGGCGGACAACGGAAATTTCAAGACGAGTTTAAACAAGCATTAAAAAAAGTTCATTATTTTGACTAAACTTGACAACAAAATTTGCCAGCCACCAACATCGTATTGGCAATAGGCGGGCGAACGGCTTCGTATCAACGGAAGTGCTAAATTCAACATTTGTGCTTCGTATCAACTTTGGTGCTAAAAATCCCGCCCATCGCCAATACGCGGCTCGTTGTTAGCAATCCGCTGCGCTCCTTGCTAACAATGGCTCGGCGACTTACGTCGCTTGCCGTAAGCCGCCGCTTCGCGGACTGCTTACAACAAGCGACTTGGCTAAATAGCTCCGCTTTTGTATCTTCGATACAGCTTCGCTACTTCGCCAATTCGCCGAGCCATTGGGCGACATTATACCAAACAGACCGCAAATAAAGACACAATATGACATTTTCAGAATTCTACTCTAACAAAACAATTGAAATCTTGACTAAACAAAGTGCAGGAAAGACAAATCAAATATTTGTGCTTCTTGGACAATCGGAGTTAATTAATAAAACAACTCTTTTAGACAACATAACAGACGTGGAGACTTTTCACTTGAATGGAAATGAAGATCTTTTTGACAAAAATTGGTTTACAAACGTTTTTACAAAATTGAATTCTGAAAAACAATTTCATTTACTTTCCTTTGCTCAATTTAGTTACCTAATCCACTATATTGACAGTTCATTCTTTAAAGACAGAGTAATAATAATTCAAGATAATTTAAGACAACTCTTTCCAATAAATAGGAATGAATATTTGGAGGAAAGCAGTGATGAAAATATCGAAACACGACCAGAAAAAATACCAATTTATCAAGCTGAACAAATACAAATAAAAGATTACTTCTTTTATTCAGTAAAGACATTAAACGATGACTTTACAACTATAAATCTTTTTGAAGAAACGACTAAACTTATTGAATCCGACAATTCAGATTTCGACAATATTGATATTAGTTCGGATCAAACTGCATTAGATTTCTTCTTAAATTCCTGTATTTTAGAGAACAATCTGCAAAAAAATGCAATTGTAAAGATTTATCCTAAACAGCCAATTAATAGCTCAATAATAAAAAATGTTGAAAAGGTAAATTATGTATTAAATCTATTTGGAGGTTCATTAAATCTTCTAAAAGAAGAAATAATAAAAGAAGACTATCAAGTTAATCAGTCAACAAAAGATTTGCTTCTAAAATATTGGGGAGAAAAAGCAGAATTTCGAGGATTAAAAGTTTATCGCAATCCTGACATTGGGAATCAAGTTTCTGAAATTTCACAAGGCTTAATTGTTGAAACAATTATTAAAGAATACGAAAATTCAAAAAGAAATGAAAAAACAAGAGATTTGTTTTTAACTGCACCTACCGGTGCAGGTAAATCTCTTCTTTTTCAATTACCTGCATTTTACGTTTCTCAAAGTGGCGACATTACTATTGTTATTTCGCCATTAATTGCATTAATGAAAGACCAAGTAAATGCAATTATTACAGATCGTAATTTTGATAAAGTTGCCTATTTGAATAGTGAATTAAGTTTGATAGATCGTGAAAGAGTAATAGAAAATTGCCAAAGTGGAGAAATCGACATTTTGTATATGTCGCCTGAACTTTTTATGTCTTACGACATTAAACATTTTATTGGCGAAAGAAAACTTGGCTTACTTGTAATTGACGAAGCTCACTTAATTACAACTTGGGGAAGAGATTTTCGTGTGGATTATTGGTTCTTAGGCAATCACGTTAGAAAAGTAAGGAAATATCACAATCTAAGTTTTCCAATGGTTGCAGTTACTGCAACAGCGATTTATGGCGGTGCGAACGATATGGTTTTTGATAGTATTGATAGTTTAGTAATGCACAATCCACACGTTTTTATTGGACAAGTTAAAAGGAGTGATATAACATTTGCTGTAAATAACCACGATCGTTTTTCTGCAAATTATGAAAGTAATAAACTTGCTCAAACGGTTGATTTTATCAAAAAAATAAATGAAGTTGGTTTAAAAACTTTAGTTTATACACCTTATACAAAGCATATTCGTCAAATAATCGACAAACTTAACAATGACAATCTTGAAATTGCAACAGGATATTATGGTGCGATGCCTGCTGAACAAAAGGAATTTTCATTTAGACAATTCAAAAGTGGTCAGAAAAAAATAATGATCTCTACCAAAGCATTTGGTATGGGTGTAGATATTTCCGACATCGAGTTGGTTTATCATCACGCACCTTCGGGTTTATTACCTGATTATGTTCAAGAAATTGGTAGAGTTGCAAGAAAACCAGAAATTAAAGGATTTGCAGCTTTAAATTATTCTTCTCAAGATCAAAGATTTACAAAAGCACTTCACGGAATGTCTGCTTTAAGACAATACCAAATCAAAGAAGTTCTAAAAAAAATTCACAAAGCATACATTAAAAACAACAAAAGCAGAAACTTGCTTTTATCTGTAGATGACTTTGGGCATATTTTTGAAAATGCTCTTGATCTTGACCAAAAAGTTTTAACGGCTTTGATGATGATCGAAAAAGATTATTTGGCAAAAACCCGATTCAATGTAATTATTGCAAGACCTAAAAAATTATTTGTTCGAGTTTTTGCAAGGATTTCCGATCAACATTTATCAATTTATAGGGCTAAATACGCTGAAACTTTTGCACATATAAGTTCATTAGAAAATGGAAATAACATTATAGAAATTGATTTAGACAAATTATGGTATCAAAACTTTAATGATAAAAGTTTTCCAATAGTAAAACGAGATTTTTATACAGGTTATTTATTCAGAAACGATGGAATTGAAGTAATTCCACAACTAAAAATGTCATTTGAAAGATTAGATACATTCAACAATTTGTATCAAAGTCTACAATCATTATTTGCAAACATTCAAACCATATTTGCAAATTTTGAAGGTTCGTTTTTCAATCAAAAAGAATTGGAAACCGAACTAAATAAATTTTTAAATGACGAAGTGAAAGCGGAAAAAATAAGCAAGTTCATACTTTCGTCTTATTCAGGCAGACTAATTCAACCAGGTGTGATAGAAGCAAATGCTTTTTTACAACAACGCAGAGAAATTGATGGTTATAAATACAGAATTTTCAACAATCAATATTTAGCAAGTTTTACAGCACTTACAAATAGACTAAATAACTTGTTCGGGAATACTGACGAATACATTGTAAATCGGTATGTAACAAATAAAGAATCTAATTCTATTAATTATGTAAGACTTGGATACTTTTTAGAAATGCTCGAACTCGGAACTTTTGAAATTAAAGGTGGAGAAAATCCAATGGTTTTCATTCGTATAAATGATCCATTGAGAATTGAAAGAGATTCTAACAATAATAGTTACAATAATACTCTATTATCAAAAACTTTAGAAAGACATCATTTGAGTAATCAAATTTTTGATCATTTCTTTTTACGCAGTTTTTCTAACGATGAACGTTGGGATTTTGTAGAGGATTTTTTCCTTGGATCAGATGTTGATATTTTATTAGATAAACATAAAGGTGGCGAAGCAAACAATCTAAATATCATAGAATTTTTAGACAATAATTCTATACCTATTAAAGCTGAAGCAACAGAATTAGATGAAAAGAACAACATTCACATTTTTCATCCAAATTCAGAATCGTTTTACAATAGCACAAATTTATTGACAATTGAAAACGAACAAGGAATAAGAACGATGAAAATTTCGGAATGGTTAGTTGAGGATCCTGTTTCCTTTCATACAGTCTTCCAAAAACACAAATTGAAAATTGACGGAAAAATATTTGAAATTTTGGTTTCAAAACTTAAAGCAAACCATTTTGAACATTTTCGTGATAGCCTTGGACTAAATATGCGAATTGACTTTAAAGGTTATGACAAACAAGTAAAAGCAAGCATTCCTTACACTGAAAAACCTGTTGAATTTTACAAATGGTGGTGCGACAATAAAGACCAAGTAACGATAAAATTTCAAGAAAAATTAATTCTATTTGACAAAGTATTTATGCAAAAACCCAACGTATTAAAAGCCGAACATCGGAAAATAATAAACAAATAAAAAATAACGATCGCCCAACAGCAGTTTGGCAAAATGGCGGGTTTAGTGATAAATTCAACGGCAGTTCTTCGATTAAACTTTTGTGCAAAACTGAACATTTGTGCTTTGATTTCCGCCACTTCGCCAAGCTGCAAAACGTTATTCAGGACTGTTTAAGTTTTTGATCTCCTGACGTTTTTGGTCTATACTGTTTAATAGTTTATTTTCTTCCTCTCTTTTAATCACCAAATTATGGAATTTCTTAGGGTTAAGAGAATGAGTAGAATCGATATGCGATGTTACATGCGGTAGCTCCAATTCTATCATTCGGTAACGCATTTCATACGATTTTCTATCGTCTAATTGTTTGTTCTTCTCGTATAGAACACCGAGACCTAGCGAAATAATGGTAGATAATGCTATCATAACAATGATCAGAGGTGTTGATTTGAGATCAATGCCGTAATGATGTTTTACAATGACCTGATCAGGAATTTCAGCTATCTTTGAAACAATGTCTTTTTCTTTGATTGTTAATACAGCTAATTCCTGTCTAGTTATTGTGGAGATTTCATTAGCTACATCCTGAAGTGTCCCATAATCGTTAATGATCTTAGATAGTACATCGTTTTCTCTTTTAATAAATTGCTTGATCTGTTGTAGTAGTTCCTGATCCTTTGCTCGCATTTCATGAAATTCCTGCATTTTCTTTTCATTTTCAGAAAGTAGGGAGACAATTGTAGGCATTATTCGTACAATATCCTGCGTGATCAAGTCTGTGTTTTCCTGCAATGCGCTTACCTGTTGCTGTATATTTTCTAATTCTGTGTTCATGGTATTAACGTTTTAGTCCGTAATTCTCTTTCTTTTTTCTTTTCTTGATCAACGGATCATCTTGCTCTGGTGTAATTTCGGGGTTCGAAAATAAAGCTGATGTTATGTGACCAAGTGTTTCTCCGATATTTCTGTCTATAGAATGATCCTTCGAAACATAGCTTCCAGAAATTTGATTTAGTTCAATAGAATTATCTATGCTATTTAAAGCCTTGTCGATCTGTCCGAAGCTCAATGAGCGGTCTATGGCAGAACCCCGAAATGTCTGTTCATCTTTGATGAACGAAATACCTTGAACCTCATCCGACCCCAATCTATATTTAAACTGCATTTCCACACCTCTGTAACGGATATAATTTTGTAGTTCCTTCCAGTTTTTACTGTGTCGTATGCCTGCCTTGACGGTGTCGTAAATTTGGTATTTCGTTAGATCATTACCTTTCAGTCTACCTCTGTTGACATTTCGTTTTCCTTCGGACTGCTTAAAGCCATATAATGCATTTAATTCTTTACAAGCTTTAAAGCTCTTATACCGCTGATTGCTATTGGAGATAGTTTTGCCATGATCGTTTACCCGATTAAAAATAATATGGATATGATCATGTTGGCGGTCGTGGTGGCGCACCATTAAGCATTGGGTATCCCTAATATCTAATTTTGATAAATAACGCTTAGCTGCGGATAGCATGATGTCATTATTCAGCTTGTTTTTATCTTCTGTATTCCACGAAAGAATAATGTGTCCGACTGCCTTGCCCAATCTTGGATTCAGCATCCGCTGAAAATTAAAGTCCTGTGTGATGGTCTTTGCCGAATCCGTCCGTAATCCATTTACATGGATAATCTCACTATCTTTTTTCAGGGCGTATCCAACGCATCCGCCGAAAGATCGGCCCTCAATTATCTTCGCTATCATGGTGCAGTAGTTTATTGATACAATGGTCAATGTGATGGATCGTATTTTTGCATTCCTGTGCCACCTCAATCAGTCCAGACTGGTGTGCTTTTTTAGTTAGCTGATTTAGATTGTTCGAAGCCCCAGTAATCGCCCTAAAAGCTTTCAATTGTTCTTCGGTAAACCTAGGTGTAATTTTTCGTAGGATCGCAGATTTGCGTACCCATTCCGATTTGCTCATACCTGCAATTTTTGCATTATGCAAAACTCTGTTATGTTCGCTTTCATCGAAACGGACATTGATCCTGAACTGTTTTTTATTTTCGAGTGCGGGTCTTCCGCCTTTTTTCTTGTTATTTTTCATCTTGTTTCTTTTTAGCTGTGACCATCGGGAGCCAATCGGTTTTGGGGTCACCAAAACACAACCTTGCTTCCTACCTATTCGATAGCTTTCTTCCAGATTGGGTGCTATGAATTTGTTCTTTGTGTGATCTGAATATCAGGTAGTCATTGACATCCTTGATCCTGTTGTCTTGCCTCTGCAATTCTTCCATTCCATTTTTTACGGCATGCGTTTTCTCAAAATGGGTTCGCAAACTGTGGTAAGATTTTAAGCCACTGCTATCTGTGTCCAGATAGCTTGTTATTCTGTTATGTCGCTCTAAGAATGGATATGCTTTTTGCAGATTGGCTGTCGTATTCAGGATACAGAAGTTCGTATTTAGATACGGCTTACCTGCATTCTTTTTTAACGTCATAAAGGACAGCAGATCTGTGAAGCCCTCAAACACAACAACATCTTTGCTACCGTTACCGATCGTAGTGATCCCCTTTGTCAATAGGGAGCGTTTGTCATAGCTGTTGCGCAGTTCGTATCCACCTGCATCATTCTTAAAACAGACGGCAAAGTACGTCTGTCCATTTGCCGTCCTGTAATAGATTTCCTGACAGTATGCGCTGGCAATTTCAATATCTATTTTGCGTACATCGGTCAGATAGTCGATCAGCGCTTTGTTTGTAAGTGGTTTTACGGATAGTATGGTGTACGTCCGATTATTTTCCTGTTGCACAATCGGTACTTTATCCAATACGGTCTGCTGGTGAAAAGAAAGGATATTTTTTCTTTCATCAGCCCAATCCAATACTGTTGATAGGTTGTCCGTGTCCAAAAACTTCATCAGGAAGTCAATGTTGTTACCTCCCAAACCATCCGAATGCGAATACCAGATATTTCTGTGTATATCCACCTTTGTCGAAGCGGTTCTTTCGTTCCCTCCATTGAACGGATTTCTAAGCCATGCTTCACGGCTGTTCATTCTGGCACACGGAATCTGCAGGTAATTTAATATGGATATGAGCGGTATGCGCTTAAGTTCATCACATGTCATAATCGTAATCTTTTAAGTCGGTTTAGTTTAGTCTATTACTATATAGGGTCGGACTAAACTAAACCTGTTTTTTTAGTAATAGAATTCAGGATTAAACCGGTAGGTCTTATCGTTCTTGATGACTATCCGTTTGTTTTCCAGAAATGTCTTCAGCTGTTTGGCTTTATTGATGCCGAAATTGAAGCCTTTTGCTAGATAAGCGTCCTTTAATCTTCGGACAAAGTCATCATAACTGCAGGTTATTTCACTATCGTTAAACATTTCCTGTAACACTTCCCGATGGTTCTCTTTGGAAAGCTCCTGATAGTCGAACCCTTTTCTCGATGCAGTGCCTGACAGGTCAAAGTTCTCGTCCAGTACGGGCAAACCATCATCTATATAAAAGGTAAATGGCTCAAACTCGATATCCCTGATGAACTTTGGAGCCACGGTGCTGTAGTTTGCATCCAGATCGCTTTTGGTGACCTGTAAGATGGATTCTGCCTTATTGTTCAATTCAGTCCCCAAATGGCCTCTTGTGTTGTCATCACCCTTGTTTAAGTGTAGTACGGTATGGATATGGATATTAAGTTCCTGTGACCATTTCATCAGCTTGCCGGTAATTTCAGTCGCTTCCGTTGCATTATTGATGTCGTAAACAAGATCCCTGATCCCGTCTATTATCACTAGACCTATCCTGCCCGCATATTTGGACAGGGCATATTCGATGATACTAATGCGCTCTTTGGTGGGGTATTCCCTCAAGGATATGAATTTTAGGTTTTCATGGACTTCCGTTGTCGGGTAATTTATGAGCTTGTAGACCCTTGAAAGTAACCTGTGGCAATGGAACTTGCTCTGCTCTGTATCGCAGTACAGCACCAATGGACGGTTTATGGGAACTTTGACCTTGTATTGTAATATCTGTTTTCCGCTCAATGCAGCAGCCACCAATGAAATCACATTGAATGTTTTCCTGCTCTTCGCCTTTCCCGTGGATGCGCTGAAATTCCCTAATGTACCGATAACGGAATCGGAATTGCTGATTGTTATCATGATAGGGGGTTCTAAAAATTCATCTGTTATTTTTACTATAGCCCTGTCTAGTGCCGTGGCTGTGTCCTGGTTAAACGAGATCATTATTTACCTCCTTTGTTCCGGTTGTAGCCGGCCATTGAAGCCACTACCTCCTGTTTTTTGAAATAGATCCGCTTTCCCATACGCATGTAGGGGATATGTCCCTGCTTCATCCACTCGGTCAGGCTGACGAGTGAAATGTCAAGTTCGTCCGCCATTTCCTTTTTGGTCAATAGTTTTTCGGAAGATCTGTTCTCGGTGTTGTCCGATGTGTGCTTCACATCTGAAATAAAAAGGTGAAGTTCTTCCCTTACAGCATCCTTGATGCAGTCCCTAAGGGCTTTTTGGTCAAATTGAATCATACTTTGCTCATGTTTACACGTTTAATGATTCGAAGTCGTGGCCACTTTCTTCGAGTGAATTAACATGGGCAAAGTTGGGAAGTATAGAGATAAAAAATCCCCATATCGTTAAACGTCATGGGGGTTTTGAGGGAGTAAAATTAGTTTAAAGTATCATGGAGCTACTTTATGTGTAATCTCGATTGGATTCCTTGATATGGAAATACTTTTCTCTGTTGTGTGATTTAAGCAGTGATATTCCACTTTTTCCTAGAAAATAATCTCTGACAGAATTCCAATTTATTTCTCGATTATTATCCTTAGGAATATTGTTGTCTCCATATTCAAAGTAATTGGAAAGTAGTGATGCCCATGTGTCTGGGCTTCCTTGTAAATAATTTCTTTTGGTCGAAGGGTTTTCTAAATCTTTCATTTGAAGCAAAAGATCTAGCAAGGGTTTGTGATCACCGCTAACAATCTGAACCTTCGTCATTGGTGCTATTGCTTTGTGCTTCTTCTTTTGTTCATTCAATTCAGAGATTTTATCGGCCAGTTCGGATTGTAAACGATCTCTTTGTTCAATGATATTTTTATACTCAATGAAAAACTTGTCCGAACCAACTTCATCAAATAGGAGTTTGGAAAGAACGGTCTTTGTGTCGTTTATGTTTTGCCAATTCATGATTTCCTGCACGTAAGAAACGGATTTTTTAATCCGATCCTCATTTGTTAAGGTTACTTCCCATTTGTCAACCTGTTTTAAGGCTTCTCTAAATTTGGATAGCCTGTATATTCTTGTTTTGGTTATCGTTTTGTAATAATGCAATGTCTCTCTTGATTTAATGTCCTGGTCAACGTACTCGATAACCTTTGTAAGAAATGTTTGCTCATTGCCAAGAGGGTTGTTTTCAAAATAGTATTGTAGGTGGTAACGGTAAAAGGGTAGGTATTCGTTCTCTTTCAGGCTGAAAATACACATCACTAAATAACCTGGGGTATGGAAACGCTCTACTTTCAGAAATCCACCTAAATCAAATTTGTTTTTTCGAAGTTTCCAAGCTTTTCTCAACTTAAAAAAAATTTCTTCCATAGTTTTAAAATTTATTGAGTGCATCGATTAACGAATCTGTGCTTGCCGATTCGTATTTCATTAAAGTCCGTATGTCAGAATGTGCCGTCAGTTTTTGTACAAGCGTGATCGGTACGTTTCTGCTCAATAGGTTCGTTACCATTGATCTTCTGCCGACATGGCTGGTTAGAAAATCGTACTTCCTTTTTTCTATCACCAGCTTCTGCTTGCCCGAATACCGTGTTATCTTGATGGTCTCGTCCAGTCCTGCGAGTTTTCCTACCGTTTTTACGTATTCATTGAACTTCTGGTTGGATATCTTGGGTACGCTGTAACCGATACGTTCCAAGATATCTTTTGCAGGGGCTATATACCCCTCAAAAGGTACGATTACCCTTTTCTTGACCTTTACCGAAATAAAGTCCCAAGCATTGTTTTTTATATCCTTTGGATCGAAGTTGATCAGATCCTCAAATCTTTGCCCTGTGTAGCACAATAGACAGAACAGATCCCGTACTCTTTCCAGACTGGGTCTGTCCGAAAGATCATGGTTCATCAGTTTTTCTATTTCGGATTCGGACAGGGCAATGATCTCATTGTAGGCTTTCTTCTTAAAGTTTGTTTTTTGCGTTTTGAAAACGTCGGGATGCACCAGATAATCATTGTCGTTGCACCACTTTAGGAATACCTTCAACGTGGATATGTATTTGTGTATGGTGTCATTTAGCAAACCTTCCTTTTCTTCATCGTTCGTATTCCTCTTCTTGCTCAGGAACACTTCGAACTGATCGAGAAATTTGCTGTCCAGTTCCCTAAGGACAAGATTTATACCTTTCTGTTTTTCAAAGTCTTCCAGACCTTTGAATACCGTCCTGTATTCTTTTAGTGTGCCGTCTTTGACAAAATTGGATTTATAGGACAGGAACTGTGTTTTTAGGTGGGAAATGGATATTTCGTTGCTTACCGCATTGTCCCTGTCGATACAGCCCTGTATGATCTGTTTATAATCTTCTTTGGATAGAAACTGGTTTTTGTCTTTTTTGCCCATCGCTTCCCGGATGCAGAGGTTGGCAAGGTTGTTCAGTTCGACATTGAATTCCAACGCTCCGCTGGCACTTGGTTTAAGCCTTTCCTTTTCAAAATCCCAACTTTTGGGTAAAATCTTATAGTTTGTCCTGTATTTTATCCTACAGGATTTATCCGGTGAAAAGAATAGATACAGCGCAGTGAGCGATGGATTCCAGAACTTCTGTGCAAGGTTTTTCTTTTTTCCTCCAACCTTGGCCAGTTCCAGTTTGACCTTTTCAGGTGCAATATCAGGGTTATAGGGCTTGTCTAAATAAAAATTTACTTTCATATTTTTCGGACATATTTCGGACAAAAATGCTTAATATTACCATATTTCACCTTTGTAAGGTTAGGTAAAGATAGGTAATAATATTTGTAAATACCTAATAATCAGGTTTAAATAAGGAAAGTAAAAATAGGGTATGATAACGGTTCGAATCCTGCCACCCCGACACAAAAAAGCTCGACTTAGGTCGGGCTTTTTTTGTGTTCGGGTGTGGCAGATTCGAACCGTGGTTCGATCCAAAGGAGCTTCAGGGTTAGAGTTTGGGGCTTGTGGGGCTGAAGCAATCCTGCCACCCTTGCGTAGTATTTAGTAGAGAGTATTTAGTATTTAGAGCCTTTCTGCTGTGCTATTAAAGTATATAATGGAGTTTACGCTCGACTTAGGTCGGGCTTTTTTTGTGTTCGGGTGTGGCAGATTCGAACCGTGGTTCGATCCGAAGGAGCTTCAGGGTTAGA
>NZ_JBSHMI010000012.1:16034-98428 GCF_053645235.1 Sphingobacterium sp. NPDC055346
GTGGAGTTTACGCTCGACTTAGGTCGGGCTTTTTTTGTGTTCGGGTGTGGCAGATTCGAACCGTGGTTCGATCCGAAGGAGCTTCAGGGTTAGAGTCTGGGGCTTGTGGGGCTGAAGCAATCCTGCCACCCTTGCGTAGTATTTAGTAGAGAGTATTTAGTGTTTAGATTATTTCTGCCGTCTAGGTTGGGGTTGCCATAAGGCTAGATTTACTGAAGCACAAATGTTTTTATTGACAAGAATGTCAATTTCTAATCCTTCAGAATCCATCAATGACTAGGAACTTTAAAAATAGTATTCAGATATTTAAGGTAAATTAGAAAGGTTTGACCTTTTAAAAAACGAAAAAATATCTTTCACATCTTCCATCCGACCATCCCCTTATCTCTTTCAATAAAACTTACCCAATCATCTTACTTTCATTCGAGTCTCATTCGAGACATATTCGGGAAATGCCCAGAAATTTTCTCGTTTTATTTAGACGATTTCCCTTACAAAATTTGCTATTCATTTAGCAATTATTCGAATATTTTTTGAACATTTTTTGGATATCAATTTATACATCTTGCGAAAATTCCGAATGTGTCTCGAATAAGGTCAAAATGAAATGCAGTAATTTTCTTCCATGCCGATGTGTGTTGAATTAACACACTCCCCCTAATAAAAATCCAGAAATCAAAAGACCTCAACTTGGAGTAGTTTTTTTGATTCCCTGTGGCAAAATCTATCCGTCTTTCGTTTTAGTTTAAAACTAATGTTTATACACCTAAAAATTTAAAGTTATGCGAATTAAATCAATTATTATTTCCTTGCTGATTCCTTTTTTATTTTTATCCTGTGAGAAGTCAGATCTTAAATATGAATCTGAATTTAAGGACAGTTATGATGTTTTTCAGAAGTTTAAAGCGAACAGCAACAACAGCTACTTTTACATTGTTACGGGGAATTCATATTTTGGATATTCTTGGGAGACAAAGCTGACGATTAAGTCTGGAAAGGTTGTAAAACGCGAGTTTTATTTTACTGCGTTTGAATCTGTGCAATTGCCGGCAAATGGCTGGACATCGAATGAGCTAGATGAGATCCTTAAGAAAAAGGGGAAAGAATTTGAGGAACAATTAAAAAAGGAGGGTATAACACTTCTTGATTTCTTACAGTGGACCGAAAACGAAAATAATCTTGGGAAATTAGGTTCTAAAGTAGGGTATGCATCCCAAATCAGGACCCTAGATGAAATTTATAAATTAGCAGAAACGGATTGGATAATCAAGCGTAAAAATGCAGTGCAGTATTTTGAAACTAAAAACAACGGTATGATTTCCTTAGCTGGTTATGTTGAGGGCAATTGTCAAGATGGGTGCTTCAATGGTGTAAATATCAAAAGCATTCAGGCGATTTGAGGAGGGTTGGGGTAAAATATCTCTTTTTTCGATAGATTCATTTTCTGAAATTAGTAGCTATGAAGAGATTCCTATTGACTTGCCTAATCATAATACACTGTTTGGCAATTAGCCATGCCCAATATATTGAGGTGAAAAATCCAAGTAAGCATCCTAGAAAAGAACTTATTTCCATTCCATTTCAGAAATTTAAGGAACATTTTAAGGTCGATACGGTCTTTAGTATTCTCGATGAAAGCAATCAGCATGTTCCCTTTCAATTAGAAAGATTGGGTGCTGACATTCCTGTGAATGTACTGATCCAAGTGGAGCTTCCTGCCCTGACTACCATAAAATATAAGCTAGACAAACAAGCAGGAACTGTGATAGAACCAAAAACCTTTGCTCGCTATGTGCCTGAACGTTTTGATGATTTTGCTTGGGAAAATGATGTCGTGGCTTTCCGCTTATATGGAAAGGCATTGGAAGGCAGAAAAGATGATGGTCAAGGGATGGACTATTGGGCGAAGAGAACCGATAAATTGATCATAAATAAATGGTATAAGGTAGAAAACTACCATCAGGATAACGGGGAAGGAATGGATTATTATACCGTGGGGCAAACGCTTGGTGCAGGAGATGTAGCTTTACTTTCCAATAAAGGTTTGAAATTTACAAAGCATTATCGTCGATACCAGATCTTGGATAACGGACCCTTAAGGACCACCTTTAAATTGGAGTATGATCCAGAGGAGTTGGAAGGGCAGGAAGTGAAATTGAATAAGATAATAAGCTTGGATGCGGGCAGTAATTTCAATAAAATAGTGTTGCAGGTTCAAAATAGTAAAGCCAGTAACACTGCAATTGCGATCGGGGTTGCTAAACGGAAAGAAGATCAGCCAAAAATTGCAGTTGGGCAAAAAAATGAAACATTGGCCTATTGGGAGCCAGAAATTGCAAATAATGGACAGACCGGAATAGCGGTCATCATCCCAAAGAAAAAGGTCATTTTAGATTCCGGAAGGCCTGAGCAATTCTTGCTATCAAGCGAGGCTAGGAACGATGAAGATTTTGTGTATTACAATGGTGCGGTTTGGAATCGAGCTGGAAAGGTAACTTCTGCTGAAGAATGGAATAAGGCTGTTGAAGCGGAGTATGAAAAGATAAAGAAATCCTTAAAGTGGGTGCTTAAATAAAAAGAACGGAGCAAACATTTGCTCCGTTATTTTTGGATGATTCACTATCTATCTTTTGCAAATTTTATAGCATCCATCAAGGAGAAATGGATCCCGAAGGTGACAACTGTTCCTTTGCTTTCCCAATCAATCTCACTCATTGGGGTACTTCCCACGACCTGCAATTCCGCCTTGACAAATTTATATCCTGCCCTTAAGGTAAATGCCGGTTCAAAGAAATAATGTCTTTTATCTGTGATATTGTCCAATTTATGTTCGGTGATATATTCAGGGGTCATGCCATTGGCGTCAAAATTACTGTATTTGATACCTGAAATCCTAGTCGCTAGACCTACATCAAAATATGGGAAAGTAAGATTTATTCCTGGTTGGATAAAGGTCCTGTTAAAATTCATGTTCACGTCACTGCTCAATTTACCTCCGCCGTATCCAACATAAGTATCGGCAATCAGACCAAATCCATTTTCACGGGCAATAATGGGATAATAACCACCGACGCCACCTTCAAATAGCCCCGCATGGGCATCCACATTTCCTATTGATGGATCTTCCTCATTAAAGTTGTAATTGTAATTGGAGTAATTGACCATCACACCTAAATGTTTGATGGGTGAGTAGGCTGTTTGCAGATTGATAATGGATGAACTGGTATTGGTACCGTTCAGATCCTCAGAGCTTGTGGTTCCTGATATCCCAATTTTTAAATCTCCTTTTTCTTTCATCATTGGAGCATTCACCGCATTGGGCTGATAGTAATAGCGGCTACAAGAACTTTGAAGATAATTTAAGCCAATCAAAGCAAGGCCGAATAAGAGCGATTTTATTTTTAAGGTTTTCATATTTTTCTCCTTTCTGATTTGTTAACTCAAAGTGACGACAAATTTTAACCGCATAAAACATCCAAAAAGAGGATTTTAACCAAATCCCTTTTTTGGTGTATTTCACTAACCTGAAAAGGTGATATTCGATCGGATAGCCTTATTTTATAGTGCTTTAGCTAGGTTTTCTACAGGATTAAACTGTAAATTAGGATAATGAAGCTGCATGGTTTGATATGGACACTGGCAGTTAGTCTGCTCCTCAGTTTGTTTTCCAGTCGATTGGAAGCGCAGACCATTTTGTTGCCTGATACGACCGAGCACCTCAATATTTCCACTTCTACAGCCTACTACTATGATAACACTGCAGGCGATAGCCTTCCTGCTGAGAATCAATTTCAACCCTTTCAGGAGCCCATTTATAATTTTGGAAAAGTAGATGGTAACCTATGGGTACGGGTAAATCTGGCTAATCAGGATTCTGTTGCCAGAAACCTATATTTAGAGTTTACCAATCCCAATCTCAATTCGCTGACCTTGTATAAAAAAGTTGGAGATCGCTTTGTCCTGGTCAAGATCCTTGGTTCCAGTTATCCATTTGCCAATCGTACGGTTAAGCATCAAAACCTGATCTTCTCCATAGAATTGCAACCATTGGAAATTGGAAGTTACTTTGTGAAGGTTCATTCCGACTATTCGGCCATCAATTTCAATTTATTGCTCTGGGACAAACATGAACGGGAGGCCTATTACCTAAAAGAAACGACGACCATTTCCTATTTCTTTTTCATTACCACAGCGTTCCTTTTTATCTTGGGCATCACCTTGGTATTGACCAAAGAAATAAAGCAATGGGCTTTTTTCTTTTATATATTTTTTGGAGCCAGCTATATCTATTCCGATTTAGGACTCTCCTATAAGTATTTGTGGGGAGATTATCCATCGGTTCAAAATATCTCCAGTTATATCTTCACCAACCTGTATTTGATTTTTGGGGTCAGTTTTTTTCGGGAATATTTTGTCACCCGTCGTTTTGTCAAGAGATTGGATAAGGTACTCTGGGTTTTTGTTTTATGTTCTTTGCTGCTGACCATTATTGCGATGTTCTATCAATGGATCCCACACTCCATATTTTCTCTGATCCAAAAGTTGAATACGGTTATGTTCTCCATTACCTGTGGGATTATTTTGTACATATTGGTAATATTGTTGACCAGGCAAAGGAACAAGACCGAAACGATTTGGTTTATGATTGCCTTTGCACCTCATGCCTATACGATCCTGACTACAAGTATCAGACAACTTGGGCAGTATTATTTCAATTTGGAGCTCGATGTGATCTCCAAGGTGCCATTTTTTCTATGGACCATTCACGTTCAGAACATGATGCTTTGGTCTATGGTCTGGGAGGTCCTGATTGTATTTACCCTGATGATGCTGCGGTTGAAGAAGATGTATGAGCAGCATAATGCCATGTTGATGGAACTGGGTAAGAAGCAGGAAGAAGACACCAAGCTCTTGATGGCGACGGTGGAACAGGAGCGGAAGCGGATAGCCCAAGAACTGCACGACAGCTCTGGAGTCCAGTTGTCAGCCATCCGAATGAAACTGACCCATCTTGAGGATCATCTGGATAGTCCAAAGGCTGCTGAGGATATCCAAAGATTGATGCAGGATGTCGATCGGGTCAATGCTGATATCCGGACCATTTCGCATAATTTGATGCCTATTTCGCTCAGTAAACTGGGCTTGAAATCCGCCATTCAGGAACTGGTCAACCATATCAAATCGAGCTACCCGAATATCAAGTTCAACCTTTACCAGCAATATGATTCCAAAAACTTATCGGCCAGCATGGAAGTCCATATCTATAGGATCATCCAAGAGTTGCTAAACAACATGGTAAAGCATGCCCAGCCATCGGAAATCAATATTCAGTTGATCGATAATGAATCGGAGTTGATCATCAGTCTGGAGGATAATGGGAAAGGATTTATTTATGAACCTGAAAATACGTTAGGGTTAGGTCTAAAGAGTATATTGACCCGATCCCAGTTAATTGGAGGAAAGTTTGAAGTAGACAGCAAATTGGATGCAGGTTCGTTTTTTTCAATTACCCTGCCTCTCAAAAGCTAAAGAAGTTGATTCTTGTTAGCAAAGGTGATCAGTTCTGTTATTTTCTTGACCCCACATTTTGCCATGATGTTTTTTCGGTGGGTATCTACGGTATTGGCACTGATAAAGAGTTGATCGGCTATCTTGCTGCTCGGTTTACCCTCAGCGATCAATTTCAAGATTTCAATTTCACGATTCGATAGATTGAAAGCATCTTTATTGCTGGGTTGTTCGACTTTATTATGCTCCTCATTCATTAAAAATGCTTCAACGACCTTGTTCTGTACCTGTTGGTCTAGATGTCTCTTCCTTTCATTTACGGCAACGATAGCTTTGATCAATTCATCTTTTGCTATGTTTTTCAGAACATAGCCTAAAGCTCCTTTTCGTAACGCTTCACGAATAAGTTCGGTGTCATCATAACCAGTCAGCATCAGTATTTTCTGGTCTGGATTGCTTTCCAGTACCACTTCAATACATTGCATACCATCCATATGGGGCATGTTGAAGTCCATTAAAATGACATCGGGTTTGTAGGTGTCGATGGCATGCAAAAGCTCCTTTGTATCTGTGCAAGCATTGATTTCGCCAAATTTCGGGTGTCCGCTGAGGATCATGATCAAGCCATCCACGATAATCTGTTGGTCCTCGACAATAAGCAAGTTTATCGGCTTAAAAGGGATACTTTCTTCCATAGGGTGCATTTTTTTGCTTATAACAATATACTAAAATATCCTTAACTACTAACAGTCAATTCTTTGAAATCAAATAGCCTTAAATTTTTCAGATTTTTTGTATCTTGATGAAATGTAAATAATACTTTTATTACACACCTAATTTTTTAAAACCTAAAACAACAACAATAAATGAAAAGAAAAGATTTTCTCAAGAGTGCCGGCGTGCTCGCCGCCTCGACTTTGCTTTTTAGAACGGAAGCTTTCGCTAATCAGAATACCCCTTTGCGTATAGGTTTAATCGGTACAAACGGCATGGGTTGGTCCAATCTGAATGCGATATTAAAAATAAATAATGTTACCTGTACTGCTTTATGTGATGTCGATGAAAATGTGCTGAACAAAAGAGCCTCTGAACTGGAACAAAAAAACATCAAGGTCAAAAAATATATTGAATATAAGGATCTATTGAAAGATCCTAATGTAGACGCTGTCATCGTTGGAACGCCCGATCATTGGCATTGCATGATGATGGTCGATGCAGTAAAGGCAGGTAAGCATGTGTATGTGGAGAAGCCTTTGGGGAATTCCATCAAAGAGTGTGAAGTGATGTTGGCAGCGGACAAAAAGTACGATAAGATTGTACAGGTAGGACAATGGCAACGTAGTCAGCAGCACTTTAGAGATGCGATGGACTTTGTGCACAGTGGCAAATTAGGGAAAATTAGGTCTGTCAAGGCTTGGGCTTATCAGGGTTGGATGAAGAGTATCCCTGTAAAGCCAGATTCTGCTCCTCCAGCTGGAGTGCACTATGATAAATGGTTAGGTCCGGCAACAAAGCGGCCATTCAATCCTAATCGCTTCCATTTTGATTTCAGGTGGTTCTGGGATTATGCAGGTGGCCTGATGACTGATTGGGGTGTGCATATGTTGGACTTTGCCTTGATCGGTATGAAAGTGTCTAACCCTAACTCCATCATGGCAACAGGCGGTAAGTTTGCTTATCCAGATGATGCCGCTGAAACACCGGACTCCCTAACTACTGTATTCGCATTTGACGACTTTTACCTGCAATGGGAACAAGCGACAGGTATTGATTTAGGTCCTTATGGAAAAGATCATGGCGTTTCGTTTATCGGGAACAATGGTACCTTGGTGGTGAATAGAGGTGGCTGGGAAGTCATTCCAGAGAAAGGTAGGATGGAAGCTGTTCCGCATCAACCTTCAAAAGATAATGGTTTGGAGAAACATATGGAGAACTTTGTGACCGCAATCCGCACAAAGGACAAGAGCATCTTACATGCTCCTGTGGAAGCTGGAGCTCATATTGCTATTTTGTCCCAAATGGGGAATATTGCCTACAGAACTGGTAAGAAGCTCTATTGGGATAAGGATAAGGCGAAATTTACGGATGAAGAAGCGAATGGCTATCTAGCAGCGAAATACAATAACGGGTATCAAATCCCGAAGGTATAGAAATATGAAAAAAGCCGGTTCAAGCCGGCTTTTTTATTGATCTATTAATTAATCTTCCTTCAACCTATGGATAGGATTACCTCTTCCGTTTCTATATAAGATGAAGAGGATTAATCCAGCCAATAATGCCAAAAGCAGAAGGATTGGTAATAGGTAGTTCCAGGCAGAAATCTGAATTCTAAATTCGTAATTGGTTAACCATTTCTTCATCATAAAGAAACTGATAGGAACTGCCGTCAGGACAGATGCTATAAACAACAGGTAATATTCTTTTGAAAATAAGACCAGCAGATCTGATAGTTTTGCGCCCAATATTTTTCGCATGCCTACTTCCTTACTTCTCGCACTGATTGATAAGGAGACCAAACCGATAATGCCTAAGCAAACGATAATTAAAGTAATAACTGTAGCTGAAATTGAAGCTCTGTACAACTGCAGTTCGGTTTCATACATTTTCCGGATATTTTCTTCCATGAAATGGTATTCAAATGGAGCATCGGGCATTAGGAAATGCCAATTCTTCTCAATGTTTTGAATAGAATTTGAAATGGAACCTGGTTTCATTCGGATATTGAAATAGCGATAAAAATTATTCTGGGCCACATTCAGCCAGATAATTGCAGTATTTGGATTGTGCATGGAGTTGGGAATGAAGTTTTCAGTAATCCCAACGACTTTTATCGGGTCATTTGATCCATTGATTCTTAAATTCCGGCCGATTATATCATCAGCATGCTCATACCCTAAAACATTCATCGCTTTTCGATTGATTACCACCTCTTGAGGGGCCATGGAATCTACCAGGTTGGAGCTAAAGAATTGACCTGCCAGCATCGGGATTTGATAGGTGTCAGCAAATTTGGAATCTGAAATAATCATTTGAGAATTGATTGGTTCATCAGACTTGTCCATCAATGCAATTTCTGCCTTCCCAACTATATTATTTGGGGTTTCATAGGATAAGCTGATATCTTCAATTTCATTCAGCTTTTCCAATTCCTGCTGGATAGTTTGGGTTTTCCGAACACCTTCAGGGCTCCAATCTCGAGTCGTCTGGACCGTGAGGATATATTCTTTATTATATCCCAAATCGCTATTGACAAATAAGTGGATCTGTCTGGCAATGATTATAGTGGAAGTCAAAATGACTATTGCTGTAGTAAACTGAAGGAACAGCAAAGCTTTTCGAATGCTGTGTTTGTTTTTTACTTTGTCAAACTGAAGCTTTACTGAATTTAACAAGCTGTTTCTTGAAAGTTTGATAGCAGGGTATAGGCCTGAAATTAACCCGATCAAAATCGAAAACAACAAAATACCCAAATAGAAATAATAGGGCAATTCTGTTAATTGCGGTAGCCTGCGCATGAAAATATTTTCAAAAAGTGGTTTGGCTAGGATATACAATGGAAGGCAGATGAATAAAATCAAACATAGTAGAATTACATATTCCGTTAGCAATAAAGATGCTATCTGATTGGATTGGGCTCCCATTATTTTCCTGATCCCAATTTCTTTTAAACGACCTATATTTTGACCGAGATTAAAATTGATAAAATTAATGATTGCCATCAACAGGATGAACCCAGCAATGTAAAGCAGGATATCAATCATTTTTTGAATAGCTCCATCATTGCTTTCCAGGTAATAGGACTTCAGCGGTTTTAGATCCGGACTATAATTGTCTGCAAAAGTCTTGTCAGTATGTTTGCTGACTAAGGTTTTTATAGCTGTTGTGAGCTGCCCTGGAGATACGTTTTGCTCTAATTCCAAGAAACCAATGATGTATGGATTTTCCCAATTATCAATGTCCCTTCCAAAGTATTTCTCAGAAGCAATTGGAAGAAAGAAATCACTGCGTAGGGCAGGGGTTAATTCAAGGACTGAGTTTTGATAACTTGGTTTGATTATCCCGGTTACCATAAAATCATGCTTTTCCCCATTGAAGTTTCTAATGGATAATTGTTCACCAAGGGCATCGGTTCGGCCGAAGTATTTCATGGCGGCTGCTTCCGTTATGACCAATGAAAAAGGGTCTTTTAAAGCCGTATTAATATCTCCTGCATGGAGCTCAAATCCAAACATGGCTAATAAGCTTGGGTCGCCCAAACTTGCGCCTTCTTCAAACTTATCTGTACCATTGGACACAATACAAGTCAGGCCGTCGAGTCTGTAGTAATTCTTAACAAGTTGAGGATACTCCTCAGCCAGTGCTTTCGGAAGTGCACCCACAGTGGTGATGTCTAATCCTAAACCCTCCTTTTTATATGAACTCTGCAATAGATATTGTTGATTCTTGTTTTTTAGATGTGCATTCACCTGCTTTGCATCCCAGATATAGGCACCGACGATCATGATGAAAGTAATGCCACAGATCAATCCGATTAAATTGATGATGTTCTGAAGTTTTTTCTTACTGATATTTCGCCAAGCAATTTTTATATAGCTCCAATTCATTGTTAAGATTTTAGCAGATGCAGTTGTGTTCTATAGATATGGAATACAGCTTGCAATTTTATTGCCATTGCATCAATTGGGTTATAATCAATTAATTGTGATTTGATTAGTCCTTAAGTTGTTCATTTTCGGACATTATTTGTTCGAAAATGAACGGAAATAAAAGAGCGGAGAAGGAATAATCCTCTCCGCTCCTGAAATTACCACTGAATCATTTACTATAATTTCTTGTTTTCTACATCCCACCATAACCGAGTTCCGCCATTGTCTGGCCCTCCCAACATTTTCACGGCCTCATTTACTGCTGCACTATTGCTGTTGTATTCTCTTTCCGGATACGGCATCCTTCTTATTCCTGGGACTGTTGGGATCGTGTTGTTACTGTAGTTGACCACCACTGGGAACAAGATCGGATATCCCGAACGGCGGTACTCTGCCCAAGCTTCATCTCCGTCAGGGAACATGGAAATCCATTTCTGTGTAATGATCCTTTCCAATTTCCTGTCCTTGCTATCGCCTTCATTCCAAGCAATGCTGATGGTGCTCAAATATGGAGAGCCAGCCTTGATATCATTCTGTCCGGCCTTGATTGCTTTTGGATCGATGTAAGGCATAGGTTTGTCGGTAGCATTGTTTTTGTAAGCTGTTGCCTGTGCGCCCAAACCGTACATTTCAAATGATCTTTCAATCCCTGTTTCATAGTTGGTTTTGGCATTGCCTGCATTGCTCCAGCCTCTCAATGCCGCTTCTGCCTTTAAGAACCAACTCTCAGAGGATACCATTAGTTGCATCTTATTTGGTAATGGCTGTAATTTTGAATAGTTATCATATCGGCTCTTTGCATCTATGTCAATTCCGGTACGGATCCCTTTAAATTGGCCTTTGACCGCTGGGTCCGTAGCAGGTTGGAACAATTTTCCTAGACGCGGGTCTTTATAACCGCCCAGAAATGTTTCTATGCTGGCATGCATCCGTGTATCACTCCATGTGGTCGTAATGATGTTCAATGGATGGTCCGTACTTAATTTGATAAAGCAGTTATCTGCTGTGGCTTCCAATAAACCTCCGTTTTCAGGGTTCAAGGCTTTTTCACCTTCAGTTTTAGCCAATGCAGCATCCTTGAATGCGATACGAAGCGCAAGTCTTAATCGTAGGGTGTTGGCAATTCGCAACCAGCGATCGTAATTATTATCTGTGTAAGCCAAGTCAGACTTTTTCATGGCCGCAGACACCTCTTTGCCTTTGTAGGTTTTTAGTATTGTCGTAGCGGTATCCAGATCTTTAAAAAAGTTTTTATAGGCATCCTGCTGATTGTCATAATGGATCTGATCATTCTCATCTGGCGCATTGTATTTACTGTAGATGATAGGTCCAACCTTATCGGAGGTACGATGCATGGCAGACACTTTCAATATTTTGGCAAAGGCAAAAATGTCTTTCATTTTTTCGTCGTTCCTGGTCAGTAACTCTACTCTCGATAAGGGATTCATCGCTCGGATATACCGGTCAACCCATAAGGAAGAATACCAACCTGGCACTAAACTATAGGTCAGGTTGTTGGCATTCCCAACAAAGGGCGCCTCAGCCCCAAAATAGCCGCCATAGGCATCGCTGGTCAAGTTGTTTGAAACTTGATACTCACCTACATTTTCAGAAAGAATAGCTCGTTGTCCTTGTGCAAGGAATGAAGCGACCAAGGCAAAGTCTCCCATGGCTTCTTCATCCGTTACCCCAGCAGGGTTCGTGTTTAATTCCGTAAAGTCTTTGGTGCAGCTCATCGTCAGGAAAAGGCTGCTCAATAATATTCCTGACAGTTTATAATATGATTTTAATGTCTTCATTTCTTTTCTCTTGGTTATTAAAAGGATACTTTAAGGTTCAATCCATAACTGCGGGTAGCAGGTAAGGCAAAACTATCATAGCCCTGTCCTCCAACACCGGTTGTGGTGTTGAGCTCGGGATCGTATGGTGCGTCATTACGGAAGAAAAACAAGTTTCTGCCCGTCAATGATATGGACGCGCTCTTTACACCTTTCCATTTGATAGGAAGACCATAACTCAATGAAATCTCACGCATCCGGATATTTGTTGCATCATACACCTGGCCTTCGATAATGCCATCTCTGTTTCCCACCGCGCTATAGTAGGCCTGTGCTGGGATTTTACCTGACCAAGGGGTACCGTCCAGTTTAACGGCAGGGATATCCAACCCTCCTGCGTCCCTTGCTGCAGCACTAACCTCACTGACACCGAAGGAGTTCAAATAACCGTCGGTCACTGAGATGACCTGACCTCCAAATCGGGCATCTATCGTAAAGCTTAAACCGAATTTTCCGTAATTGATGGTATTGTTCCAGCCAACTATGGATTTAGGATTGTTATTTCCAATATATCCCTCCGGTCCAATCTGCGGCCTTCCGGTATCATCAACCACCATCACCCCATTCTCATCACGCAAGAAGGTCCTTGCCCAGAAATCTCCAAATGATCCATTTAAACGAAGCACATTGAAATTGCCGCCTACAGAATAACGTTCGCCTAGTTTGGGTGCCAGTTCCAGGATCTTATTGCGGTTTGCCGTGAAGTTCACAGACGTATTCCAGCTGAAGTTATCCTTCTTGATCGCATCAACACCCAAAGCTGCCTCAATACCCTTGTTCTGTACATTTCCGGCATTTAGGAAAACGGTCGTGAATACCTGTCCAACTGGAGCTTCGTATGAGAAATATTGATCCTTTGTGTTTGTTTTGTAAAGGGCCAAATCAAAATTGATGCGGTCGTTCCAAAACCTTCCCTCATAGCCCACTTCATAACTTCTGCTGATCTCCGGGCGCAAAGGTAATCCTTGGTAAGGCCCTGAAACATTTGCGTTCAAAATACCGGTTGCCAAGCTGTTTGTCGGGATGGTACTGTAAATTCCGACATCATTTCCTACTTCCGCCATGGTCAACCTTAATTTACTGTAGGTAATAAAACTTGGCATTTTGATCATGTCCGAAAGCACTGCCGATAAACCTGCTGACCAATAGAAGTAACCTTTTTTCTCCTGCGGAGTATTGGCAAGGGTAGAAGCCCAATCGTTACGTGCCGTTAAATCCAAGAATATCCTGTCCTTATAGCCCAAGTTGGTCGACGCGAATACCGATTGCAACTGGCGCCTGCTGATGGATTCATTTAATACATTGATTGGCGCATCCCTGTAAATATTGCTCAATAAAAACTTATTGGCCACAGCTAGTTTTAACTGATCAAGGTTCCAACCTGTGGATCTAGTATCATTGATTGAAGTTCCAGCTGTAAAGTTCAGGTCCCAATCCTCGGCAAATGTTTTGTTACCGATGAAGAGTAAATCACCATATAAAGCGGTACTTTCAGTCTGGTCACGGGTATATCGACCATTATCATCTAAAACACCTTCTATTTTCTCTCCAGAAAGAACTCCTTGCGTACCGGCATAGACATGTCTTTCCCATTTATCCCATCGCTTGTTCAGTGTACCTCTTGCACTGACTGATAACCAATCGTTGATGGTATATTTCAATTGCCCTTGGGCAATGATATTGTCACGCAATTGGAATGTTGGGTTGCGGTTCAATACCCAAAATGGATTCTGTGAATGGTGTGTACCCGTCAAACCTGCATCTGCATTGATATTCCACCAATCCTGCAGGTATAGATTCCGCGTAGGGGATAGGTACTCATAATTGTTTTTGTATTTATCAAAATCCAAACCTCTTGGGAACAGATAAAGACCGGCAATCGGGCTAAAGTACAAGCCAGATGTTGGACGGTTGTGGATATCCTGTCTAGAGTACATCATACTACCGTCGAAGGTTAGTTTATTATCGAAAAAATTAGTGGAATTTCTAAAGGTTGCTGAATGCTGATTAAACGAATTGGTTGGCAATATACCTTTGTTGGTGGTATTGCCATAAGAGAAATAGTTCTGCATCTTTTCAGTTCCTCCGCTCAAGGAAACGGTATTGATCAAAGTTGTTCCAGTATTATAGAATCCATCTACAGGATCTTGGAATGAACCTTTCTCACCCCAGCTCTCTTCTGATCCCTCTGTTGTCTGGCCATAGCTGTATTGTAACTTCGGAAGGTAGAAGGCTTGGTCAGCGGTAATGCTTGAGGATACATCGATTTTCAGATTACCTTCAGCACCTTTTTTGGTGGTGATCATGATGGCACCATTTGCACCTTGGCTACCGTAAAGGGCAGAGGCAGAGGCTCCTTTCAAGACGTTGATGCTCAGGATATCATCTGCATTCAGGGTACTCAGGATATCTCCACGGTCTGGCCCGCCACCAAAAGCTCCTTCAGATCCCGATCCACCTGTATTGGTAATCGGCAAACCATCGATCACATAAAGTGGCTGGTTGTTCCGGTTGGATTTAAATCCGCGAAGGACGATATTGACCGAACCTCCGATACCCGAAGAACTTCGGTTGATCTGCATCCCAGAGACCTTCCCTGTCAAGTTATTCATCGGATTGGCATCCTTGACTTTGGTCAGGTCTTCCCCTTTAACCGTTTGGGTAGAGTAGGTTAAACTTTTTGATTTTCGCTGTACTCCCAAGGCCGTGACAACGACATCATCAATCCTTGCGGTCTGTGCGGTCATGGAAATGGAAATAACGGAGTCTGTCGCTGTTATAGCCTGTTTCACTGTGTTATAGCCTAACACACTGATGGTCAGGTTTACAGCACCTGCAGGAATTTCTAAACTGAAAGCTCCGGAATCATCGGTTTGGGTTGCCTTTTTACTGGCGTCTAAACGGACTGTCGCGCCGACTATAGGTGATTTCGTCTGTTCGTCAACAACGTTTCCTTTTACTGTTCGATCCTGTCCATAAGATAATTGTATAGCAAATAGCCATAAAAATAGATGGGTTAGTGTTTTATACATAATATAAGTTTAAGTATGAGATATCATTGTAACGGCAATGATACAATTGATACAAAAACGAACATATTTTGGATATATTTTGTCTAATTATGTTAAATCTTATTGAATATAGGTGAATATCAGAGGTTGGTAGTATTATATAATTGATAGTTAATCAATTAGAAAGATTTCTATTTTTTGAACTATTTTTATTCCATCTCATTTTTTATAGCCTATGCTTTTTGATGTTTAAAAATATTATCGATTGATGTAAAATTATTAACTATTATGGTATGAAATTTGGGTGGTGATTTATTCATATTGAAGATAAAATAGAGAAAAGGCCAACTCTCTACTCCAAAAATTATACTTATTTTAACAATTAAATAATTCAATTATGTTAACAGCTGCTTGCCCCAAATTACCCATGCGCGTAAAGACCGTAACCAAAGACTTTTACGTTCAGCAATTAGGTTTTCAAGAAATTGGTTTTGCTAATTTTGAAAGCTATATGATCCTGAAAAAAGATGAAGCAGAACTTCATTTCTTTATCTTTTTGGATCTTGTTCCCGAAGAAAATTATGGTCAGGTTTATATCCGTGTGAACCATATCGAAGAGCTTTACCAAGAATTGATTGACCGTGGAGTCAACATTCATCCTAATGGAAGCTTAACGGAAAAACCTTGGGGACAGAAAGAATTCGCTATCCTCGATCCTGACAGTAACCTAATTACCTTTGGGCAAGCTATTTAATCTGTTTTCATTTTTTACCAATTGGTAATTGAGGGCATCGGATTGTTCAGGTACTTTGTATTAATCAAATTTCAAAGTCATGAACAAATCAAAAGTATTATTGACAGGAGTGACCGGTTTCTTGGGTTCTCATACAGCTATTGAATTGCTCAACAGAGGATATCAGGTTACAGGGTCTCTACGGGACATGAAACGTGCAGACGCTATACAGCACGTAATCGCCAAACATACCCAGAGTATAAATAACCTATCTTTTGTACAGGCAGACCTGCTCGATAAAGGAGCATGGTTAAAAGCTTGCGAAAATCAGGATTTTGTCATCCATGCAGCTTCTCCATTCCCGCGAGAACTACCTAAGGATGAGCATGAATTAATCATCCCAGCAAAAGAGGGGACATTGAATGTTCTTCAAGCTGCCAAGCATAACCATGTGAAAAGAGTGGTTTTGGTATCCTCCATTTCCACAGTGGTATATGGAAAACAAACTGATGAAATGGACAGGGTTTTTACTGAGGAGCACTGGACCGATGAAAGCAATAAACAGGATACTGCTCCGTATATGAGGAGCAAGACCATTGCTGAAAAAGCTGCATGGAACTTTATCAAAGAAGAAGGCAAGGGGATGGAATTAGTCAGCATTCTTCCTGGTGCGATGTTAGGACCTGTATTGGAGGAAGATTATGGTACTTCCGCCAATATTATCGTTAAGATCTTATCAGGAAGCATGCCTGCCATGCCAAAAATAGGATTTGAAATAGTTGATGTTCGCTCCGTCGCAAAATTATTGGCAGATGTGATGGAACTGGAAAAGGCTGCTGGAAATAGATATATGGCAAGCGAAGGTCACATGTCGATGAAGGAGCTAGCTGAAGTCCTAAAAACCCATTTCCCTGACAGGAAAATCAGTACTGCCAACCTCCCTAATTTTTTGGCTAGAATAATGTCAATTTTTGAACCTGCCTTAAAACCTGTATTATTGGATTTGGGTTTAAAAAGAAAGGTAGATACTTCCAAAGCCAAAAGGGAATTAGGTTGGAAAGGACATTCGATGGAGAAGGCCATTTTAGATTGTGCAAATAGTGTTATAGAACTAGGAATCGTTAAGTAAATGCAAAGGTTAAAATCCATATTGAGATTTGGGGCAATACTCTCTGATGCAGACATCGAGGTCATTGCCTCCAACTTCAAGCAGAAACAGTTAGCGGCGTCCGATTATTTCTTGGAAATAGGACAGATTGCTCACGAAATCGCTTTTATTGAATCCGGTATCGTCAGGATTTTTAAACCTGATCATGAAGGGAATGAAATCACCAAGTATTTCTTTAAGGAGAATCAATTCTTTGTTGATCTGGAAAGTTACTATTCCAGTATTCCGGCGAGTGAAGCTTTCCAGGCAGTGGTCGAAACAGAAATATATGCTATCCATAAGTTGGTTGTAGAAAGATTATGCCAAGAGATCCCCAATTTCTTTATCTTTCTCAAAACGATTACAGAAGCCACATTGTTGAATAAGATTAAAGACAATGATTTTTTAAATTTTGGCAATTCTAAAACCAAGTACCTTGAATTTGTTAAACGATATCCTCAACTAGCTTTACAGGTTCCGCAACAATATATCGCTTCCTACCTTAAAATCACCCCGCAATCCTTGAGCAGGATAAGACGCGAACTTGCCCAGCCAAAACAATAAATTCCGCTTAATCCTTCTGAAAATAGGATTGGTGTTTTTGTAAATCATTTATAAACAGTGTCGTTTAAATTTCTTTGCAATTAATAAAAGATAAATTTGTCTTTTATTAATTCAAGTCTTAACTTTGTTCAATTAAGTCATTGAATTGTTCAAATAAATCCAAGCGAGGGTAGGTTGCATTCCAGCAATACTTTTACGACTTCCTGAAAACTAACATTTTCATCAAATCGCGAATTCTTCAAATTCATTTTATTTAAGAATATGGCTTAATCTAAATTCAAAGATCATATCGAATTTAACATGAATTCTATTTTAACTCTTAATTTAATCCTTTCGGACGGTAATTCCGTCCAAGATTTACTCACACAATCCATTTTTTTCCATTCTAAGATCAGTCCGGTTGAGTTTTGGATAGGTTTTCTACTGCTAGTTTTCCTTTCCATCCTCATTGTGGTTCTCCTTTTGATCGATCGCATTAAACAGGTCAGCACCTTTCTCTTAAAAGAGAAATCCAAACGGAATGTTAATCTTTGGAAAAACTCACTCAAGAAAATGAACTCCAGCCAAATTGCGCGAATTATCAAGCAAAAGAGCAGGCAGGAGCTGAAATCTTGGTTACTGGCCTTTTTCCTCCTTGGAACATCCTTGTTCCCCCTGGAATCCTTAGCGCAGACTGTTTCCATTGATGGTACCAGTGAATCCATCTGGTCTAAGGCAGGCGTTATTATCACCTTAGTGTTGCTCTTGATACCGACCATTTTCATTCTAGTTTTATTGTTCGTCAGAATCAATCGGAGGTTATCTAAGTTGAACATTAACGCTCAAAAAGAGGAAGCAAAAGTAATTGTCCAAGAATTGGAAAACAGGCCTTTAGCTGAGGTTGAAAAAGAACTATTAGCCTTTCAGGAAGCTGCTGATTATAGATTGAAAGCTGATGTACTTTCTGGTTCCAATCAAGCGGAGGATCCCAAAGGGCTATTGTCCATTAATGAAAACCATGGAATCCCGATCGTATCCAAAAAGAAAAGATCAACCGATAGGACCAACTTTGACGTGGACCTATCCAAGATGGTCAACTGGTACTTGATATCGGCAACCGTTTGGTTGGTATTTGGAACCACCATCGGTGAATACCTCGGTTTTAAATTCGTCGCTCCAGACATGGAGAGTTTTAGCTGGCTTAGCTTCGGGAGGTTAAGGCCAGTCCATACCAATGCCGTCTTCTGGGGATGGGCATCCCTAGCCATGATCGGTTTAGGTTATTATGTGGTCCCAAGGGTCAGTAACACCAAACTCTATAGCTTAAAACTAGGCTGGTACAGCCTTATTTTGATCAATGTCTGTGTGTTCGTGGGAACCATTTCCCTGATGGCAGGAATTAACAATAGCGGAGGCGAGTATAGGGAATATATCTGGCCTATTATGTTGCTGTTTGGAATTGCATTGGTTTTGACACTAATCAATTATTATAAAACCATTGCAAAAAGGACAACTCGGGAAATTTATATATCAAACTGGTATATAGTCGCTGCGGTAATCTTTACTATTGTGATTAGCCTAGCAGCCTATTTGCCTTTTTGGCAGAATGGCCTCGGAGAGACAATCATTCAAGGCTATTACATGCACCAAGGTGTCGGTATGTGGTTTATGCTTTTTTGTCTAGGCCTCGTGTACTATTTCCTTCCACAGCAACTCAATAGGCCTATTTATTCCTATAGTTTAGGGATTCTTGCGTTTTGGACACAGATTTTATTCTATACGCTGATCGGAAGCCACCACTTTGTGTTCAGCTCCATTCCCTGGTGGTTGCAGACTGTTGCTATTGTCGGAAGTGCCGGTATGGCCATTCCCGTTATTGCCGGAACGACCAACTTCCTCATGACCTTTAAAGGATCCTGGTATAAATTGGGCGATAGTTATATCCTTCCATTTTTCTTGGTCGGCATCATCTTTTATTTCACCGGATCGATGCAAGGTACCGCCGAAGCCTTCCGCGAAACCAACTTGATCTGGCACTTTACTGACTTTACCGTTGCCCATTCCCACCTAACCATGTACGGCATTATCAGCTTTTTCTTGTGGGCATCCATATACACCATCGTACCGCGATTTACTGGAAGAGAGGCGCCCCAAATCAGTATTGGAGCCCATTTCTGGTTCGCTTTCATCGGAATGTTGATGTATACCGTACCATTGATGTATGGATCCACCCTGAAAGGAATTATGTGGTTAGAAGGCAAGCCATTTATCGATGGTGTGGCCTTTATGGCGCCTTACTGGTTATGGAGAGCCATCGGAGGTAGTCTGATGTGGCTGTCGCACCTCATTTTCGCCTATAACTTATATAAGATGATGGCTGATGTAAAAGAATTAGACATTGCTGAAGAAATTACAAGCCAATTTGAAAACCAATCAACTATTAAAGTTCAAAAATAAAATAAACGATCATGGAGTTTTTCGACGATCATAAGAAACTATTTATTACTGCAGCAATCTTCTTTATTGTATTGACGATTTTTGTTGCCATTCTTCCCGCATTGAACAACCAGTTGATAAATGCACCTCTACCTCAATCCGAACCGCTCTCACCAGATGCTGCTGCTGGCAAGTCTATATTTATTGCCAACGGCTGTGTGGCTTGCCATACTCAACAGGTCAGAAATGTAGATATGGATAAAGTTTTTGGTCAGCGACCAAGTGTAGCAGCTGATTATGCACATAATGAAAGACTGGATGTTTGGAGAAATACTGCAACATTGATGGGAACAGAACGAACTGGCCCCGACCTGACTGATGTAGGTAATCGCCAACCCAGCAAAGAATGGAATTTGGTCCACCTTTATAACCCTCGTATAGTGGTCAAGGAATCCATTATGCCCGCTTATCCCTTCCTGTTTGAATATAAATCCATACCAGACAAGGAAGATGTTGTGGTCAATATTCCCGAAGACTTTGCACCCAGTAATGGGAAGAAAGTCGTAGCAAGTAAAGAGGCTATGCAATTGATAGCCTATTTACAGTCCTTGAAACAAGTTAAACTGGAAGCTGATGTTCCAGAGTTTCTATATAAAAGAAAAGCTCAGGCCGCCGCTGGCCAAGGAACAGCCGAAGAAGAATTGGACGGCGAGGCCCTATATGTAGCACATTGTCAAGCATGCCACCAAGCTGATGGCAATGGGCTACCAGGAGCTTTTCCTCCCTTAAAGGGCAGTCCTGTCGTAACTGGCGATGATCTGGAGCTTTATATCGATATCATTATGAACGGTTATGATAGCAGACCTGATTATGGTGTGATGGCAGCGGTAGGAGTAAATGCTGGGTTTACTGAAAAAGAAGTAGCCGCCATTATCAATTATGAAAGGACCAGTTGGGGTAATAATGGTGAAAAAGTAAAACCTGAAGATATCAAGCAAATCGTAGATTTTGTAAAGACTCAATCCAAATAATCATGAAAAAATTTCAATTGACACTGCTTTTTAGTACTTGCATTACCTTTTTGATGGCTTGCCCGGTATGTGAAAGAAATCAACCTAAAATTTTAAGAGGCTGGGTACATGGTACAGCTCCAAAAAGCAACCTCGAATACATCATGGTCATCGCTATCATCCTGATTTCATTGATCGCTTTGGGAATGTTCTTGAAAATGATCATCAAACCAGGGGAAAAACAGTCTGACCATATCAAAAGGTTTATTCTAAATTCTGATAACTATGAGCCAAAGAAGTAAAATATTTATTTTCATCGACGATGAAAAGATCCCAATAGCTGAAACATATAGTCCTGTTAATTTTGAACTGGATACTCGCAAACTAGTCGACGGAAAACACCAACTTCGAATTGTCAGCCAAGACCCTGGAGGAAAAGAAGGGGTAAGGATTATTCCTTTTGAAGTCCGAAACGGTCCAGCGATCGAAATTACCGGAATCAAAGAAAACGCCGTGATCGATGACTTGGTGCCCATCATGATCAACGCCTATGGGAAAGGAAATTCCGAAACCTTTATGATTGATGGAAGTGAAACTCCTCAGGGGATTCCTTGGTGGGTATGGATCATCATAATCGTTTTCATGGGCTGGGCCATGTACTATGTATTCATGTACCTGTATTTACCAACTTCGGTTAATTGAGTGTTAGCAGGTCAAGGCGTTCTTTTTCAAACTTTTTGGGCTTTGTGTCGTTAATTGGGTAAATGTTTATCCAGGATATTTACCCTAATGCTATGAAGAACGCCTTAAAACCTGCTATTTTTGTTTTACTGTCCTTGTTTGTCCAGTATAGCATTGCTCAAAACAATAAACAACCCAATATTATCTTGATCCTTGCAGATGATCTTGGAGTAGGCGATTTAAGTTCCTACCATGAGCGATATGAAACGCCAAATCTCGATAAATTGGGTAAAGAAGGAATTCGATTCAACAACTATTACAGTGCTTCCCCAATTTGCTCCCCATCCCGTGCTGGCCTACTGACCGGTCAGCGTCCTGCGAAACTCCATTTTACAACCTTTCTAAATACCCGTGAAGACAACAGGAAAAAAGAACAGGTAGATTTTCTTGACCCTGATATGCTGACCATGGCCGATATGCTAAAAGCTGAGGGCTATAAGACAGCACATTTTGGTAAATGGCATCTCGGTGGAGGTCGCGACGTAACCGACGCGCCTAACTTCGATCAATACGGTTTTGATGCTTGGGCAGGAACTTATGAAAGCCCCGATCCCGACCCAGCAATCACCGCAATGGATTGGATATGGTCGGACCAGGACAGTGTTAAAAGATGGAACCGGACAAAATACTTTGTGGACAAAACCCTTGATTTCTTGCAAAAGAATCGAGATAAACCCTGCTTTATCAATATTTGGACAGACGATGTGCATACTCCTTGGATTGCAGGTGATGATGAAACCGGAAAGTTTGATTGGAAACCCCAGGAGGAGAGAAGCTTTAAGTTTGTCCTCAAAGAATATGATCGAGAAATAGGAAGATTAATGGAAGGCTTGAAAGAAATGGGGCTGGATGAAAATACCTTGGTCATTTTTATCAGCGATAATGGCCCATTGCCTAATTTCAGACAGGACCGTTCAGCAGGGCTGCGAGGTAGTAAACTCTCCTTATATGAAGGCGGAATCCGGATGCCCTTGTTGATGAGGTGGCCAGCAAGGATTAAAGCCGGAAAGGTAGATGATCAGACCATTATTTCCGCACTTGATTTGCTCCCAAGCTTAGCTAAGTTGGCAGAAGCTCCGCTGAAGAATACCAAGAGGCTTGATGGTCAAGATCTCAGCGGTGCAATCCTTGGAAATCCCATTACCCGAAACAAACCGCTCATCTGGGAATATGGAAGGAATGATTCAACCGTATTCAGCTTCCCCAAGAAAATAAACCGTAGCCCAGCTCTGGCAATCCGAGATCAGGAATGGAAATTTATGATGAATCAAGATGGTAGTGACCCCGAACTGTACAACCTCAAATCCGATCCCAACGAAAGTGTAAATCTTGCTGATGAAAGAAAACCTCTCGTGAAAAAATATAGCAAGGCTTTGATGAAATGGTGGAAAGACTTGCCCACATTTAAGAAAATGGAATAATTTGCTGGAAGGATATTGGTTATAATTTTAACTTGTTACAATTGCTTATTGAAAAACATTTATTAAGCTTAATTAATGTTTATATTTTAATTATTTTGATATTTTAAACCTTGAAAATTGCTATTATTTTCTTAGGGGAATATATTTCAAATTTAAATTGGTTGCCTGAAAAAATGATTTTGTATTTAGGTTGGATTCTCCTATTTTTCTCCCAATCTAATTAAAAACTATTAAATTATGAACGTGAAATAAGCTATCCTAACTCCGAACACCTATTACAAACAGAACCTTTATTAAAGCCTTTTAGGCAATCTTTTTATTCTCAATTATTACTATAATGACTCAAAAAAATCGTGTTTTTTTTGGGGCAAAATCCTTGTCGTTGCTTGCGATGTGCTTATTGATGAGCTCACCGGAAGTCTTCGCCGAAAAAGGAAATTTTGCCCATTCAGCTGTTGCTGTTCGGCAACAAAGTATTTCAGGATCTGTTAAAGATGATGCGGGGAACCCTATTGTAGGTGCTACAGTGCTCGTTAAAGGGACAACAAGAGCAACTAGTACCGATGCCAAGGGAGAATTTTCGATCACTGCCAATAATGGTGACATCATTATTATCCGAAACCTAGGTTATCTGACCCAAGAAGTTACGGTATCAAATGCCCAAAATATCAATATTTCCCTAGCACCTGATAATGCTAATATTGATGAGGTAGTGGTAGTGGGATACGGTACCCAAAAACGTGCTAATATTACTTCGGCAATCTCCACCGTAAATGGTGATGCACTAAAAAATGTCTCTCCTTCCAACCTTTCCAATGCCATCGCCGGTCGTGCACCTGGTGTTAAGGTAACTGGAACATCTGGCCTTTCGGGAGCTACCTCTAAAATCAGATTTAGAGGTAGTTTTGCTGAACCTTTGTTCGTTATTGATGGAATTGTACGCGATAAAGCCGCATTCGACGCTCTAGAGGCCAATGAGGTGGATCAGATGTCTTTCTTAAAGGATGCTGGTGCAGCTGCGGTTTATGGTACCCGTGCGGGTAATGGTGTTGTAATTGTGACCACTAAAAAAGGAACGGTTAAAAAGCCTGAATTCAATATCCAAAGCAATGTGGCCATCAGTAACCCGACGATGACACCGCTGGCCGATTTAACTACCGCTACAGATGAATTAACCTATCAAAATAGGGTTGCCGAATTTCAAGGTTTACCAATCCCCAATGGTGAGGAGGAATTTGCTTACTTCAAGGATAAAAGTTATAGTGTAAACGATGTGATCTGGAGAAATCCTGTCAGCCATAGGCAGTCAATTTCCGTTTCTGGAGGTAGTGATAAAATTACCTATTACAATTTGCTGAGCTTTAGAAATGAAAATGGTTCCTATAAATCGGTAGACCATCAGAAATTCAATTTAAGGTCCAATGTTTCAGCGAATATTACCGATGCCTTCAGTATCGATATGAATATTTCTGCAAACCAGCAGAACTCCAATCGTTTCTATTGGCCTTTCAGTACCTCATCAAATGATGATGATTTTGATGTTTCCGATTTTTATCGCGTAACTTTCAACTGGCCAAAAATGTATCCTTTCTATTTGACCCAAGATGGTACACCTAGTAATGAACCAACGGAATATCCGGTACAGACGCCAATGGGTAGCTGGCAGGCTTGGAACGTAATCGATCAGGTGATCGGCGATCGTTATATCGATCGTAAGGTGAGGCAGATCAACCCAATTCTTTCCTTGAACCTGAAACTGGATAAACTGGTTCCTGGTCTATCAACGAAATTTGTTGGTAGCTATATCGCTGAAGATTATCTGCGTAAGCGCTATATGAGTTTCCAAAAGAACTATACTTTCACTTCTTTGGATCCAGATGGAAACCCTTTTATCCCTGCGCCACCTTCGGAAGATAGGATAAACGTCTTCACCTTCAGTCAGCAAAATCCATTTATGGATTATTATACCCAACGTAAATGGGAATACCAGATGAACTTCTTCATCAATTATATGCAGACTTTTGGAAAGCATGATGTAGGTGCGACTTTGGTATTTGAACAAGGTGAAAAAGGATACACCAATATAACCTCCACTGCACAAAGCCCAATCACTGCACTGGATCAAATGCATGTCTACCCAACTGACCGCAATTTTAGGTATACCAATGGTCTGGAAGGAATTGATGCAAGGCAATCCATTATTGGTCGTTTCAATTATGCTTATGGCAGTAAATATCTGGCTGAAGCTTCTTTCCGTTATGACGGAGCGGCTTTGTTTCCTGAGCAAAAAAGATTCGGTTTCTTCCCTTCGATTTCTGCAGCATGGAGAATTTCTGAAGAAGAGTTCTTCGCTGGAATCAAGGATAAATTCTCCGACTTGAAACTTCGATTTGCTTATGGTGCTACCGGTAACTATTTGGATGTGAATGGAAATGCAATCAATCCATTCTCTTTTGCTGAGAAATATGCAACGACCACTGGTTTTATATTCGGTGATCGATACTACAATGGTTTGGCTTATGGCTCAACCCCTAACCCCAACATTACCTGGACAAGGTCAGAAAGCTACAACTTAGGTTTGGATTACGGATTCATCAACAACAAATTGAATGGTTCCATTGAGGTCTTCAAACGTGCTGAAACTAATATCTTAGGTCCTAGAACCGTATTGTTGCCGGATACTTATGGTCGCGCCTTGGCGCCTGAAAACTATGCTGCGAGAAGCTATAAAGGTGGTGAGGTTTCTGTAAACTGGAATGACAGAATAGGCGAGGTTGCTTATGGCATTTCTGGAAATTTAGGATATGCCGTTGATCAATGGGATATTTTCGATGAACCTGCTGCATATGCAGAAGGCGGACTTGAACATTTCAGATCCAGGATCGGTAGACCTAACAACGTAATCTATGGATTAAATTCATTAGGGTTGGTGCGTACGCAAGCCCAATTAGATGATTTATTGGCCAAGGGATTCAAAACTTATGGGAGGGATCCTTATTTAGGAATGATCTTATATGAAGATATCCGTGGACAGGGTTATTCTGATATCCCAGATGGAAAGATCGATGGAAATGACGTTACCTTATTGTCGACCAACAATTCTCCAAGATGGGATTATGGATTAGGTTTGAACGCTTCATGGAAAGGAATTTCGATCAATGCCCTGTTCCAAGGGGTGTTTAATTACGACCGTATGATCTCCAATCAAGAGGGTGGCGGTATGCGTCAACATGGTGGAACTTTCCGTCCTTATTACCCGATTTGGGCAGATGATGTATGGACTCCAGAAAATCCAAATGCACAGTATCCGAGACCTATCGGTTATAACTGGGCAGAGTCGGGTACGAACCCTTCTAGCTTCTGGATGCGTAGCGGAGCCTTCTTCAGATTGAAAGACCTCAATGTTGCTTACCAATTGCCAACGAGCTTCACTGAAAAAATCAAAATGAACAGTATCAATTTGTTCTTCAATGGTACTAACCTTTTTGTTTTCTCACCAATGACCGAGTTTCATGATCCTGAACAATTGAATTATGACTCATATCCATTAATGAAAACATTCACCTTTGGCTTGGACATTAAATTTTAACCGGAACTGAATCATGAAAAAAATATTATTAGTAGCACTAGGACTATCAACCATTTTTACTTCCTGTAAGAATGTGTTGGATATCGAAGATCTCCAATCCTTAGATGAAGAAAAGGTATGGAAAGACCCGAATTTAGTAAACGCATACATGGCAAACCTTTATACCGTTTTTGGTAATTGGAGTGCCGGTGCAGATGTATATAGTGAACAATTGGTGGGTGTTCCTTTCCAATTGAATACCATATCGCCGACTGCAGGCGGTTTCAAAACATGGGACTATACCAATATCCGTAAGATCAATACCGCAATCCAAAAAGTTCAGGAAAGCAGCAGCTTGAGTCAAGAGGTGAAAAACAGCACCTTGGGTGAAGCTTATTTCTTAAGGGCATTTGTTTACTTTGATATGGTCAGGCTTTATGGCGGTATTCCTTACATAACCGTACCGCAGGACCAAGCGGCAGATGATTTAAATTCGCCGAGAAATTCCACCAAAGAGTCTTTCGAGCTTTTGGTGAAAGATTTAGATGAAGCCATTAAATTGCTTCCTCAAACGATCGAAAAATCATCATCAAACTATGGTAGAATTGATGGTAACTTTGCTGCGGCCTTTAAAGCAAAAGTATTGCTTTACAAAGCTTCCCCTCAATTCAACCCTTCCAATCCGTATAATAATGCATATTGGAAAGAAGCAAATGCAGCCAATAAAGCTGCTTATGACCAATTGATCAAAAACAATTATGCCCTGACACCTGATTATGCAAACATCACCCTGCAAGAAAAAGGTCCAGAGGTCGTATTCGCAGTAATCAATACCTATCCTAATAAGGTTGCTGCTTGGGATTATGGTGTGCGTCCCGGTTCAGAAAGCCGTGGCCCTGCCGGGTCGGTTCCAACCTGGGATTTTGTAAAAGAATTCCCAATGAAAGATGGTAAGCTCTATTCAGATCCTACCGGCAAATACTTTAAATCGGATGATGATTTCTTGCAATCCTATTGGATGAATAGAGATCCAAGATTTGAAAAATCCATTGTTTGGAACGGCAAGGTGTATGAAGTTTCTGGAAAAGCTGGCAAACGCCAATATACCTCCCTAGGTATTGCTGATGCCCTTGACAACTTTGGTATCAATCCTGCTGCAGGTATCAACTCAACAAATCAAGACCGTTACAGTGGATTCTTTATCTTAAAGAACAGTAAACTGTCCCTGAAACAAACGGAAGTGGAAACCCAATACGATGTAGATTTTGTATTGATGCGTCTGGCGGAAGTGATGTTGAACTATGCAGAAACTGCTAACGAAACCGGTGATCTAGGTACAGCACAGGATATGTTGAGCCAATTGAGGAAACGTGCCGGAATCGAGGCTGGTACCGATGGAAAATACGGTATCACTGCGACTAACCGCGATCAAATGCGCGAAGCTATCTTGGCAGAAAGAAACATTGAACTTTGTTTCGAAGGACACCGTTTCTGGGATCTGAGAAGAAGCCGGAAATTGAATACCTTAGATAAAGGAACCAAATTTGGTGTAGAAGCCATCGCTATCGAAGCAAATGGAGCTGAAATGGATATCAAACAGGCTAATACCTTGGCCAAAACTTATCAGTTGAAGGAAGCTAATTTCAAGTACAGCATTCTTCAAGTTCCGAAAAATGGAGTTAAGGTTAGTGAAGTGCCTGATACGTATTATTTCTTCCCAATCCAACAATCTATTATTGACAGAAACCCTAAGGTGCTGCAAAATAAAGACTGGGGTGGGGAGTTCAATCCTAGCATGGAATAAGGAAATCATTTATTGGAGAAAGGGCTGCCCATTTGGGTAGCCCTTTCTTTATTGGTTGATTTTATTGGAAATTATCATCCTATTTTATGGTTTTTATTTTGACCTGATTCGAGAATCATTCGAGACATATTCGAGAATAATTCTATCCAGTTCGAAACTTTTGGAACTTGCCCCGAATATGTCTCGAATAAGGCCTAGTTTTCCTTCAGATTTATTCAGGTTGATTCATCCTTTAAAATTAAATTTTGCTCATTAGGATTAGGTTAATAAATAACTTTTAGAGCCAAAGTTTTTAGTTTATGCAAAAATTACTTTCAACAAGCTGTTGATTAATAGATTATTTATTTTGGACTTGGTTAATTTCTTAGTAGATTTAATTATGCCAATTGAACTGAAACACCTCTGGCAATTTTATAAGCCAATTCTATTCATCAACCTGGTGTTGAGTCTTGCAATGAGCATTCAATATTTTGGCTACTTTCCCTTTGTGTTTATGACCGTTGGCTACTTAGCCTCGGCGGCATTGGTTCGATTTTTTGAAGGCAATACCAAATACCTGTTTTTTAACCTGGGATTATCCCGCAAGCATTTGGTCGTATATACCTTCCTTGCCAATCTTTTGATTTCCTTCCTCCTCATTATCATCATGCATTATGGATACAAAGGATAAAGAATTATTTGTGGACTCGGTGCAGTTCAGTTATACTGATAACAATCAGTTGCTGACTGGGGGCTATCTGGGATTGAAAGTAGGTGATATTATCGGACTACTAGGTCGCAATGGGACTGGGAAATCGACTCTCATGAAAATTATTTTTGGATCCTTGCGAGCCCACAATGCATATATCAGGGTAAATGGTCATAAAGTGAGTCAGGCTTTCCCGACCAGGGAAGTTTGTTATCTTCCCCAAGATAGCTTTTTGCCCACTTCCTTTCGAGTAAAGAAAGCCATTGAATTTATGCTATCCGATAAAGAGAGCCGGGCGAAAGTTGAAAGCGATGAGTTGATCATGCCTATCCTGAACAATAAGATTGCGGACTTGGCAGGAGGAGAGTTGCGCTATTTAGAAATCATGCTATTAATCGAACAGAAAGCAACATTTATTTTATTGGATGAGCCATTTTCTGGCATATCGCCCATTCTAAAGGAGAAATCCAGGAGGTATTGGTTGAAAAATCCAAAATCAAAGGTTTATTGATTTCTGACCATGATTATATGAACGTATTAGATATTGCGACCGAGTTGCTGCTTTTGGAGAATGGTGGTTGTAGAAAGATAAACCGAAAGGAAGAGTTGGAGCAATTCTATGTTCCGCTGGGGACATTTGACCGTGGAAATCCCCCAGAAAACGACAGTAAAAACAGCTTTTAAATCGTGCTTATACTCCTGTAGGCTCCTTGAAATTAGTATATTTGCTTAGCATAACCTTTAAAGATAAATTACATGTCTACAATATTGATAAAGAATGCCCATGTTGTGAATGAAGGCAGCATTAAGGTGCAGGATCTTTTTATTAAAAATGGCAGAATAGAAAAAATAGCCGACACGATTGAAACCAATGCCGACCAAACCATAAACGCTGAAGGATTACATCTTTTTCCAGGATTGATCGATGATCAAGTTCACTTTCGTGAACCGGGTCTGACCCATAAAGCGAATATCTTTACAGAAAGTAGAGCAGCGGTAGCTGGTGGTACAACATCCTTTATGGAGATGCCAAATACCGTTCCCAATACCTTGACCCAAAAGTTACTTCAGGATAAATATGATATAGCGCAGGACAATTCGCTGGCGAACTATTCCTTCTTTATGGGGGCTGCAAATGATAATTTGGATGAAGTCCTGAAAACTAATCCTAGGGACGTCTGTGGTATCAAGGTTTTTATGGGATCTTCCACGGGGAACATGTTGGTTGACAATGAAAAAGCATTGGAAGCCATCTTCAGCCAAGCGCCAACCTTAATAGCGACACATTGTGAGGATGAGGCTACCATTCAAGCGAACTTGGCCAAGTTCAAAGAGCAATATGGCGAAGATGTCAGCATTGAAATGCATCCCTTAATCCGTTCTGCCGAAGCTTGTTATCTTTCATCATCCAAGGCTGTGGAATTAGCGAAAAAGAATAATACCAGACTTCATATCCTGCATATTTCAACAGCTAAGGAAACAGCATTATTTGAAAACAATATCCCTTTGGAGCAAAAACGGATTACTGCAGAAGCCTGTATCCACCATCTTTGGTTTTCTGATGCTGATTACAAAACAAAGGGCAATTTCATAAAATGGAATCCCGCAGTCAAAACTGCAGCCGATCGTGATGCTATTCTTGAGGCCGTATTGGATGGACATATTGATGTTATTGCAACAGACCATGCTCCTCATACTTTTGAGGAAAAATCTCAATCCTATTTACAGGCACCATCTGGTGGTCCATTGGTACAGCATGCCTTACAGGCGCTATTGGATCTGGTAAAACAAGGAAAGATGACCTTGGAGCAAATGGTCCAGAAAACGGCCCATAATACAGCGATTTTGTTCCAAATTGAACAGCGAGGCTATATCCGTGAAGGATATTGGGCAGATTTAGTTTTGGTTGACTTAAACAAACCATATACGGTAACTAAGGAGAATATTTTATCCAAATGTGGATGGTCTCCTTTCGAAAACCATACCTTTACATCAACCATTGAACATACGCTTGTTTCTGGATTATTGGCCTATACAGATGGCAAGATACAAGAGGTAGGTTCAGGACATCGTTTACTTTTCAATCGTTAACCTATGGATAAACGTTCATTTATTAAATCATTGGGGATAGGTTTAGCCGCCATTCCTTTGTTTGGAAAATCAGAGGCCATGGCCGTAGCTAATCAGGTCCAGCCTTTGCTGAAAGGGAAGGTCTTAAAGGCCGGAGACACTATTGGTATCATTGCCCCTGCGAGTGCCGTTACTGGGGAAGATTCCATCACCCAGACAAGAGAGGTTCTCGAATATTTTGGTTTTAAGGTAAAAGAAGGGAAATATATCCGCGAACGTTATGGCAATTTAGCTGGTACGGATGATCAACGATTGGAGGACCTACATAATATGTTTGCGGATAAATCCGTCGCAGGCATTTTATGTATCCGTGGGGGAGCTGGTGCTTCCCGGTTGTTGAAACGTATAGATTATGATATGGTCGCTAAGAATCCTAAAGCCTTATTGGGCTACAGTGATATCACGGCGTTGATTATGGCTTTCCAAGCCAAAATTGGCATGGTTACCTTCCATGGTCCTGTAGGGACGAGTACATGGAGTAACTTTGTCGCGAAGACCTTTACCGACCAATTCGTGGATAACAAATTGGTAAGCTATAGCAACCCTGCGAAAAAAGGAGATGATATCATTCAATATAAAGATAGAATAACGACCATTAATCCAGGAGTTGCAGAAGGAAAGTTATTAGGGGGCAATTTAACCTTGATTTCAGGCCTTTGTGGATCTGAATTTTTGCCAGATTTCAAGGACAGCATCTTGTTTCTGGAAGAAATCAACGAATCTCCGGAAAAGGTGGACCGTATGTTCTGCCAGTTGATGAATGCTGGTATTATTTCGCAAATCAAAGGATTTGTTTTTGGCAAATGTACTGATTGTTCTCCCTCAGGTGGTTATGGTTCCTTAAATCTTGACCAGATCCTAAGGGATTTTATAAAGCCATTGAATATACCATCCTATTCTGGTGCGGTAATTGGACATATCAATGATCAGTTCTTGCTGCCCGTTGGAGTTAGAGCTAGAATAGATGCCAATAAGGGTACAATAGAAATTTTAGAGAAAGCGTTAGTATAGTATGAAATTTTTTGTCATTTCCTTAGGCCTTTTGGCCGCAACGACTTGCAGTAATCCATTTTCAAGATCCTCTAATGGTAATATTCCAGGTTATAACCTGGATACTGCACAAATGAATAAGATTCATTCAACCTATAAAGAATCCGCACTTTTTTCAAGACGATTTAAACATAAAGACGTTGACTCCCTGTTGCAACTGCATAAGAAAAGCAATGTTTTTAAGATCTCTGAAATTGGTAAATCGGTTGAAGGTCGTTCGATCAATGAGTTGGAATATGGAAATGGTGACAAAAAAGTAATGCTCTGGTCGCAGATGCATGGCGATGAACCGACAGCTACCATGGCCTTGTTTGACCTGTTTAATTTCTTGGAAGGTAAGGATGATGGTTTTGATAGTGTAAGGACCTTGCTGAAAGATCAATTGAATATTCACTTCATACCCATGTTGAACCCTGATGGTGCAGAGCGATATCTTCGGAGGAATGCGCAGAGTATTGACCTCAATAGGGATGCCAGAGCTGGACAGACAGTTGAAGGCGCACTGTTAAAGGCACGTGCTAAGGAAATAAAACCTCGCTATGGTTTCAATCTGCATGATCAGAATATTTATTACAATGTTCCAGGTACGAAGAATCCAGTGACCATCTCCTTATTGGCCCCCGCCTATAATACAGAGCGTGAGATCAATGAGGTTCGAGAGGGAGCGATGCAGATCATTGTGGGAATGAATAAAGTCCTGCAGCAATATATTCCAGATGCGGTTGCGAAATATGATGATACCTATACCCCACGAGGGTTTGGAGATAACTTCCAATCTTGGGGTGCAAGTACCGTATTAATTGAGTCGGGAGGCTTAAAAGGTGACCCTGAGAAACAAGAAATCCGGAAGTTGAATTTCGTGATCATTCTAAATGCATTGATGGAAATAGCCCAAGGAACCTATGAAAACTATGATGCCAAAGGTTATGAAGATATCCCATTCAACGCAAGCAATATGCATGATATCGTCATTCGTGGTTTGGAATTCGGATCAGATTCTATTCCATTGAAAAGTGATATCGCTATCAGACGCGGTGAAACGACAGATGGCAGGGATTTCTTTGTGCGGGGTAGGGTTGAGGATATAGGAGACCTTCCTGAATCTTTTGGATATGATGAAGTGGATGGAAATGGCCTTAAATTTATCCAAGGTAAAATTGCCGAAAAACCCGTTCCAACATTGGAGTCCGTTACCCCGGAAATTGCCTATGACCTCTTGAAAAAAGGATATATGGGTGTACAGGTAACAACCTTAAAACCTGAACAGACCAGCATGTTACATAATTTGCCAATCCATATTTTTGGAACCCAAGCCTTTGCAGCAACACCTTTTATAGACCTTGGTGGAACCGCCAATTTCTATATCGGTGATTCCAACGGGACCCTAAAATACGCCGTTCTCAATGGATACCTCATAGACCTTTCCAAACCATTAAGTGAGGTTGGGCTATTGAAGAATAGGGTTTTATAGATATGAGATGTGAGATGTGAGATGTGAGATAGAAAGGGTCTATAGAGGTAAGATGTAGGCAATGAGATAAGATAGATATTATAGAAATTATAAAAGGGGACCAATTTTGGTCCCCTTTTTTGTAGAGTTAATATCTCAATACTCAAATCTCAAATCTCAATACTCCCTTACGGTTTATCCCACCATAGCTCGGTACTCAATGGTACTTCAGCAGGTACATTGGATCCGTTTTCGGTGATTTCATCAGCAGGGTAAGCTACTCTGCGTATAAATTTGTCGCCTAATACGGCGCCGATCGGTAGTTTGAAGTCTTTGTACTTGTAATCGAAGCGGCGTACATCGTTCCATGCTTCAGCATTGAGGTAGGTGACGATGTATTTTTCGCGGAAAATGTCCAATAGCGTTAGGTTTGCCTGTCCTACGGAGATTGCCGTAATGTATTTTGTGGCATCTTCAGCAGGAACACCTAATTTATCCATACTGGCTTTGACACCGGCAAGGAAAGCAGCATAAGCTACAGGTTTGTTATTGTCTCTAAATGCGGCTTCTGCTTCAATGAATTTTACTTCAGCATAAGTCAAGATCATCAATGGAGAAGATTCACTGCTTACAGGTGATTTTGAGCTGATATAACATTCATCGCGAACTGTATTGGCAGCACCGACATTACCTTGACCGCTTATTGTACCTACATAAACGCCATGAACTGTTTTTTCTGTGATCTTGGAAATTCTTGGGTCTACAATTCCGTAAGTTTTACCATTCATTTGATCAATGAAATTACTTCCTAACCAACCGTCCAAGTTATTCAATAGGTTGCTGATCGAGATGGATGCCCATGGATTTACACCATCAAAGGTAGACATACCAATATCTTCAGCATTGGATTGTAATGAAGCTTGGGCAGCTGCCAAAACTTGTTTTGGATTGTATGCAGCTTTCTTGCTTATCTTGTTCAGGACGCGGGCTTTTAATCCGTTGGTCAGTTTGATCCATTTGTCTAGGTCTGCGCCACATAAAAGATCATCCTTGGCACTCAGCTCTTGGGTAGCATCCGTTTTTTTGAAATTCTCCAAAGCTTTATTGATAAGGTCGACCTGCGCTTTATATAAGTCTTCTTCGGAGTCAAAAGGAACGGTAAGGGTTTCTTCTTTTCCAAAGGCCTTGCTGAAAGGAACAGAGCCCCAAGTATCAGCGACCAAGGCCAATTGATACGCTGTCAAAGCTTGTGCGACAGCAAGGTGATGAGATGCTCCAGCTTCTTCCGATTTGACCATAAAGTCATACAGGTCTGCTAAAGAATAAAAAAGGTTGTTCCAAGTTGAGGAGTTATTGGTGATCTGGTAAGTATCTGTATCCGAACCACCAGAAGGGCTCGCGAAATATTGCGAGTACTGATTGTTGAAATATGCAATCCTATAGTTGTTGAATGCAGCCTTATGTGTAGCTGTAGTCAATAGGGCGTTCAAAGGCGGGGTTTGAACCAAGTTAGGGTTATCGGTCATTTCGAAATAGTCCTTGCAACTGTTCAAGGAGAACAGGGCTAGGGCCAATAAGGAAATTTTACCTATTTTGATGAATTTGTTCATGATCTTAAGAATTAAAAGCCAACATTTAAGCTAAATAAGAAGCTTCTGACAGCAGGGTAAGTCATCCCAGCAAAACCTTCGATATTCGATCCACTTGCGGTGGTTGAGTTTTCAGGGTCATATCCTGAATACTTTGTCCAAAGGGCAAGATTGTTTCCAATCAAAGAAACTCTAGCGTTCTTAACAAACTTGTTTTCTAACCATTGTTGTGGTAAGCTATAGCCAATGGATACAGATCGTAATCTTAACCATGAAGCATCTTCCACAAAGAATTGGGAGTTTCCACGGAAGTTATCTCGGTAATAACCATTCCCATAATCTACACCATTTTTAGGGTCTTTTCCTTGGCCTAACCATACCTCTTTTGTGTTCTTTGAACCGTCAGCCAATACACCATCAAATACTTTGTAGTCATTACGGTCTTCTGTATAATCAGCCTCTCCGAATGCAGCCATAAAGTTTCCTAATTGGTTGTAACGGTATTGCCCCACACGTGCATCGACCAATACATTTAAAGATAGGCTCTTGTAATTGAAGGTGTTGTTCCAGCCGCCTACCCAGCTTGGTTGAACATTGCCTAATTTCTTAGGAACTGAGGTTGATTCCAATACAGGGAAACCATTTGCACCGATCAATAGAGGACGGCTCTCGTCGTATTCACGGGTTTTATCCAAACCCTGAGCGATTTCATCAGGAGTATAGTAACGCTTGTACGTTCTACCATAAAGTGTACCATAGGACTCTCCTGGACGGATACGCATGGAAACGGTTGAGTTCAAGTAGCCATATTCAGAAGAAACTACAATTTCATCATCTAAATCCTCGCGGATGTACAGGATCTTGTTTCTGTTGAAGGAAAAGTTGATGTCTGAATTCCATGTGAAGTTGTCCTTCTTAACAGGTGTTGTATTTAAGGTGATCTCTAAACCTCTGTTACGGATACTACCTGCGTTAATCGAAGCGGTAACAAATCCAGTTGTTGAAGATACAGGGACTTGAATAATTTGGTCCTTACTTACCGAGTTATAGAAGTTCACATCTAATCCTAATCGAGATTGTAAGAACTTCATTTCCATCCCTACCTCATAGGTGTCGGTAAATTCAGGTTTTAATTGCGGGTCACCCAATAAGGAAGGTCTTGTAAATCCGATATAACCTGTTGGCAGGTTGGTATAAGGAGCGAAACCAGCACTGGTTGAATAAGGTGCAGCGTCTTTACCGATCTGTGCGTACGACAAGCGCAATTTGGCAAAGTTAATAGCTTCAGGCATACTGAATTGGTCTGAAAGCACATAGCTTAATGTGGCAGAAGGGTAGAAGAAAGAACGATTGTTCTTGCTCAAGGTAGAGGTGATGTCATTTCTACCTGTTAGGGTTAAGAATAGATAATCTTTGTAAGCTAGGTTCAACTCACCGAAGAAGCCCATCAATCTATATTTTTCATTGTATGTGGCCGCTTTGATGATGTTGGCATTGCCTAGATCAAACCAGTTATAAACCGTTAAATCTCCACCTTCGGTAGCTGTTCTTTTAATGAATCGGTCGTAAACATCCTGTCCAACACGTAATGTAGCATTGAGGTCATCGTTGAAATCATGTTTGAAGGTTGCAATGAAAGTACTGGTCAATGCCCTGAAATTATTGTTGTAGACATTATAAAATCCGCGTCCATCAGCACCCTCAACACCATTATCATAAACTAAACGCTCATCTGCCAGTCCTTGGTAACCAATAGCTGTTCCTTCGCGATTATCCCTATAGGCGTCAATACCTACGCGGTACATCAAATCCACCCATTTTGCTGGAGAATAGGTTAGGTCAAAACCTCCAATTACGCGTAATACATCGTCTTTAAATCTGTTGGTATGTGCGACATAGATAGGGTTGTCGGTTTCACCGTAAGATTTCATGGTTCCATTTTCCATGAGGTAATCCCTTACATTGTATCTTGGGGTCCAATAGATCAACTGCTCGGCATAGCGATTGGCATTTCCGCGGTAACCTCCTGAGTTGGTCACTGCAAGGGAAGAACCACCTTTTAATTTTTCACTTAAGGTGAAATTGGTGTTCAATCGAGCTTGATAATTTTTGAAATCTGTTGCTGGTAGTACCCCATTATGTTTCAATTGGGATACAGACGTTAAAAAACTGAATTTTTCAGATCCTCCGGAGAAACTTAAGGAGTTCCGGAATTGGTTTCCGGTTTCGAAGGCCTCTTCAAAAGGTTTGTATAGTGTAGTTGGATGCGTAGGGTCTACTTTAATAGCTTCAGCTACGGTAGGTCCCCAAGCAGGCCAGAAATCATCTTTATCATAAACACCTTTCCATCCTTGGGTATAGGTGTCCTGCATTTTAGGGAATTTGTTGACATTTTCAAAACCAACTGTTCCTTGATAATCAATTTTCAAAGAACCAGCTTTACCACTCTTTGTAGTAATGATGACAACACCATTTGCACCACGAAGTCCATAAAGTGCGGTGGCGGCTCCACCTTTAAGGATATTGATGGTTTCAATATCATCAGGGTTGATATCCACTGAACGGTTACTCATACCACGTACTTCGGCACCACCTTGTGTAGAGGTCGAGTTATCCATTAGGATACCGTCGATTACGAAAAGAGGTTGATTATCGCGGGTAGGGTCGATGGAGTTAATACCACGGATTTGGATATTTGCACCTTGACCAGGCGCACCACCGGTAGAGCTGATGGTCGCACCGGCTATTTTACCTTGTAATGCATTGACCAAGTTGGGTTGTTTGTTGGAGTTCAAAGTGGCACTGTTCACACTTTGGGCTCCATATCCTAGCGATTTTTCACTTCTTTGGATACCGAGAGCTGTCACTACAACTTCATCGATTTCACTGTCATCGTGTTGAAGTTGAATGGAAATGTTCGTTCTTCCGCTGATAGGGACTTCCAAAGGAGCGTATCCTACAGCACGGATTAACAGCGTTCCGCTGCTTGGTGCATTCAAAGTAAACAATCCGCTCTCATTACTGGAAGTACCTTGCTGTGTGCCTTTTACAAAAATGGAGGCCCCAACAATGGGTTCACCTTCGGCGTTGGTCACCTTTCCAGCTATGGACAATTGTTGCGCGGAGAGCATCTGAATGGAACATAATGATGCAACCGCAATTGATAAGCAAGTTGGTAAATTCATCTTTAGAGTTATTGGTTATTAGATAAACGAATATAACGGATTCATGTTAAAAACAATGAAAAATTTGCAAAAAAATGCAAAGGACATTATTGTTAAGTTACTCTATTTGCGAAATATTGAGGGATTTGTTAAAAACCTTGCGTTTTTGTGAAGATTTTGCTAAAAAAGAGAAATAAATAATGAATATTTATGGGTTGTGGAAAGAGGATAGGGTTTTGTTTGTAAAGGGCTTCCTTCGGAAGGTGAAATGCTTGTTTTACTCACTGCCAATGTAGAATTCTTGCAATAAGGAGAACCCTAGAAGGGTTCAATTATTTTAGCAATCCCATCGCACAGGACAACGGCATTCTTTCCATTTTTCCGCCATTGGAAATGAGCCGGTTGCTAAGGGGCTTCCTTTGGAAGGTGAAATGTTTGTTTCTAGAACCCACAGCGTGGGTGAAATCTTTTTAGGAATTTAAACCGTTTTACGGCCAACCCCCAGCGAGGTGACATGTTTTTCAATAAATCTTCTAAAAAAAAACAGTTCTTTCGCTGTGCTCAAGATGACCACGACCCACAAAAAATTAAAGAATAGATTCTTCGTCTCACTCTGAATCCCTCTTTAGTTCATTTGCAATTCTGTACGATCAATGGAGAATCTGTACGCCAATTCAATATTAGTTTTCTTAAATTTTGAAAATTCGCATCCGAGATGCTTCGTTACACAACATGAACACAGAAACCTAGACTTAATGACATTGCCCATTCATTTTGGGTCAAAAAAAGGCGGTCAATCTGACCGCCTGATGTTGTATAATAATTGGTTCTTAATATCCTGGGTTCTGCTGTGCTTCAAGACCTGGATTTGCATTGATTTCCACTTGTGGAATAGGGAGAATGGTTTTGAAGAAAGTCCTGTTGATGGATTTTTGTCTATGTGACATGGTAACTCCAACATGTTCATCATTGAAGGTGATCGTTTTATTTGTACGGATCATATCCCAATAACGTTGACCTTCGCCGTAAAGCTCCTTGCTCTTTTCATCCAAGATCATGGCTTCTGTAACAGTTGCAGCCGTTGCTGCTGCCAATTCAGGAGCACGCTTGCGGATTTCGTTCAGGTAGTTCGCCGCTTTAGCTTTGTCAGGAGATGGTTTTTTCAATGCTGATTCGGCCGCATTTAAATAGACTTCAGATAAACGGGCTACTTTAATATTGACAGCCGTATAAGTATCCTTGCCATCGCCATCTTTTTCAACTGAGCCTACGTACTTATAACATGCTGCCTGACGGTCCAATTCATCTTTGGTGAATATTCCCCAACGTACATCATCTTCATCTTGTCCTAAACGTGATAAGAAATAGTCTGAAGCTGTGAAATTACCAAGTGCATTGTTATCCTTATTCTTCAAATAATAGAAACCCAAGGATGCGGATCCTAAATCGCCTTGATCTTTGGCTAAGGTGATTTCAAAAATTGACTCTTTGCCAAATTGATTTGCCCAAGAAGGTACCCATTCGCTGTTGGAGTATAAGGAGTAAACCTTGGAGTCAATGACCTCTTCGGCTGCAGCCAAAGCTTTGTCAAAATCTCCCATGGTCATGTAGACCCTAGAAAGGATAACCCTATTGGCATAGTAATTTATGTAACCATTTGCCTTTGTTTTAGGAAGCAACTCTGCCGCAGCAGTTAGATCCTTTATGATCTGCCCATACACTTCCGAAACTTTATTACGCAAGGGTTGAGCAGAGGTACTTAATGCTTCAGTAACAATAGGAACCCCTAATGCATTCGGGTCTTGTGTATAGGTTTTTCCGTAAAGTTTGACCAATTCAAAATGTAATAAGGCACGGATGGTCAAAGCTTGACCTTCAAAATTATTGAAATCCAGTTCAGTTCCGGCTGCTTGGAGGTCATCAATACTTTTGATGATATTGTTTGCTTGCATGATGGCATTATAACCATCTGCCCAGAAATCAGAATAGTTGTTGTTATTGACGGAGTGGTTGAATACATATAATGCATCCAGCCCGCGGCCTTGGGAGACAATGGTAAGATCACCTCCTTTTGCATCTCCGTAGAGCATTAAGTTTCGGCCAAATAAGCTTGATTTTACAATCTGTCTTGTCAAACCATTGATCATCACCTTCGCATCGGCAACTGTTTGAATGGTTACACTGGAATCGGTGGAGTTGGTTGGTTTTACATCCAAGAAATCCTTGCAAGAAAACAACGATAAACTTGCAAGTGCTATGATATATAATGAATTCTTTTTCATGATGATAATAATTGAAGGTTATAGACTAACTTCTAATCCGAAGGTGTAGGTTTTTCCGAAAGGAGTTTCCCAACCTCTTGTTCCAAACTGGTTAACCTCAGGGTCAGCCCATTTAAATTTAGAAGCGGTTAATAAATTAGTACCATTGAAGAAGATCCTAGCATTGCTAAATCCAATTTTGCTGACTACTGCACTTGGCAATCGATACGATACATTCACGTTTTTCAAGCGTAGGAATGATGCATCATAAAGGTGACGGGTGGAGCGTGTGATACCATCTTCTGGGTCATTTCCACTGACAAAAGGATAAAGTGCATCTGTGTTATCTGGTGTCCATACGTTCTGTATGGCGTAATATGAACGGATCCTTTCCCAGTAATAACCATCTTCTGCAACGTCTCTTGAGCCCGCATCAAATAATTTTCCGCCGATTTTATAAGTGAAGTTTAAGCCCAAAGAGAAACCTTTGTATTCTATATCGGTATTGAAACCTCCATATGCTTTAGGGATCGGAGAGCCAACGATAACCTGTTTTGCATCGCTTACCTTATTGGTAGCACCACGTCCGTTGTGCAAGAATTCTCCTTCTGTACCATCATTGGTATACCACATTGGCTTACCATTGCTTGGATCTACACCTGCCCATTCAGCCATGTAATATGAATACACATCTTCCCCTTCTTTGTACATGAATTGCACTCTTGAATCTCCACCTGTTGGGTCCCACCAAGTGATATCTTTACCGCCATAAAGTTTCGAAACTTTCGATTTCAGGAAAGAGGTATTGACATTAGCGGACCAACGGAAATCATCTTTTTTGATGAGGTCTCCACCTATTGAAATTTCAAGACCTTTATTGTTGATTTCCCCAACATTCAGAAGAGTAGAGTTAAATCCAGTTACTAAAGAGATGTTGACATCCTGTAATAGGTCTTTTGAATCTCTATTGAAATATTCAACGGTACCATAAAGTCTATTGTTGAACAAACCAAATTCAGCACCTACGTTGAAGGTATGGCTCTTTTCCCATTTCAAATCCTTGTCTGCAATGGTAGTCAAGATTCCACCTGGTTGGTCCATGTAGTTATATCCATACGAAGCCAAGGATCTCCAGCCGAAATTCGAAGTAGGAAGAGTTCCATTGGTACCATAGGAAGCTTTTAGTTTTAGGAGATTGATTTCTTCGATATCCGAAATGAAGCTCTCATTTTTTAGGTTCCATGCAGCAGACAGGGACCAGAAATTACCCCAACGGGTATCAGGGCCTAATCTGGAGTTACCGTCCCTTCTCAGGGATCCTGAAAGGAAATAAGTGTTTTTAAAGTTGTATTCAGCTCTAGAGAATACAGACATCATATTATTCCCCCACATATATGCATCAGCGTCTTTGATACCGGCAGTAGCTACGGTATGCAGCGAACTGGAAGGCAAGTTAGAACCACTTGCAAATTGATAATTTGTTTCATTCTTTTCAGCTTCAAATCCTACCAATAAATCTAAGGTATGTTCCGTAGCAAAGGTTTTGTTGTAATTCAAGGTTGAAGAAGAAATCAACTTCTTGTAATTCGTGCTGTACTCAAAAACAGTTCCGTTAGCTGTAGCACCATAAGTAGTATGGTAATGCAAAGGGCTATAATATAAATGATCCTTAACCTCGGCATTATCGTAGGAGAAGATGGTTTTACCGGTCAATTCCGGAAGGAATTTTACAGTCAAGGATGGAGCAGCAACAATACGAAGTGTCTTTGAATTATTTTCCCATTGTTTATCATAGTATAATGGGTTGTAACCTAAAGAATTATAGCGTGTTGTGTATTCTTTGCCTGTTTTGTAATCCGTAGGCCAATAGAAAGGGAACAATAGGTTGTTTGCAAGGTACATATAGTTTGTCCCTGTGTTACGCGTGTCATTGTAACCTTCCTTGTTGTTATGGTTTAAATTGAAGTTGGTGGCAAATTCGACTTTTTCAGAAAGTTTTTGGGAAAAATTCAATCGGCCGCCGATTCTTTCAAACTCATTGGTATAGGCTCTGCCTTTGTCGGTTGTATAAGACAAAGAAGAATAATATTTAGTTTTATCGCTAGCACCACTCACAGCAAGGTCATTGGTCTGATATTTTCCAGTGCGGAAAAGAGCGTCATTCCAATCAAAATATTGACCGTCTCTATTTTCAACACCGTCCGTTTTACCCTTGATGATAATTTTATCATACAAGCCGGTTCCTTCGCTAGAGAATTCATAGCCGTGGATCCCGAATCTCGTATTCATACGGTTTAAGGCATATTGATTGGCCTGTTCTTGGGTGTATCCGTTGGAGGTTCTGTAATCGTGGAAAATTTGGTAGAAGTACTGGATCTGTTCCTGAGGATTTCCAGGTTTGTAGTTGTCGGTCGCCCAATTAGGAGTTACGGCATAGGAGGTACGGAAATCGATTTTTGGTTTTCCGGCTTTTCCTGATTTAGTCGTAATGATCACTACCCCATTTGCTGCACGCGAACCATATAATGAAGCTGCCGCGGCATCTTTCAGAATTGAAATGGATTCAATGTCATTAGGGTTAATGGTGGCCATGATATTGTTGCTGCTTCCCGAAAGAGCTCCACTCATTTGGCCCACATTTCCAGAAACTACCGGTACTCCATCCACTACATATAAAGGTTCGTTGGAGGCGTTCATGGAACCAATTCCCCTAACCCGGATACTGGAGGTTGATCCAGCCTGGCCCGAAGTCGTATTGATCTGAACACCTGGTATGCGACCAGTTAAAGCTTGTTCGAAGGAGGTGACGGGAATGTCCTTTGCCTCTTTTTCATAATTTACGGTTGCTGCCGAACCTGTAAAGGAGCTCTTCTTGGCAGTACCATAAGCAACAACCATAACTTCATCGATGGCTTGGTCATCCTGATTTAAGGTGATGTTGATGGCTTTTCTTCCGTTCAGTGGGATTTCTTGGCTTGTGTATCCTATATAAGATACAACCAAGGTGGCATTGTGATCTGCATTTAGAGAAAACAAGCCATTCTCGTTGGTACTGGTACTGATTGTTGTTCCTTTCACAGATACAGTTACTCCAACGAGCGGAGTGCCATCTGATCCAGAAACTTTCCCAGCCACAGCGATTTGTTGCGCATTAACGACCTGCATAGACGTGCAAGCCACTACGCACAAAGTTGTGAGCAAGTGATGTTTCATAATTTTGGTAATTTGTTATTCTTAGGTAATCTGTTTTTCTAGGTAATGTGTTTTTTTGGTTTTTTTGTCCAATTTATATTTTTAAAATTCCAATTCCAGGACGGTTGGGAAGAATGCAATTCCCATCTCTTACCTGCATACCGTCGTAGATATCATTTGCAATCAATAAGGCCCCATCCAAATCTGCCCAATCCACTAATGGAGCTAACTGAGCTGCTGCGGTAATGGCACAGGAGGTTTCAGTCATACAACCCAACATCACTTTCATATCTAAAGAGCGGGCTAATTCAGCCATTCTTTTAGCTTCACGCATCCCTGTACATTTCATCAATTTGATGTTGATGCCTGTATAAACATCTTTTAGAGCCGGCACATCGGCAAGGCGTTGGCACCCTTCGTCCGCAATGGTAGGGATGGGAGAACGTTCAGTTAGCCAAGCATTTTCATCGATCATTTCCTTTGGCATCGGTTGTTCCAGGAAAACAACGTTTCTTTCTTTTAACCAATGGGACATTTCCAAAGCTTCTTCCTTATTCTTCCAGCCTTGGTTGACATCGGCACATAAAGGGACATCCGTTACTGAACGGATCGTATCAATGATCATTTTGTCTGTATCTAGACCAAGTTTTACTTTCAAGATCTTGAATTGCTCAGCCTCAGCTACTTTTTTGCGGATCATTTCTTCCGTATCTATTCCAATGGTATAGGAAGTTGGCGGAATAAGATCAGGGTTTAATCCCCAGATTTTATAAAATGGCTGGCCCATTATTTTGCCTAATACATCGTGTAATGCTATATCGACAGCAGCTTTAGCTGCCGTGTTCTTAGCATCGACCTGATCGATGTATTGAAGGATTTCTTCGGTTTGGAAAGGGGAGTTGAACCTAGAAAGATCAATCTTGTTCAAGAAATTCATGACCGATTCCTGGGATTCCCCAAGGTAAGGGGGCATGCTTGCCTCGCCATAGCCAATAATGCCATCATATTCGAGTTCAGTCAAGACAACAGGGGTTGTTGATCGACTAAAAGAAGCTACGGTAAATACATGGCGTAGTTCAAGCGTATAGGGCTTGAAACGCAGGGTAAATTTCCCCATATTTTTGCTTTGCCACTCGTTGCTGTTCATGGTTATTTTTGGTTATAGTAAGGGTTTTCTTGTATTTTTTGCACTTGCTGATCTTTCACGCCGATATATCTTTTTGCTGCAACGACGGTCCTGGTCTGGAAGTCATCGTAGTTTGCGGCATCTTTCAACATGGAGTTGATACGAACGGTTCCTGCCGAATGTATGAATTCACCATTTCCAATATATAGGGCAACGTGGGTAACACGCGCATTAGGATTGCTGTTTTTGCCAGAAGCAAAGAACAATAAATCTGCCGGTTTCAAGTTTTTAAGTGCTTTTTTAGCGTCGAAATGTCCGTCTTTATCTAGGATGTCAATTTTTTGACCAGCCAATACCTGCTGAGATGCATCTCTCGGGATGATGTAGCCATTCATGTAATAAGCAGTTTTGGTAAAACCACTGCAATCTACACCCTTAACAGATGTTCCGCCCCAAAGATAAGGTAGCCCCATCATGGTTTTGGCACTGCTGATCACATTGTCTGCCGTCAGTTCTCTTGAGCCTAACCATTTGTCGAATGTTAATGCTTCATCTTTTAGGATAAAGGCAATACGATTGTCGGGATAAGTTACTTTATAATAGTTACCTTCTTCAGCTAATAAGCCTAGGATATTTCCATAAACCAGGTCAGAAACCCGGACACTTTTTGGGTCAGCTTGAGAAAGTGATTTTCCAAATTCAGCTGTGTAGATTAATTTGGGAAGCTTTCTCCATTTTTCTAAAGCGGCATGATCCATTGCTGCAATAGAGGAGGCTGGAACATATGAAATATAGCCTTCAGGAGTTCTTGCTCTATATTCACCATCAACTTTTTGCAACAGGTCAACCTCTGTTCCAAGAATGGCCTGTGTTGCCATTTCAGAGGCATTTCCTGGTTTTGTTCTAAAGTTTGCCACCGAAAGATTGACGACTCCATGAACTTTTTGACCTACGGTAGAGTCTGGAAGGGCATTGATTCGGATCGTTGCAGGAATATTAGCTGTTTGAGACTTAATGAAGTTGCTGGCTTCAGCAACACTCGACTCAATGACATACTGATTATTGATCGCATTTGCTTGCGTAAGGGCAACGATTTTGGTTCGTTTATCCGGAGCAAATTGTTGTTTGGCGTCTTGTACGATCTGATCCACTTTTTTATAGATCGTGGAGTCTGTTTGTGCGAAAGAAATATTGTTCAAACAGAAAAATGTGCAGAATAGCGCAGTGATACGTATCATCATTCTAGTCTTTAATAATTGTTATCTTGGTAAAACCGCATAAATATGCGAAAAATAGACTGTAATTAAGCGTATTTTTACGTTTTTTCCAAATAATTAACTGGAAATAACGCATAATTTACAATCGTTTAATCCTTGTTCTTTGTAAATTGTATTCCTAATATTGTAATTACTATGCATTCAAGAAGAAAATTTATAAAACAAGGTATCATAGGGGCTGCCAGTATAGGTACAGTAGCTTCTGCTATTTCCTGTCAAGCGACAGAGAAATCCACGAAATCGGTTCGTAAACCTATTGTGATTTCCACTTGGGATTTTGGTGTTGCTGCCAATCAAGCTGCTTGGGAAATCCTGAAGAAAAATGGTCGGGCCCTTGATGCGGTCGAAGCAGGTGTGAAAATCCCTGAAGCCGATCTAAAGAATGTAACAGTGGGAAAAGGTGGTTATCCGGACCGTGATGGACATGTGACCTTGGATGCATGTATTATGGATGAGCTTGGTAATTGTGGTTCAGTGGCGGCGATGGAAGATATTGCCCATCCTATCTCGGTAGCGAGATTAGTGATGGAAAAAACGCCACATGTGATGTTGGTTGGTGCCGGAGCAAGGCAATTTGCACTGGAGAATGGATTCCAGGCCGAGAATTTATTGACCCCCAGTTCTGAGGAAGCTTGGAAAGAGTGGTTAAAGGAAAAGAACTACAAACCGGTCATGAACATTGAAAATAAATCATTTGCCACGGAAAGACTGCCGGGAAACAAATATAACCATGATACCATAGGCATGTTGGCCCTAGATGCTGACGGTAATCTTTCTGGAGCCTGCACTACCAGTGGCATGGCTTTTAAAATGCATGGCCGAGTAGGCGACAGTCCAATTATCGGAGCAGGTCTATATGTTGATAATGAGGTTGGAGGAGCTACTTCAACCGGTGTGGGAGAGGAAGTGATCCGGAATGTAGGTAGTTTTCTGGTGGTAGAATTAATGCGTCAAGGTTATTCCCCTGAAGATGCCTGCAAGGAAGCGGTTATGAGGATCGTCAAGAAAAAACCTGAAATTGCCAAAGATATTCAGGTAGGATTTTTAGCTTTAAATAAAAATGGTGAATATGGTTCGTATGCATTGCAAGATGGATTTACTTTTGCCATCTGTGATGAAAAACAACAAGATCTGATAGAAAAAGGTAAGTTCCATTACAAGCCGAAATAAGAAATTTTTATAAAAGGTGCTAGGCAGAAACATTATTTGTTTCTGCCTTTTTTTTGTCCTCTGAATAAAGGCTTAAAAGCTTGTTCAATTTGCTAATTCCTTGGTTTTTATCTTGTTGCTTAACATAGAGTTTAACCAAAGCCTCATTAGTAATATATTCTTAATATCTTTTTAATTAAACTGTATTAATTCAAAGGTAAATTTGGTGGTGAATTCAAAATTAAAACTCCGAAAAAGTCTTGATTTTGAGCCAAACTTATTATGATGCGAAATAATTGGTTTTTATATAATAAATATTAAGTTAATGATTAAGAGGTTATTCTTTGTTCTCGCAGTTGCGTTATTGTTTTTGGGTTCATGTCGGAAAGACTTCAGTAATATCCAAGTTAAGCAAGAACAATCTGTTTTGTTTACCAGTAAGATTACTGGCCAGGTTCAGACCCGTATGTCAGGTACGCAATGGGATGAAAAGGATTCCATTTCAATTTTTATGTATCAGGGAGAGGCTCTGACAGCAGGCAATGTGATACCTGTGGGGTTCAATAAACAGTTTTTAACGCAAAGGAACGGGAATTTTTCTCCCAAAACATCGGCAGACGCCATAGATTTTCCCAAGGATAAGCAAGTTAAGTTTGTTGCATTTTATCCTTTTCAACGAAGATCTGATCTGCAGAGGGAATTGAACATATCCAATCAGCAACAACAGGCTACCATTGATTATATGATTGGGCACAGTGCTAATGCCATGGGCTATCAGCAGGGGCCAGTTCAATTGAATTTTGAAAGAATGATGGCCAAGATCCAGGTTCGAGTAAAAGGAGCGGGGATCAATGCGGTTAATGCAAAAATAAGCTCTTTACGGACGGAAGCTATTTTTCAAATTGATCAGTCTCAGTTAAACCCTCGTCAAGTCTCCAAGGACGTGGAGGGTAAGGTCCTGTCTACAGGACTAGAAACGGTAATCGAATGGGTCATTTTTCCTGGAAAATTGAGTGGTCAATCTGTAATGGTGTTTACTAGTAATAAAGGAGATCGTTATACCTGGGAAATTGGCAAGTTGGCTACAGATTATGTGCGGGGAAATAGATACCAGTATAGTATCGATTTGACTGATGATGGTACGGTGGATCCCAACCCGACTGTCTCTTATATGGAATTGCCAGTCATTTCAAATTCAGCAGACCTTGAATATAATTTTAAGATGACTCCTGATCGTTCCAAACGAAATTTTTCAATGCTTTACGACAAGAAAAATAGGATTGCTCACTGGGTGGCCTATCCATTGAGTGGTGACTATTTAGGGGGGCAGTCCCGTACGGACAATTGGGCCTATGACCCTAGCTTTTCCAACTTTACTCAACCTTTATTATCAAGAGGTTTTGGAATCGGAGGGATAGACCGTGGTCATCAGATCCCGAGTGCAGATAGGACAAAGAATTATGCCGAAAACTCCACGACATTTTATTATACCAATATGACTGCTCAGAACAGCTCATTGAACCAGGGGTTGTGGGCAAGATTGGAAAATCAGATCCGTTCTTGGGCAAGGAATTCGGGGGTGGATACCATGTATGTAGTAACAGGAGCCGGAATCAGGGATGGCAATGCTCCTGTAGAATATGTGAAGGATAATAGAGGTGAGGATGTTGCAAAACCAAAATATTACTATAAGGCTTTGGCCGTAAAAAGGGGGCAGGATTATTATACCATAGGTTTCTATATGGAAAATAAGGCTACGCAGGCCAGTGCCCATTTTGACAGTTATCGTATGACTGTAGCGGAATTGGAAAGGAAGACTGGACATCGCTTTTTTCCGGGACTTCCGGAAGCGACAAAAAGCATGATCAATAATGCGATCTGGAGATAGGACTTACTATAAATCAAATAAATAAATTACAATGAAAACAAAACAATTATTAGCTGCAACCCTGGCGTTTATCGCCTTGGTATCTTCTTGTAAAAAAGATGATTACAGGAAGTTGGAGAAAACCAATCCATCGGAAGTTAAGTTCACTTCTAGGATTCTAGGTACAACTGCAACAAAAGCAAATGGAAATGCGTGGGATGCAAATGATGAAATTGGTGTATTTATGAAGCAAGGTACAGGATTGTCAAATATCTTGGCGGCGAACAAAAAATACATCACCAATGGAAATGGGAACTTTACGGCAACGGGAGGTGATATCATCAATTATCCTGAAACTGGGCAGGTAGATTTTATTGCGTATTATCCTTATTCAACTGCGATAAATGGAACAAGATTAGATTTTAATGTTACGGATCAGAGCAATTTAGCGAAGATTGATGTGATGTATTCAGACAATGCAAAGAATTTGGGGAAAAATTCGGGTCCTGCAAGTTTGGAATTTGCACATAAGCTGACAAAAATCGAGTTGATTGTTAAGGCTGGAACTGGTGTGAACAATTTAACAGGTTTAAGAGCAGCTTATAATAATGTACCTACCGTTTCAAGTATGGAACTTTCGACAGGAGCTATCGCAGCAGGAACTAGCAATGCAAATATCAACGCGAAGGTTACAGCTCAAAATGCGGATCAATTTGTTGAAGCTATCTTAATTCCTTCTGATTATAGTGCTAAAGAGGTTGTGTTTACAGTTGGATCTGATAATTATAAATGGACTTTACCGGCAAACTTGAACTATGAAGCTGGTAAGAAATACACTTATAATATCACTCTTCAGGTAGGCGGATTAGTTGCCGTTACTGGAAATGCGATTATCACAGATTGGACCTCAGTTACTGGTGGAACACATACTATTGGCAAAGATGGTGGTACAGTTACTCCTCCAACTCCTACTGGTGTTGAACAAACTATTTTTGAAGAAACTTTTGGTGATATCTCAATGGATGATAGGTCTAAAAGGTTTAGAATCGGTCAGTATACAGGATTTTATAATAAGACCGTAAGTTATTCAGATCTGTATACTGCAGAATATGCCGACATCCGTAGGACCACTACCATGGATGCCCATGTTTGGTTGCCAGCAAATAGAACCACAGGGTTAAAGATCCAAAACGTGAATACAACTGGCTTTACTAATTTAAAACTGACCTATTCAATGGCTTCAAATCGTCCTGGACAGAAGGTGGAGAATGTGAAAGTTAAAATCAATGGTCAAGAAATGCAACAACCTGGCGTATTGGGAGGTCAAAACTCTTTCTCTACTCAAACTATTAACACAGGTATTCCTGCAGCTCCGATCACTATTGAATTTGATGCGATTTCAGCATTAAATGAGGGTGGTTATCGTATCGATAATATCAAATTAGTAGGAACAAAATAATCATTTTAATCAAGGTTGGGGGATAAAATTCCCCTTCCTTGTTCAATGAAACCTTTCGAATATTAAAGAATATGCAAAGGATTTTTTCCATAATCTTTTTGTTGACTTGCTTTTGTGTAGCCGTCTTGGGGCAGGAAGGAATTCAACTATCAGGTAAGGTGGTCCACAGCCGCACGAAAATCCCCTTGGTGGGTGTTTCGGTTTACCTGGAACAGAACAAGATGAACAGCAGTAGCAACGAGGAAGGGGAGTTTGTCTTTGTCAACTTGAAATCCGGACCTGAAAAATTAATCATTCAGTCAGCTGGATTTAGAAACTATGAGATGGAATTTGAAATTAAGGATTCCAGTTTCATGAGATTGGAGGATATAGAATTGGTTGCTGAAAATCAGATCGATGTGCAGACCGTTCTGGGTGTGATAGATGATGATATCATTTCCTCGGAAGGGGACATGAGCTCACAAGATATTCAGGCATCCGTTATTCTCTCCAATGACCTTTACCTGAATAAAGTAGGGTTTAAGCTCTTTCCTTATCGTTTTAGGGTTCGTGGATACGACCCACATTACGAACAGATCTATATCAACGGCATTTTGGCGAATGACCAATACCGCCGAGTTTTTAATTACGCTTCAATCGGAGCGTTAAATGACCTGACCCGAAATGGGGATGTGGTCAATTACAATCAAATAGGAACATACACTTTCGGAACCATTGGAGGTTCTGAAAACATCAATATGCGAGCAAGCTCTTATGCAAAGGGAGGGAAGCTCACACTGTCCTACACGAATAGGAACTATTATGCACGCTCCATGTTCAGTTATTCAACAGGGCTAAATGAAAAAGGTTGGGCATTTACGGGTGCAATCGGTGGTAGGTTTTCTGATAAGGGATTTATTCCGGGGACATCCTATAGAAACTTTTCCTATGCATTGTCGATGGAAAAACAATGGCAGGGTGGCGATCATTCGCTTTCCGTGCTCAGCTTTGGTTCACCTGTAGTTCGGGGCCAACAAGGATCCTCTTTTCAGGAGGTCTATGACTTGGTCGGTGATAATCTATATAATCCAAATTGGGGCTATCAAAATGGTAAGATCCGTAATTCAAGAATGGTCCATGCCTATGATCCGACCTTGGTCATTTCCCATCGCTGGAAAATTGATGACAGGAGCAGTTTGACTTCTGGAGGTATTATACATTATGGTCGATACAGTAATTCGGCATTGAACTGGTATAACGCCATGGATCCACGACCTGATTATTATCGTTATTTGCCCTCCAATTTTTCAAGGTTTACCCCTAGGCTTGACATGAGGACTATCGAACAGTATACCCAGCTTTGGAAATCTAGGGACCCTAAGGTCACCCAGTTGAACTGGGAAGAAATGTACCGTCAGAATCTGAACCCCGAGAATATTAGAAAAACGAACGGTGCTGCTTTGTACACCTTGGAACGCAGGCATTCTGACCTGATGGAAGGGACAGTGAACATAACATTCAATAAGCTTTATCAAAATAATTTTAATCTAACAGCAGGTATTGAGGCTAGAAAGACGAGATCATACCAGTATAAGACAATAGATGATCTGCTGGGAGCTGACCATGTCGTTGATCTAGACAAGTTTGCCGAACGGGAGAATCCGGGTAATGAAAATGTCAAGCAAAATGACCTTCTTTTTCCCAACCGAAAGGTTTATGAGGGCGATATTTTCGGCTATGATTACGATATAGATATTCAGGCTGTGAATGCATGGTTGAGCAATGGTTTTCAATCCAGAAATTTAGAGTTTTATTACGGAACAAAAATCAGCTATACCGATTTTCGTCGGGTTGGAAATATGAGGAACGGCCGATTCCCTGACCATTCGTATGGGAAAGGTCCTAAATATGACTTTGTGGATTTTACGGTAAAAGCTGGCCTGACCTATAAGTTTGATGGCCGGAATTTCCTTTCTGCCAATTCTGCCTATATCACAGAGCCACCAGCTCCCGATCGATCATATGTGATGCCGCGGGTTACAGACCGCGTCGTTAAAGGACTTTCTAGTGGCAGGATCCTCCATAATGATATCAATTATGTTTTTTCCTTGCCGCATCTATCTGGGCGGCTGTCACTCTTCCAGACTAATTTCTATGATCATTTGGAACGGATGAATTATTACCATGATTCCCAGCGGACCTTTGTCTTTCACAACCTAAGTGGAGTTGATCGAAAACATCGAGGAATAGAGGCAAGTGTAACCTATAGTCTGAACCAAAACTGGAATTTCGATTTTATTGGTACCCTAGCTGAATATTACTATAGTAACAATCCCATGGGGACCATGAACTCAGAAAATGGCCTTATGGTGAATTTGGAGGAGAAAGTTTACATGAAGAACCTCTTTGTCTCTGGAACGCCACAGGCAGCCGGAATCTTTGCTGCCAGGTATTTCTACGATTACTGGTTCCTCGAGATGAGTGGGAATCTTGTCAGCTGGAACTACATGTCCTCTGCTGCTTTGAGGAGAATGGCTTCAGTATATTCCACGGTGAACCCCTATCAAGATAGTTATGAATCATATAGGAAATTGACAAGCCAAGAGAGGCTGAAAGGAAATTTTACCTTGGATGCCTCGGTTGGGAAGTTGATCTACCTTCGGAACCGACGTGCCTTGAACTTCAATCTGTCGATTATGAACTTACTGAACCAAAAAAATGTTGGGACTGGCGGTTATGAACAAGGTAGGTTGGACCTAGTATATCCAGATAGGTTCAATTCTCGATATTTCTATATGCAGGGTTTCAATGTGTTTTTTAATACAAGTTATAGGTTTTAATAAAGTTATTAGATGAAAAATATTAGGTTAATCTATTTGTTCTTATTCAGCATGCTTTTCTTGGCATGTGAACGCGAGTATACCCCACCACCTTTGACTGAACCGGTCTATAAGGGGAAACCGGATAACATCAGTATAAAACAGTTAAAAGAACGATTTAAGGATATTAAGGATCCGGTATTTTTGGAGGAGGAATTAATCATAAAAGGGATAGTGACTGCAAATGATGAATCTGGCAACATCTATAAGCAAATCTATGTACAGGATGGAACGGCAGGCATTTATTTAGGCGTGGAACAAAATTCGGTCTATGTGACCTATCAGGTAGGTCAGGAAGTTTATGTGAGCCTTAAGGACTTATATATCTTAAAGTATGGTGGTGAATTGCAGATCGGTTTGGGGACCACCAATGCCAATAGGATTTCCTGGCAGAGTTTTCAGGATAAGGTCAAGATGAATTCATGGCCAAACCCAGCAAATGTAAAATATAAAGAAATATCATTTGATAAACTGACGGACGATCTGGTCCATCAAATCGTTGAAGTAAGGGACATACGTTTTGTCAATGGCGGAAAAAGGACCTTTTCGGAAAAAAATGCCACCAGCAATGAGGAAATAAGGGATCAGGATGGGAAAGTGCTGGTTGTTCGGACGAGTAATTATTCGAATTTTTCCCAGGACCTATTGCCTAGGGGGACCGGTAGCCTTATTGGGATATTAGGAAGGTTCAATGGTACCTGGCAGCTTTTGTTGCGGACAAAGGCCGATGTTCTGAGTTTTAGTGGAGAAAATCCGGAAGAGGTCAAACCGACTGCCGGCAGTTTTTTCAAAGAAACCTTTGGACAGGGAACCTATCCATCAGGAAATCGACCAAAAATCAATGATTTTAAAGATTTTGACATGAAGCCTCCGGTTCAATATAAGGAAGATGCGAGTATTGCCGATGTTAGAAGTATATCGGGAGGAAATGGTGCCCACATCTGGTTGCCAGCCAATAGAGATGCTACTGTAGAGATTTCCGGAATCAATTCCCAAGGTAAAGGCGAAGTGACCTTAAGCTATCAACTGACAGCAAACCTGTTTGATGCATCTGCATCGGCAGACCTTAACCAAATCCAGGTCAAGGTCAATGGGCAATTGATGTCAGTCCCAAGTAAGCCTATATCGAATGCTGCTGGGGACAACAACAAATGGTTTACCATCAGTATTCCTAAGATTCCACAAGCCAATAATTTGAGGATTGAGTTTGTTTCCAACTCTGCTAACAACAAAATTGGCTTTAGGTTAGATAATATAGAATTGGTGGGTGCGGATTCAGGAAATGGAGGTAAGAAAGAAATCATTATTCCTCAATTGAAATAACAGATATGTTTAGTATTCAAAATAGAAAATACCTTCTGTTATTTCTTTTTGCAGCACTATGGTTAAACGGCCTCAGTCAGCACAGGAAATATTCTGTATATCCCATTGCATTCTATAACGTAGAGAACCTATTTGATACAGAAAGAGATACTAGTATCCAAGATGAGGAATTTACACCAAAAGGCGGGATGAACTGGACCCAGGACAAGTACTGGAAGAAGCAGGAGAAAATTGCTTCTGTGTTGAGCAGTATCGGAAGGAAATATGGTAAATCAGGGCCCGTAATTATTGGACTATCTGAAATTGAGAACAGGAGGGTAATAAATGACCTCATCAAGCAAAGTGCTATAAAAGATAATGGTTATGAAGTTGTACATTACGAATCTCCAGACCGTCGAGGAATCGATGTTGCAATGCTCTACAATCCCAAGCTTTTTCGTTTAGTTCATGCCCAGATATTGCCTTACCATATTGAAAGTAGGCCGGAATACGTTACTCGAGATATTTTAATGGTCAAGGGGGTAATTGCCAATGAGATGGTCCACGTATTCATTAACCATTGGCCTTCCAGGTTTGGGTCCAAATCCTCTGAACTTCGCGAGCATGCTGCTGGCATAGTCAGAAATGCTGTGGATTCCATTTACAGGAAAAATCATAAAGCAAAGATCATCATCATGGGTGACCTCAATGACGACCCTGTTGATATCAGCGTAAAGGAGATTTTAGGAGCAAAACGCTATAGTGAAAATTTAAGGCCAGGGGAATTGTACAATACTATGTTTAAGCATTATACACAAGGTATTGGAACATTAGGATATCTTGCCAAATGGAGCCTTTTTGACCAGATTATTATTTCGGAGCCACTATTAGGAGATGATAGGAGCAGTTTGAAATTCTGGAAATCTGAAATCTATAATCCCGATTATTTAATTACCAAGGACGGTCGGTACAAAGGATATCCCTTAAGGACGTTTTCTGGTAATCTATTCCAGAATGGATATTCCGATCACTTTCCCGTATTAATTTATTTGTTAAAAGAGTTAGATTGAATAAAAAAATGAACAACAGGAGAAAATGTTTTCAGAAAAGTTTTACAATAGGATTTGTCCTGTTATTTAGTGTTTTATTAGCCTCGTGCAGCAAAACGGACCTTCAAGGAAGGCAAGTAGTTTCCAAGACTGTTATGGTCTATATGTCAGCAAACAACAACTTAGCTCCGGAAGCTTACGCAAACATCAATCAGATGGAGGCCGGCTATGCAGATTTTGGAGGGAAATTATTAGTTTATGCCAAGGTCTTTGGCCAAAATCCCAAGATTTACGAAATCGTTCATGATGATACCCCACAGATTGTCAGTAAGGTTTTAAAAGATTATCCTGAACACAATGCCTCAGATCCAAATATCATGAGAATGATATTTGAAGATATGGAGCAACTCGGAAAGGCAGAAAGTTATGCGGCCATACTATGGTCCCATGCTACCAATTGGTATCCTGGGAACTCGAAAATGGCAAAAGTCAAATCATTTGGAGACGATAATGGGGAGACCATGGATGTAATGGACCTAAAAAGAGCTTTGCCAAGGAATTTAGAATATTTGATTTTTGATGCCTGCTCCATGGGTTCTGTGGAGGTTCTGTATGAATTAAAAGATATTGTTCCCTATGTATTAGCTTCCCCAACAGAGGTCATCAGTGTTGGTCTGCCATATGACAAGATCATTGAACATTTTTTTGATAAGAATGTGGAAAAAGGACTCATAAAGGCAGCACAGCTTTACTTTGATTTTTACAATAACCAGAAGGGATTGTTCCGTTCAGCTAGTTATTCCTTAATAAATATGAAAGAGATGACCAATTTGGCTAAGACCATGGAAAGTGTTATCCAAACTGGAAAATATGGGCAAGTTTCCAGGAATGATGTGCAGAGGTTGGATCTTGATCCGAATATGGTTTCTACCGTACCTGCATTTGATCTTTTGGATTTCTGCGAGAAAAATTATTCGAAGGAACATGTAGCCATGATTAAGAGTCAAATCGATCGAACTGTCCTCTTTAAGGTTGCAACCCCTCAATTTTTAGGAACAGCAATTAATTCTTTTTCTGGGGTGTCCTGTTATATTCCTGCACAATCTGAGAATGAATTTGCTAAATATTACCAAGGATTAGCTTGGAATTCAGCTTCATCCTATTTTAAACTATTCCATTGGATATCATAAATATCACATAATTACTACTTGTTTTTTTAAAGGAGTTCATAGGATACTATGGCTCCTTTTTTCATTGTTTCCAAAATAGTAAATATTGCGATTAGGAGGTGGCCAAAAATTTTGTAATTCATAAATAAAAAAGGGGACCAAGTCCCCTATTATCTTAATTTTCTTCTTCTTCGTTGCCTCCAAACAATCCCAGCTGCCCATTGGTATCGATTTGGATATCATCAGGGTTGGTGATTTCAAAAGGAATATCATCCGGTTCAGCAGGTTTTGGTTCCTTCGGTTTTTCTGGTTCTACTGTTGTTTTTTCAGACTTGACTTCCTTCTCGACCATAGCCTGTGTTTCAGGTGCTGCGATCTCATTTTCCTCAGTTTCTTGTGAGGTTGAAAGGTCCTTTTCTTCAGAAAGAAGCTTAATCTTTTGTACCGTATGGAATGATAACCTATTACCTTGCGCTTTCATTCCTTTCACATCTACGATTTCATTTAATTCCTGCTCTAGATGTTCGTGGGTCTGGGATTTACCTTTCAGGATATCCAGAGAAACGATTGGTGTGTCATTGTTGGTCAACAGAACCAATTTACTTTCTTCAGGAATGAAACGAACTCGTTTTCCTACTGGATTATCATCAAAGTTGAATCTCTTGACAAAGTAGGTTCCAGATTTACTGTCCTGATGGATGGCCGTATAGATTTGTTCAGGAATGAATTTCTCCAGACGGATCATTTTCTCGTCGAAGTGATTGTTCAGGTCAAAGTTGCTCAACTCATAGGTTCCATCGTTGACAACCATTAAGATTTTGTCATCACCATCGAATTCGCCCAAGAACTTACCTCGATTATCGGCATTCAAGCGTTTTAGGATATCATCATACCAGATCTTTCTACCGGCAAGAGTTGAGACCCCTGCGCTTTTAAAGGCAACCTTTTTAACGGGGTATTTGCTGACAATGTTTCCTTGGGAAGCACGTCCCTTGATTGCGATCTCAGCAAAATCCATATCAAAGTTCAGCTTGCGTAGTTTTGAATGAGGTTTGAGCTGGATATTTACGATTTCGGCCTCTCCGTTTGGATTGGCAGTAAAGTAAAGGATCTTAGTGCCTTTACTAGCTTTACCTATATCATAATCCTTATCCCTTGTGACTGCTGTCACGGAGAACCGCTTGATGTAACTGGTACCGGTAGCCCCATCTTTATAGATGGCATTATATACGGTCCGGTCATCGCCTTTTTTGAAGACAGCAACATGGATTATATCTTTACCCACGAACACCTTGTCCTGTACTTTGACAACGGAATATTTACCGTCCGCGCGGAAAACGATGATATCGTCGATATCCGAACAATCTGAAACCAATTCATCCTTACGCATATTGGTTCCAATAAATCCTTCCTCGCGGTTCACATAAAGTTTTGCATTTGCTAGGGCAACCTGGGTTGCTTCTACCTTATCGAATACACGGAGTTCAGTCTTCCTTTCTCTTCCTTTACTGTATTTTCCACGGATATATTCAAACCACTTAATGGTGTATTCTGTAAGATTTCTTAAGTTCTTTTTAACCTCTTTGATCTCATCTTCAAGGGCTTTCATTTGCTCATCTGCCTTTTTGACGTCAAAGCGTGTGATGCTACTCATGGGTTTGTCGATCAACCTCTTGAAATCTTCAGGTGTGATCGCACGGTAGAACTGATCAAAGAATGGCTCAAATAATTGGTTCAACACTGCTACCACGGTGTCGAAATCGCCGGCATTTTCATAATCAGAATGCTTATACATGCCTTCTTGGATAAATATCTTCAGCAAGGAGCTAAAGAAAATCTTTTCCTGAAGTTCATGCAACCTGATCTCAAGTTCTTGTTTCAACAAGCTCTTGGTCTGCTTTGTGTTTTCGATCAAGATATCATTCACGCTCATAAAATGAGGCTTGTTGTTCTTGATCACACAGGTATTTGGCGAAATGGAAGTTTCACAGCCGGTGAAAGCATACAATGCATCTATGGTTACATCTGGAGAAATTCCAGGGGCAAGGTGCACAATGATCTCAACGAACTCAGCGGTATTGTCCTCAATTTTCTTGATCTTGATTTTTCCCTTTTCATTGGCCGAAACGATACTATCGATCAATGAGCCGGTTGTAGTGCCGAATGGGATTTCGGTGATGGCCAATGTTTTCTTGTCCCGCTCCTCGATCTTTGCGCGGACACGGATTTTTCCACCACGCTGTCCTTCATTATATCCCGTTACATCTGCCATCCCTCCAGTTGGGAAGTCCGGATAGATTGCCGGTCTTTCACCTTTTAAAACTTGGATGGATCCATCGATCAGCTCAATAAAGTTATGCGGCATGATCTTGGTCGCCAAACCTACGGCAATTCCTTCTGCTCCTTGAGCCAATAACAATGGAAATTTAACAGGAAGGGTGATCGGTTCTTTATTCCGCCCATCATAACTCAATTGCCAATCGGTAGTATCAGGATTGAAGACCACTTCATTGGCAAACTTAGACAGTCGGCCTTCGATATAACGAGGGGCAGCAGCGGAGTCTCCGGTAATCGGATCTCCCCAGTTACCCTGACAGTCGATCAGTAAATCTTTTTGCCCTATTTGAACCATCGCATCCCCAATGGAAGCATCCCCATGTGGGTGGTACTTCATGGTATTACCGATGACATTTGCCGCTTTATTATATCGTCCATCGTCCATTTCCTTCAGGGAATGGAGGATACGACGTTGAACGGGCTTGAAACCATCATTGATATGTGGTACCGCGCGGTCCAATATGACATAAGAAGCGTAATCCAGAAACCAATTTTCATATAGTCCCGACAAGGGGATGGTATTGCTTTGTTGGTCTTGATTTGGGTTTGAGTCGTTATTCTCTTCTATATCGTTGATTTCGTCACTCATGAAATTTTCGTAAGATTTTGATGGGTTTACAGGATTGATTTCCGCAAACCTCGTAAAAATACAAAATTCATTTTATTTGTCTTATTTTTAGGATTATTCTACAATCTATCAAAACCCTATCAGATGAAAAGACTTGTGACCCTCTTGCTATTTTGTTCCCTCCTGAATTTTCTTTTTGCCCAAAGTGCAAATTATGGCTTGAAGGAGAATATTTCTTATGTGCCTTCCAATGCGGATCCGTATAGCAAGGAACGCTGTCAAGTGGATGTGTACTACCCGAAGGACAAGAAAGATTTTGCTACCATCGTGTGGTTCCATGGTGGTGGATTGACGGAAGGAAGGAAAGAGATTCCGGCTTACCTGAAAGAAAAAGGTGTCGCCGTAGTAGGGGTCGGTTATCGACTGTCGCCCAATGTCAAGGTTGAAGATATCATCAAGGATGCTGCAAAAGCGGTTCACTGGACTTTCGATCATATTGCTGAATTTGGAGGCAGCAACAAAAAGATTGTTCTTTCCGGTCATTCTGCTGGAGGGTATTTGAACCTGATGCTTGCTTTAAATTCCCGCTATTTAGCTGATGAAGGTATCAATGCAGACGATCTATTTGCTGTAGTTCCCTTCAGTGCTCAATGCATCAGCCATTTTACGGCCCGTGCCGAAAAAGGGATCCATATCAATCAACCTGTCGTTGATGAATTTGCACCTCTTTTTTGGGTCCGGAAAAACAATGTTCCGATGACCTTGATCACAGGAGACCGGGAGCTTGAAATGGTCGGTCGATATGAAGAGAATGCCTACTTGGCCAGGATGTTTAAGATAGTTGGCCACACTCAGGTTAAATTATTAGAATTAGACGGGTATGATCATGGAATGGCCTATCCCGCTTTCCCGCTTTTATTGAAAGAAATCGAACGGTTGAATAAATAAATAAAAGTTTATTTTACTAATATTTTTAGTAATTTTGAATTGTTTCATATTCGGGATTACTATGAATTTGGTTGATAATAAGCGTTTTGTGGCTCATTTGGACTTGGATACGTTTTTTGTAAGCGTAGAACGTCTGAAGAACAGTAAGTTCATTGGTAAACCTTTGATTGTGGGAGGGTTGAGCGACCGTGCGGTAGTTTCGGCCTGCAGTTATGAGACCCGGAAATTTGGAGTCCATAGTGCGATGCCGATGAAACTGGCTTTGCGTTTATGTCCGCATGCTATTGTGGTACGGGGCGATATGGACAGTTATAGCTATTATTCAAGGGTGGTGACCGATGTGGTTCGAGAGACTGTTCCGGTAATGGAAAAGGCGAGTGTGGATGAGTTTTATGTGGATCTGACAGGTGTTGACCGTTTTTTCGGTTGCAGTCAGTTTATGATAGAGCTGAAAGGGAAGATCCAAAAGGAGAGTGGTCTGCCAATTAGTTATGCTTTAGCATCCAATAAGCTGATCAGCAAAGTGGCGACCGATGATGCAAAACCTGATGGACGCAAGGAGATATTGCATGGCCTAGAAAAAGATTACCTGGCTCCTCTGAAAATCCAACGGATGCCGGGGATAGGGGATAAGACCAGCATGCTCCTGCTGCAGATGGGCGTCAAAACGATCAAGATATTGAGTGAGATCCCGGTTCCAATGATGCATAACCTTTTAGGGAAAAACGGGATTGACCTTTCCAGAAAAGCCAATGGGATCGACCCTTCACCCATTATTCCCTATTCTGAACAAAAGAGCATCGGCACGGAAGAAACCTTTCTGCAAGATACCATCAACATGCAGTTCCTGAACAGTGAATTGATCCGGATGACAGAACGGTTGACTTTTCAATTGCGCAAGCAGGAGCGATTGACCGGTTGTGTTACGGTAAAATTGAGGTATGCCAATTTTGATACGGTCAGTAAACAGATGGTGATTTCCTATACCGCCTCTGATACCGTATTGCTGAAGAAGGTCAAAGAACTTTTTGCTAAGCTCTACGACCGCCGGATGCTGGTCCGGTTGATCGGGGTTCGGTTCAGCCATCTGGTGCAGGGATCACAACAGATCAATCTATTTGAAGATACTGAAGAGGCTGTGCGCTTGTACCAAGCCATGGATGCCATGCGAGCTCGATATGGTGACGAGGCAATCAAACGGGCGATATCCTTAAAAGAAATCAATAAAAAGGATCGGAGTCCCCATTTTTAACATTCCTTGGAGTGCAACAGCTTTAAGGAAGATTTCTTATAGGTCAACTGTCGAAAGGTCTGCAGATAAGATGAGGCCATGATTTCCCAACCGTAGTGCTCTAAACTAAAGGCTTGATAAGATTTTGCCAAGACCTGATATCCATCTGTATTATCTAGGACTGCATTTAACTGGTCGACCCAACGGTCTGAATCATTGGAAGGAAGAAGGATCCCGTTTTTCTGATGTTGAACAGCGTCGGTTATTCCTTCCAGAGAAGAAGCAAGGACCAAGGTGCCAGCCACTGAAGCTTCTAAGCAGACCAATCCAAAACCTTCCATATCACCCGGTACCTGAATGTTGGGCATCAAAAAAGCCGATGCATGCCCTAAAAGCGATTGAAGATGCTGAAAAGGAACTTTGCCAAGATGTTTTACCCGAGAGTCGATGATAGGGTCTTGCAAAAGTTTTCGGATTTCGCTTTCATCTGAAGGGTATCCCAAAAAAAGAGTAATCAAGTGGAATATTTTTTTAGGAAGTAGACGAAGGATTTTTTCCGTAAAACTAGCTTTTTGATTGAAAGGGCCAATCATCAACAGTTGAAATTCGGATGGCATTTGAGGAACAACTTCCCTCAACAACCATGCGAAGCCTTTTCGTTTCACGGGACGACCCAAGGTCACCATGTATTTCTTGTTGAGGTCAATCTGTGGATAATAATGCTTGATCTGTTCCAAAGGAGCCGGTCTGGATTTGGCAATATCATGGTCAACGCCATTTTTGATAACGGTTATTTTATCTTCGGAAATGCCACGACGGATGGCAGCTTTTGCAGTGGCTGAGCTAACGGTAATGATGTGGTCATATTCATTGAAACGTGGCAGGATTTTCTTCTGAAAGTATCTCAAAGGGAACACCACATCCAGACCATGTAGGGTAACCACTCTTTTCAAATGTTTATAGCCGGAATGAAAGAGCGCAAGCGATGCAATCAGTCCGTCGTTAAAATGGATCAGTTGAATATTGGGATGGAGTTCCAATGTCCTTAGAATATTGCTATTGAGGTTCCAGAAAAACTTCAACAGGCTCTCTTCCCCTTTTCTATAAACCAGCATATGGATCTGAACCTGCGGATGCTTGCTAAGGTTGTTGATCAGTTCAAAGCTTTGTTTTTCCATACCACCTGTTGCAGGTGGATATTTATGACTAACAAATAATATTTCCATTTTTCAGCGTAGATGATTGTGTACTGTCCTTTTTGACAAATAGGTATAGGATAAACCCTACAGCTATCCAGAAAACCTGTCTTGCACGGCGAAGGATGGAGGCCGAAATCCAGATGCTAGAGGCACTGATACCTATGATCTGTAGCATCATCTTGTTTCCAAGCTCTTCAACTCCCAATTGTCCAGGAACAAAGGCTCCCGCACTTTTAAATACAATGACGCCCATATCCAGCAGCAAACCATGCATGGGCTCTACCTCAAAGCCTAAAAAAAGCAGGATGAGATAGAATTCCAAGCTGCCGATAATCCAATGGATACCCGCTAAAAGGTAAGAGTACCAAAATAACCTTGGGTTAAACCGGTAAGACTTTCGGATATTGAATATCAATTGCAAGACCTTTGATCTGAGTTTTTTCCAAAAGCCATCGATATCTTCACTGTTCTCAGGTTTTGAAGAGGATTTGCTAAAGATGAGCCAATAGAAAAAAACTAAGTTCAACAGGATCAAGAATGCAATAAAGACATAGAAAGCAACTCCTATGCTCTTCAATGCAGCTTGCCCAGCTTCCATGCCACTCAACCAAAGGCAGGCAATCAGGAACAAGAGGATCTGTGAAAGTACCACTGTGATCCTGGAAGTCGCCACAGAACTTAAAGCTACTTCGGTGGAGATCCCATATGGTTTGAGCATTTCAGCTTTCAGTAAATCTCCTCCGACTATGCTCGTCGGGTTATACTGACCGACGGTTTCGCCAATTTGCCGGACCGCAAACATCTTCATCAAACTGATTTTCTTGCGGTCCTCAGCCAGACAGACATACCAAGACCAGTTACCAAAAAAATAAGCCAAGAAAGTAACCCCAAGGAGATAGATGAATCTATATCCAATTGTTAGCAATTCCTTTTTTATAGCTGAGAAATCGGTGTTGAGGATATAGACAGCTATAAAACCAAGTATGATGAGGATAAGCCCAGTTTTGACCGTTTTTTTGCTGATCCTTAGTTTCCTGCCCATGCAATACCGTTTATGGGTTCGGAAGCTAACTCATGGATGTCATCAAAATAAGTTTGTGCCAACTCCCCCCAATCCAATTTTCTCACGTAATTCAGTCCAGCCTGTTGGAATTCGTTTTTTATTTGGGGATCGCTCAGGATCTTATGGATGAAATACATGTATTCCAAGGCATTGTTGGGCACACATTTGTACCCATTTCTTCCGTGTTCGATCAGGCTGGAGCTCCCTCCACCATTGGCAATGACACAGGGAAGACCGGATGCCATGGCTTCTATTACCACGTTTCCATAAGTTTCCGAAGTAGAGGTGAAAAGGAACACGTCAGAAGAAGCATATAGTTTTGATAGTTCAGTATGGTCTAATTTTCCCAAGAAATGAGCTGTAGGCATCAGCATTTCTGCTTCTTCCCTTGCGGCTCCATCGCCTGCGATAATTAAGTTATATTCAAATTTTGATTTTTTGAGATGCTGATAAACGTCGATTAAGGTTTGCACGTTTTTCTCCCAGACCAAGCGGCTTGCAAACAAAATATTGGGTTTGTCGTTTTTTGTGATATTCCGGATATAGGCTCGGTCAGCTTTCTCGGGGTTAAACAATCTCAGGTCGATACCCCTTTGCCATAAAGTCAAACGATCGGACTGTATCCCAATTTCCTTAAGTTCATCCATGATATTATTGGCGGGCACATAAATCTTATGGCAACTGTTGTAGAAGCGGAGCATAGCCTTGCGCATCCAATATTCTGCAGGTCTGATCAAAGAAGATAGATTGCGGAGATAATAAGCGATATACGAGATAAAGTGGGTGTGATAGATACTCAGGATCGGGATGTTCCTTTTCCTCGCATATTTCATGGCAAAGAACCCTAAAAGGGAGGGAGTTGCGATATGGATCACGTCCGGAGCAAAATTATCCAAGGCTTCTTCCAGTTTCCATTTTGATAATTGGGGAACTGCCAATGAATAATCATCATTGATCGGAATGCGGAAGGTCGGGACTTGATAAGATTGATGCGTCTTGAAGTTTTCAGGACCTTTTCCATAAATGAAAAGGTAAGAAAAAGCCGTGTGATCGATTCGGTTTATGATTTGAAACATGGTCCTTGAGGCCCCGTCAAAATCTTCTATGAGAATCTCAGAAAAAAAAGCAACTTTCTTCATTTAGAATTCAAATTGTCTATCGGGTAAAAGTATAGGCTCAGTGTTTCTTTATTGCTAATTTGGTGTTATGCTATTGTGAATGAAATGTTTAGGAATGATGAAGTCTTAATAAATCCTAAATATCAAATCAACAAACCTTTAATCTTACCTTAAGATTAGATTTAACCGTGTACGGTAGTTTTGCTATAGGAATTACGATTGATAGATATGCTGATCAACCTTCCTTATCCTCAGAAAAGTAAAGCGTGGCATTTCAGGTTTATAGTACTGATGTCGATTATTTTCTCCCTTGTTTTTATGTTCAGTTACAAGCGCAGCAATGGCTCCAAAGCAATGCCCTTGCTGAACTATCCTGAACTGGAACATCGTTCATCTGGAGAATTATCGCTATTGACCTATAATATTGCAGGGCTTCCGCAACTGATTTCCAGTGCCGAAACTCCAAGGGCGGCCAGTATCCGGACCATTGGTGAACGGATCAACCGCTTTGACATCGTCAATGTTCAAGAAGATTTCAATTACAATTTTGAATTGTATGCTTCCAATCTGCATTTATTTCGAACCGTAAGCATGGGGACTGTTCCTTTCGGGGATGGTTTGAGTACCCTTTCCAAATATCCTATTAAAGACTCCGAGCGAATTTCCTGGAAAGACTGTAGCGGCAGTGATTGCTTGACACCGAAGGGATTCAGTTATGCCCGATTAGAGATTGCTAAGGATGTGTTCCTGGATGTCTATAACATACATGCCACAGCCCAGGACAATAGGTCTGCGGTTGTTGCAAGAAAGAAAAATCTAGAGCAGTTCGCGAACTACATAAAAGAAAAATCTGCAGGACAACCTCTGTTGATCATGGGTGATTTCAATGCACATTATACCTTTGCTGAAGATAATGTGCGGACCTTCCAAAAAGAGATGGACTTAGTCGATACCTGGGTTTTTCTTCGAAACCAAGGCCGGTTGCCCGAGCATGAAGAAAACTTTATTGCACAGCACGCTTTGACCGTAACGGACGATTGCGAGAGCATCGACAAGATTTATTTTCGCAATAGCAAACAGTTGATATTCAAACCAAAAAATTACCAAGTGCAACATGAGCTTTTCAGTACCGATACGGGCGAACCTCTTTCCGATCATTGTGCTATCTCATTAAAATTGGAATGGGAATTGAACGATTCTTTAATGACTTCTGATAAGAAATCTAAGGTCATTGATCAATTAGAAGGTTTCCATGGTGGTGAGTAACAAAAACTTAATGTTGAATTCCCATTTAGATAATTTGAAGAAGATACTTTTATTTCATATAAGTTAATAGATGACCATACTTTTTATACTCGCAGCGGTAATTATAGTTTTACTATTTGTTTTCAAGAGCTTAAAGGGAAAGCTGATTTCCGTAGCTATCCCCCAAGAAGAATCCTCTTCAGAACGTTTTTTGCAAGGGAAAATATCATTGTTGACCTATAATATCGCAGGGTTACCCCAAGGGATCTCGGCTGCAAAGCTCCCTAGGAAATTCAGTATTGCCGAAATCGGTGAAAAAGTTGAGCCTTATGATATTGTCAATGTCCAAGAAGATTTTAACTATAATACTTCTTTTTATTCCAAGAACTTACATCCTTATCGTACGCAGACCAAAGGGAAGATTCCAATTGGCGATGGTCTGAATACCTTGTCCAAGTATCCTATCATTGAATACAGAAGGATTCCATGGCGCCATTGCAGTGGTCCTGATTGTTGGACCGTGAAAGGGTTTAGCTTTGCGCAGATCCAATTGGCCAATCAAGTAACTGTCGATGTTTATAATGTGCATGCAAACTCAAGCGATGTTGCTCGCGCAGCTCGGGCAAGAAGGGAAAACTTTAGACAGTTGGCGACTTATATCAACGATAATTCCGCAGGTAGGCCTTTAATCGTCATGGGTGATTTTAATGCCCATTATGCTTATAAAAGAGACAATTTGCATGAGTTCCTTCTGACCACGGGGCTGTCTGATGGTTGGGTCCAATTCCTCCGTAAAGGTGTTTTTCCAGAGGTTATTCCCAAGTTTATTGCGCAGCATATGTTGAGCCTCAACAACGACACGGAGAGTTTAGATAAGATTTTCTTTAGAAATAGCGACCACCTGAAATTTCAGCCAATGGACTATCAGGTCGAGATCCAGCATTTCACAAGTGCCGATGGAGAAGCCCTGTCTGACCACTTGGCGGTTTCCATGCAACTGAACTGGACCTGGGAGGATTAATCTCCATAATAGCTGATTGACCATTTAGTATATAATTAGTAATATTAGATTTAGCTGGGCTTCAATAGGTCAGCTTTTTTGAAAGTATTTTTGCTAATATTTTTAGTAAAATGAATTAAAAAAACCTTAATCTTGTAAAATGTTTTTGAATTGCAAGACCTGGTTTAGTTTTCATTATGGAACCTTTCCTACAAAGGATTTGGTAGAAAGTGCGCAGTCTTTAGGGATTAAGGCCATGGCTTTGACAAATATCAACAGTACGGCAGATTGTTGGGATTTTGTGCTCAAATGTCAGGAAGCAAACATCAAACCTATTGTAGGGGTCGAAATACGCAATGAAAACGAATTATGTTATATCCTTTTGGCGAAAAACAATGCCGGTCTATACGTCATCCAGAGTTTCCTTTCCTTTTATAAACAGAGGAAGTTGGATTTCCCCAAAAAGCCACCTTTTGAATCCGATGATCTTTGGGTCATCTATACTTTTGAGAATCATCCTGAGATCGAACAGCTAAGGCCAAATGAACTCATTGGATTAAGGAAGGAGGACCTCAATAAATTGAGCTGGCAAGAGGCACTTCAAGCTGACTGCTGGGTCGTGCTGCAACCTGTGACCTATCAAGATAAGACTTACTATGACCTGCATCGGATCTTAAGGGCAATTGCTAAAAATACGCTACTGTCGAAATTGGTCAAAGAGGATTATGCCAGACCAAATGAGACCTTGATGGATGAAGAAAGCCTGGTATCCGCCTATGCAAAGTTCCCATCTGTTATCAGCAAGACCATGGAAGTGGTCAAGAGCTGTTCGATTGAAATGACTTTCCATATCGATAAAAACAAGAAACACTTCACTGCGAGCATGGATGATGACCATGAACTGTTAAGAAAGTTGGCTATTGAAGGCTGCAAGATCCGGTATGGCAGCAAGAACAAAAAGGCCATGGAGCGGGTGGAAAAGGAACTTTCCATTATCAAGCAATCTGAATTTAATTCCTATTTTTTGATTGTTTGGGATATGTTGCGGTATGCCAATGAGCAAGGGTTCTATCATGTGGGGCGGGGGAGTGGTGCCAACTCGGTCGTTGCCTATTGCCTGCGCATTACCGATGTGGATCCCATCAAGCTAGATCTATATTTTGAACGGTTTTTAAATCCCAACCGGACCTCTCCGCCCGATTTTGATATTGACTTTAGCTGGAAAGATCGTGATGCCATCTTTGAGTACCTGTTTATGCGATATGGTCGTCAGCATGTCTCTTTACTGGGCATGTACAATACTTTTCAGCGAAGGGCCATTGTGAGGGAATTGGGAAAGGTATTTGGACTGCCTAAAGAGGAGATCGATGAATTGGTGCATAAGCGAGAATGGAGTGCTGAGGATAAAATCCAACGGTGGATCCAGAAATATGGAGCCCTGTTGGTTGATTTCCCTAGCAATATCAGTGTCCATGCCGGTGGGGTGCTGATCAGTGAAAAACCATTGAATGAATACGGCGTATTGGAATTACCGCCAAAGGGATTTCGGACCCTCCATATGGATATGTTCGAGGCCGACAGGATAGGGCTCTTTAAATTTGATATCCTGAGTCAGCGTGGCTTGGGGCATATCAAAGACGCCCTAGGATTGGTGCAGAAAAATAAAGGTAAGCATGTCGACATTCATCAGGTGGAACGCTTCTTTGAAGATCCCAAGCTTGCAGAAATGATCCGCAAGGCAGATACCATTGGCTGTTTTTATATCGAAAGCCCTGCTATGCGGCAGCTTTTGGGCAAACTGAAATGTTCTGACTACCTTACCCTCGTGGCGGCCAGTTCGATCATTCGGCCAGGAGTCGCTCAATCGGGCATGATGAAACAGTATATCGAACGCTATCATGATCGCGATAAAATCGAATACCTGCACCCTAAAATGAAGGAACTCCTCGAAGAGACCTTCGGAGTGATGGTCTATCAGGAAGATGTGATCAAGGTTGCCCATCATTTCGGTGGGATATCCTTGGAGGAGGCCGATATCCTGAGACGGGCCATGAGCGGAAAGTACCGTTCTGAAAATAAGTTTGAGCTGATGCGTGCGAAATTCTTTTCAAACTGTAGGGAACAAGGCTATGATGAATCTGTCACCTCCGAGGTTTGGCGGCAGATGGAGAGCTTTGGTGGTTATTCCTTTGCCAAAGGGCACTCGGCCTCCTTTGCTGTGGAGAGTTATCAGAGCCTTTACCTCAAAACGTATTACCCCTGTGAATTTTATGTCGCCGTTATCAATAATTTCGGCGGCTTTTATCGCACGGAATTCTATTTCCATGAATTACGGAGGAATGGCGGCATCATCCAACTTCCATGCTTGAACAACAGCGATCATCTTACCAATATTACCGAGCAACAGGTCTATGTCGGTTTTATCCACTTGCAAGGTCTGGAGCAGGAGTTTGCCCATCAGATCGTGGAGGAAAGGCAGCGAAATGGACCTTATAAGAGCTTGAATGATGTCCTACAGCGATTGCATCCGGCTCCCGAACAGCTCAATATCCTGATTCGGATCGGTGCATTGCGGTTCACGGGCTTGGATAAGAAAACCCTGCTATGGGAAGCAAACTTCAGGAATAAACGGACAGAGAAAGATGATCCTGTAACGCTTTTCCAAACAGAGGAAATCAAGTTTTCCCTGCCTGATTTTGAAAAGAATAGGATGGATGACCTGCGTGATGAACTCGATCTCTTGGGCTTTGTCGTGGGCGACTTCTTTGAGCTGTTGAATAAGGAGCATCTGAAAGGTTCGGTCTTGGTCAATCAGTTGCCTGATCTCCTTGGCCAACAGATCAAGATCATCGGCCGATTGGTCACCTTGAAAGAAACCCGAACCATTAAAAAAGAACGGATGTGTTTCGGGACATTTCTCGATGTGGAGGGAGACTGGTTGGATACCGTGCATTTTTCGCCCGTACTCCGTCAATACCCTTTCCAGGGAAGCGGCTTTTATGAACTCCACGGAAGGGTTATGGAAGAATTTGGAGTCTACAGTGTCGAGATCTCTGCCATGCGGAAGCTCGGATTCAACATTCAGCAAGAAGTATAAAAACACAAAAGACATAAGGCGAACCTTATGTCTTTTGTCTTAAGTCCGAAAAACTTATTCTTCGTCCTTCTTCTTGAATTTATCTTGCGGAAGGTCTTCATAAGGGAGCTCCTCAGATTCATTGATCTCTTTATAGGTCATTTCAGAATGCGGAGTTTCCTCTGGACCATCTACCGTAACATTGACATCCACTTCAATTTTTTTCTTGTTTTTGGGCATCCGAACGATTCCCCATTTCATCAGCAGCTCCTGTGTCGAGTTCCGCTTGAGATGGAGTTTCTCTGGCTCACCAATCAAGAAACCAAATGCTTCCATATTTGGGTTTGCATCAAAAATAACCTTTAACGTTGCGATAAAAGGCAGGGCAATGATCAAACCGGCCAATCCAAATAACATTCCGCCCAATAGGATTCCGATGATTGCCATCAATGGATTGATGCTGACCTTGGAACCCACAATATTTGGCGTAATGATGTTACCCTCCAGGAATTGCACCACTTGAAACCATGCCACCACACCCAATGCGTATAGAGCACTATCTTTTGTGGCCAATGCAAATAATGCAGGCAAGATCGATCCAATGGCAATACCTATATAAGGAAGCAACATCAGCAGGGAGGCCAACGAGCCGAAAAACCAAGCATAGTCAATACCCATCGCCATGAGTCCCACCGTATTCAGTACAGCAACAATTCCCATTACGGTAATCAGCCCTACCAAATAACTCTGAACCACGTCGTATATTTTGTTCAACACCTCATTGACTTTACTCTGAGGAGTTGTTTTAAAAGCTTTAAAGAAAAATTCGCGAAAGAAATCACGGTAATACAATAGGAAAAAGCTCAATAATGGAACCAAGATGGCACTGGCCAGGATATTCCCAATCGACCCAAAGGTACTGGATACCATACCTCCGGCATTCTCCATGGCTTTTTCACCCTGCTCGCGCAGTTTTTCCATCACTTCAGTCCTTTCAATGCCGAATTGGCTTTCCAGCCACTTCTGCCCACCCTCTAATACAGACATCACTTTGTCCGTGATCGCTGATGCATCCTTACCGATCAAGATACTCTCATAAACAATAAACCACGATAGACCCGAGATAATTGCTATGGCTACAATGACAGCCAAGATCGCCGAAAAGGCCTTTCCAAGACGGATTCTTTCAAATAATCTTGCCAATGGATAAAGGGAAATTGAAATCAGGATTGAAAAAATGAGCGGTAATAGAACACCCTGGGTAAAGTACATGACGGCAATGATAAGAACCAAGGCCATCAAGCTCGATGCAAGCTCAAAGGAATACGGTCTTTTGGTTTGTTTATTTTCCATACGAATGCTATAACAGGTTATTAGTTTTTTTGTTTTTTGAATTCCAGTAAATCACATAAAAAAATGCCAGCAAGATGATCAGGGCATTCCCATAGAAAATATACGGAATTCTAAGGATTTCATCGTGATAGATATATCCAGCAAATAATGCGCCACCTCCAATACCAGCTTCCAATGCGATATACATGGTCGCCATGGCTTTCCCACGATATTGCGGCAGCGAAAGATCAATGGTCCAGGCATTGACTGCTGGCGAAAAAATACCCGTACCTATCCCGTAAAGGCAGGCGCCGATCACCAATTGAGCAATGCTGTTTCCAAAACCAAGGTACAAAAGAGAGATAGCGACCACTACCAGCCCTACTTTCATCACACTGATCCTACCATAGCGATCGGCCACTTTCCCCGAAACAAATCGAATCCCTATGGACGCCAAGGTATAGGCCGTGAAAAACAGCCCCTTATTTACTATGCCCAAATGTTCGCTCCAATCCGGAATCAAAGTCAAAATTACACCATAAGCCGAGTAGGAGAGAAGCGTAACGATTGCTGCAGGAATCACACGCACTTCAATAATATCACGGCGTGAAATCTTGAGCATCTTAGGCGAGAATCTATTTTTGTCCTTCAGGGTTTCCTTCATGTTCATCACGATAATGATGGAAAGGAATGCAAATGCTGAAGAGCTATAGAACATGGTATTCAGATCATACTTTAGGGCAATATAACTTCCAATTGCCGGTCCAACGGCACCACCGATGCTGAAACATAGCCCATGCATCCCCAATGCCTCACCCCAACGCGTCGATGGGATAATATCAGCGATATATGCCGAGGTGGCCGTGGGCTTAAACCCAGTGGAGAAACCATGGACTAAGCGAAGGAGAAAGAATCCAGCAACACTGCTCAGGATAGGATATAAAAAACCACAGATGACACAGACGGTAGACCCTATGGCCATCACAGGTACTCGGCCCCATTTGTCCGTCAATCTACCGCTAAATGGTCTTGAAATCCCAGCTGTAAGCGTGAAAAGAGCAATGATCAGGCCCTTGTGGGCTGCACCTCCCAAAGAGGACAGGAAATTGGGTAACTCTGGAATGATCATGTTGAAACTCGCAGAGAATAGGAGAGAGCTCAAACAGAGCAGTCCAAATTGTATTGTATATAAAGGTTGATCTTCGTTTTCGATATTATCCATTTTTCTTTTCCATATTTTGTCGCGTCAATTCTGAACAAAATATTGTTGTCGCCACTGCAACATTTAATGACTCAGCCTTGCCAACCCGCGGAATGGTAACTGCCTGATCAATTTTAGGGATCAAGCTTTCCCTGATTCCATTTCCCTCATTGCCCATCATGATAAACCCTTCATTCCCAAAATTGGTCCCATAAATAGAATCCCCGTCCAACAAAGCCCCAAATACCGGCATGCTGTTTTTCTGAATGAACTCTTCCAGATCCAGATAGTGTAATTTAATACGGGAAAGTGAACCCATGGTCGCCTGTACGACCTTGGGATTGTAGGCATCTACGGTGCCTATTGAACAGATAATGTTTTCAATCCCGAACCATTCCGCCGTACGGATGATGGTTCCCAAATTGCCAGGATCTTGAACATCATCCAAGATCAAACTATGCCTCCCCTGTAAATCCTTTACCTGTAATTGATTAAAATGAGGGATTTCCACCAAAGCCAAAGCCCCTTGCGGATTCTTTAAGCCACTTATTTTCCCAAACTCTGACTCACTAAGCTCTTCAAGTTTTATATTTTGCGGTATTTTGCCCAATTTTGCAGCGGCATCTACTGTCGCAAATATTTTACTTATCTTGTAGCTGGAATGTATAAACTCCAAAACGGATTTTATGCCCTCTACCACAAATAAGTTATGCTGAGTTCGAAATTTTTTATGCTGCAATGAAGTAATTAGACTGATTTGAGCTTTTGACAACATGGGATGAATGACTAATAAAAGAAGTTTATTATTTTTTGCAAGTATAACGTTTTTGTCGCTAATTATTGCGTCCTGTCGATCTGCGAAATACCTCGACGACAATCAATACCTGGTCACAGATGTCGATCTAAATGGCGTAACTCCCGAATTGAAAGAACCCGCTGGCATGTACGTGGCCAATGAAATTCGTCCGAATTCTCCGCTCTATCTGACCATCTATAACATGTTCAATACCCGAGACGGTCAATATAAAACTGAAAAAATAAAAAATGTCGGTGAGGCACCGAGAATCCTAGACTCTGCGGTAGTCGAGCTATCGGCGACCCAAATTCAACGCTTCCTCCAAACCAAAGGTTATTTTAATGCCAAGGTTGAACCACAGATAGAATTCAATAAAAAGAAAGCAAAAATCAACTTCAATGCGAACCTGGGAAACCCTTATTCCATTCGGGAAATCGATAGGACAGTAGAGGACCCCGCCGTTGATTCCATCTATCAAGAAAAGGTCGTCCCAATTAGTCCCCTGAAGTCAGGAAAACGCTATGATGCTTCTGATCTTTACCTAGAACGAGAGCGCTTATATACCAATATGAGAGAATCGGGATACTATGATTACCTAAGGCAATATATGCGGGCTGGAATTGATACCATTGATTTGGATAATCAAGCTGATTTATTGATCCAGGTGTCCAATAGAGAAGATTCAACTAAACATAAGATTTATTATATTGACAGTGTGTACTTTACGGTTGAAGCTGCCGATCCGGAATTAAAGAAGAATTCTGAGGGTAAATTTGACAGCCTGACCAAGATTTTCTATACCGATCAAACCGGCAATTTTAAACTAAGACCGTTATCCAGATATGCATTCCTGAGAACAGGACAAAAGTTCAATAGTGCGAATGAGGAATTGGCCTACGACCGGTTATATGAAATGAATGGTTTCCGATCGGTAAAGATCAATTACCAGCAAAAAGATTCCAATAGATTGGATGTCCATTATAATGTGGTGCCACGTTCTGCCATGAGCAACCAGATTGAAGGCGAATTTACTTTCAGCTCTGGAATGAGCGGTTTTAACGTGGGGAATACCTTCTCCCATCGAAATGTCTTCGGTGGATCGGAAACCATTGAGGTCAAAATGCGCTATGGAGTACTTTTTGATTCCAGGTTGCCGGGTAGCTTGGCCGATAAGATCTTTAACAATGACTTTCAGGTAGGGGTTAACCTGTCCTTTCCTAGGTTATTGACCCCTTTCCGGGTTCGTAGCGTAGGTCGTTACGGTTTGCCTAGAACCACCTTTTCATCTAGTTTGCAATTGTTCTTTCAGGATCAAACCTATGCCAACAGGTATTGGATCAATAGCTTAAACTACATCTGGTATGAGGCAACCAATAAGATGCATAGTCTGACTCCGGTGGTTATCGAGTATAGACACGGACAGTTGAACGAAGAATTTAAACAGAGCCTGATCGATCAGGGCTATGGCCTATATGTTCGAAGCAATGACCGTAAATACTTTGGCTTAGGTGCACAGTATGCCTATACCTACAATGGACCAAAATTAACAACCAAAGAAAACTTCAGTTATTTCAGGGGAGCGGTCGATGTCAGTGGAAATCTGTTAGGTGTGTTGGGGAATGTCATGAAATTCAAGCAGAATCAAGACGGCGAGAAGCTGATCTTTGGGGTGCCATTTCTACAATATGTGAAAGGTGAAATAGACTATCGTTGGTACAGACATCTGGGCGGAAATAAACAGTTTGTGTTTCGGGTCAACTCCGGTGTTGCGGTTCCTTATGGTAACAACTCCTCCCTGAACATGATTTTTGAAAAGAGTTTCTTTGCAGGGGGTATGAATGGTATCCGCGCTTGGCAAGCCCGTACGCTGGGTCCAGGGGGCTATAACCGTTCTTCCATCAATCCTGAATTCCGTGTAAACCTGAGAAACCTCGATCAGCTTGGTGAAATAAAGTTGGAAACCAATGCTGAATTTCGCTTCCGCATGCTGAACAATTTCTTTGGGGCCAAGTTAAATGGAGCCACATTTTTAGATGCTGGAAACGTATGGAGGATCCGTGAAGATATCATCAATCCTAATGGGGAGTTCCGTGGGGATAAATTCCTTTCGCAAATTGCACTGGGCACTGGTTTCGGTCTTCGTGTCGACCTCGATTATTTTATTATCCGTTTAGATGCAGGTCTTAAACTGAAAGATCCACAGTTTTCAGGTTCGGATCAATGGGTTATCAAGGACTTCTTCAATGCCAAGAAATTCAAACAGGATTATTATCAGACCAACTGGCCAGACCGATATAGCTTTATCCAATATAATTTCGGGGTAGGGATGCCGTTCTAGAGCAGGCCTTTCAATCCCATGATACTGCTTTCGATCAACTGTCGAACATCCAATCCTTTGCTATAGTTCAGGTAGAAATAAATAGCCGCTAGAATTAACAGGGTAATCAGGAAGCGCTTGAACTTATAGGCAATGTACAGGATCAACAAGGGAATAATGATCAAAAGAAATCCACTGATTTTATAAGGGGTAATGCCTTTGTCGGTCACCCGCAAGAAAAAAAGTTTCCCTAAATCGGAACCTGCGAATTTATGCTTAAAAAACACAAAGGTTGAAGATTCAATGGGATTGCTTGTAACAGCCACACCATCGGTAAATTTCAGTTCCTGCGAAAAACCATTGATGGTGAAATTATAATTGCCGTTGACCGTATTGTCCGTTTTTTCAGCGGTATCGATGGCAATTATCGCTAATTTTCCATTCTGCGAAAGGTTTTCCTTAACTGTAAAGTCCTTAATAATTGTGTTTTGCGCCAGCAATTCTAGGGGCATAAGGTACAAGATACCAAGGCATAAGAAAAGAAACCATCTGTTTTTCATGATGCAATGATACAAAATTGCATGGATTCTAAAAATGGATAGGCTACAAATTCAAGTTTATTAATTGCGGAGGTCTTCTTATCTTTGCTCACGTTACAAATAAAAAAGCATAATTATATGTTGCAATTAAATTACATCCGCGAAAATCGGGACCATGTAGTTGAAAGGCTTGGAGTTAAGAATTTCAACGAAGTAGAATTGGTCGATCAGATCATTGCTTTAGACGAACAACGTCGCAAAACTCAAAATCAATCTGACTCTGTTGCAGCTGAGGCAAACTCGTCCGCTAAGCAAATTGGAGACTTGATGCGTCAAGGTAAGAAAGAGGAAGCTGAAGCAATAAAATCGCGTTCTGCATCATATAAAGAGCAAATCAAAGAGCTTTCAGAAGCATTGGATAAAATCGAAAAAGAACTGCACGATAAGTTGATCCAATTGCCGAATCTTCCTTATAAACTGGTTCCTGCTGGATTGACTCCAGAGGATAATGAAGTGGTTCTAGAAAATGGAACGGTCCCTCAGTTACCTGAAGGAGCATTGCCTCACTGGGAATTAGCAGCTAAATACGATATCATTGACTTCGAATTAGGTACTAAGATCACCGGTGCTGGTTTTCCAGTGTATAAAGGAAAGGGCGCCCGTTTGCAACGAGGATTGATTAACTTCTTCTTGGATGAAGCTGCTAAAATGGGCTACCGTGAGGTTCAGGTCCCTATTGTAGTGAATGAAGATTCTGCCTATGCAACTGGTCAATTACCTGATAAAGAAGGTCAGATGTACCATGTCACAAACGACGACTTTTATCTGATTCCAACTGCAGAGGTGCCAATCACAAATATTTACCGTGATACCATTGTTAAAAGTGAGAATTTCCCTATCAAACATTGTGGCTATACCCCATGTTTCCGCAGAGAAGCGGGATCTTATGGTGCGCATGTCCGTGGTTTGAACAGATTGCACCAATTTGATAAAGTTGAATTGGTTCAGATCGTTAATCCTGAGAAATCCTACGAAACGTTAGAGGAGATGAGTAGCTATGTACAGTCTTTATTGCAGAAGTTAGGATTGCCATACCGCGTTTTACGTTTATGCGGAGGTGATATGAGCTTTACATCTGCCATGACCTACGATATGGAAACCTATTCAGCGGCACAAGAACGTTGGTTAGAAGTATCCTCAGTATCAAACTTTGAAACTTACCAAGCAAACCGTCTTAAAGTTCGTTTCAAAGGCGAGGATGGCAAGACCCAATTGGCGCACACCTTAAATGGTTCCGCATTGGCTTTACCTAGAATCGTAGCAACACTCTTAGAAAACAATCAAACCGAAAAAGGAATCAAGATCCCAGAAGTTCTGGTCCCTTATGTTGGATTTGACTATATCGACTAAAAAAATATCCCCGAGAGATCGGGGATATTTTTTTAGTCAGAATTGAGACAACAGACACAAGACATAAGACCTGTCTACTGTCTATTGTCTGTTGTCTATCCTAGGTTCCATCCTCAGCAAATACTGATCATTATCATCTTCAAATAGGACCTGCACTACCCAATTCTCTTCATGGGCTATTTTGATCAAGGTTTGTTGGTCGATGTAAAGCCATTTGAAAGGCTTTCCAAGGTTACCCTTGTATTCGTATTGAAAGTTGATCTCACCGAAGTAGTGTTCTGGTCTGGCAATCCTATACTCCTCATAGAGGTAGGAAATATCGGAACTGTCGAAAATAAGCTGTCCTTTATCGGTAAGCAGCTTTTTTGAATGTTTTAGAAGATTCCTGAATCCATCTAGGGTTTCGGCGATCCCTATTCCGTTCATCAAGAACAATAGGGTATCATATTTTTTATCCGAGAACTTAAAGAAATCAGCATGGATGACATGGTTTACACCGCGCTTTTCCATAATCTTGCAGGCTGTCTCCGAGATTTCCATGGCATCGACCTCAAATCCCTTCTCTTGCAGGTACAATGCATGTACTCCGGCACCTGCGCCAACATCCAGGACCTTGCCGTCGCAAAGGGATAGCGCAATAAATTCCAGCTCCGGAATATCTTCCTCTTCCCTGAAAAACACTTCAATGGGCATTTCTTCAATATCGCCATAGCTGCTGTGCAATAGGAGAGGTTCATTCAGCTTGCCTACAGCATGATAATCATATAGCGCTTCACCATAAACATCTCTATTCATGGTTTGCGATATTTAAGAAACGTTTCGCCATTTTTATTTCCTCGGGGTCACCGGTATGTTTGTTAGGTTCATCCGACAGCTTGATTACAGGAGTCCATTCGCCTTCATCTGGAAAGGCTTCCGTCATCTTGATTACGATATTCATCCTCGACAGACCGACATCATTGGTGAAGTCTGTTCCGATACCAAATGAATGACCGATTTTATCCTGACAGAAATTGACAATCTTTACGACCTTCTCATAATCCAGTCCATCAGAAAAGATGATGGTCTTGTTGAGCGGATTGATTCCTTTACTGTTATAGTGGTCAATAGTCTTTTGCGCAAATTCAATCGCATCGCCACTATCATGTCTGACCCCATCAAATAGCTTACTTAGCTTCTTGTCAAACTGTTTGAAGAAAACCTCTGTAGTATAGGTGTCCGAAAGGGCGATCCCTAAATCGCCACGGTAAACATCTGACCAGTTCTCCAAGCCTAAGAGGTTGGCCATCTTGTAGCCATATTTTGCGGCATGGAACATAAACCATTCATGGGCATGTGTACCGATTGGCTTAGTATGGTATTTCATGGCGAAATGCACATTGCTCGTGCCGATAAATGTCTTGGAAGGATGCTCCTTCAAGGCTTTGATCACCAAGTCATGCACGGCATAGGAGTGGCGTCTACGGGTCCCAAAGTCTGCAATCGTAATGTTGAGCTTATCGTATTTGTACATCTTTTCATGAACAATATTCATGACCTCAGCATCATCCACCCTTTTTTGTCCAGTTACTTCATAATAGGTTTCACAGATCAATGCCATCAGGGGCACCTCCCATAAAATAGTCCTATACCAATAGCCTTCGACCTTTACCGATAGATCGGGGCCATTTTGTGTAATCTTGACTTCATCTGGGTCAAAATGATAGCCTTGTAGGAAATCAAAATAAGTCGGGTCGATATAAGGACAGGTCTTTGCAAAAAAGTTTTTTTCTGCAACCGTAAGCTTCAAGTTCGCCAATTGATTTACAGCTTCCCTCAGTTTTTCGGCAAAGCCCGCCGGAAACTCATGCTTCCCACGGTTGATAAATTGATAACGTGCTTTCGCCTTTGGAAAGAGTTTCACCACGGCATATTGCATGGTGAATTTGTAAAAATCATTGTCTAAAATGGAGGTAAGTTTTGCCATTCCTTAAAAAAATTATGCTTGTGCTTGAATTGAAGTTAACAAAAAGCAGGAACAAAAATGCCTTTTTATCCACAACAAAACAAAAAATCATCTCCTTTTGGATTAAATACTAACCACAGATTTCTAGTCATTCAGGTCTTAGCTTGGCTAAGTCGTCGAGTAAAAAAACAAAGCGGGCTGATCTTGATCAGCCCGCTTTAACAAATTGTTTCAACTAAATATAAAAATTTATCCTCTATTTCCTCGACCTGAACCACGTTCAGAACGTTGGTTTGATTGTGGTCTTGAAGATGATCTAGATTCATGATTTGAACTACGTTGTACCGAAGGACGACTTTGTGGTCTTTCGGAGTTGCGTGTTTGAAATACTCTATTTTGCGACCTAGATTCCTGTTGCATTCTAGGTTGGCGTTGTTCTCTCTGTGGAGCAGACTGCCTTTGCTGGCTACGGTTCATCGACTCGTTTCTTGCCGGTCTAGAACTGCGGTTCATGGATTCGTTTCTAGTTGGCCTAGAGCTGCGGTTCATCGACTCGTTTCTAGCCGGTCTAGAACTGCGGTTCATGGATTCGTTTCTAGTTGGTCTAGAGCTGCGGTTCATCGATTCATTTCTGGTCGATCTAGAGCTGCGGTCCATAGACTCATTTCTAGTTGGTCTAGAACTGCGGTTCATTGATTCATTTCTAGAAGCAGGACGATCCATTGAAACGCGTCCGCGAGAAGAAGGCTGACGGTCTCTGTTGTTGTTGTTTGTGTTTCCTCGCTCTACTCTTCCAGAACGTGAATTCGTGGTTGCTTCTCTATTGCTACGGTTTGAATTGCCGTTTCCAATATGCATTTCACGTTGTCCGTTCGCATTTCTAGTGATTCTGTAGTCAGAATTACTTCTTCCGCTTTGGCTACGTCCTGACCTGTTCTCTACGCGATTGGCAGGAGATCTGTCAGAAGAACGTGAGCTACGATTGTTTTCAAGGCGTCCACTTCTGCTGCTGACAGCACGATCCGAACGATTGTTTCTATCTGGACGGTACATCGATACTGAACTGCGACTTACACGTGATGCCCCACGTCTGTTATCAAAACTTACATTTCTAACATCAACGCGTCTACCGATATGTCTTTCGATGTCTCTGCGAGCAGGACCTCCATAGTAACGGTTGTTGTTCACGATATAAGTATTGTTGATAATCGTGGTGTTATTATAGATATTGCGACGTCCGTAAGACCAATGTCTATTGATATAACGGTCATAGATACGCGTAGTAGGAATAAATACCCATAGGTCTAGCGGTAAACCGATGCTTACATTGACACTGATGCCAGGACGCATCGGCGCCCAACCGTAATATCCACCACCACTACGCCAATCTACCCATGCCGGTCCCCATTCATAGCCAGGAACCCATGCCCAACCTCTATGTGGTCTGTGGATCCAACGACCGTAGTGAAATGGTGCCCATCCCCAATCGTAATTGGAGACCCAGGTATTTCCATATTCGGTCATGGTCCAATATCCATTGGTACCATAAGGACGAAAGTCATCGTCTTCATCCGGATACCAAACATCGCCATATTCGTCATCATGATCCCAATCCCCATAAGGGTCCAGTTCTTCATGAAAAACATCGAAGTCGACATCTTGATATCCCTGTGCCGATACTGAATTTACGCTGAAAAGCCCCAAGAGCATCATCATAAATGCAGTATATATTGTGGATGTTTTTAAATTTTTCATATGTAAACCATTTAATCTTATTACCATAATTTGTCAGACGCGTCCTAAATAAGGAAAAAATGGCGGTGGTTTAATATAGCAGGGATTGCTATATTTAATTCGCTAAAATAATACTACCGCCATGGTAA
>NZ_JBSHMI010000013.1:0-21939 GCF_053645235.1 Sphingobacterium sp. NPDC055346
CGTACGGGTCGCTGCGCTACATGATCATTTAAAGAACTTATCGCGCCTGGGCATCTCGCTTCGGCTGTATATCGTCTCCTTTTAAGGGGAGTTGACGTGTCATTTTTTTCCGCTCCGGACATCGCGTCCCTCGCTGTTTCCCTTGGTTGGGACTGCAAAGGTAGGAACCTTTTTCGAAACCGCAAAATCTTTTTTAAAATAATTTTCGAGGCCCTTTTTCGGTGGTCGGCATGGCCTGCAATCGTGCAGCTCTGCTTCCCTTTTCCTTCCCGTGTTTCAGTGGCCGTGGGGCCGTCCCTCCCTTGCGGAGTGGTGCAAAGATAGGGACAAAATACGTTCACTTCCAAGGGGGAGGCCAAAGTATTTTTACCGCCGCCAGCTAACTCGCTGTAGCATTGCCAGATAATTTTTCGAAAAGACGGGAAAATACCGCCAAAGGGGGGCAACCGGGAGGGTTCCCGGACCGGAAGGGCGGCATGCCGGCGGATGGCGACATGGTTTGAACCAGATCTTGGTCCATCCTCCCATCCCCTTGATCCTGGTTCAAAAATCATCCCCTTTCCACCTGACCTCATTCGACCCACATTCCGAAAATTCGCAACGCAAGCGACCAAATCCCCTATGCGTCCTCGGGTACGCTCCGGCCGGTTTACCTGTTCTCTCCGGACCATTCCCGAACATGCCCCGAACGAGTCCCGAAGGAGAGCCGCAAAAAAACACCTCAAATCAATCCATGATATAGGTACGGAGTACAGGTTTATTTGGCCTTCCTCTTTTTCGAGACTTTGGCCAGGGGATTATAATCTAGGCAGGTATTCAGCCAGAACTCAAAATCTTCTTTGTTTTTATAGCCTTCTGGATCAACATAACAATAACCATCGAGCAGCTTACCGCGCATGACCATCGGCTGCACGCCACGTCTTTTGTTATACTCTTCTGTTTTTTGGGGATCGAAACGGCACATCAATTGGTCATCACCCACATTGATGCACATTTTGCCATCGACTAAAAAAGCAATTCCACCGAACATTGCCTTCTCTTCAACTTCTAATGAGGTGTGTTCAGCAAGATATGCCCGGACCGAGTCAGCTAATCTTTCATCGTATGCCATATATATTATATAAGGGTAAAGCTGTCATGCAAAGAACCAATTCATCCTTCCTTAGCATTTCAGCAGGTATTTAGCATTACTTTTATTATCATTCATTGCCTCGAAAGCCTGAACGGCAGCTTGAAGGGAATATTCCTCAATACCCTTTACCTTAATAATACCTTTACTGACCTGTTCCAGTATCCTTTCAAGTTCCTTTGGATTAGGTCCTGAATTCAGCATGTGCGCATGGACCTGACATTCCTTAACCAAGGCGGCATCTGGTTCCTGAACTAGGCTAACGATCGTTGCATCCTTCTTTAATAAGGGAATCAATTTCTCCTGATCTTTCCCACCAACCATATCGAGGACCAGATCAAAGGCAGGTAGGTCATTAAGGTAACCTTCATCCTTATAATCCAGGTAATGATCAGCGCCCAGGTCGAGTACATCAAACTTATACCGGGAAGAGCCGACCGCATAGACGGTTGCGTTTTTCTGTTTGGCAAACTGTACGGCGAAGGAGCCGACATTTCCAGATGCACCTACGATCAGCACTTTTTGATCCGCAACTAATTTGCCGGCATCGAACAACCCATGCCAAGCGGCGAGAGCCGAAACGGGACAGGCAGCTGCCAAGGACATCGACATTCCAGTAGGCACCCTACATATCTCGTCGGCCTTGACCACAAACTCCTCGGCAAATGCTCCGCCATATTTCTTAGGATTACCACAGACCAAGTCGCCCTTCTCCCATCCATTGAGGTCATCAGCCAGCTCCACAACCTCTCCGGCGAACTCCGCGCCGGGGATAAAGGGAAATTTTAGCTGCGGCATGGGAATGGTTTTGTCAAGGACCTTGAGGTCGAAAGGAATTACCCCAGCAAAGCTTACTTTAATTTTCAGGGTGCCCGATTTTAATTCCGGAGCAGCTACATCGCTGTACTCCCCTTTGGATAAGCTTCCGAATTCATTATATACTATAGCTTTCATATCATTAAATAAGATAAAAGGATGGCGACTATTGTTTTCAATTTAACATTTTTGATTTAAAAAACCAGATGAAAACGAATTTTAAAGGCTAGTTATCAATTAATTATGATATTTAAATGTTAAATATTTCTTAAAATATTTGGATTATACGAAACGCTTCGTACATTTGAATACGAAAACATTCGTAGATACTAACAATCATCGTATGAAACCAACAGAAAGCGAAATGGAAATATTGCAAGTCCTTTGGAACAAGGGGCAAAGCAGTGTAAGGGACGTATTTGAAACCTTGGACAAAAAAGATGTGGGCTATACAACAATCCTGAAATTGATGCAGATCATGCACGACAAAGGGATGGTGACTCGAGACACCAGTTCAAAGACCCATCTATACAAAGCGAAATTGGTGAAGGAGGAAATCCAGGAAAAGATGTTGGACAGGATGATCGATTCGGTTTACAATGGATCGACCGCAAGACTTGTCATGCAGGCACTGGGAAATGAAAGGGCCAGCAAAGAAGAGCTTGACGAAATCAAAGCATTTTTAAAGAAACTTGAACAAAACTAGCCATGGAAAATCTAACACTCAATATAGGCAATGCATTAGGCTGGAGCATTCTGCATTCTATATGGCAAGCTGCAATTTGGTATATTATATATAGTATATATACACTTTCAAAATCAAACATCAGTGCCAAAGCGAAACATAACGCAGCATTAGGCACCCAGGTATCTATATTTATCAGCTTTATTGCGACTTTTATCTACTTCTTCCAAAACAGCAGTCAATTCATCGACCTAAGGACCTTAAATCCGGAAGACCTGAAAAACATTATGGCCAACATACAACAGGATGGCTTTAGATTAGAAAGTCTATTACCTTATGTCGTGGCAGGATACATTTTTGGATTCATTGTTCAAATAATTTTGCTGACCAATAGCTTGATCCAATTGAAGAGGTTAAAATATAAAGGCCTAGACTCCATTCCGGAATCATGGACTAACCTATATTACCAAGCAAAAAAGAAACTTGATATCAGACAGTCCGTTGGGATCTATCTTTCCAATAAGATCAGCGTACCGATAACCTTGGGTCATCTGAGACCGTTTATCCTTTTCCCCATTGCTTATGCCAATAAAATGGAGCTGGCACAGGTAGAAGCTATCTTATTGCACGAACTGGCCCATGTAAAACGACAGGATTATCTGTTCAACCTATTGAAGGTCGGTATTGAAACGGTCATGTTCTTCAATCCATTTATCTGGGCCCTATCCAAAGTACTGGAAAGAGAAAGGGAACATGCATGTGATGACATGGTCGTAGAACATGTATCCACCCCTATTTCCTATGCCCAGGCATTGGTTGAGTTGGAAGAGTTGCGCATGAGCATGAATCCAAGTTTAACCTTGGCAGCTACCGGGAACAAAAATCATTTATTGAACCGAATTAAAAGAATCACCAAAATGGAAACTAATTATAAATACGTAAGGCCGCAATTATTGGCTGTATTGCTTAGCGGTTTGGCAATACTAACCTTAGCGTTGGTTATCCCAACGAATGAGGCAAAGGCAGAGGAAATAAAGGATGATTGGAGTTGGACCGATCAATCGACTGATGTGATCATCGATACGGTAAAACCGCTAAGCCCGCAACCGGCACAGAAACCAGTTGTACCAGCCAAGGTAAAACCGGAGTTGGTCTATCAAGGGAACGTGATCCGGGACACCAATGAACTGCCTTTAGATGTCCGCAATACCATCAGGTCTGTACAGGAACAGGGCAAAAAGATCCAAGAATATTACAGTTCACCGGAATGGAAAGCCCAGGTAAAAAATATAGAAGAGCAAAGTAAAAAGGTAAGTGCCTATTTTGAAAGCCCAGAGTGGAAACAGCAGATGGCTAAAATTGAAAAGGAATCTGCCAAGGTAAAGGAACATTTCAATTCCCCAGAATGGAAGAGACAGATGGCCAATATCGAAAAGGAATCCAGCAAAGTGAATGAATATTTCAATTCTCCGGAGTGGAAAAAACAGATGGAAAGCATTCAAAAAGAGTCTGCCAATGTTTCGAAATACTTTGAAAGTGAGGATTGGAAGAGACAGATGGCCAACATAGAAAAGGAATCTGCCAAGTTGAAAGACCATTTCAATTCAGCTGAATGGAAAGGACAGATACAAAAATTACAGGAGGACGGCAAGAAGATCCAAGAGTATTTCAACAGCCCTGAATGGAAAGAAAAAACCAAACAGTGGAAAGAGCTGCAGGATTCAGAAGAATTCAAAGAGATCAACAAAAAATACCAGAAAGAACTCGAGGAGTTGAAAGCTAAAAAAGGACTTTCCAAAATTTAATATATAAATCATTGTTTCGTTGTTTAGTTTAATAGGCCTCGCTCGAGGCCTTTTTTTATTTAATTTAGAGAATTTCATATTTTATGTATTATTGCAGACGGATGTAAATGGAATGGAATTGATTTATTACATTGATTTATTGGGGACCATGGTATTTGCCATTTCAGGTGCAATGGCCGCAAACCGATATGGGATCGATATTTTTGGTGCCACCTTTATGGGCTTTGTTACAGCAATTGGGGGCGGTTCGTTGCGCGATGTCTTCCTGAATATCCGGCCAGTCTGGGTAGAAGATGGAAATTATCTCATTGCCATCTTTGTAGGGGTCTTTATTTCCATTCTGTTCAACAAACATCTGGACAGTTTTGCCCGCACTTTGTTCCTATTTGACGCTTTAGGGATCGGTTTCTTTACGGTGGTAGGGGTTGAAAAATCTTTGGCCTATGAGAGCAGTGCGATGGCAGCGGTGATGCTGGGGATGTTTTCAGCCTGTATGGGCGGAGTGATCCGTGACGTGCTGATGAATGTCACCCCGCTGATATTGAGGAAGGAGATATATGCTTCGGCCTGCTTGGCGGGCGCCATAACCTATGTGCTGCTCACCTTTGTCCCGCTACACCAAAATTTGAACGCCTTTATCAGCGCAACGGTCGTATTCGGCATCCGTTTCCTTTCGGTTCGTTACAATCTATCCTTACCAACGGTTCGGCCCATAAATTAATTTGTTAAGAAAAGCTATATTTTTAGTCCATTTATATTAAATCATTATTTATTCCGTTTAATTCAAATACCGAATAAATAATCATTCATGAGGATAAAGAAACCATTGCTAGTTATCTTTTTGGGTTTAGGTCTATTGACTTCTTGCACAAAAGACGAAGGCTTTACGCCGGAACCTGATCAAGATTTTAGACAGGAGATGCGAAATTTTGTGATGGGGCTGAGTAAATATGCGAAACAATCGAGGCCTGAATTTTTGATCATACCGCAGAATGGAATTGAATTGGTCTCCCAAAGCGGAGAGCCTACTGGACCTGCGGCCAATGATTACCTTGCGGCGATTGACGGCAATGGACAAGAAGATCTATTCTTTGGTTATGACCAAGATGACCGGGCAACTGATCCGGCGGAAACCAATAGGCTGATCAAATATTTAAATATCTCAAAACAAGCTGGCAACAGCATTTTGGTCAGCGATTATTGCTCTACAGCTAAAAACATCAGCAATTCCTATTCTTGGAACCGGGAGAATGGCTTTATTTCCTTTGCGGCAACAGAACGGGAATTAAATATTATCCCAAAAATCGCTGTACATGAGGAGAACAAACTGAACATCAAAAATCTTTCAGAAGCCAAAAACTTCCTCTATCTCATCAATCCGAATGGTTTTACTTCCAAGCAAGCGTTTATTCAGGCCGTAACGGCGACCAACTATGATGTACTGATCATGGATCTGTACTTTACGGATGGACAGAAATTCAATAATCAGGAAATTGCAGAGCTCAGGAAAAAGGCAAACGGCGGGAGTCGCTTATTGATCTCCTATATGTCCATTGGGGAAGCAGAAGATTACCGACCTTATTGGAATGCCTCTTGGCAAAAGAACCGGCCAAGTTGGATCGTTGCAGAAAACCCGGAATGGAAGGGGAATTTTAAGGTGAAATATTGGGATAAGGAATGGCAGTCCATCATCTATGGAAATGATAAGAGCTATCTGAGAAATATATTGGATGCTGGATTTGATGGGGCATACCTGGATATCATCGATGCCTTTCACTATTTTGAGGACCTGCAATAGACTATTAAAAGAAAAGCCAGATCTGGATCTGGCTTTTCTTTTATCTTTTCTTTTTCATTTGCGGAAAGGACATTTTGTAAGAAACTCTTATCTGTCCTTTTGAAATAGAATCTAATTTACCCTTTAACATGGCTTTTTTCAAAGGCCCCAGTTTGTCGATAAATAGTTTTCCTTCGATATGATCATATTCATGCTGAACAACACGGGCAGCCAAACCAGTCAACTCCTCTTCCTGTTCTTCAAAGTTTTCATCTAAATAATTGATGACAACGTCTTTCTTTCTCAATACTTCCTCATTGATATGCGGAATACTTAAACATCCTTCAGAGAATGGCCATTTCTCACCACTTTCTTCCACCAGAATGGGGTTGATGAAAACACGTTTAAAATCCTTTGCCGTTGGGTCACCCGGTCCGTCTTCATCATCTTCGCCAAAAGGAGTGGCATCAATGACAAACAATCGGATTGGCAAACCAATTTGCGGAGCTGCAAGGCCTACACCATTTGCTGCATACATGGTTTCAAACATATTATCTATCAATTGTTTTAATTCTGGATAATCCTCATCGATCTCTTCCGTTCTCTGACGCAAAACCGGATCTCCATATGCTACTATTGGTAATTTCATCTGTTATTGTTTACGGTACAAAGGTATTAATAATTTAGCACAGCTAGCATATTGAATGATTTGCCTTATTTTTGCAAGATGGAAAATCCAGCTACCAACAAGCTACTAGGCTATATTCAACAGGAGTTAGATCCTGATGCACATCAGGAAGAGCTGGAACATTATTCGAAACTCATCTGCCCTTCCCTATCCTTTGACATTTATGTCTACAAAAAGTTTATGGAAATACCGAGCACTTCGATGAAGAAATATATCCTGATTTCATTGGGACAGTTGGAGCAGGAGGTTTCCAAAATACAGCACAGACTGAAAGTACTGGCCGGAAAGGCCAAAAAGCTACACGCACGGTCGACCGTGGTTGCGCGATTGGACAAAAACCAAAGTATGTCCTTTCTGGAGGAGCATCATTTGCAGGTGCCCTTGCCGGGCAAATATAGATACGGTCTTTTCTATGAAGGTGAGTTGGTTTCCATAGCGGTATTTAGCGGCGGACGCCGGATGAAGGACAAACCAGAGGATTATCGTTCGTTTGAACTGTTACGTTTTTGCCATAAATCTGACCAGCTCATAATCGGGGGGCTCTCCAAATTGATCCAAGCCTTTATCAAGGATTTCCATCCAGGCGATATCATGACCTATGTGGACAAGGATTGGTCCCAGGACTCATCGCTCAAGACCATTGGCTTCCAGGAAATGGGATCCCGAGAAGGTGCGAGATTTTGGATTGCCGAGCAGCAGCAGCATCTGATAGAAAGTGAGGAGCAGTTGTTGGAAATGGCTGAGAACCATCCCAATGGTTATCTATCCCAGAATTCAGGAAGCATTAAATTAGTATTGGCTGTTTAAAAACAGCTTTATTTTATTATATTTATTGCTTAATCAATCGAAATTTATTCCTTATGAAACGAAAACTTCGCATGGGCATGGTCGGTGGTGGAAACGATGCCTTTATAGGAGCTGTACACCGAATTGCTGCCTTTATGGATGGCAAAATAGAATTAGTATGTGGTACATTCAGTATAAATAGAGAGATTTCTTTACAATCGGGCGAGGACTTATTTGTTCCTGAAGAAAGAGTCTATTTGACGTACCAAGAAATGATCGAGAAGGAATCACAGCTTCCAGAAGGAGAGCGCATGGACTTCGTGACGATCGTAACACCGAACTTTTTGCACTTTGAACCAGCAAAGCTTGCTTTGGAAAATGGTTTTGATGTTGTAGTTGAAAAACCTATGACCTTAAACCTAGAAGAAGCATTGGAATTGCAGGCGATTGTGGAACGTACAGGCCGTACACTATGTTTGACGCATACTTATTCTGGTTACCCAATGGTAAAACAGGCTAAGGCTATGGTTAAAGATGGTCACTTTGGCAAGATCCGCAAAGTATTGGTTGAATACCCTCAAGGCTGGTTAAGCCGTTTGACGGAGCGCGAAGGAAATGCTGGCGCAGCATGGCGTACAGACCCGAAACGTTCTGGAAAATCTTTGGCCATGGGTGATATCGGTACACACGTAGCCCACTTGGCTGAATATGTGACTGGACTTAGGATCACGGAGGTTTGTGCTGATTTGACTTCATTTGTCGAAGGCCGCCAATTGGATGATGACGGTTCGGTATTGTTGCACTTCACCGAAGGTGCTAAAGGGGTGTTGACGGCTTCGCAGATCTGCGCTGGAGAGGAAAATGCAGTAAGAATGCGAATTTATGGCGAAAAAGGTGGTTTTGAATGGGCAAATGAAGACCCTAACAACCTGATCGTGAAAATGTTGGATCAGCCGAGACAGTATTACCGTACAGGAAATGCCTATGCAGCACCATATACCTTGAGTTCATTTGCAACCCATAACACTAGAATTCCAGCGGGTCACCCTGAGGGATTATTGGAATCGTTTGCCAATATCTACCGTAATTTTGCCGCAACTGTAGCGGCTAAAAAGGACGGTAAAACCCCTACTCCGGAGCAATTGGATTTCCCGAATGTAAACGATGGAGTTCGCGGTATGGCATTTATTGATACCGTTGTAGCTAGCAACGCAAGTAATGAAAAATGGACCAAGTTCGTGATATAACCCATATTCAAGAACTTATTGAATCTATACATCAGGCGGAAGAGTTTCTTTCGCCTGATTTTCTTTTGATCATTTTAGGGCCTACGGCCTCCGGAAAGACCAAATTGGCAGTCAAACTAGCCCAAGCCATGAACGGAGAGATCATTTCTGCCGATTCCAGGCAAGTTTACAGGCAGTTGGACATCGGTACGGGAAAGGACCTGATCGAATACCAAGATATTCCCTACCATCTTATCGATATTGTTGATCCACATGAGCATTATAATGTGGATTTGTTCAGGGATGCCTTTCAACAAGCATTTGTAGAAATCCGAAGTCGAAAAAAACTTCCCATCCTTTGTGGTGGTACCGGTTCATATATACAGAGTTTATTGCAAGAGCAGCCCTATAGTCAGATCCAAAAGGATAAGGACCTGCAAAATGAGCTTTCCTTATTGCCAAAAGAGACCCTCATAGCGAGGATAAAGGAATATAGCATTCCTGAAGATTTCAATATAGACTGGAACAGCCATAAGCGATTGGTCAGGGCCCTGGAAATATTGATCTACCTGAAAGACCATCCTAAGCCGGAAGTGAAAGTTAATACCGTTAAGGATTTTTTGATCCTAGGGCTATCGCCCGATCGAGAAACAAGGAGAGCAAGGATAGACCAACGCCTGGAAACCAGGATGGAGGAAGGTTTGTTGGCTGAAGGTGAAGGTCTATTGGCCCAAGGGATCAGCCATGAACAATTGCAATGGTTTGGACTGGAGTATAAATATGCTTCTTTGCATTTGCAGGGTGAATTGACCATGGAGGAATTCAAGGAAAAGCTAAGGACAGAGATCCATCGGTTTGCGAAGCGGCAGATGACCTACTTTAGGAAAATGGAGAAAGATGGACTGAAGATCCATTGGATAGACCTGCTATAAAGTAAAAAAGCTGGTTGCGGAATGCAACCAGCTTTTTTTACAATTTTATTTCTTCGTCTTTGGAGTTAAAGAAGTGGAATTCGGTCAAATGATATGAGCTCATTTCCTTCACTTTAATCCATTTCCAATATTTTAGAAACCATTTCATTCTTCTGGAGATAAAACCAGATTTGATGTAGGCAGCGATATAAGGGTGTACACAAAGGGTAACCCCGACTTCGTTCTGTTCCTGAAGAATAAAACTCAAATTGTTTTCAATATCATCCAATAAAACGATACTGGATCTAATTTCGCCGGTTCCGTCACAAGCAGGACACTTTTCATTGGTCACAATGCTCATTTCAGGTCTGACTCTTTGCCTAGTGATCTGGACTAATCCGAATTTACTAGGAGGGAGAATGGTATGACGTGCTCTGTCGCTGGCCATACATTCCTTCAAGAAACCATACAGTTCTTTCCGGTTGGAGGCTTTGTGCATATCGATAAAATCGATGACGACGATGCCACCCATATCCCTCAGCCTAAGCTGACGGGCAATTTCTTTTGCTGCTTCCTTGTTTACAAGGAGCGCGTTATCTTCTTGATTTTCTTTGTTGGCAATCCTGTTTCCGCTATTGACGTCGATGACGTGGAGTGCTTCGGTGTGTTCAATCACCAGGTAGGCACCACCTTGCAGGTTTACAGTTTTGCCGAACGACGCCTTAATTTGCTTTTCTACTCCGAAATGGTCGAAGATAGGTTCTTTTCCTTTATAGAATTTGACTATCTTTTCCAGATCCGGAGAGATCTCTTGAATATATGATTTTACTTCCTCGTAGATTTCATTATCATTAACATAGATATGAGTAAATTCATCGGTGAGGATATCACGCAGGATGGTGGACGCTCTGTCCAACTCACCCAGTACTTTCTGAGGGGGTTCAGCTGTTTTAAGGCGTTTGGTAAACAATTCCCATTTGGAGATCAGGTCAAGAAGGTCTTTTTGGAGTTCATCAACTCCCTTACCTTCGGATACCGTACGGATAATGACGCCGAAATTTGCAGGTTTAATGCTCTCTACAATTTTCTTGAGTCTATTTCTCTCGGCACTGCCTTTGATCTTTTTGGAAATGGAAACCGAACTTGAAAATGGTACCAGGACGACGAATCGACCAGCGATGGATAAGTCGGAACTTAACCTTGGTCCTTTAGTCGAGATAGGTTCTTTCGCTATCTGTACTGGCAATAACATGTTACGGCTTAAAACATCAGATATTTTTCCAGCCTTGTCAATGTCCTTTTCAAGCTTCAAACTATTGAGCAGTTTCTCTTGATAACTGCCATTCTTTACTACCCTTGTTAATTTGATCAAGGATTGTACTTGAGGCCCTAAGTCGAGGTAATGCAGGAAAGCGTCTTTTTCGTAGCCTACATCTACGAATGCGGCATTCAGTCCGGGCATGATTTTCTTTACTCTCCCTAAGTAAATATCACCCACGGCATAATGATTGCCAGCTTGTTCCCTGTTTAGTTCAACTAGTTGTTTGTCCTGTAGTAAAGCAATAGTCACCCCCTTATCGGGGACTGAATCGATAATTAATTCCTTTACCAACAGCTACTTAATTAAGGACAGTTGTGGACTCGCTCCACAACGAATGTTGTCCGGTTAAACATAAAACCGTTTAATGAAAAAAAACAATCTATGATGATGGATAATCGATCATAGATTGTATCACATGATTTATAAGGCTAATGCCCTATAACTATTTTTTCTTGTGTCTATTTTTTCTTAAACGTTTTTTACGTTTGTGAGTAGCCATTTTGTGTCTTTTTCTTTTTTTTCCGCTTGGCATAGCTTTAATGTTTTTAAATGATTTTAAAAAAAATTGTTAATTACTTACTTAGTTCTTCAATCCTGCGATCGATGAACTGGGAGAGACTAGGATCGGCAGCCAGTTCTTTGCTCTTTTGGAAAGCAGCAATAGCTTCGTTCTTCATCCCTATATTTTCATAGCCTGTTGCCAAATAAAAATATGCTTCGGCATCAGGTTTTTGTTCAATTACAATTTTGAAACGATCGATTGCTCGGTCGAATTGACGAGACTGTAATGAGAACAAACCTAAGGTTTTGTTAGCCTCCAGGTTTTTTGGATCAGCTTGAACAACTTCTCTCAAGATAGCAATACCAGCCATCGGGTTGTTGGTTCCAGTAACCATTGCTGCCCCTAATCCGGTTTTTGCATCTAAGCTCGAGCCGTTTAAATCTACAGCTTTTTGATAAACTTCAATAGCTTTCTGATTTAAGGCACTTGCTAGGACGGTATCTTGAAGATTAGTATATCCTTTACGGAAATTGTCTCCAGATTTCAAGTAGAACTCAAATTTAGGGTCAATCTTAGCCATTTCCTCATAGATATAAGCTTGAGGAGCAGGTTTTTCCACGTCGTTCCATTTATCAGCAAGTTGCTGGTAGATTTTCACGCGTTCGGAACCTTCTGCTTTATTGGCTTTTGCCTCTAGATCTGTGATTTCATTGACAATAGCTGGGTTCAATCCACGCTTAGCCGCTTCAGATACAGAACTCAGATTAAACTGAGATGCAGCAGCTTCAGCTTGAGAAGTTGTAGCTGCTGCATTTTTTTCTTCTTCATCTACCAAGCCCTTCACAGGTTTAAACAATAGGAATCCAATAACAAGGACTACTGCTGCTACAACGATGATCTGGATTTGCTTGGTGTTTTTCATGAAAATGAATTATTTCTTATTTCCGTTCTTAACTTTCTCTACAAATACTTTTGCAGGTTTGAAGCTAGGCACGTAGTGCTCAGGAATGATAATAGCTGTGTTTTTAGAAATGTTACGTGCTGTCTTTTCAGCTCTCTTTTTTACTACAAAACTTCCAAAACCTCTTACGTACACATTCTCACCGCCAATCATAGCGCTTTTAACTACTTTGAAGAATGCTTCAACGGTTTCTTGTACATCAACCTTCTCTAAACCAGTCTTGTTAGAGATCTCTGCAATAATTTCTGCTTTAGTCATATCTATTTTTACTCTAATTAATCTATACCCTAAGCCTATCAGCCCGTTTGGGGATGCAAAAGTATCTTTTTAAAATGAGTAATGGAAATATTTTTGTGATTTTTTAAAATCCAAACCACTATCATTCAATGATTTAGTACAACACTCCCCAATTTTACATTTCAAAAGGCTTGCAAAGCTACAATTATTTTATTGACTATCAAAGTATTAATGAACTTTCTGAACACAATATTTCTCCTATATGACGAATGTCAGCTTCTGAGTGTAAAGCAGATACAACAACCCGATTTAACAGGGGACTTGTCGCTAATGGATATGGAAAACTGGATATCACAATGTTTTTCTGCAACAAATGCTTGTAAAGTAACGGCTGGGTCGAGCTGAAAACCGGAAATTTCTCTATATGGTTCAATGAAGTTTCTCGGGTAATCGATGCCAACATACTCGTATTGGATTGCATCCTTTCAAAAGCTTTTTCATAAAGATCTTGCCCATGAACCAGCGCATAGAGTGCTGCCGGTGCTGTCGGCGAAGCTCCATTGAAAATAGGATGTTTCTTGATCTTTTCTACAGTGCCCTTGTTTCCAAAAACAACTCCGGCATCAGTTCCAAGACCTTTTGCCAATGATGCTAAAACAACGATTTCGATATTGTCGAATTTCAAAGCTGATAGATCAGCTGAAACTTGGTTCTTCTTTAAAATGCCGATCCCATGGGAGTCATCCAAGATCAAAAGAACCTTTTTGTCTGGCTTTATTTCCCTGAAGATAGAAAAATCAAAATGTAAAGGGGTTAGATTATCAATACAATTGGAAATTACCAGGACATCATCATGCTCGGCATCATTAATAAATTCAACCGTGGCCTTAGCCCACTCGTCAAAACTCCCATCCACTAGAGGAGTTTCATCTAGCCATAGTGCGGGGTGGCTTCCTGGCGCGTAAAGAACGGTCTTGCCTTTGGAGAGGGCACGAACCGCCACCTGCCCTGCAAGATAACCACTCGAAAGCAAAGCTGCCGCTTCAAAGCCAAAACGATCTGCCAAATGGCACTCAGCTTCCTGATAGATTCCAAGCTGTACATTGTTGGTCCTGGAGGTTCCATTATTGAGCCCAAGCAGGTCGATCCCTTTTTTGTAAAGTTCGATGTATTCTGGATTATCCAATAATCCAAGATAGGCCGTACCACCAAAAAAGTGGTAATCCGTACCGTCTAGGCTAATAATTCTTCCTGTAGTTTGTTGAAGATTTCTAAAGGAGGTCATGGCAAATGTTATCAGAAAGCAAATGTACAAAAACCTTTCAAACTCCCATTTTTACGATTCATCCTTTATTTCCAACCGTTCAGCTTTTTATTGTTTTTCTTTTGTTTGAATAGGCTTAAAATTGAAATAAAAACTGCTCATGAAACCATTAATAGCCCTAGTCCTGTTCATCCTTATTTCCACGAGTTCAAAGGCACAAATCATTAGCGGAAAAGTAATTAACACGAAAAGAAAGCCTATTTCTAATGTAAATGTTTTTATAGTCGGCAGTTATGACGGAGCCTCAACAGACTCCCTTGGTGGATTTTCCTTCAAGACTGAAACAACAGGAAAACAAGTTTTGCAATTCAGTTCGGTTGGTTACATAGGCAAATCTCTTGAAATTGAGATTGTAGACAGTCTTTTTATCGAAGTCAGCATGGCTGCCGAGGACAATCAGATCGAGGCAGTGACGGTCAGGGCAGGTCAGTTGAGCGTTGGGAACCAGAACGGCGCAGTTCTTTCACCGTTGGATATCGTAACGACAGCGGGGAGCATGGGAAATATTGTGGCGGCCTTAGGAAAATTACCGGGAGCTCAGATTGCAGGGGAAAACGGCAGGCTAATGGTTCGGGGAGGCGATCCTAGCGAGACCCAGACTTACATCAATGGCATACTGGTCGGCCAGCCCTACACCGCATCAGCCAATGGCGTTCCGGTTCGCGGCCGCTTCTCCCCTTTCCTTTTCAAAGGGACCAACTTCTCCACAGGAGGTTATGGTGCGGAGTTCGGAAATGCTCTTTCAGGAATACTGAACCTGACAAGCTCCCAGGTTATTGAAGAGCCTAAAACTGAACTTTCCTTTTCTACAGTGGGTCTAGGGCTGAGCAATTCGCAGAAATGGGGAAACAGTTCCCTGAGCCTAAATGCCAGTTATACCAATCTCAAACCATATAACAGCTTAATCAACCAGAACATTACTTGGCATAAACCTTATGAGCAAGCTTCTGGAGAGGCCATCTTCAGAAACAAGGGCAAACATCATTTTTTTAATCTCTATGCATCATTTGCTGCTGAAGACTTCAGTTTTACGGATTATAGCGTTCAATATTCCCAGGATATCAAAACTGCGATCAAGTCCAACAACTATTATCTGAACAGCAATTTAGTGTATTATCTGCCTTCAAACTGGAAATTGGAAACAGGTTTAGGGATAAGCTATCTAGACCGCAGCTTGCGTTTCCATGAATTCACCATACCAACAAAGGAAAAAGGGAGCCATGCTAAGGCCTTGTTCAAGAAGAATGCGAATCGATGGAATTTCATGTTTGGAGCAGAACATTTTTACAATGCGGTCGATGAAAAGTTCCAGCAAAACGAAGACAATCCCTTTTCTTACGGATTCAATCGGTCTACTGCAGCTGTATTCACGGAAGGACAATATAGGCTGTTTTCAAAAATGACCTTAGACCTTGGCTTGAGATATGTAGACAACTTCAAAAACCAGCGTTTTCTGGAGCCAAGGGCAGCATTGGCTTATATTCCATCAACAAACCACATGCTTTCTCTCTCCTATGGCAAATATCATCAGGATCCTAATCCGGACATTTTCAAGTTCGACACAGACCTGAAATGGCAATCAGCAGAACATTATATTTTCAACTACACCTTCAATCAAAAAGGGCAGATGCTGCGCTTAGAAGGCTTCCTAAAAAACTATCACGACCTAATTACCTATAACAGCTTAATTCCGCAATACAACTCAACCTTTGCCAACAATGGCTACGGAAAAGTAAAGGGAATTGACTTTTTCTGGAAGGATAGCAAAACCATCCCGAACCTTCAATATTGGATATCTTACTCCTATACCGACCCCAAGAAACTCGAAAGGAACTACGAATATGCCGTGCAGCCAAGTTATTTGGCCAAGCATTACTTCTCCATCGTTGGTAAATATTGGATATCCAGCTGGCGATCCCAGGTTGGCCTGACAAATACCTACATTTCAGGAAGACCATATAACAATCCCAACCTAAGCGGATTTATGCAATCGATGACCAAAGCTCAAAATGACCTGTCTTTCAGTTGGTCATTTCTATTGACCCAACAGAAAATCCTCTTTTTCTCGGTCACCAATATCTTGGGAAACAAACCCATCTATGGTTATGAGTATAGCCCATCTCGCAACGCTACAGGACGGTTCGAAGGGCGTGCCATGATTCCCACCGCCAAAAGATTTGCATTTGTAGGCTTCTTTTGGACCATCAGCAAGAACAAAAAAGACAACCAATTGGATCAATTATAACCGTTCATCCAGTGAATTCAACAGTTCATCCCATTGGATTTTATGGGAAACTTCAAAAAACTGATTTTTATATAAACTAAAATATACACGACATGAAAACTTTAATCTGCACTTTATTGACATTATTTAGCTTTTCCGTATTTGCACAAGGAAATTATGAAAAAGCAATGGGTGAAGCCCTTCAGGCATGGAAAGATGGCAAGGTGAAGGAAGCAAGCGCTCAATTTGAGAGAATAGCACAAGTAGAAAAAGATAACTGGATTCCAAAATACTATCAGGCACTGACCTTGGTGACAAGCTCTTTTCATCTGCAAGATGAGACGGAAAAGGCTAACGCATTAAAGAAAATCGGTGAATTAATTCCGAAAGACGAGAAAGACCTCAATTCAGAATGGTTGGTTGTAAGGGCATTGGCTACCACCTCCGATATGATTACCGACCCTATGAGCAAAGCCGCTATCTTGAGCCCTTCTATCATGGCTGATTATGAAACTGCAATCAAGATGGATCCTAATAATCCACGTGCTATCATTGGATTAGCTGAATTCAGCATGCAATCAAAGAAATTTATGGGCGGCGACACCAAGGAGGAATGTGAAAGTATTCAAAAAGCATTACCTTTATTTGACACTAAAAAAACTGAGCCTGCCTTCTATCCTTCATGGGGAAAAGAAAGAGCAGAGGCACTCCTAAAAGAATGTAAATAAACACTAAATGAAGTCATTTCTAAGATCCATCATCTTGGCAGTAATCATCAGTTTGGCGATCTACAGCAGCATTGCCATCTATGTACTGTTCCATACAGGGAGCTTAGAAATGTCTTTTATCAAAGCTCCAGAATCCATTGCAGGCATTTCTTACGGCATCTTTCTGTTCTTATCCGGAAGCTCCTCAAGCCGCATATTAAACCATTTTATTCCCGACAAAACCAAGGTTTTCTCTCGGGTTTTGGGCTACATCATCCTTACCTGCATCCAAGCGCCAATCGTTATTTTCATCATCAACATGCTGATATCAAAACTGATGCTGAATAAAACTTTCAGTGAGTTTGTATCCGATGAAAACTGGTTTGCCTACATTCCTTTGACCATAATATCCATCCTGATTGGATTAGGATTCTATGCCTTCTACTATTTCAAACAATTCAAGAACAAACAGATTGCACAACAGAAAAAGATTGCTGGGGAGGCAACGGCTCAACTCGAATCGTTAAAAAACCAGATTGACCCCCACTTTCTTTTCAACAGCCTGAACGTGCTGATCGGCTTGATCGAGGAAGATCAAAAGAACGCTATTACTTACACCAAATCGCTCTCCAAGATCTATCGCTATATCCTCGAGCATAAGGACAAAGAATATGTCAGCATCAAGCAAGAACTGGAATTTGCAAACAACTATATTTCCCTACTGCAAATCCGTTTTGAAGATGCCATAGAATACAAAATGGAAGTGCAAAACCTTCAGGAAAACGAGTTTACAGTTCCCCTTGCCTTACAGCTCCTGTTAGAAAACTGTATACAGCACAATAAGGCCACTGAACAAAATCCATTGAAGATTAAAATCTTTCAGGAAGGCGATTTACTAGTTGTAGAGAACAATCTTCAAGAAAAAGAAAACAAAAGCTCCTCTACCAAGGTTGGACTCAAAAACATCAGGGAGCGATATCTCCTGACAAGCAAGAAGGATATCCAAATCATCAAATCCGAAGATAAATTCACCGTTAAATTGCCAATCCTAGTTTCATGAAAGATTACCGAACCCTAATTATTGAAGACGAAAAACCTGCAGCCAGGCTATTATCCAGGAAATTGAACAGCATAGGGATACAGGCCATCGACATGCTGCACTCGGTTGAACAGGCAAGAAAATGGTTTATGGAAAATCAGGCTCCAGACCTCATCTTTCTGGATATCCAACTATCTGATGGCTTGTCTTTTGAGATTTTTGAAGGATTGGAAATCAATAGCGCCATTATCTTTACTACTGCCTATGATGAATTTGCTATCCGTGCGTTTAAGTTGAACAGCGTCGATTATCTCTTGAAACCGATTGCCGAGGAAGAACTTGAAATTGCAATTGGTAAGTTTGAACGATTAAGGAATCAGCAGCCCAGCATCGATTTACAGCAAATAAAAAAGCTGATCAGTCCCGATAAAAATCAATATAAGACCAGATTTAGCATCAAGGTAGGCAATAACATCAAATTGATCCCCATTGAAGAAATCGAATGTTTCTTTTCAGAAAACAAGGGCACATACGCCTATTGCGACAATAACAGCCAATATCTGTTGGACCAAACATTGGAACAGATCGAAACAGTTTTGGACCCTGATAAATTCTTCCGGATAAGCAGAGGAAACATCGTGAACATCAATTCCATTCAGAGCATATCGGTCCATTCGAGTTCCCGACTGCGGGTACAACTGAACAACTGCCCTTCACAGGAACTTATCGTAAGCCGAGAAAGAGTCAGCGACTTTAAAGAATGGTTGGAATAACCTTAGTACAGATGGAATTTCAAGGGAATATTAAGGCCAACGCCAAAGGTAAACCCATCGATTGGCTTAAAATTTTCTTTGGTATTGATATCAAATCCATAGCCAGCTGAAAGTTCTAGAATAGAAAAAACGCTGATCCCTGCCTTAGCCGTAGCGGTATACGGAGTAATTTCCCCCTTGATGAATGGCCAAACCGCAACGTTATTGAGGTAATATGTAACGCCAAATTCAGGGATTACAGTAGACTGATCCATCATCCAAGTAAAGTTGGCACCAGCATCAAACTTGATGTACTGAGATTGGTTAGGCGCAAATAACCCCCAAGCTGACGCTTTCAAGAAGTTACCGCTCTGATATTGGTAACCGATGGAAGGACCAAAAATCCAACCATCTGCTTTCCTGCTCTTTTCTTGCGAAAAGCCAGCTTGCTGCCCTAAAAACAGCATGACAAGGACTATTAGGATTTTTCTCATATATCTTTAATCTATTTTAATTGTTAACAGAACAAATTTCATTGTTTTTTGTTATTTTTAAAAAGTATTATCAAAATCACACAAAACTATTTGCAATTGCTAGGAATAGTTGGCTAAACATTTGTTTTTCAACACTATTCCGCCACACACTTTCTGTAACCAAACTTATTTTAACAAATAACAATTAATTTAACATTACAGATTTCTTAACAGGGTATTAATATCAAAGAAGTAACTTTCGACAGGTTAAACCACTAGCATTCAAAGAGTTTAACCCAACATGTCGATACATGTTATTTTTATCTCCCTATAGAAGACAAAATAAAAACAAGGTTTGGCCGTTTATTTGAGTACTAGACCCTAAACCATTCTATTCTGGGATGATGTTTAATTAATTAATTCACAAAACTATTTGAAACTATTGTATGAAAATTATTAGTTTAAAAACGACTGCTATGAGTCAATCTCACCCCTTATGTCCTCATTGTGGAGAAGCATATCTCTACTCTCGAGTTCGTAGACCGTGGTGGGTCAAGTCATTTTTGTTTTTCTTGCCGGTCAAGAGGTATTCGTGCAATCAATGCCATAAATCCTCTTATGTATTACGCGAAAGAGATTAATGAGTTATCACACTAGCGCTCGTTAAATCCTTACAATCAAACTTTCTATTATCTATTTATTGTCAGACCGATTCTCAGATTAATCCATCGCCTGGTGCTTGATCTTCAGATTAGTCTTCGATCAATACTCTAGAGTCCAATTTGCTGAATCCACTATCTCAGCTTTCAGCATAAAATCACCCAAAATGATGGGATTGGGGATAGTTTGGCCAAAGCTTATTTTGGTTGTTCCAACATCAATTCATCGATAGCTTCCTCCAACTTCTTATACGGATATTTATGGATTATGAATTTGTGCTTCCCTTCTACCGATGGTTCCCAATAATTTGCCCCATCCTTTTCAGTCTTCATCGTCCCAGGTCCACTTACATAAAAGTACTTTTCAGGATTTTCAGCAGCAATAAGCACAGCTGTCTGATCCCATGAACTCCTTGCCTTTACCGCTTCCTTGGCATAGCTCGCTAAATTGATCTGATAACCAATAGAAACAGGACTGCTTTCCAGCTTTTTTCCTGCTATTAGGCCTCCCGTTTTGATCTTGTCCCCTATTTCAAACCCTGAGAACAAGATTGGTTTTGGAAAATGCTCGAAGGCATAAACCCCAGATTCAGCATCCTTGTGGACATTAAACTCCTTGCCTTGCGGAAAGCCACCTGCCATCGCCACCCAATTCTTCACTTTTTTCTTCACCAACTCCATCCCATTTAGATTGGAATATTTATCTGCTTTTGACTGCAAAAGATCACTGATATTCGTCATAAACCCAACGGTCACTATCGTAACGCTATTATCCGGCTGTTCTGCCAATACCTTTCTATAAATCGAAACTGAAGGTTCATACTTCTTAGTTAAGAGCTCTGGAGCGAACTTTTTGATGATCTGTTCATTCCAATTGTTTGCCGCCGTAAAATTGGGAGCCAAGGGGCTATAAGTCTGTCCAACGGGAATATCCCTACGTTTAAAATATCTGTTGTATACCTCGATGGTCCCGGGAATGTCCTTATGGGCATCGGAAGAAACCGTAGCCAAAATTTCTACCTTGCCTTGATTGGCAAAAGCATGTAACAGTGCAATGGCTCCGATATCATCATAATCCGGCCCCATATCCGTATCAAATATGATCTTAACTTTAGCAGAATCTGTTGGAAATGGTTTGGAAAGCACAGTATATTGTGCAATAAAAATGAACAAGAAGGAGATAAGGAATGTTTTTAAATTAAAGATAGTTGTAATTCTCATGGTATAGGTTTTAGAAGGACAATTCAGATTTTCATAAGCATTTGCTCATTTAAGTTAATGAAATTATCACAAAATCCAGATTCAAAACATTTTAACAAATAACGTAGCGGAATGAAAATAATAGTCGTTTCTTAAAAACGAGATTATCCTCGGACCAATAAACACGTAATTATGAAAAACCTACTCACCTTAATTTCTATGATGTTGCTGTTATTTTCCTGCAGCAAAGATGATTCCTTGTCCATTGACCACGAATCAGCCTATAAAAAGAGTCTAAAAAAATGGGAAAACTTCAAGTCTGAAAGCAATAACAGCTATACTTATGTCATAGAAACTTATCGATTTTTTTCCTCACCACCCTCTAGGATCACTCTAACAGTAGAAAATGGAATATTAACGAAAAGGAGCGGATATAAAATGGATCTATTTGCGGTCCAACGACCAGAGTCAGGCTGGACAAAAGAAAATATACGAGAAGCGTTGATTTCTACCAACATGGACAATGCACGAATCGAGGAGATGCTTACAGCCGATTTTATTGCCAATATGGATTGGGAAGAGGATCAAAATAATTTAGGAAAATATGACCCCAAGGATCTCGCGATGAACTGTGTCTAATTCCAAATTTATTTTAAATTTTTTCCAAATTTTATTCTGCTAAGACTTTTTCCAATCGGTATACCTCACCAGACTTTG
>NZ_JBSHMI010000014.1:5000-16726 GCF_053645235.1 Sphingobacterium sp. NPDC055346
GATGAAGGACGTGATACTCTGCGATAAGCCATGGGGAGCTGAGAATAAGCTTTGATCCATGGATTTCCGAATGGGGAAACCCACCTGACACTTGGTTATTGTTTGCTTCTGGCAATCAATAATCGGGTTAACCAGGTATCTTTTACCTGAATACATAGGGTTTAAGAAGCGAACCCGGGGAACTGAAACATCTAAGTACCCGGAGGAAAGGAAATCAACAGATACTCCCCCAGTAGCGGCGAGCGAACGGGGACCAGCCGAGCCGTGAGAATGACCAGAATGATCTGGAAAGATCAGCCATAGTGGGTGACAGCCCCGTATGGGAAGTTTGATCGGACGTATTAAGTAGGGCGGGACACGTGAAATCCTGTCTGAAGATCGGGGGACCACCCTCGAAGGCTAAGTACTCCTTACTGACCGATAGCGAACCAGTACCGTGAGGGAAAGGTGAAAAGCACCCCGACGAGGGGAGTGAAACAGTTTCTGAAACCGGACGCCTACAAGCAGTCGGAGGGGCCCATGTTCTTCGGAACGGCGGAGCCCTGACGGCGTACCTTTTGTATAATGGGTCAACGACTTGGTCTGTCTGGCAAGCTTAAGCCGTTAGGTGTAGGCGCAGCGAAAGCGAGTCTTAAATGGGCGACATAGTCAGACGGATCAGACCCGAAACCGAGTGATCTAGGCATGAGCAGGCTGAAGGTTAGGTAACACTAACTGGAGGGCCGAACCCACATCCGTTGAAAAGGATCGGGATGACTTGTGCCTAGGGGTGAAAGGCCAATCAAACTCGGAGATAGCTGGTTCTCCGCGAAAGCTATTTAGGTAGCGCGTCAGACGAATTCTCCCGGGGGTAGAGCACTGCATGGATGATGGGGGCCCACAGCCTTACTGAGTCTAAGCAAACTCCGAATACCGGGAAGAACTATCTGGCAGACACACGGCGGGTGCTAACGTCCGTCGTGGAGAGGGAAACAACCCTGACCAACAGCTAAGGCCCCCAATTCGTGGCTAAGTGGGAAAGCATGTGAGACTTCCAAAACAACCAGGAGGTTGGCTTAGAAGCAGCCATCCTTTAAAGATAGCGTAACAGCTCACTGGTCTAATCAAGAGGTCTTGCGGCGAAGATGTAACGGGGCTCAAGCCACGAGCCGAAGCTTTGGGTGCACCTTATGGTGCGCGGTAGCGGAGCGTTCTGTGATATAGAACGCTGCCTCTTTTGCGTCCCCGGACGTGACGGAGGCAATGTTCTGACTGTGAAGCCGGGCCGTGAGGCAACCGGTGGAGTGATCAGAAGTGAGAATGTTGACATGAGTAGCGACAAACAGGGTGAGAGACCCTGTCGCCGAAAGTCCAAGGGTTCCTGCTTAAAGCTAATCTGAGCAGGGTAAGCCGGCCCCTAAGGCGAGGCCGAAAGGCGTAGTCGATGGGAACCAGGTTAATATTCCTGGGCCAGGAGATGGTGACGGATCGCGGAAGTTGTCAGGCCTTATCGGATTGGTCTGGCAGCCAGGCGGTTCCTGGAAATAGCCCTCCATGAGACCGTACCCTAAACCGACACAGGTGGACTGGTAGAGAATACCAAGGCGCTTGAGAGAACCACATTTAAGGAACTCGGCAAAATACCTCCGTAAGTTCGCGAGAAGGAGGCCCCGTTGGCAGGCAACTGTCGGCGGGGGGCACAAACCAGGGGGTGGCGACTGTTTACTAAAAACACAGGGCTCTGCGAAGTCGCAAGACGACGTATAGGGTCTGACGCCTGCCCGGTGCCGGAAGGTTAAAAGGAGATGTGCAAGCATTGAATTGAAGCCCCGGTAAACGGCGGCCGTAACTATAACGGTCCTAAGGTAGCGAAATTCCTTGTCGGGTAAGTTCCGACCTGCACGAATGGCGTAACGACTTCCCCGCTGTCTCAAATGTGGACTCAGCGAAATTGAATTGTGTGTGAAGATGCACACTTCCCGCGGTTAGACGGAAAGACCCCATGCACCTTTACTACAGCTTCGCACTGGCATCAGGATTGCGATGTGCAGGATAGGCGGTAGGCTTTGAAATCGGGACGCCAGTTCCGGTGGAGCCATCCTTGAGATACCGCCCTTCGCACTCTTGATGTCTAACCGCGGTCCGTTATCCGGATCCGGGACCCTGCGTGGCGGGTAGTTTGACTGGGGCGGTCGCCTCCCAAAGAGTAACGGAGGCGCGCGAAGGTTGGCTCAGAGCGGTCGGAAATCGCTCGTTGAGTGCAATGGCAGAAGCCAGCCTGACTGCAAGACTGACAAGTCGAGCAGAGTCGAAAGACGGCCATAGTGATCCGGTGGTCCCGAGTGGAAGGGCCATCGCTCAACGGATAAAAGGTACGCTGGGGATAACAGGCTGATGATGCCCAAGAGTCCATATCGACGGCATCGTTTGGCACCTCGATGTCGGCTCATCTCATCCTGGGGCTGGAGCAGGTCCCAAGGGTACGGCTGTTCGCCGTTTAAAGAGGTACGTGAGCTGGGTTTAGAACGTCGTGAGACAGTTCGGTCCCTATCTGCCGTGGGTGTTGGAGACTTGAGAGGAGTTGCCCCTAGTACGAGAGGACCGGGGTGAACGTTCCACTGGTGGACCTGTTGTCGTGCCAACGGCAGTGCAGGGTAGCTATGAACGGACAGGATAAACGCTGAAGGCATCTAAGCGTGAAGCCCCCCTCAAAACAAGGTCTCCCTTGAGAGCCGTGGAAGACCACCACGTCGATAGGCCGGAGATGTAAGTGCAGCAATGCATTCAGTTGACCGGTACTAATGGCTCGATAGGCTTGATTTGATCCGGAAGAAGCAAGACTTCTTCCAAAGCATCCTTGGACAACAAAACCCCGCCAAAAAAGGCAGGGTCAACGCTGATCGCTTCTTTCCTGGTCTGGTGGCCCTAGCGCGAGCAAAACACCCGATCCCATCCCGAACTCGGCCGTTAAGTGCCGCTGCGCCGATGGTACTGCGTCTCAAGACGTGGGAGAGTAGGTCACCGCCAGACCTGGTAAGAAGCGATAATCTCTGAAACGATATGAAAAAGCACCGCAAAAAAAGCGATGCAATCGGCGCGGGGTAGAGCAGCCCGGTAGCTCGTCAGGCTCATAACCTGAAGGTCGTAGGTTCAAATCCTACCCCCGCAACCAACACTATTTCTTCAATATTATCAACGGCCTCGTGGTTTCCGCCCGAGGCCGCGTTCGCATGTCTGCCCTTCACTGCCGCATGCGCGGGCCATCCGGTGGCCAGGCGCAGCAGTCCGTAAGCGCGACGCCGATCCCCTCCTGCCATTTTTGAGTTGATGCCTTCATTCTCCGCTGGACATGTGCAGCGGAGGTTTTGGATTTGGAGAGAGACGGCAAAATGGGCGTCCAATTGGACGGCTCTATAGGCGTCGGGGTCTCGCGGCTTGAGGTGATCGGGGGGCCAAGCGGTCGTCGGCGGCGGACGAAGGCAGAGCGGGCGCGGATCGCGGCGGAGAGCATGATGCCCGGGGTGACGGTCGCAGATACTGCGCGCAAGCACGGCACGACCCGCTGGCAGATTTACGATTGGCGCAAGCAGATACGCAAAGGTAATTTGGTGGTGCCCGAAAGCGTGGCGGCCTTGCCGTTCTTCGCGGAACTGGTGGTTGATGACAGCGCGACTGAGGCTTCGGCGGCCGTCCCCGGGTCTGATCTCGAAATCGTGGTGGGCGACATCGTCATCCGCGCGGGTCCTGGTGTCGACGAGGGCCAACTGACCCGGGCAATCCGCGCGGCACGGGCAGCGGCGTCGTGATGTTCGGCCAGGGCGGCCCGGTGAAGGTCTTCGTGGCGACCCGGCCTGTCGACTTTCGCAAGGGGATCGACGGTCTGGCACTGGCGGTGCAGGAGATGTTCGGGATGGATCCGTTCTGCGGAGCCGCCTTTGTGTTCCGAGCGAAGCGGGCGGATCGGATCAAGCTCTTGATCTGGGATCAGACCGGGATGGTGCTGGTTCACAAGCGGCTCGAGGGCGGCAAGTTCGTCTGGCCACAGGTGCGCGACGGGGTCATGCGCATGTCCGGAGCGCAGTTTGCAGCGCTGTTTGAGGGCGTGGATTGGCGGCTGGTCCGACCCGAACGGGCGCGGCGCCCGCTGGCGGCGGGGTGACTGGCAGGCTGCGTCGAAACGCCTGTTTTTGCTGGCCTGCAAGGGCATCCTGTGATTCACTTCCCGCCATGGAAACAGCTGATCTTGCGCGCGAAAACGCCCTGCTGAAGGCCCGCCTCGCCGAGGTGGAGGCGACGCTGGCCGAGACGCAAGAGGCCAATCGGCGGCTGCAGGATATCCTGCACGCGGCGCAGCGCGAGAAATTCGGCAAGCGCTCCGAAAAGCTCTCGCCCGACCAGTTCAACCTGCCCCTGGAAGATGCCGAATTTGCTCAAGGTGTGCTCGAGGCAGCACAAGAAAAGGCCGAAGCGGCGATGCAACGGGCGCGCGGAGAAACACCGCGCAAGCCCAAGCGCAACCGTGGCCATCTGCCGTCGCATCTGCCCCGGGTCGAGCGCGTGATCGAGCCTGCCAGCACGCTCTGCCCCTGTGGATGCGGCGAGATGGCCAGGATCGGGGAAGACGTGTCCGAACGTCTCGACGTGATCCCCGCCCAGTTCCGGGTGCTGGTCACGCGGCGCCCGAAATACGCCTGCCGCCGTTGCTCGCAAGCTGTCGCGCAGGCCCATGCCCCCGAGCATGTCGTGCCCGGCGGGCTGCCCACGGAACTCTTCATCGCCTGGATTATCGTCTCGAAGTTCGGTGACCACCTGCCGTTTTATCGGCAGGCCGAGATCTTCAAGCGGCAAGGGATCGATCTGGACCGCGGCACACTCGGCAACTGGGTCGGGCGCGCCTGTTTCCACCTGATGCCCGTCATCAACCATATGCGTGCCCATCTGCGTGGCGCAGACCGCATCTTCGTGGATGAAACCCGCGCGCCGGTGCTGGAACCGGGCCTGAAACGCACCAAGAGCGGATTCTTCTGGGCCGTCGTATCCGATGATCGCGGCCATGGCGGGGCTGGCCCACCCATCGTGCTCTTCCACTATGCCCCTGGCCGGGGTAAGGCGCATCCGCTGAACTTCCTCGCCGGATACCACGGCCGCTTCCTGCAATGCGACGCCTACCAGTCCTACAACGCGATGACCGAGATCGCGCGCGACAATGGCCCGTGGCAACTGGTCTATTGCTGGACCCATGTCCGCCGCCGCTTCGTAAAGCGCTTCGAGAGCGATGGTTCACCCATTGCCGAGGAAATGCTGCGCCAGATCGCGCTGCTTTATCAGATCGAGAAGTCCGTGCGGAGTAAGGAGGCCGCTATGCGCCTTGCTGCCCGGCGTGAGCATTCGGCCCCGATCATCGCGGCGCTGAAACCCTGGCTGGAAGCCCAACTCTCGCGCATACCGCAGAAATCCCAGCTTGCCGAAGACATCCGCTACTCCCTCGCGCACTGGCCCGGACTGATCCGCTTCCTCGAGCACGGCATGCTGGAACTCGACACCAACCCGGTCGAGAACCAGATCAGGCCGATTGCCCTGACAAGAAAAAATGCACTCTTCGCCGGGAATGAAGTCGGCGCCGAAAACTGGGCTATGCTCGCCTCGCTGGTCGCTACCTGCAAGATGTCCGACGTGAACCCGGTCGACTATCTCGCCGCCACACTGCGCGCCATCCTCGACGGTCACCCACAAAGCGGTATCGAAGACCTCATGCCATGGCGCTTCAACCAGCCGTCAAGCCTCGCAGCATAGGGCCGCAACGTCGCGCTTACGGCTGTCGGCGTTTCCCTATGGTTAAGTGCGATCCCCCCGAGGTGTTCTATTGGGGGGATGAGATCGACCAAGAGACAGCCCGCAGCCTTTCCTTGCCGCGATACTTTACAGGCAAGCCCTGCAAATGGGGTCATGTATCAGAACGATGGGTGAAGGGCGGGACGTGCATTACCTGCCATCACGCCAGACGCGGGACTGATGAGTGGCATGACCACATGTCGCAGAAATATCTTGCCGATGAAGCGTATCGCGAGGGGAAGCTGGCATGGCTCAAGCAGAACAGGCCGCGAATCCGCGAACAGCGTCGGGAACGCTACAGGACTGATCCGGCATATCGCGAGGCGAAACGGCTGGAAAATGCGCGGCGAGGGAAGGCAACCTAGCGCAACGGGAATGTGCCCCCATTGTGCCCCGGCGCGAGGTTAGAGGGTTTCAGTCTATGTCTAAGTCTTTGATTTTATTGGTGGAGCCAAGGGGAATTGAACCCCTGACCTCTTGAATGCCATTCAAGCGCTCTACCAACTGAGCTATGGCCCCACCTGAGGTTGCGAGGGATGTTGTTTGCCTCGCATGCGGCACCATATATGAGCCTCACTTGAGGACTACAAGTGAAAAATGCTGTTTGATCAGCCCTATTTGAGGAGGCCAGATTGATAGTTAGTGCATGATCGACCTTTGGTCGTTTGACCTGCCTCTGAATTTTCATCCAGCCGCGACTGGAGCCCGATGGATGTTTGAACCGCTCCGGTTTTGGAGGAGGCTCGAACTCTTGAGTGGGATGGCGCATCATGAGCAAGACCACGAACATGTTTTCACCTGAAGTGCGCGAGCGCGCCGTGCGGATGGATCTCGGCAACCAGGGCCAGCACGGTTCTCGCTGGCAGCGTTGGCGGAGACGATCAACGGGCTATCAGTCGGCTCTGAACAACCGTGTCAGGCGGGCAATGCTTGCCTGTGAAGGGGCCTTTCGCGCCAGATGATTGTCGCAATCAGGTGGAGTAACAGGGCCCAAAGAGCCCTGATATGGGCCAGGATCTTGCGGATGTTGTGGCCACAGGCACAGAGCACGGCGAAGACCGCGTCGCCGATGCGGCCCTTCAGCGGGCATCTGGCAAGACGTCCGTCGCTCTTCATGTGACCGATTTCGGGTTCGATGGCGCTGCGTCGTTTCAGGAGCTTGGCCAGTAACGGCGTGATGCCGCGCCGCATGCCGCTGATCAGGGTCTTGGTGGTGCCCACGCCATGGCGCGGTCGACGACGGCGAGATTGGGCCTCGTGTCGGTCAGGAGCGCGACCTGCTCCAGCGCCGGTGCCGGGGTGTGGCCATCATAAGGGTTGCCGGGAAAGCTGCGGGCGCCGACTATGAGGCCGCCGTCGAGGGTGGTCGCGAGGCTGACCCTGGTGCCAAACTCGTAGCGCATCCGCGCCTTGCCCTTGGAGATGCAGTCAACCTCGGGCTCATGCAGGGAAAAGAGCTTGTCTTTGCTCTTCGGCCCCTGTTCCAGCAGGCGCCCGACCAGCCAGAGGGCGTCCACAACCCTCTCGCGCAGGGGGCCTTGCGGGATGTCCTGCAGGTGCCGGCGCAGATCGCGGCGCACCCGGCCGACATAGCCCCTGAGCTGGCGCAGCGCCTTGCGCATGCGCTTGAACTGGCGGGCATGGGCGTAGCGACCGACCTGGATCGCCAGTCGCGGCGCAAGACGGGCATAGCTCTGGCGCAACTCGATCCCGGCCCTCTTCGCCAGACCAACCAGCAGGGCGCGGGCCCGCTCGTAGAGCCGGGCATCCGTCGGATAGGCGATGTTCTTTTCCATCACGGTCGTATCGACTGCGATCCGCTTCAGGCTCTTGTCGGTGACCGCGCCAGAGGCCCGAGCTGCCTCGATCGTCCTGGTCAGCAGCCACTCCACGCGTTCGGCGTGGCCTTGAACCGGTGGCGGCTCACGCCTCACTCGCCGATGGGTATTCAAGGCATCATCCGAGGTAAGCCGCACAAGACGACCATCCCCGACAAGAAGACCCCGTGCCCGCTGGGCAAGGTGAACCGGCAGTTCAGAGTTCCAGCGCCGAACATGCTCTGGGTCAGCGATTTCACCTACGTCGCTACTTGGCGAGGGTTCGTCTATGTAGCCTTCGTCATCGACGCTTATGCTCGCCGGATCGTCGGCTGGCGGGCAAGCCAAACAGCGCATGCAGGCTTCGTGCTCTACGCCTTGGAACAGGCCGTCCACGATCGCCGCCCGGTCAAGGGCGCGGGTCTCGTCCATCATTCCGACCGCGGGTCGCAATACCTGTCTATTCGCTACACCGAGCGGTTGGGTGAGGCCGGCATCGAATCATCCGTGGGCAGCGTCGGCGACAGCTACGACAACGCGTGGGCGGAAACGATCAACGGTCTGTTCAAGGCCGAGGTCATCCACCGACGCGGACCTTGGCGCAGCTTCGAGGCCGTCGAGTATGCGACCCTCGAATGGGTGGACTGGTTCAACAACCGCCGCCTGCTCGAGCCGATCGGGAACATCCCGCCGGCGGAAGCCGAGGCCAACTTCTACGCCGCTCTGGAAACTGAAGACATGGCCGCGTAACTAACCGAAATAAGCCTCCGGCAAACCCGGAGCGTGTGTGGATACCCCCGGTTTGGCAAGCTAAATCTTCGGTTTGTCGGCGGGGTCTTCGATCGGACGTGTGTCAGGCCTCTCAGCGTGGCCTTCCACGACGCCACGGGCCGGTATGCTGTTCGGAAGGCTGGGTTCACATCGGTTCAGAGAGCTGCATGCGCTCGAGCCCCGGGACTGAATCTTCCTGCCTTGAACTTCGAAGTCCGTGTCGCCTACTCCTCGTCGATCGCTCACCCCGGCCTTTCGGCCATGCCGTGCCGTCGCCCCTTTCCGGGCTCGGGTCACGCCATTCTGTAATCCTGTTCTTTTGTCGTCAGCGCCCAGATCATCCGGGCCATCTTGTTCGCCAGCGCAACGGCCGCGACCATCTTCGGCTTGCGCATCACCAGCGCGGCCAGCCAACGGTTCGCGCTGCCCCCCTTGCGGACAACCCAGCGGATCACACTCATGGCACCGACGATCAGCAGGCGGCGGATATCGGTCTGCCCCATTTTGCTGACCGAACCCAGTCTGGTTTTTCCACCCGTCGACCTCTGTTTCGGCACCAGGCCGAGCCAAGCGGCAAAATTGCGCCCACTGTCGAACGTGGCAAGATCCGGTGCGAATGCCGCAACAGCTCCGGCGGTGACCGGGCCGATCCCGGGGATGGTGCACAGCCGACGAAGTTGCGTATCTGTCCTTGATGCGGCCTCGAGTTCTTCCGCCAGTCGTCCGATCACCTCTGTCAACCTCGCGATCTGCTCGACGTAGATCGCGCCCATCTCCCGAACATGGCCTGGCACATCGCTGGCCGGATCTGCCAGTGCATTCTCCAGAACCTTCAGGCTCGCGGGCCCCTTCGGCGCCACCAGCCCGAACTCGGCCAGATGTCCGCGGAGGGCGTTGATGAGCTGCGTGCGCTGCCGCACCAGACATTGATGCGTCCGAAACGCCACTGCGCGGCCCTGCGTCTCGGCACTCTTCACGGCCACGAACCGCATGGTCGGGCGCGACGCGGCCTCGGCGATGGCTTCGGCATCCGCCTTGTCGTTTTTCTGTCGTTTCACGAACGGTTTCACATACACCGCTGGCACCAGACGCACCTCGTGACCGTGGGACTGCGCCACCCGGCCCCAGTAATGCGACGTGGCGCAGGCCTCCATCGCCACCACGCAGGCCGACTGTTCGGCAAGGAGATTCGTCAGACGGGTCCGCGACAGCACACGGTTATATAGAACCGCCCCGTCCAGCCCGATCGCGCAGACCTGGAAACTGCCCTTCGCCAAGTCGATCGCCAACATGCTGATCGTTGTCATCATTGATGTGCCCTCCGTTCGGTTTCGATGCAACCATCATGGCATAAGAGATGCCGATGGGTGGGGGCATCCACCGCATCAGTTCAGGGGTGCTGAAATTCGAAGGAAGAGAGGCCCTTGATGGCGACCTGATCTTGGGGAATAGATACTTGGTCATATCCATCATGATCCCCGGCACTCTTCCCCAAAGTATCAACCCTTCATCGCTGGGTTCAGGGCCAGCGATACCCCCGGCTGAAATGACCACGGACCTGTAGCCGCAGTCTATATTGGCTTTAACGGGTCGTTCGGCCTAGTTGTGAATGGCGGCGACGACGAAGATGTGGCGGGCAACCCCCGAAATCCCGCCAACGATCCGGCGCAGCTCACTCGGTCAGCACGTCATGACCGCGCAGCGCGGCTTGCTAGCCCGGGCTATGACGTGACCCGTGATGGTATCTTCGGCCCGAAAAGCTGGGCCGTGCTGCTGGGCAGAGTTCAGTCGTTCCGCTCATCGAATACGATGTTCGCCCGGTGCTTCCGGTCGTGGGACTCCTTGAGGTCATCCATAGCCGACCACGAGACAGCGATCAGGAGTGCAACGCACGCCAGCGTAATTATTGTTCGGACGGTTCCGTTCATGACCCCGGACAAGAGTTTGGGTGGATTGCTTAAACCCAACGTAGTGAGCTTGCGCGATCACGCAAACCCTGCTGGTGCAAAGTTGAACAATCCTTGATCTGTACTGTTCCAGTTGCCCCGCCTCGTACGGTTTTTTTGGGGGCATCGACATCGACGCCCGCCATCGTGAGACCCCGCATTAGGCCTTGATGACCGGGGCGCAACTGGCCGTTGCCCGCGAGATGACCGGTCGGGCGGCGCTGGAACTGGTCCTCGGCTATGCGCGCAGCTGCGTGCCGGATGCGATCAGGGGCTCAAGCCGAGCGCGGCGGTGCCGCAAAGCTTGGCCAAGGCCTAGCTGAAGGATGCGCAGGACATGCTGACGGGCGCCTTGCACAATGCCATCGCGCGGTGATGCGCCGGTCACCCGTCCCGCGACCTACTCGATCACGCGGGAGGGGCTGACAGTCTGGCACGGCGGCAATGCCGTGCCGTTCATCTCGCGTGAGGTGCTGCCGGGGGTGCGCTGCGGTGTCTGGTGGCGTGGCATGAGGGGGCTAGGCACGGGCTTATGTCGGCATGGCGGAACGGGTAGGGCGAATCAGAATCATTCTTCGGGACTCTTTGGGATTCCATGACTGAAACTGTCCAGGGTTGTGCCAATGTTCTTTTTCTGGGCACTGACCAGGACGCTGGGATAGGCGAATAAAATCATTAAAATTAATGGTTTAGATTATGTTGATAAATTGCGGATCCATAGCCTGATGCAGGCGATTTTTATGAAGCCGAGGAAGCTGTCTGCGGTTTTGTCGTAGCGGGTTGCCAGGCGGCGACTGTTCTTGAGCTTGTTGAAGCAGCGCTCGACCATGTTGCGCAGCGTATAGATGGTCATGTCCACAACCTTGCGCACCTTGCGCATCGGGAGTGAGGCGGGTCAGGCAACAGCCCGGGGGCCTGTTTTTCCGACGAACGGCAGCGCGTTGCGGTTCTCGATGTCTTCTCGAATTTTATCAGAGTCATAGCCCCTGTCGGCGACCAACACGGCGGGCTGCGGAGGTTTCGGCCATCACCAGATCATAGCCCGTGTAGTCTGAATCCTGCCCGGGCGTGATCTCGGTCCTCATCGGGAGGCCAGCGCCGTTGACGCGGAGATGGATCCTGGTCGAGAAGTGGAAGGTGGTCCGGGAAACAATCCAGTGGATCGTTTTCAACGGACGCTCTCGAACGGCCAAGAGCCTCTTTCGGAGTCCCCGTTATCGGATCGAAACGTCCACTGGACGTTTCTTCGCCTCAAACTGCGCCCGCCGCATGATGATGCGCGCGGCTCACGGTGCTGCCGACCATCTGAAGTTTGTCGGGTGCAATTCCTGCGTGGTTCAGCGCGTCCAGGATGTCTTCCCGCAGTCCCGCGAGTGTCCGG
>NZ_JBSHMI010000015.1:0-1452 GCF_053645235.1 Sphingobacterium sp. NPDC055346
CGTACGGTTACCAAGCGTACTGAGCTTACCTTTGAAAGCCTCCGTTACCTTTTTGGAGGCGACCACCCCAGTCAAACTACCCACCAAACAATGTCTCCCACATGATGGGATTAGAAACCGAATACAGAAAGGGCGGTATTTCAAGGGCGTATCCGCGATTCCTGGCGAAACCGCTTCGACTACTCCCGCCTATCCTACACATCCTGTACCCAATTTCAATGTTAAGCTATAGTGAAGGTTCATGGGGTCTTTCCGTCCCGTTGCGGGTAACCGGCGTCTTCACCGATACCACAATTTCACCGAGCTCATGGCTGAGACAGCGCCCAGATCGTTACACCATTCGTGCAGGTCGGAACTTACCCGACAAGGAATTTCGCTACCTTAGGACCGTTATAGTTACGGCCGCCGTTTACTGGGGCTTCGATTCAATGCTTCTCCCGGAGGATGACATCCCCTCTTAACCTTCCAGCACCGGGCAGGTGTCAGGCCTTATACCTCATCTTTCGATTTCGCAAAGCCATATGTTTTTGCTAAACAGTCGCCTGGGCCTTTTCACTGCGGCTTCTCCATCGCTGGAGGAAGCGCCCCTTCTCCCGAAGTTACAGGGCCATTTTGCCGAGTTCCTTAGCCATGATTCACTCGAGCACCTTAGGATCCTCTCCTCGACCACCTGTGTCGGTTTGCGGTACGGGTCTTGATGACCTGGAGCTTAGCGGGTTTTCTTGGAAGTCTGCTTACCTGCGCTATCAGCGCCCCCGAGGGTTTGCTGTACTATCGGGCTTCGGCTGTACCGGCGGATTTGCCTACCGGTCCAATACCTTTGCCCTTCAACGAACTATTCCGTCAGTTCGCGGCAGTGTCACTACTCCGTCACCACATCGCAGTCATCAACAGTACGGGAATATTAACCCGTTGGCCATCGGCTGCCTCCGTTCGGATGCGCCTTAGGTCCCGACTGACCCTGATCCGATTAGCGTTGATCAGGAAACCTTGGTCTTTCGGTGGGCGGGTTTCTCACCCGCCTTATCGTTACTTATGCCTACATTTGCTTTTCCATCAGGTCCACCACAGGTCGCCCTGCGGATTCGCCCCCGATGGAATGCTCCCCTACCAGTGCAATAAATTGCAATCCATAGCTTCGGTACCGTTCTTGATGCCCGTTTATTATCCACGCCCGGCCGCTCGACTAGTGAGCTGTTACGCACTCTTTAAATGAATGGCTGCTTCCAAGCCAACATCCTAGCTGTCTGGGCAACCGGACCTCGTTAGTTCAACTTAGAACGGATTTGGGGACCTTAGCTGATGGTCTGGGTTCTTTCCCTCTCGGCCTTGGACCTTAGCACCCAAAGCCTCACTGCCGGCCATATCTAGCAGCATTCGGAGTTCGTCTGGATTTGGTAGGATTTGACTCCCCCGCACCCAATCGGTAGCTCTACCTCTGCTAGACTCCAT
>NZ_JBSHMI010000015.1:1548-2778 GCF_053645235.1 Sphingobacterium sp. NPDC055346
CATGCCGACGCTGTTCCTAAAAACATTTCGGGGAGTACGAGCTATTTCCCAGTTTGATTGGCCTTTCACCCCTACCCTCAGGTCATCCGGAAACTTTTCAACGTTTATCGGTTCGGTCCTCCAGTACGTGTTACCGCACCTTCAACCTGCCCAAGGGTAGATCACAAGGTTTCGCGTCTACCTCGTCCGACTGTGCGCCCTGTTCAGACTCGCTTTCGCTTCGGCTCCTGGCCTTAAGCCATTAACCTTGCCGGACAAGAGTAACTCGTAGGCTCATTATGCAAAAGGCACGCCGTCACGGAATCGCTCCGCTCCGACCGCTTGTAAGCACACGGTTTCAGGTTCTTTTCACTCCCCTGTTCGGGGTTCTTTTCACCTTTCCCTCACGGTACTGGTCCACTATCGGTCTCTCAGGAGTATTTAGCCTTGCCAGATGGTGCTGGCGGATTCCCACAGGATTTCTCCGGTCCCGCGGTACTCAGGATACCACTATGCCTGCATTCTTTGCCTGTACGGGGCTCTCACCCTTGTCGCGCAGTTTCCCACCTGCTTCCAGTTCATAGCACAGTACAATATCGTGGTCCTACAACCCCGGCCATGCCGTGACATGACCGGTTTGGGCTCTTTCCCGTTCGCTCGCCACTACTTGGGAAATCATTGTTATTTTCTCCTCCTACGCCTACTTAGATGTTTCAGTTCAGCGCGTTCGCCTCAATTGATGGCATGTCTTCAACATGCCGGGTTGCCCCATTCGGAAATCCACGGATCGATTCGCATTTGCCGATCCCCGTGGCTTATCGCAGCTTATCACGTCCTTCATCGCCTCTGAGAGCCTAGGCATCCCCCGTGTGCCCTTGTTTACTTTCTTCACGCTACCACCCCTTTTGCCAAGTGGTAGGTTGCTTTTGGTCCCATGCTTGCGCATGGAGCCTCTGTTGTCTTCTCTTGTTAATCTCTTTTCTTCCAATATGTCAAAGAACTCTTTATCCGAGCAGTTAGTATCAAGTACTTAGTATCTAGACCGTGACGGCCGTACATTTCCTTTACACTGCGCTCAGAAACGTGGAGAATAACGGATTCGAACCGTTGACCCCCTGCGTGCAAGGCAGGTGCTCTAGCCAGCTGAGCTAATCCCCCGTGTGATGGTAGTCCCGAGCAGATTTGAACTGCTGACCCCTACATTATCAGTGTAGTGCTCTAACCAACTGAGCTACGGGACTAGCTTATCTC
>NZ_JBSHMI010000015.1:2876-4504 GCF_053645235.1 Sphingobacterium sp. NPDC055346
TTTTCTGTATAGATCATGTATGTGGCGCAGCTCCCCCGGAGCGGGCTCTAGAAAGGAGGTATTCCAGCCGCACCTTCCGGTACGGCTACCTTGTTACGACTTAGCCCCAATTACCGGTTTTACCCTAACACGCTCCTTGCGGTTACATGCTTTAGGTACCCCCAGCTTTCATGGCTTGACGGGCGGTGTGTACAAGGCCCGGGAACGTATTCACCGCGTCATTGCTGATACGCGATTACTAGCGAATCCAACTTCACGGGGTCGAGTTGCAGACCCCGATCCGAACTGTGAATGGCTTTTCGAGATTGGCATCACATTGCTGTGTAGCTGCCCGCTGTACCATCCATTGTAGCACGTGTGTAGCCCCGGACGTAAGGGCCATGATGACTTGACGTCGTCCCCGCCTTCCTCTCTGCTTGCGCAGGCAGTCTGTTTAGAGTCCCCACCTTGACGTGCTGGCAACTAAACATAGGGGTTGCGCTCGTTGCGGGACTTAACCCAACACCTCACGGCACGAGCTGACGACAGCCATGCAGCACCTAGTTTCCTGTCCCGAGGGACGGATGCGTCTCTGCATCCTTCAGTAACTTTCAAGCCCGGGTAAGGTTCCTCGCGTATCATCGAATTAAACCACATGCTCCTCCGCTTGTGCGGGCCCCCGTCAATTCCTTTGAGTTTCACCCTTGCGGGCGTACTCCCCAGGTGGATGACTTAACGCTTTCGCTTGGACGCTTACGGTATATCGCAAACATCGAGTCATCATCGTTTAGGGCGTGGACTACCAGGGTATCTAATCCTGTTCGATCCCCACGCTTTCGTGCATCAGCGTCAATAACGGCTTAGACAGCTGCCTTCGCAATCGGTGTTCTGAGACATATCTATGCATTTCACCGCTACTTGTCTCATTCCGCCGTCTTCAACCGCATTCAAGCACTTCAGTATCAAGGGCACTGCGACAGTTGAGCTGCCGTCTTTCACCCCTGACTTAAAGTGCCGCCTACGCACCCTTTAAACCCAATAAATCCGGATAACGCTCGGATCCTCCGTATTACCGCGGCTGCTGGCACGGAGTTAGCCGATCCTTATTCTTTAGGTACATTCAGCCCACTACACGTAGTGGGGTTTATTCCCTAACAAAAGCAGTTTACAACCCATAGGGCAGTCGTCCTGCACGCGGCATGGCTGGTTCAGGGTTGCCCCCATTGACCAATATTCCTTACTGCTGCCTCCCGTAGGAGTCTGGTCCGTGTCTCAGTACCAGTGTGGGGGATTCTCCTCTCAGAGCCCCTAGACATCGTCGCCTTGGTGGGCCGTTACCCCACCAACTAGCTAATGTCACGCGAGCCCATCCATATCCTATGAATATTTAACTGCCTCCCGATGCCGGGATGCAGTGTCATGCGGTGTTAATCCGGATTTCTCCGGGCTATCCCCCTGATATGGGCAGGTTGCTCACGCGTTACGCACCCGTGCGCCACTCTCACCACCGGTAGCAAGCTACCGATGGATCCCGTCCGACTTGCATGTATTAGGCCTGCCGCTAGCGTTCATCCTGAGCCAGGATCAAACTCTCCATTGTAAAATGAAGTGTAAGACCAAGACTATTTATAAAATAGAATTGTTGTCTT
>NZ_JBSHMI010000016.1:0-2445 GCF_053645235.1 Sphingobacterium sp. NPDC055346
ATTGAGGATATAATTTGATTTTTCACGAAAAGCTTTCCTGATTCATAGAAGAAGGCAGATTTTTTTACAACCTAAATTTATTTAGGACAGCTGTGAGTGTACTTATTAAGTCGTAAATACCCGAAAGGGGCATTTTCGAGTTTTCTCGAAAATGCCGTACACTAACGATAGTTCCTTTCGGACATAATTTAGAAGAGCATTGGTGCAAACTCGGACAGATAGATCCTCCAGTTGTCCCATGTGTGGCCGCCTCCGCTTTCTCTGTATGTATATTTAAAACCTATTTCGTCCATTTTCTTCATACTGTCCATAACACCTTTGTACAGGAAGTCTGTATTTCCGCATGCGATCCAATATAATTTATAGCCGTTCTTTTTCTGTACTTCTAATTTCTTTACAAATTCATCCGTAGCTTTCTGTACATCTGCTGCGTTCGGATTACCGATTGTCATCATTGATGCCAGAGGAGGAGCCGAAAATATACCGATGAAGTCAAACGTATTGGCATATTGGGCGGAGATCGCTGAAGAGTGCATTCCACCCATTGACAAACCTGCTACCGCACGATTTGCTTTACCTGCTTTAACCCTGTAATTGGCTTCTACAAATTTCAGGATGTCTCCAAAACTATTTTCCATACTTGCTACAGCCTCTCTCGGACCACCACCCATAGCAGGGGTGTATGCTCTGTTTGTTTCTTCAGGTGATGCTGTGTTTTGCGTATGGCCATTTGGCATAACAACAATCATTGGTTTAGCTTTTCCCTGTGCAATGAGATTATCGAGTATCTGCGCCGCGCGTCCAAGTGCTATCCACGCTTCTTCATCACCGCCGGAGCCGTGAAGCAAATATAATACAGGGTAAGATTGATTACCGTTTTCGTAGCCCGGCGGAGTGTAAATTGTTATGCGGCGTTCCTCCTTCAATGTTGGACTACTGTACCATCTTCGCGCTACCGTCCCATGAGGAATAGTATTTGTACTATATAAATTGCCTTTTTCACCTTTGATGATGAAATAGTTGGTTATTGAAGCCACATCGCGTTTCATCATGATGTTACTGGGGTCATTCATACGTATGCTGTCAACGATGAAATTATAGCTATAAAGTTCGGAGTTCAGCGGATCGGACGTGGTATATTCCCATATACCCTCGTTATTTTTTTTCAGTTCCGCTACTCCGGGAACATCAAATTTGCCATATGGTGTGTCCTTCTTTTGGGTAGGCAGAAAGTCACCTGTGATTTCCACTTTAGTTGCTTTTGGAGCTCTAATGCGGAAAGTTACGGTGTTGTTCCCATGAATTTCGGGAGATACTACTTGCGGGCCTCCCCACAGAGACTGCTGTGCGAAAGATGTAATAAATAGTGCAAGCAAGGCGAATAGAATTGATAATCTTTTCATTGTTGTTCTTATTTGTTGATTAAAAAAATATTAAGTGATATTATTTGCCAAAACAACGTGTTACGAATGGTAAACAGCTGTACAGAGCAGAATGCCAGTATTCGGAAGTGTGGCCACCATCACGGACCCGAAATTCAAACGGGATGTTTGCCCGACGCATAGCTTGTGTGAATTCGATGTTACGGTCGAGCAGGAAGTCATCGTCACCGCAATCGACAAACCATGCAATTTCCCGAAGTTGTTTCTTGTGAAGGTCATCAGCTTTTTCTACATATTTTACGCAACTGTTTTCTATGACCGATTGAGTTAATAGGGCCACCTTGTCATCAGTTTGCTGTGGTGCTACGGCTCCTTGCTCAGGAATAGACACTAAGGCACTCATAGCATATACGGCACAAAACATATCGCTGTGTCTTTGAGCATAGGAAACTGCTCCACCACCGCCCATTGACAATCCGGAAATTGCCCGATGCTGTTTGTCATTTTTTATTCGATAAGTCTGCTCTATATAAGGAAGAAATTCTTTGTAGAAAAAATCTTCATATGCCCATCCGGGCATATTGAAGTATCCGTTCCAGACACCAGCATAGATGTTACCTCCGGCATTGGGTGAAACAATAATCATCTCACAAGCTTCACCTGAGGAGACCAGCTGATCCATTACATCCTTGCAACGCTGGTCTTCGAACCAGCTGGTATTAACTCCCGTCATCCCATGCAACAGGTAAAGGATAGGATATTTCTTTGCTTTATCGATCTCATAACTCTTTGGCAGATAAATCGTATATGCTCGGTTGGCTTTTAGTACCTCACTATAGATACTATCCGTGATTACCTTGCTTTGGGGTGGGCGGGAAGATTGTGCATTTGCCGCTAGCAAGGAAAAGACGGCAAATAAAGTAATTAAAAGGTTCTCTATACGCATTTTATTCATGTTTTATTTTCATTCAGACGCGTCCTAAATAAGGAAAAAATGGCGGTGGTTTAATATAGCAGGGATTGCTATATTTAATTCGCTAAAATAATACTACCGCCATGGTAA
>NZ_JBSHMI010000017.1:0-1260 GCF_053645235.1 Sphingobacterium sp. NPDC055346
CGATGAACTGTGTCTAATTCCAAATTTATTTTAAATTTTTTCCAAATTTTATTCTGCTAAGACTTTTTCCAATCGGTATACCTCACCAGACTTTGCAATGGCGAAAGCCTGTTTGATCAGTTTGTTTACGACCGCAATCATGGCCACCCGATGTGCCTTTCCTGCCGTCCTCAGTCTTTCATACAGTTCCCTGCAGCTTCTGTTGTATAGCCTGGCTGACCTAGCGGCCATGTACAGGACTGCCCGTACAGATGACATCCCCATTTTGCAGATACTGGCCTTTCCCCTTACGCTCGTTCCCGACTCATAGATCCTGGGGGCCAGTCCGAAATAGGAGATGACCTGCTTGTGGCTTTCAAAATCCTGGAACCCATTTGTCGTTACGATCATCAGCACGGAGCTTTTCGGGCCAATGCCCGGGATACTCGTCAGGTTCCTGTGCAGGTCAGGGAAAGCTTCCTGGATCAATGCCTGTATCTTGGCTTCAATCTGCTGTATTTCCTGATCATAACCTTCTATTTGGCTTTCCATTCTCTCACGGATATAACCGATGAAATTACCTCCATGTTCAAATGCATGGAACTGGTTCATCAGTACCTGTTTGCGCTTGACCACACCTTTCAGGAATGTCTCCAATTGCCTGATCTCCTGTATCTTTTCACTGGGAACGCTCCATAACGGGGGTTGGTACATCGTGCCATATTCCGCTATGGTCAGGGCATCCTTGCGGTCTGTCTTGGCCCTGTTCATCTTGGTCTGTGAAAACCTCCGGATGATCAGCGGGTTCACTATGGATACCCGAACTTGGGATTCGCAGAGGAAGCATGCCAGGGAAAAATAGTACGGTCCCGTGTGCTCCATGACAACATGCGAATGCTGGACATTGGGGAGCAACTCCTGGAATCCCTTTGGGTTGTTGGCAAACCTGCCTTCAAAAACTTTCCTGTTCCCGTCTAAAAGAACAACATCAAAATAATCCTTTGAACAATCGATACCTGTTACCATATTTGTAGATATTATTTTTGTGATCACAGCAGTTCTTATTCGTAACTTATCAATCGTAAAAACAGGCTCTGCGGGCCTAATGAACTGTCCAAGTTTGAATAAGGATAAGAGAGGGGGACTAGCATCGCGAAGGGTCTTTATGACCAATGACAGTTAAAAGTCTTGTTCCCTCTCTCGGCTGGATCAACATATAGACCAACAAAATAATATTTTGTCGATTGATCTCAAACTATACTTTCTCAAACTTACGATGAC